>CAJTTH010000005.1 GCA_910579125.1 uncultured Oscillospiraceae bacterium | reverse complement strand
TAAATGTGGTAAAATAACCTTACAAGTATACCTTTGGGTTGATTGCGTAATTTAAGTAATTTATTCCGGTTTATTCCCAAAATTTCCGCTGAACAGCGATTTTTACACAGACAACGATTTTTAAGTATTTAAGTTACAACGTAATTATGCAACTTGTTTAAAAAACGCGCTTTATTTTTAGTTAATGATAGCATTGATTTTTGTTAATAATTGAGGTATAATTAAATTGTATTATCATGAAAACAGGGAGGTGCCGGGATATGCCGAAAAAACAGGTAACGATCGCCGATATTGCCAAGGCTTGCGGCACAAGTACGGTTACCGTTTCAAAGGCGCTCTGCGGACGCAGCGGAGTAAGCGAGGAGGTTCGCGCAAAAATTCGTGAAACAGCGGATAAAATGGGTTATGTCTCCACAAAATCGGTTTCCAATAAAATGGAGGGCGTTATCGGCGTTCTTATCCCAAATAAGTTTATCAACCCCAACGGGTCGTTTTACTGGGCACTGTACAACAATATACTTAAGCTGCTGAAAAGCGAGGGCATTTCCTGCATACAGGAAAATATCGGAGCGGAAGAGGAAAGCGCTGTATCCGTGCCGAATTTATTCTCGAACAACCGTATAACGGGTGTTATTTCGCTCGGACAGCTCAGTGTTCCGTATCTTCGTATGTTGATGAACCACACAAACAATCTTGTGCTGCTGGATTATTATGTTCCGGGTATAGAGGCGGACTGCGTGGTGACAAACGGTTATCACGGCGCATATATGCTGACAAAGCATCTTATCTCGCTCGGACATAAGGAAATAGGCTTTATCGGCACGCGCACCGCAACATCGAGTATTTTTGACAGATTTATGGGCTATGTAAAGGGAATGCTGGAGTATGATCTGAAAATTGATCCCGACTGGATAATCCCCGACCGTTTGTCGGACGGCGAACGTTTTGAGAAACTTGAACTGCCCGATAAGCTGCCGAGCGCGTTTGTCTGTAATTGCGATGAGACCGCGTTTGTGGCGATCCGCGACCTTAAAGCGAAGGGACTTTCCGTACCGAATGACATTTCGGTGGTCGGCTACGATAATTATCTGATTTCGGAAATATCCGACCCGTCGATAACGACAATTAACATTGATTCGGAGGAAATGGCAAAGGAGGCAATTAAGCTGCTGTTCAAGCGTATTGCCGACCCGTCTCTCCCAAAGAAAACGCACATTCTTACGGGTAAGCTGGTCGTTAAGGAATCAACACAAAAAAAGAAATAAACGAAAACGGCTTGTTCTATCAAACGCGGAACAAGCCGTTTTTTTACAATTTCTCAGCAGCACCGCGCATTATCCTTGCGGCGGCGGTAACATCATTCCGCGCCGCGACAGCCGAAACCACCGCCGCGCCGTTTATTCCCAAGCCGTACAGCTTTCCGATATTTTCCTCGTTTACTCCGCCGATAACGACAAAAGGAATAGTCACCGCTTTTCGTATCTCACGGATAATTTCGACAGTCACGGGTCTGGTATCGGACTTTGTTTCGGTCGGAAAAACAGCGCCAACTCCGAGATAGTCCGCACCGTCCGCCTGAGCTTGGCGAGCCTCCTCCGGAAGCGCCGCCGAAACGCCGATCAATTTATCCGCGCCGAGTATTTTCCGCGCCTCTGCGCAAGGCAAATCTTTCTGACCGAGATGAACGCCGTCCGCGTCGGCTGCCAGACATATATCAATTCGGTCGTTGATGATGAGCGGAACGTTCTTCGGGGCGGTGATCTTCTTAACACGCACAGCAAGCTCATAAAACTCACGCGAGGTACAATCCTTTTCGCGAAGCTGCACCACCGAAACGCCGCCCGCGACAGCCGCCCCGACCGACTCCTCGATAGTTTTGCTGCTCATTAACCGCCTGTCCGTTACCAGATACAGCGTGTAATCAACTTTTTGTTTGCACATCTAACTTTCACCTCGTATATGCGCCGCGATCTCCTCGGCGCTCATTCCCGCTTTGTCGAAAAGACCCGCGCGGAAACTGCCCATATAGCGGCACTGCGGATCACGCTCCGAAAGCTCACCGCATATTCCCATAAAAGCCGTACCGTAAGCCGCCGCGAAAAACGGTTCGCAGACTGCTGCAAACGCCGCGATAAGCGCCGTAGTCATGCAACCTGCTCCCGTTATCCGTTTAAGCGCCGCGCAGCCGTTTTTCAGAATTACCGCTCTGTCGCCGTCGGTGATGTAATCCTCCACGCCTGTTACACAGCATACGCAATTATACCTCAAAGCCGCGTCGGACGCGGCGGCAAACGCTTTTCCCATATCACTCGGATCGCAGTCAACTCCGTGAGCGCCGACCGCGGAATACCCGCCGAGAAACGCAAGCTCAGAGACGTTTCCGCGAACGGCAGAAATTTTCATCTCGGAAAATATTCTCCGCGCCGCATTTCTGCGGAACTCCGAGAGCTGTATCCCCACGGGGTCCAGCACAACGGGAATGCCCTTTTTATTCGCGGCAGCTCCCGCTTTGAGCATTGCCGAAACGTGGCGTTCGGAGAGCGTTCCCATATTCAGCAGCAGGGCGTCCGCCTGCGCTGTGATCTCCGCCGTTTCCTCGGGATCGTCTGCCATTATCGGCGACGCACCCGCCGCCAGCAGCATATTCGCGGTATCGCCTGCGGTGACATAGTTTGTTATGCAATGTATCAGCGGACGCTTTTCTCTTAACGCGGCAATAGCGCGCGCAAAGTCGTTCTGTTGCAGCATAAACTTACACTCCCTTTTGCGTTGGCTGAGATTTTTTAATTACAATGTCGTTTTACTATTGCCGGAGAACAATGTGTGCTCTTGATTTTTTCTTTATGTCCTCTCGCAGCTTATGCGGCAACACAAAAACAAAACAACAGCGGTCAACAGAAAAACTTAATAAGCCCTGCGCAGCATCAGACATTGTCTTTAACGATCATCGGTTTAATAGTCCGTCTGTACATTTTCCGCATAAGCACCGCCGCGAGCAGCAAGCCGCACAGGTCGCTCACGGGGAGCGCGATCCAGACCGCTGACGTTCCGCCGATCATTCCGAAAAGCGCCGCCAGCGGGAGCGCGGGAACGAGCAGCCTTACGATAAACACGAATAAGCTCCATACGCCGTTTCCGAGCGCCTGAAACGCCGAGGTCATAACAATGGAGCCGCCGGCAAAGACAAACGAAAACGACAGCGTCCGCAGCGCGGGAATACCCAACCGCATAAGTTCCTCGTCGGGCTTGAAGAACGACAGGAAAAACTCAGGCAGCAGCTGGAACAGCGCAAGTCCGACAAGCATAGTCGCCGTAGCGTAGATAACGCCGAGCTTTATTGTTTTGACAATGCGCTCGCCCTTTCGCGCGCCGTAGTTGTAGGCGATTATCGGCACTATGCCGTTGTTCATTCCGAAAACGGGCATTACCACAAAGCTCTGGAGCTTGAAGTAAACGCCGAACGCCGTTGCCGCCGCTTCCTCATAGCCCTTGAGAATTATGTTCATACAGTAGGTCATGACCGACATCAGCGCGCTCATCACTATCGACGGTATTCCGACCGCGTATATCTTCTTCACCATATCGCGGTCGAGCTTAAAGCCCTTGAACTCCAGTTTCAGATCGCGGTTCAGCTTGAAATGCAGAAACGCTCCTATCGCACACGAAATGCACTGTCCGACCACCGTAGCAATGGCCGCTCCGCGCACGCCCATTGCGGGTATGCCGAGCGGCTGCACTCCGAAAATAAACACGGGATCGAGGAAAATGTTGATAAACGCGCCGACGCCCTGCATTATCATGGAGTAAACAGTCTTGCCCGTCGCCTGCAAAAAGCGTTCAAAGCATATCTGGAAAAAAAGCCCGAACGAAAAGCAGCATATCACGGTAAGGTATTCTATGCCGTAATCGACAACGGCCGTCGATTTGCTTTGCGCGTTGAAGAACAGCGGCATTAAAGTAAGCCCGACTATCAGGAAAATTATGTAGTTCACGAGCGTCAAAATCAGCCCGTGAACTGCCGCTCTGCCCGCCTCCTGCGGCTTTTTTTCGCCGAGCAGCCGCGATATTGCCGCGTTCATGCCCACGCCCAATCCTGTCTGAAACGCGATCATCAGCGACTGCATAGGAAACGACATATTTACCGCCGTCAGTGCGTCCTGATTTATCTGCGCCACGAAAATGCTGTCGATAAGGTTGTACATGGCTTGCACGAACATTGAAATGACCATTGGCAGCGACATCGTTATCAGCAGCTTCGGCACGGGCATTGTGCCCATTTTGTTTTCTTTAACGTCCATTTTTGTCCCCCGGTTTAAGCAAAGTCCGCGCCGCGAACTTTCCGCAAACCTTATATCTTGTTCTATTTTAATATTGACGTGTAAAACTCGTCCCACATCTGCAAAACGTGCTTCTTTTCGTAGAACTCGTTTCCGCGTTTTGCGTTTGCCGCGCCTGCGGCATAGTAGACGCTGTCATCGCGCAGCTTTTTCAACTCGTTTACGAAGCCCTCGACGCTTTTCTCACGATAATAAAAATCGAACAAAATATCGTCGTATATCGGCAGATCGCGCAGCAGTATCGGAATATTCACGCACATCGCCTCGAGTATCGTCATCGGGAACAGCTCGTCGAACGACAGCAGCGCCATAACGTCGGCGGCGTTGTACACCTTGTTCATATCCTCGCGCTCGATAATGCCGAGGAATTTCACATTATGCGGCGGGTTCCTCACGACCTTGGTAAGCTCGTCGAAGCCGTCCGACAGCCGCCCGAAGCTGAACCCTCCCGCCCAGACGAACTGAACGTCGGGCAGCAGCTCCGCGCACTTCAGAAAGTCAAACGCGCCCTTGCGCACCTGCAATTGCCCCGCGCACAGCACCGTAAACTTGCCCTCGGGAATGCCCAGCTTGCGGCGAACCTTGCGTTTCTTCTCGTCGGAAATGGGGTGAAACTGCTCCGTATCCACGAAATTCGGGATATAGACCACGCGCTCGCGCGGTATGCCGTAGCTCTCCAGCGCGTCCTTAAAGTACGGATTTACCACCACAAGGTTCTCCATGCTCTTGTAGAATTTCACCATATACGAATAAAACGCTTTGCGCGCGGGCTTCGGCAATGCAAGGCTCTGATCCACCGTGTCGGGGATCATGTGCACATAACACACCGAAGTTCCCTTGCGGCAACGGTGTTTTTTCTGCGCGAGAAATTCCGGGTTTATGGTGTGGTAGTGCGTGATGTCGGCGAACATACGCGCGTTCTCAAATACCTCGAACTTGTCCGAAAGCCCCTCGCGCACCAGCTTCACCTGCTCCATATACGCCGAGCCGACTCCCTGTCCCTTGACGCTCGTCGCCTTTGACATCATATTTATCGTTTTTTTGTTCATAATATCTCTCCTCAAATAATGCAATATGTACATAACTTCGGGATCGCCCCGTACTTGTGTTATAAAAGGAGAAATATTGCCCGCCGCTTTAAGGCAGACGCTTGTTGTGCAGTTCTACCGCTCTCTTGTAAGCCTCGGCGAGTTGTCTTCCCGTTTGCGCAAAGCTGCGCGAACATACCACCCCGTAGCCGTTTTCCACAAGCGGCGGCAGGCGGTTTTCGAGTATATCCTCGGTGAGCCGTACAAATTCGTTGAGGTCGTTGGCGAGATAAGCGTTTGTTCCGCCCCCCCCCCTGCATGAACAAATCCAGCCGTCATACACGGGAATATTTCTTAACAGGGCCGGAATTTTCATTGCCAGAGCTTCGAGTACGACTATGCCCTCCGTTTCCTCATACGACGGAAACAGAAACAGGTCGCTGCCCGAAAGCGCAGCTTGCAGCGCGGACTTGTCCACATAACCCGCGAAAATGAGATTGTCGGGGGCGTTCTTTACGGCGCTCCGAACCTCCTTTCCGACCAAATTTAAGTTTGCGCTGCCGAACCATATAAACTTGTACTGCGGCAGACGGCGGGCGATCTCCGCAAAGTCGTGAACGCCCTTGCGCTTTATCAGCAGTCCCGCCGATACGACAACTTTATCGTTGTCGGAAAAACCGTATTTTTGGCGGAACTCTCTGCCCGCTTTCTCATTGCGTTTATAATCCTCAAGGTCTATGCCGTTGGATATGGCGAAAATTTCGTTTTTGATACCATAACCCTTCAGCAGACCCTTGGAATACTCGCTCGGCGTTATGATAACGTCGCCCTTGGTATAGCAGCTTATTATCCAACGCTTGAATAACCCCGCGACAAGGTTTGAACCAATGTACGAATTGCGGAAATCCTCCTTGGTGGAATGCGCGTGATACACAAGCGGAATACCCATTTTACGCACCTTTTTCGCCAGCCGCCAAGAATTGGGCAGAACGGTGTTTATATGCACCACGTCCGCCTCCTCGAGACTGTCGACGAGCGTTACTCCGCAGTCCGAGAGCGCCTTTTTCTGATGATAGATAGCGCGCCCTACCCCGCTTTTCGCGATCTTTTTTTGCAGCTCGGAATAGATGTAAACCTTCACTTTGACCTCCGATGTTTTGTAAATAGCCACACATATTTAATTATACATTATAATACGACAATTGTCAATGTTTTTTCACAAATTCTTCACAATCTCCAAAAGTTCCGAAAGTCTGTCCAGTTTACAATCAAATCGGTCGGCACTGCCAAACCCGTAAGCGGCGAACGCGAATTTCGCGCCTGCAGCGTACGTGCTGTCGCAGTCGGTCTGCGTATCGCCGACGTAGAGCGCGTTTTCAATGCTGTTCCTCTGCATTATAAGGCGGATATTTTCCTCCTTTTGCAGACCGTTATCGCCCCAGCAGAGATGGTCTGCAATAAATTCGCCCAACCCGTAATAGCCGAGAAAAGCCTCGATATACCCCGCCTGACAATTGCTGACTATGAACAAACGGCAGGTCTTTGAAAGCTCCGCGAGCGTCGGCGCGGTGTCGGGGTAGATGCCGCCGCCGTGTGCGCGGAGGTAGTCGTTTTCTCCCTCGCAGCAGCGCTCCAGAATTTTACGGCGCGTTTCTTCGGTTTCGTCGGTGAAGAACCGCTCGGCAATCTTATCCATGGGCAAGCCCATAACGCTTTGTATATCCGCTGCGGTAAAGCGTTTGTCCGAAATCCCCGAAACGGCTTCGTTCCACGATTCGGCGACGTTCTCCGAGCTGTCCCAGAGCGTGCCGTCCATATCGAAAATTATGTTGCTTATCATTTGTTCACCTCGTTGTTAAGGCAATACCACACAAAGATTGTGCGCAGATTGCGCAGTCAGATTTTCCGTCAGATTGTACAAAGCGAGTGCCGCAAGGCTGACGCCTTGCAAGCGAGCTTTGTGCAAGATGACGGAAAATATGCAAGCAAGATGCGTGCAAAGCCGTAAGGCGGTCTTTGTGCGGTGTTGCCTTAATTACAGTATTGCCATTCTATTTTATCATATATCCCCGTAAAATGCAAGTTTTTCATTTTGCCGCGCATTTTGGCGAACGACATTTTGCGCTTTCTTTCGGATAATGCCTTGACTTTTTCGGCGGCGTATGGTACAATTAGTAAAGAGGCTGTCCGCAGCGGAACTTATTACTTTATGATGTGGGAGTATTAACTTTATGCACAATAAATTTCTCGGTCTTACGCCGCCCATGGGCTGGAATTCATGGAACACCTTTACTTGGGAAATAAACGAGGAGCTTATCAAAAGCGCTGCCGACGCGTTTGAAACTCAGGGGCTGCGCGAGGCAGGCTATGAATACGTTGTTATCGACGACTGCTGGAGCGAAAAGCAGCGCGGCGCGGACGGAAAGCTCGTTCCCGACCGTTACAAGTTCCCTAACGGCATTAAAGCCGTTGCGGACTATGTTCACTCAAAGGGGTTGAAATTCGGCATTTATTCCTGCGCGGGCACTCACACTTGCGGCGGACACCCCGGCAGCTTCGAGCACGAGTTCGACGACGCGGAGACCTTTGCCGAATGGGGAGTCGACTATCTGAAATACGACTACTGCTACAAGCCCGACCACATTCCCGGGGAAATACTCTACAAGAGGATGTCGACCGCGCTGCGCAACTGCGGACGCGATATTATGTTCTCGGCGTGCAACTGGGGCGGCGACGGCGTGTACAAGTGGATACGCGAAAGCGGCGCGCACCTGTTCCGCTCGACGGGCGATATTCAGGACAGTTGGGAATCGATAAAGCGCCTTGCCCTGTCGCAGATAGGAAACGAATGCTACGGCGGGAACTTCTGCCACAACGACATCGACATGCTCGTCGTGGGTATGCGCGGCGGCTCCAACAATCAGTGGATAAACTCGTCGGAGGAGGGCGTGAACGTTATCGCGGACGAGGGCGCCGCGGCTGCTCCCAAAATAGGCGGCTGCACCGACATCGAATACAGAACACATTTTTCACTCTGGGCTATAATGAACTCGCCGCTGATGATCGGCTGCGATATCCGCAATATGGACAGCGTTACACGCGATATCCTCACCAACAAGGAGATAATCGCGATAAACCAGGATATCGAGTGCCGCGGACCGTACTGCATCAGACAATGGAACAATCCCGAAAACGTTTTCGCGCTCGTAAAGC
Source organism: uncultured Oscillospiraceae bacterium (assembly GCA_910579125.1). Classification (GTDB taxonomy): domain Bacteria; phylum Bacillota; class Clostridia; order Oscillospirales; family Ruminococcaceae; genus CAG-115. Next base: position 105,868 of record CAJTTH010000005.1, on the reverse strand, counting down.
CCATGTCGGACGGCGGCTACGCTGTCGGCTTGTTTAACTTCGGCGACAGGAACAGCGAGATGTCGCTCCAGTTCTGGGATATCGGGCTTACCTACGCCTCGGGGCGCGGTCTGGAAATGTACGACTGCTGGAACAAAAAGGATCTCGGCACGTTCACCGAGCGCTTTGTCGCGACTATCGAGCCGCACGGCTGCATGATGCTCCGCGCCAAGGTGGTAAAGGCGCGGTAATGGTAAACAGCAAAACCTGCAAGGAGTGCGGCGCGCCGCTCGGCAGCGACGATATCGCGATAAATCAGAAGCTCATCTCGCGCAACGTTCAGGAGTTTTTCTGTATCGACTGCCTTGCAGTATACTACAAAACGACGCGCGAGGCAATTCAGGCGAGGATAGATTACTACCGTAAAAGCGGACACTGTACGCTTTTCAGATAGAATATACAAGACGGCTGTTCGAGCACCGACATACCGCCGCTCGGCAAGCTGAAGTCTTTAAACGCATCCCCTCTTGGGAGAGGTCGCCGGTATTGACGGTATAGAACAGCTTGGCAAGCAATTGCCCGACTGTGAGAAATATTATTACTGAATAGGAAAGGAGAAATTTTATGAAAAAATTTATAGCGGCTGCTCTTTCGCTGAGCATGGTGCTTTCGATCACCGCTTGCGAGAATAACAAGGACAACACATACAGCGACGGAGTATCCGACATTTCCTCGGGTGCCTCAGACGGCGGTGAGAGCGGAAACAGCGGCGGGGAAAGCAACCCGAACACGCTGTCAAATCCCGTTAAAAAGACCGCCGACGGAGACATCGACATGGAGGCGGCTATGGCATACGAAACCGATTTTGAGGCTCTGGAAAAGCAGCTGAGCGAACGCGAGGTCGATCTTTCTCAGCCCGTTTCACTCAACGCACGGAACAATCCAAAAACCATGGAGGTCTGGAATTATCTTAAAGAGGGCTACGGAAAGCGGATAATTTCCGCGCAGCAGCAGGATAATGTAGTGCAGACCTACGAGGATAAGGTGTACTACAACGCTTTAGAGGACCTGCCCGCAATGAAAGGCTTTGACTTCATTCACGCTACGGGCGACACGCCCAACCGCGCGTTCGTCGACGCAGCGCTCGAATGGGGAACGGAAAACGGCGGACTGGTTACGTTCTGTTGGCACTGGAACGTTCTGCGCGACGCAGACAATCCCGATCAGGGACGCGCGTTCTATATGGAAAGAGACGGCGTTAAGATCGTCAACTGGAACGCCCGCGACGCAACCGTTCCCGGAACAAAGGAATACGAGGTAGCGGTGCATGATATGGATCAAGTTGCAAGCTATCTTCAGGAGCTGGAAGCGGCCGGCATCACCGTACTTTGGCGTCCGTTCCACGAAGCAAGCGGCAGCTGGTTCTGGTGGGGAGTACAGGACGACGACAAGCTGGCTGTAAGAGACGGCACCTACGATACGTTCCAGCGGCTGTGGTATATGATGTACGACCGTTTTGAAAACTATCACAAGCTCTCCAACATCATCTGGGTATGGAACGGTCAAACAAAAATATGCGAGGTCAATCCCAATACCTACGACATCGCGGGCATTGATGTTTATCCCGGTAAAGAGGATCATTCGCCCCTCGAGAGCAGCTACAACGCGCTCAAGGGCTACACTTACGAGGGCAAAATGCTCGCGCTGACCGAGTGTGGTTATATCCCCGACCCGCAGCAGTGCGTTGACGAGGATATAATGTGGCTCTATTATATGCCGTGGTGCGGGGAATTTGTTTTCGAGCCTGCCGCAGCGGGAGGCTCGACGCCCAAGACCGACCTCTACGGCACGCCGCACCCCAACCCCGAAAGGCTTTCCGATGAATTGCTGAAAGAATACTTCGCAAACCCCGCGGTGATATCGTGGAAAGATCTTCCGGATACGTTCGGAGAAAAGAACGTTCCCAGACGAATTACCGTATGGGAAGCCAGCAAGCAGCCTCTCGAATAAATTCGAATGTTCAGATATTGAATATCAAAAACTCCCGTCTTGCCAACGGGAGTTTTCCTTGTCAAACGTCTTGCAGCGGTCACAAAATAACCCCGAGGACTTTCGTCTTCGGGGTATGGAATCTGATAAAATAATTATCTCTTCGAGAACTGCGTGCGGCAAACTGCCGCTGCCAATTCGACTTAAAGCACTGTTTGCTGAAAGCCTTGGCAATATCGCGAAGATTATCTCTTCGAGAACTGCGGTGCGCGGCGTGCAGCCTTGAGACCGTACTTCTTTCTCTCCTTCATTCTCGGGTCGCGAGTGAGGAAGCCCGCCTTCTTGAGAACGGGACGGAGCTCGTCGGAGTACTGGAGCAGCGCTCTGGACAGACCGTGACGGATAGCGCCCGCCTGACCTGTAACGCCGCCGCCCGCAACTGTGCAGACGATGTCGAACTTCTCAACGAGGTCGGTCAGCGCGAGGGGCTGACGAACGATGAGCTTAAGAGTATCGAGACCGAAATAATCGTCGATATTTCTGCCGTTAATGGTAATGGAACCGCTTCCGGGATACACTCTTACACGAGCGACGGAGTGCTTTCTTCTGCCTGTTCCGTAGTAGTAAGGTTTAGATTCGTACATAAAAAGCCCTCCTTAAAACTTGTATTCAACGGGCTTCTGAGCCGCGTTCTTATGCTCTGCACCGGCGTAGCAGCGAAGTCTTGTGAGAGCTTTTCTTCCGAGAGTGTTGTTGGGCAGCATACCGTTGACAGCGAGGGTCATAGCCTTTTCGGGCTTCTCCGCCATCAGCTTGTCGTAGCCTACCTCTTTGAGGTGACCGATCCAGCCGGTGTGCCATCTGTAAACCTTTTTCTCCAGCTTCTTGCCTGTGAGCACCGCCTTGGAGCAGTTGATTACGATTACGTGATCGCCGCAGTCCACATGAGGAGTGAACGTGGGCTTATGCTTGCCTCTGAGCAGGTGAGCTGCCGTTGCTGCTACACGACCGAGGGGCTTGTCTGCCGCGTCGATAATATACCATGTGCGCTCAACTTCTGCGGGCTTAGCCATATAAGTTGACATATCTTTTCCTCCTTAAATTCATAATAGATAAATCACAACATTAGTTATTTTACCACGCTTTTCCGCATTTGTCAAGGCTTCTTCAGTTTAAATTTAAAATATATCCCGATTTCTTTCTGTTTCTCTGCAAATCTCTCTGTTTTTCTCATTATCTTAAGGTTCGTTTCATTTTTGTATCAAAGAGATAAAACGCGAATATACAAGAGAATTCAAGAGAATAATTTTATTTACAAGCGGTATTTTCCTATTTTGGTGAAATACGTCAATACACGCGTACATGGGCTATCTCAGATGTGCCGCTGTTCAGATAATCCAAAAACATATACAGAGCCTCCTCGTCGGCATTTCCGAAGTCTATGTAGAACGACAGCTTCTTGTCCGCGCGCTCGCAGTCGTAAGCGTCGAGGTAGTGTATGGGGTTCTCCGCTTTTTCGTTGTAGTCGTTGTAGAGTGAAGCAAAATCGCCAATCAGTTTCTCCTTTTCCTCAACAGAATGATCCCGTTCAAATTCAAGCTCTATGATGACATCGGGATAGCCGTATGGGGCGAAGTCGAGGTCAAAGCGGTATTCGGTCTCCGTTTTTTCGGTAGGGTTCAGCAGCTTGTTTATCCCCCACCCGCCGAATACGATCGCCGATATGATGAGCACGACGATAAGCGTGATGTTTTCCCGTTTTTCAAATTCCATATATTCTCCTTTTTACTTGTTGATTTCGGGATTGTCCGTTCGCCCGAACAGGTAGTCCAGCGACACGTTGAAGTAGTCGGCGATCGCCAGAAGCGTTTGATAATCCGCCTCGCGTACGCCGTTTTCGTAGCGTGAGACCGAGTTCTGATTAAGGTCAAGCTCAATAGCCAGACGCACCTGCGATATCCTGCGTTTCTCGCGAAGCTCCTTTAATCTGAAAATTTTCATCACCCCCTTGACAAAAGTATACCAAAGTGGTATAATAAAAATATCCCAATTTGGTATTTAATGCCGGATATGCACGAAAAAACAGAATTTAAAGCGTTTTTGAATAAATTAAGCCCGTTATACGAGAACGCTTTTGTAACTATCATAACGCAATTTCCGAAAAAAATCCCGCACGCCGTATAACGGGCTTAATTTATTCTGAAACGCGAAAATCCCGAAAGCGCAGCGCTTTCGGGATATTCTTTTCAACAAACGTATTGACAAGGACTGAAATTTGTTATAAAATAAAAGAAAGAGCATTGACGGGAGGAATGAGTGATGAACAAGCTGTATATGGCAGGCATTATTTTTCTTATTGTAATGATAATAGCGTTTATACCGCTTACCGTGGAGGTTTTCGGGGATATGGACGCGACGGTCATAACGGTATCGGGCACAATCGCGTTTATCGGACTTATCGGGAGCTGTATATGCAATTTTATACGCGGCGTTATGGGAATGAAAAAGAAATAACTTGTTGAGGAGAGCCTATGAGATTTGCAAAATTTATCGCGGCGGTCACGGCGGTTTTACTGATGACAGGCGGCTCTTCAGTGCACGCGGCTTACGCAGCCGCCGAACTGTCGGAAAAGGCGGTAGGTTCGGCTATCCCCGAAAGATATCTTGAGGGAAAAGAGCTGGAGCTTTATCGGCAAATTCTGCAAAACGTAAAGGCGATATCCGAGGGCAAACAAAACGCAAAGACGTTCTATGTAAGCGTATCGTCTCCGTTCAAATCCACGGACGATTACGAAAAGGCGCTGAAAAAGGCGATGTTCTTTATCCTGAATTACACGCCCGAATACAACTACTGGATAGACAGCAGCGGTTCTCTTGTATACGACACGACGCGCTGCGGAGTAGTTTACGGAATATCTCCCGCTTTTCGGAAATTCGGCGATAAAGATATGATAAGCAGCGACGGACTTTATGAGGCAAAAAGAGCCGCTGCAAACGCGCAGTCTATCGCCGACCTGTACAGCGGCCGCAGCGACTATGAAAAGGTTCTCGGTTACGCCGAGGAGATATGCGGTCTGAACACCTACAACAGACAAGCGGCGGACGACGACAAGAACGGCGGATACTCGCAGAAAAACATCAACCCGTGGCGGCACATATATGTATTTGACAGAGACCCCTCCACGAACGTTGTCTGCTCGGGCTACGCCAAGGCTTTTCAGTACCTTTGCGATCTCGGGGGAGTTGAGTGTCATTATGTTGCGGGAACCATAAAAGAGGGCTTTCACGCTTGGAACATTGTGGTGATAGACGGCGTAAACTATCTCGTCGACCTCACCGCCTGCGACGGATTCCCCGAAGATGTGAGCAGGGAATTTCACCCGCTTGTAATGAACAGCGTCGTGTCAAGCTCGTCGGAAAGCGCCAATACATACTTTTCGGGCGGCGGGTATTTATCGACAAACATCTACAAATATGACGACAACGAAATGCAGTATCTTCCCGAAAGTCTGCGCACGGTAAGCACAAGGGCTTATTCCGAGGGCGGCGGGGGCGCGGTTTTTATAATTATTGCGCTCATTGCAGTTAGCGGAGCGGTATTCTTTATTATAAAAAGAAAAAAGAAAGCCGAGGACGAGTACTACTGATCGGGAACACAACTAAAAAAGTGCATAATAAAAAGCGCCCGGATTACAGGCGCTTTAATTATTACAGCAGCTTGTTCAACTCAATAGCAAGCCGTTCTTTCATCTCCGAAAGCTCTTCTGCGGAGGGACGTGTGCTGTCGTCGTACATTTCGTTCATGGGCAGCCACCACACCGGACCTTTGCCGTGATTTCCATGATTGCCGATATCGCCCGCCCTGCGCGGATATATGTGCCAGTGCAGATGAGCGTCGCCCATTCCCAGCAGCTCGTAATTCATTTTCTCCGCACCGAATGCCTTGGCGGCAGCCTCAGCGACTATCGACATCTCCTCGAGGAATTTCATTTTGAACTCTCTGTCAAGGTGAAAAAGCTCCGTTTCGTGCCGCTTGCAGAGGAACAGCGTAAAGCCTTTGAAATGCTGATGATCGCCGATAACGACATAGCCCGTTTCAAGCTCCCGAACAAAATACGGGTTTTCACCTTTTTGGATCATCTCTATTCTGTCGCAGACAAGACACATCGTACCATCTCCTTATACCTTACAGTAAACCACCGCATAATCAAACGGCGCGACGGTTATCTTATTATCGCGTATTCCCTTGTTGTAGCGGTCGAACGCGGGAACAAAATCGTAGAACATATCGGTCTGCTCGGTTTTCACCTCGAATGTGCGCCCCTTTGTGGACTTGTTGAGGAAGATTATCGCCGCGTGACGTGTTATCTTGTCCGAACGCGAGAACACGCAGACCTTGTCGTCCACTTCGATAAACCGCAGCTCGCCCTGCTCGAACGCGCGCGTTCCCGTGCGCACCTTGGAGAGCTGTTTCGTGAACTCGATAAGCTCGAGATTTTCCTGTCCCCACGGATAGCAGCGGCGGTTGAACGGGTCGCGGTAGCCCTCCATTCCCGCCTCGTCTCCGTAATACACTGACGGAATGCCGGGCAGAAAGAACTGCAATACCATAGCGCATTTCAGCAGCGAAATGCCGTACAGATACTGCGGTCCGTCAAGGTAACGCTCACACTGCCAGTCCTTGTCGTGCCAGCCGACCTCCTCGCCGCCGAGCCGCGTCAGAGCGCGTTCGGTGTCGTGCGTGGACAGGAAGTTCATCAGCATATCAACGGCGGGCTTGGGATAGTGGTCGAGTATCGTCAGAATGCTGTCCGTGAAAGCCTTTGCGTCGGCATATTTCACGTAGTTGAGGATAGCCTCCTTGAACGGGTAGTTCATAACGCTGTCAAGCTGTCCGCCGATAAGGTAGCGGCGGCGAATGCCGTAACTCTCCTTATTGGACGCGTCCTCCCAGACCTCGCCGTAGATTATCTTGTCGTCGCCCATTTTCTTGACCGCTTTGTTGAGGTTGTCGAGGAAGTCGTCGGGCAGCTCGTCCGCAACGTCCAATCGCCAACCGCGCGCGCCGAGTTTGATCCACTTTTGCAGAATACCGCCGTCGCCGCAGATATATTTGGTGTAGGCGGAATTATTTTCGTCAACGTTGGGCAGTGTTGTAATACCCCACCAACTGTCGTAGCGGTCGGGGTAACCGATGAACGAATACCACGGAAAATAAGGGCTGTTGCGGTCGCGGTATGCACCGGTGTTATCACCATAGCGCCCGAATTTGTTGAAGTAGACAGAATCCGCGCCCGTATGCGAAAAAACACCGTCCAGGATAATGTCGATGCCCATTTCGTGAGCCTTGTCGCAAAGCTCGACAAAATCCTCCTCCGTGCCGAGGAGCGGGTCAATTTTTTCATAATTCGCGGTGTTATAGCGGTGATTTTCGTGCGACTCGAATATCGGGTTCAGATAGATTATGGTAACGCCCAGCTCCCTGATATACGGGAGCTTTTCGATAATTCCGCGCAAATCGCCGCCAAAATAGTCGTTGTTGCGGACAATGCCCTTTTCATCGGGACGATAGTAGGGCGTGCCGTACCAGTCGTCGCGCATTATCCTGTCGGTCGGAACGTTTTCGTGTTCAACTCCGCTCTTCGCAAAACGGTCGGGGAATATCTGATACATTATTCCTCCGCGGACAAACGCGGGTGTGTACAGGTTCTCGTCGAAAACGGTAAGCTGAAACAGCTCTTCGCCCTCAAACACGCCGATACTCGCGCCGCTGCGCTTGATGTAGCGGCGGCGGCCGTCAAGTATACAGGTGAAGTAGTACTGATGTACGCCAACGTTATTCGGCATGAACACACACGAATATATATTGTCCTCACCGCTCTCATCCTGAAGATCAAGCTCAATGAAGCGCTCCTTGTAGCCCGGGCGGAACATTACCAGCGTAAGTCCCGAGACCTGCATATATTTCGGTATCCTCACATTATACATGGATGGCTGACCGCGCCGAAGCGCCCCGAACGGATGCTTGTACTGCGTGTCAAAGCAATCGAAAATAGGCATTCCCATTATAAATTTCTCCCCGTTAAAACAGCATTTCCGCCGGCTGAGTGCTGCCGACGGATCTGCCGAGTTGTTTTAATTATTACAAATATTTCAAGTTCCAGATATCGCGCGCATAATCCTGTACCGCTCTGTCTGCTGAGAAACGTCCCGCGCCCGCGATGTTCATCAGCGACTTCTTGTTCCAGTCAAGCTGATCCTTGTAGACCTGGCTGATATAGTCCTGCGTGCCGCGGTAGCTGTCGAAGTCCGCAAGCGCCATATAGAAGTCCTTGTTTCTGATAGAGTCCGCAAGCTCGTTGAATGTCGCGCCGTTTATGCCGTTGTACATTCTCTGCATAACGTTCTGCAGAATGGGATTCTGGTCGATAAAGGACTGCGGATTGTAGCCTCTCATACGGAGATCGTTCACCTCGGGAGTTCTCATACCGAAGATAAAGATGTTATCCGTGCCGACCGCCTCATGAATTTCAACGTTAGCGCCGTCGTAAGTGCCGAGAGTGAGCGCGCCGTTCAGCATGAGCTTCATGTTGCCCGTGCCCGAAGCCTCCGTACCCGCGAGCGAGATCTGCTCGGAAACCTCCGCAGCGGGCATAAGGATCTCGGACAGGGTAACGCGGTAGTCCTCAAGAAATACGACCGAGAGCTTTTCGCGCAGAGCGGGATCGTGCTTGATCTCCTCGCCGATACACCAGATCATCTTGATGATCTGCTTTGCTATATAGTATCCCGGCGCTGCCTTGGACGCGAAAATGTAGGTCTTGGGAACGAACGGAGCGTTCGGGTTCTGCTTGAGGTAGTTGTAGTCCGCGAGAATGTTCATCGCGTTGAGCTGCTGACGCTTGTACTCGTGCAGACGCTTTACCTGAACATCGAAAATGCTGTCGAGGTTGAGCTTAACGCCCGCCGACTTTTCAACGAACTGCGCAAAGCGCTCCTTGTTTTCGCGCTTTATCTTGCCAAGTCTCTCCAGAACGGACTTGTCGTTCGCGAATACCTGGAACTTGATAAGCTCCGAAGCGTTCTTTTTGAAGCCTTCGCCTATGCACTCGGTGAGCAGATCGGTAAGACCCTTATTGCTCTGGAGCAGCCAGCGGCGGTACGCGATACCGTTGGTAACGTTCTTAAACTGGTGCGGATTGTCGAGGTACTGGAGACGGAAAACGTCGTCCTTGATGATCTGCGAGTGCAGCTTGGAAACGCCGTTTACGCTGTGCGAAGCCGCAACGCAGAGACTTGCCATGTGTATCTTGCCGTCCTGAACAATCGACATTTTAGCGACCTTGTCCTCGTCGCCCGTTCTGTTTCTGATATCCTCGCAGTAGCGGCGGTTGATCTCACAGATGAGCTGGTAAATTCTCGGGAGTATTCTCTCGACCATACCCTGATCCCACTTTTCGAGAGCCTCCGCCATAACGGTGTGGTTGGTGTAGGCAAAGGTATTCGTAACGATATGCCAAGCCTTTTCCCAGCCGTAGCCGCATTCGTCGAGCAGTATTCTCATAAGCTCGGGAATAGCCAGAGTGGGGTGAGTGTCGTTGATATGGATAGCGACTTTTTCGTGGAAATTGTCAAGGCTGCCGTAAACCTTCATGTGGCGCATTACGATATCGCCTACCGAAGCCGCGCACATAAAATACTGCTGTCTCAGACGGAGCGCCTTGCCCTCCGCGTGGTTGTCGTTGGGGTAGAGCACCTTGGAAATGGAGTGCGCGATATTGTTCGCGCCAAGCGCGTTCGCGTAATCGCCCGTATTGAACGACGCCATATCGAACGACATACTCTCCGCGCTCCACAAGCGCAGCTTGGAAATGCCCTTGCTGTCGTAGCCCGAAACGTACATATCATACGGAACGGCGCTTACGCTGTTGTAGTTTACGTGCTCGAGACTGTGGTAATTTTCGTCCCATCTTTCCTGTATCTGACCGTCAAAGCGAACCTCGACCGCCTGATCGGGAACGGGCACGAGCCACGCGCCGCCGCCGGGCAGCCAGTTATCGGGAAACTCGGTCTGCCAGCCGTCGATTATCTTCTGCTTGAAAATGCCGTACTCGTAGCGGATAGAATAGCCCGTAGCGGGGTAATCACAGGTAGCCAGACCGTCCATATAGCAAGCCGCCAGACGACCCAGACCGCCGTTGCCGAGACCCGCGTCCGGCTCCTCGTCGTACACTTTGTCAATCTTTATGCCCAGCTCCTCAAGAGCCTTCTCCGCCTCGTCCTGCATACCGAGGTTGTAAAGCGAGGTCTTGAGCGAACGCCCCATAAGGAATTCCATCGACAGATAATAAACCTGCTTTCTGCCCTTGGAATTGCAGTCGTGCATAAAGTCGTGGCGCTTCTCTTTCATGTGATTTACTACAATCGTAGACAGTGCGCGGTAGATCTGCGTAACGGACGCCTCTTTAACGTTTGTGCGGTAGTCGTACTCCAAAATTGTTTTGAGCTGTTTGAGCAGCTCGTCCTTGGATAACGGTGATTTCATAAATATTTTACCCCTTTCTATGGTATATTTTCATAACAATACAATTATATTATACACTTTTTTAGCAGAAATTTCAAGGGATAATGGCGATTACTGTAAGAAAAAACAAAAAATATAATAAATATTTGTAATTTTTCACAAAGGCGGGGGCATTTATCTTGGATTTGCAAACAATTTGCACAATTATTATACAAAATTTTTAAAGCTACTTATTGTTTCTTGGCAAGGAAATAATCGTCGTCGCGCTCGTAATACGGGCAGTCGTAATTCGTGCCTTTCAAGAAGCGGTACATCTCGTCCTCGTCGAGGTTGACAAGACAGGTGTAATATTCGTAATCCTCGTCGTAAACATAGTTTACGCATTCTTCGCAGTTTGAAGCCATAATATTCATCTCCTATTAACGGTCAAAAAAACGCCGCCGCTTGGATATGAGCGGCGGCGTAATTCCGAATTTATTGCGCCATTATCTCGCAGATCTTATTGGAAAACTCAACGGGATTTTCTATCGGCATACCCTCGATAAGCAGCGCCTGCGAATAGAGGATATCCGCGTACTCGCCCGCCTTGTCCTTGTCGGTCTCGTAAAGCGACTTCAGCTTGCCGAAAATCGCGTGGTTGGGGTTGATCTCGAGTATCTTCTCGGCTTTCGCGCCCTCGCCGTTCGGCATTGCGGAAAGCACCTTTTCCATTTCGACGGACAGCGCGCCCTCGCTTGTAATGCAGACGGGGTGATTTTTCAGGCGCTGTGAGAGCTTGACCGCCTTTACCTTGCCGCCGAGCTTCTCGGTGAGGAAGTCGAACAGACCCTGATTGTCCTCCTGCTCCTTTTTAATCTCCTCTTTCTCCTCCTCGGTCTCCAGTCCGAGGTCGTCCGCGGAAACGGATTTGTACTCCTTACCGTCGAGGTCGTGCATCATCTGCAAGCAGAATTCGTCCACATGGTCGGTGAGGTAGAGTATCTCAAAGCCCTTGTCGCGGACAAGCTCGGTCTGCGGCAGGCTCTCGATACGGGAAACGCTCGAACCGCTCGCGAAGTAGATGTACTTCTGCTCCTCCTTCATACGGGAAACGTACTCTTCAAGGGTGGTCACGCCGCCGTTGGAGGTCTTGAACATCAGCAAGTCCTGCAAGTCCGCCTTGTTCATTCCGTAGCTCTCATAGATACCGTACTTTATCTGAGTGCCAAACGTTTCAAAGAATTTTTCGTACTTTTCGCGGTCGTTCTTCTGGAGCTTTTTCAGCTCGTTCTTTATCGACTTCTCAATACTCTTCGCGATAATTTTAAGCTGGCGGTCATGCTGGAGCATTTCGCGCGAGATGTTCAGCGACAGATCCTCGCTGTCGACCAGACCTTTCACAAAGCTGAAATAATCAGGCAGCAGATCGCCGCATTTCTCCATTATCATAACGCCGCTCGAATAAAGCTGCAAGCCCTTTTCAAAGTTCTTAGAGTAGTAATCGTAGGGCGCTTTTTCGGGGATATACAGCAGCGCGGAATAGGTCGCCGTGCCCTCGGTCTTGGAATGAATATGCAGCAGCGGGTCGGTGTAGTCGTAAAACTTGTCCTTGTAAAATTGGTTGTAGTCCTCGTCTTTAAGCTCGGACTTCGCCTTTTTCCAAATCGGTATCTGCGAATTGAGCGTTTCGGTGACGATCTCCTTTTCGTATTCCGGCTCCTTGCCGTCAACTCCCGTGCCCTCTTTGAGCCTTTCGTGCTCAACGTCCATTTTAATGGGATAGCGGATATAGTCGGAGTACTTCTTGACAAGCTCCTTTATCTTATACGAGGTGAGGAACTCATCGTAATTTTCTTCCTCGGTGTTGTCCTTAATTTCCAACGTGATGACCGTGCCGTGTTCGTCCTTTTCAGCCTCGGAAACAGTGTAACCGTCAACGCCCTCGCTCTGCCACAAAAACGCCTTGTCCGTGCCGAACGCCTTGGAGATTACGGTAACGCGCTTTGCTACCATAAACGCGGAATAAAATCCTACGCCAAACTGTCCGATTATATCCACGTCCTCGGCTTTTTCGTTGTCCTTTTTGAACGCGAACGAACCGCTCTGCGCGATAGTGCCGAGATTATTTTCAAGCTCCTCGGCGGTCATTCCGATGCCGTTATCGGAGATCGTGAGCTTGCGCGCGTCCTTATCCAATTCGAGTATTATCGCCATATCGGAGCGCGTTACAGCCTCGGCGGAGCTGTCCTGCATCGACTTGAAATACAGCTTGTCCATTGCGTCCGAGGCGTTGGAAATAAGCTCGCGCAGGAATATCTCCTTGTGCGTGTAGATCGAATTGATCATCATTTCAAGCAGGCGCTTGGATTCGGCTTTAAATTCTTTTGTTTCACTCATAATTGTTTCTCCCCTCTGTATTTTTAGCACTCTAACCACGAGAGTGCTAACTCATAATTATATTATACACCATTTGAGAAAAAAATCAAGTGACAAATCAACAAAAAAAGCCGCAAATCAGCGCGGCTTTTTGTGCATTTTTCTGTTATCCGAGTGACAGAAGCAGGAAATCACATGGTCGTCCACCATTCCCACAGCCTGCATAAACGAATAAATTATCGTTGTGCCGACAAATTTAAAGCCTCGTTTCTTCAAGTCCTTGCTGATCTTATCGGACAGCGGAGTGCTTGCGGGAACGTCGGCGAGGGTCTTCGGACGGTTGACTATCGCGGTATTGTCGACATAGCTCCATATAAATTTGTCGAAGCTGCCGAATTCGCGCTGAACCTCCAGAAACGCTTTTGCGTTGGCTACGGCGGCGTTTATTTTCAGCTTGTTGCGGATAATTCCCGCGTCCGCAAGCAGCTCGGCGATTTTCTCGTCTCCGTAGCGGGATACTTTTTTCGGGTCAAAGTTGTCGAACGCTTTGCGGAAGTTTTCACGTTTTTTCAGAATCGTTATCCAAGACAGCCCCGCCTGCATTCCCTCGAGAATGAGCATTTCAAAGAGCTTGCGGTCGTCGTGCTCGGGTTTTCCCCATTCGTTGTCGTGGTAGGCGATATAGACGGGATCGCTGCCCGCCCATTCACACCTCTTTAAGCACATTATGTACTCCTTTCCATCAAAAAGGGCATATACGCCAATATGCACTCAATCCATGCATACCAATACACAAAGATTTATTGTAAAGGAAGACTTATTTGTATATCTTGCATTAAAATAGCGCATTGTGCTTGTAGGATTGACACTTAGTACCACGTGGTCACCCTCAACATTTTCATAGTAAGGATTTTTTCCCTTGTTATCTTCCAGATTGGTAGAAAATGTGTATTCTTTTAGTCGGGTTTTCCCATCGCTGCCAATCGTACTTGAACCGAACAACTCAATGAGAACTGTACCATTTTTTGTAGTCTTTTCTCCATTTGCATTAGCAAATTTAAATCCGGCACCAAAAACCGAATTGGGTTCATATTGATAAGTCGTCAGCGTGTCTCCTGGGGTAAGCGTAAACGCCTTATCCAAATATGCTTGTCTTGGCATCGGAATTATCCGGACTATCTCTCCTGCAGCATTGGTGATAACGCCAAAGGCTCCTTCATAATCCGAAACATCAGCATATGAAACTACTGTAAGGGTAGTAAGCATAAGAACACAAACCAAAACACATGATATTAACTTTTTCATACAATACAACCTCCAAAATCAACCAGGCTACCGTCGGGAGCAACTGCCTTTAAGGGTGACTCATTTGATTCCAGATATTTAGGCAAGAAGTACCAGTCAATCTCATCACGGCATATGTAGCCCAAGCACGGTTCGGTCACGTATCCCGTAGTACCTGTCATGCCGATATGCTGCCCCGCTTCAACGATATCGCCTTTTTCAACCAGAATTCCGTTGTAAAACTCCAGATGAGAATATGAACCGTAAAGCCCATTTTCGTACTTGATGATTATCCGATTTCCGCAAGATGAATAATCATAGTCCGCGAAAATTACCTCACCACTGCTGACCGCGTATACCTCGCTGCTCGTTCCTGTGTTGATAATCACTGAGCCTCCCCAATCTCCGGTAGGCAAGAAGTCATTGACATCACAATAGTTGATATCGTCGGGTGCGTTTGCCGTGGGAAGATACTGCTTAACGGATTCCTGCTGCTGTTCTTCCTCCTCCGCGTCAACAGGCGCACTCTCCGTTTCCTCCGAAGTTACTGACGACCCGTCCGTGTCATCGGGAACGCTGACCGATACTGCCGCGTCAACTGTCTCCGGTTCGGACGTTTCGGAAATGCTGCTCTCCGAAAGCGACGGTTCGCTGACCGTATCGGAAACGAGCTGCTCTTTACCCGCGTTTGCCGCCTGCGCAGCAACAGTTACTCCCACGCCCAACACAACAGCAATTGCCACACAGCAAATCAATTTTTTGGATCTTTTCATAAAGCCTCTCCTTTCATATTTTACATCAACTTAATATCGCACTATCATTATAGTGGTTTCATTCTTGAATGTCAATGGTAAATGTCCATAAAAATCATGCATATATAATGTCGGCATAAGCAACAACCACAAAAGATGTGAGCATAATAACACAAGTCAAAACAAGTGATACTACCTTTTTCATACAATACTACCTCCTAAGCATATTCAGCCATTTCCGGATGTCTAAGCAAAAAGGCCGGATAAAACGGGTTACTGCAACATTTATAACCTAAACATACTTTATCCGTTAATCCCGTATTGCCCGTTAATCCGATAAGCTGACCCGCTTCAACGATATCACCTTTTTTAACTAAAACTCCGTCGTTAAGATCCAGATGATAATATAAACCGTAAAGCCCGTCTTCGTGCTTTATAATTATCATATGACCTCCACCAAACTCGTAATCCGTGAAAATCACCTCGCCGCCGCTGACTGCGTATACCTCGCTGCGCGGCTCCGTTTCAATAATTACAGCGCCTCCCCAATCTCCGGTAGGCAAGAAGTCATTGACGTCGCAATAGTCAATATCATCGGGCGCGTTTGCTGTGGGAAGATACTGCTTGACGGTTTCCTGCTGTTCTTCCTCATCCGCGTCAACAGGCGCACTCTCCGTTTTCTCCGAAGTTACTGACGACCCGTCCGTGTCGTCGGGAACACTGTCTGATACTTCCGAATCATCTGTCTCCGGCTCGGACATTTCGGAAATGCTGCTCTCCGAAAGCGACGGTTCGCTGACCGTGTCGGAAACGATCTGCTCTTTACCTGCGTTTGCCGCCTGCGCAGCAACAGTTACTCCCACGCCCAACACAACGACAATTGCCACACAGCAAATCAATTTTTTGGAACTTTTCATAAAGCCGCTCCTTTCATATTTTACATCAGCATAATGTTGTACTATCATTATAGCGCTTTTTCAACTAACTGTCAACGGCAATACCCACAAAAAACGCAATATATCTTGTCAGTTATTTACAACAAATCACTTATATACAATCTTGTCCGCATTCAGCTTATCATTAAACCCTACCCGGTACCCCAGTTGAGCGATAACGGGAATAAGTGCGTAATACGCGATCATCAGCACGGGGAACATCACGCTGACGCTGTCGATACGGTTTATCTCACTTGCCACCCACGCGTAGCCGTCCGACTCTGCGGGAGGAACGAACGCCAGCACGAACGGATACGAGCTCCCCGAAACAAACTGATACGGCAGCAGCAGATCCTGCTCGGGGAAAACCAGCTTGTTCAGCAACAGCACGACGCTCGGCGCTGCGGCAAACGCGAACATCAACAGTCCGACCGCGACCCAGCGGAACTTTTTCAGACTGTCCAAACCGTGAAATTTCATGAGTTTGCGCTCACTTTCGCCGTTCTTCCACGCCGCCGTGAACACGAGCGAATAAAAAATCGCCGTGCCGAGAACTATCGCAAGCGCGTTCGTAAACAGATTGTTCCCGAACATATGCACCGCCATTGTCATGATGACGCACAGCACGTTGCCGAATACAACATAGCCCGCGCCTTTAAGAAGCAGCTTTCCGAATGATTCAGTTTTCATTTTTTCGACCTCATATTTTTGTAATATTTCCGCGTTTTCCGCTAACAATAATTAAAAACGAAAGCGAGGAATTTATATGGCAAACTTTAAGAACAAGCAGAGCGCGGAAATTCTCAACAGCGTTTACCGCAACGCGCAAATGGCGTACGAGGCAAGCGCGGACGTGCTCAAGCACTGTAAAAACAACACGCTCCGCCGCGAAATATCGGCGCAGAACGCGCGTTACAAAAGCGTAGCGGGACAGGCGCGGCAAGAGCTTGCGCGGCGGGGAGAGGCTGCGCGCGACGCGTCTCCGTATGTCAAGACAATGGCGAAAATGGGCATCGCCATGAAAACCGCAGCAAACCAAAGCAGCGCCAATCTTGCGCGGATAATGCTTCAAGGCACGACAATGGGGATAATCGATATGCAGCACGCGGTAAACCGTTCTCACGCCGCCGACAGCCGCGTCCGTGAGAGCGCGGAACGGCTGCTCGAACGCGAACAGAGCTTCTGCGAGAGCCTGAAGAGGTACCTGTGAAACGCCCGCTTCCCGAGCATATCCCTTGCGATATCAAGGCGGGGCGCGGAAAAAACGCCCGTTCTCCCGTAAGCTCCGCCGAAAATAACCGCTTTACGTGACCGAAACGCATTCGCCCTATTCCTCTGCGGGAGGATTGACAACGTTCCCCTCAATGATATTTCGGAAAACTATATGCGCGCGTTCGCGCTGTTCGTCTGCGTGCTTTCTATTCCCCGTCGCCGCGTCAAATTCGCAGCGGAGAAAAATGTTTATCGAATCCGGGCAGGTATCCCAGCGCGCGTCCTTGTGCAAGTTTGTGGAATTTATGTGCAGACCTGTTTTTTGATAAAGCTCGTCCTCGGGGAAGTACTCCGACAAGTCCTCAAATATCTGCACGTCAAGACCCTCCTCGTTCCCGTAGAGGTACTGCCAGAGGCCCTCGTCGCCGATGTACAGCTGGCTCTCGCCCAAATACAGCTCGGAGGAGAACTTCATCGTCTGCGCACTGTTGTACTCCGTCATTACGTCCGGCGTCGACAGGTCGATAAAATTTACTCCGACCTTGACATATCCGTTGTCGTCGAAGTCGGGGCAGTACATAGTAAGCGCGTCCTCGACGTCGTCATATCTCCAGAGCAGCTCCGAGCTGCCCGAGGTCGAGACCACCAGCACATACAAGTCGTATTTTTCCCGCGTAACCAGCTGCACCGTCAGAAATATTGCAATCGCCAGAAAAAACGCGCCTATAAGTATAAATACCTTGTTGTGATAGACATAGTTGCATAACTTCGCCCAACCGTGCAGCTCGGGTATCTCAGCATATCCCGTTTCGGGAATAAGCTCGCTCTCTTCTATAAGCCCCTGTTTCATTTTCAGCAGCTCAACATATTCCTCCCGAGCCTTGCGCTGTCTCTCATCTTCCTTTTTTGACATCTCTACTACACTCCTGTATTAAGAAACGGCAGCCGGTCACACGGAACAAGCGTCCCGAAAGGGCGCTTTTCCGCATAACCGACTACCAAACCGATTTTTATGTTATACTTGCGGACGCATCGTCGGGAACAACAGCACGTCGCGAATGCTCGCCGAATCCGTGAGCAGCATTACCAGTCTGTCAAATCCGAAGCCGAGACCGCCCGTCGGGGGAAGTCCGTACTCCAGTGCGGTAATGAAATCCTCGTCCACCTGCGCGTCGTTTCCGCCCTGGGCGCGCTTTGCGGCAACCTGCTTCACGAAACGCTCCTTCTGGTCGAGCGGGTCGTTAAGCTCCGAGAACGCGTTGCCAAATTCCATACCGTTTATGAAATACTCGAAACGCTCCGTAAACGCGGGGAAATCGGGCTTTCTCTTTGCCAACGGAGAATTTTCCACAGGATAATCGTAAATGACGGTAGGCTGTATCAGCTTGTCCTCGACAAACGCCTCGAAAAACGCGATAAGCACGTGACCCTTTGTGGAATTCGCGTCCACACCGTCCTCTACGCCCTTTGCCTTTGCGCAGGCTCTCGCGTCCTCGTCGGTCTCCCAATCGTTGTAGTCCACGCCCGCGTACTTCTTGACCGCCTCAATCATGGTAAGGCGCTCCCACGGCTTTCCGACCGCGATCTCCTTGCCCTGATATGTCACGGTGTCCGTGCCGCAGACGTTAAGCGTTACCGTTCTGTACAGATCCTCGATAAGATCCATCATATCAAAATAATTGATATACGCCTGATACATCTCTATCGTGGTGAACTCGGGATTGTGCGTCGAGTCCATACCCTCGTTGCGGAAAATTCTGCCAACCTCGTACACCTTGTCAAAGCCGCCTACTATCAGCCGCTTTAAGTACAGCTCTGTCTCAATACGCAGATACATATCTATATCCAGCGCGTTGTGGTGCGTCTTGAACGGTCTCGCCGCCGCGCCGATCTCCAACGGCAGCAGCACGGGAGTATCCACCTCGACATATCCGTGCCCGTCAAGAAACCTGCGTATCTCCGACAAAATTCTCGAACGCTTTATGAAAACGTCCTTAACATCGGGGTTCGCGATAAGGTCGAGATAACGCTTTCTGTAGCGCTCCTCCTTGTCTTTAAGACCGTGCCACTTTTCGGGAAGCGGCAGCAGCGACTTCGACAGCAGCGTTATCTCCGTCGCGTGTACGGAAATCTCGCCCGTTTTCGTCTTGAATACATAGCCCTTAACGCCGATAATATCCCCCAAGTCCCACTTCTTGAACTCAGCGAACTTCTCCTCTCCCACGCCGTCGATACGCACATAGACCTGCATTCTGTCCGAGCTGTCGCGCACGTCGAAAAAGCTCGCCTTTCCCATTATTCTGCGCGACATCATTCTTCCCGCAATAACGACGTCCTTGTTCTCCAGCTCCTCAAAGCGC
This sequence comes from uncultured Oscillospiraceae bacterium, assembly GCA_910579125.1. Taxonomy (GTDB): domain Bacteria; phylum Bacillota; class Clostridia; order Oscillospirales; family Ruminococcaceae; genus CAG-115. The sequence continues at coordinate 86,478 of CAJTTH010000005.1, read as the reverse complement.
GCGCGTATCTCGCTGTTGTAGATATCCACGGGGAACTTTGTTATGGTATACGGATCCTTGCCCGCCTCCTTTAAGCCCTTGAGCTTATCGAGACGCACTCTGTGCTGTTCGTCAAGCTCCTCCTGTGTCATCTCAACTACTTCTTCATTCTCTGCCATATTTATTTCTCCTTAATTATTCGTCGTCTTTTCTGATCTCCAATATCTTGAACCCGATAACTCCCGACGGAGTCTCGACCTCGACCTCCTCGCCGACCTCGTGACCCATTATTGCCGCGCCGATAGGCGATTCGTCGGACATCTTTCCGCTGTTTATATCGGCCTCTTTCGTGCCGACCATTTTGAACTCCATTTCCTCGTCCATATCCATATCGAGTATCCTGACGGTCGTACCGATGCCCACCTTTTCCGTGGAAATATCGTCATCGTCAATGACCTGCGCGTGCGCGAGCGTCTGCTCGATCTCCGCGATACGCGACTCGATCATACCTTGCTCGTTTTTCGCCTCGTCGTACTCGCTGTTCTCCGACAAGTCGCCGAACGACAGCGCCACCTTGATCTTCTCCGCGACTTCGCGGCGGCGCACCGATTTCAGCTCGTTCAGCTCTTCCTTTAACTTCTCCTCGCCCTTGCGGGTCAATACGGTAATAGGTTTGTTCATATTATCCTCCTTATTTGAATGGCAAAACCTCGCACCGCGCGGCTTTGCCGCGCTAGCCGAGGGACATTGCCTACGCTGCACTTCGCTCTGCTCCGTTACGCTGCGGCAATATCCCTCGCTTGCGAGTTTTGCTGCTGCGACGACGGTTTGTCGCTCTTGGCTGATTTTAAAATAAAATGCGCTTTATTTAGTGACAAAATGCGCACTGCGCGGTTTTGTAACTCTCGGCTGATCAACATCAAAATCGCGAAACGGTTTCTTTTATGATCGCCACTAAATTGTATTAACGCTTCCCCCGTTAAAGAACCGTCACTGCTGCGGATCAGCTTGCGGCAACAATATCTCCACCGCCTTTTGAAGCTGGCTGTCCGTTTCACGAGGAAGATACTCGATAGACGCTCCGGCGGGCAGCTCTATGAGATAATCCGGCTTTAAGCCCTCCCCGTCGTAGGACGGAGATTTTGACGGCAAAATCGTCGCGGTTGTAAGGCTGAGCGCACTGCCGTCCGAGAACTCGTACGTGCTCTGCATTACCGCTTTGCCGTAAGTTTGCGCGCCGATAAGCGGTGCGCCGTACTCGTCGCGGAGCGCCACCGCGAACACCTCCGCCGCCGATGCTGTTCCGCCGTCCACAAGCACCGCAATGGGAATATCCATGTACTCCTCGCCGTCCGTCTCGATAAGCGTCTTTTTCACGCCTCCGGAGTATTCCGCCGTTGCCACAAGCGCTGCGGGAAGTATCCTGTTCAGCATTGGCTTCAGCGCCGAAATAACGCCGCCGCTGTTCTGCCGAACGTCGATTATCAGCGCCTTTGCTCCGTCTGCAACCATCGAGTTCAGCGAGTTTGAAAACTGCTCCGAGGTTTTCGCGTTAAACGACGAAATGCGGATATAACCGATATTTCCGTTAAGCATCTCGTCCGTTACCGACTCGATATCTATCTGCTGTCTTATCAGGTTGACCGTCAGCTCCTCGCCGTCGCGCACCAGCGCCAACGTCAGCTTTGTACCGATCTCGCCAGCGATCCTTTTTAGCGCGTCTCCGCTCTCCATTGCCAGCAAACTACGTCCGTCAATCTCTGTTATCATGTCGCCGATAAGCACTCCGTTGGATGCCGCGGAACTGTTTTTGTAGACGTACGTTACCTTAAGATAACCGCTGCCGTCCTCCTCCGCTTCAATTCCCGCGCCGTTGACTACGCCGCTGCTCGTCTGCTGAAGCTCGTAATATGTCTGCGCAGGCATATACGCCGCGTATTTATCGCCGATACCCGCCACATATCCGTTTATTACCGAGGTCTCCAGCGCTTCGTCGCTCAGCGAACCCGCGTATGCGTAATTGCTCCGCACCGTTGCGTCCATTTCCTGCAGCTTGCGGTAAACACCCTCGTATTTCTCGGAGCTTGATATCTTCGCGTTATATATATTCAGCGACACTGTCCAGGTCAGCACGAAAGTTATCGCGCACCCTATCGCGACAAGACTTATCGCTATTCCGAGTGAAATTTTCTTATTCAATAGATCTACTCCTATCCCGATTTGAAAATCCAAATGTCTGCTGCCGCATCTTAAACCTTAAGATACTTGCCCATGCTGATGACCGTGCCGACTGCGCCGAGCAGCGCGCCCGCTCCGCAGTTTATCGCGAGAACCGTCCAGTTTACGGCGTCAAACGGTATCAGATTGAAGAAACCGATCATCTCCCAAAGCGCAAAGCTCCCCGCGAACAGCGAGAATACGGAATCGTAGATAAACCACGCAAGTCCCCACGCGGCAACGCCCGCGAGTATTCCCACGAACATACCCTCCACGAAAAACGGCAGCTTGATAAATCCGTTCGTTGCGCCGACGTATTTCATTATTGTTATCTCGCTTCGCCGCGCGAAAACGCTTGTCCTTATCGTGTTTGAGATTATCACGATACTTACCAGCACCAGAGTAAGCATCACCGCGATAATGATCACCGAGAACGTGTTGCGGATATTTACCAGCGCGTCCGCAAACTCGTAGGACGTGCGCACCTTTTCAATGCCCTCGAGCGTTTCTATCGCCGCCACTATCGGACGTATCTTCTCCACGTCCGTTACTCTGACCTTGTACGCCTCCGGCATAGGGTTAGACTCCAAATAATCCATAAGCTCCGCGTACTCGCCCATATACGTTTCAATAAAATCCGCTTCCGCTTCTTCCTTGGAGATATATTCGATATCGGTAAGATCGGCGTTGCTATGGAGCACGTCGCCTATATGCTCCACCATCGACGCGCTCACGCCGTCCTTGATATAGACGATTACCTGGTTGGTATCCTCGACGTTGCCAAGCACGATGTTGACGTTCATCATAAAAAGCACCGTAAGGCTTATCTGGAAAAGGCTGACAAGCAATATCGAAAAGCTCGCGAAAGACATCACGAAATTTTTCCAGACGGAGGTTATTCCCTTTTTCACAAGGTAACTGACATTACTCGCCCTCATCGTTACCTCCGATCGTCTCGTCAAAGGTTATCGAGCCTTTTTCAATGTTGATTATTCTTCCTCCGAAATAGCGCACAAGCTCATGCTCATGCGTGATCATAACTACGGTCGTGCCGCAGCGGTTTATTTCCTTAAGCAGCCCCACAAGCTCATACGAGCGCTTGGGGTCGAGATTTCCCGTCGGCTCGTCGACGATAAGCAGACCCGGGTCGTTCGCGAGGGCGCGGGCGATCGCAACGCGCTGCTGCTCACCTCCCGATAGCTCTCTCGTCTTGCTCTTCGCTTTCATCGCCAGCTCCACGAGATTCAGCACATACGGCACTCTCTGGCGAATGTATTTGTTGGACTGATCTGCGATCCTCAGCACGAACGAAACGTTTTCATACGCGGTGAAATCCTGAATAAGCCGGAACTCCTGAAACACCACCCCGATAGAGCGTCGGAATTTCGCTATTTTGTTGCCCTTGAGCTTGGATAAATTATACCCGTTCACGAAAACGCGCCCGGAACTCGGCACAAGCTCCCTCATCATCAGCTTCAGCAGCGTGGACTTTCCCGCGCCGTTTCCGCCGACTATGAACACAAATTCTCCGTCGTTTATACGGAGATTTACGTCCACTAAAGCGTCAACGCCGCTAGAATAGTGTACGTTGACGTTCTTCATTTCTACCATAAAATCATTACTCCCCCTAAGATTTCAGAATAAGCAATGCGTAATTTCCCAATTATATATATTTTTATCTATTATCTCTCTTTAATTGTCAACGATACAAAACGTACCATAACAAACCGCAAGGCTGTCCGAGCGGAATTTCAGCCGCTCAGACAGCCGTATTTTATCGTTTTTATCAGAACTTAGTCGGATTTGCGGCGAGGTACTTCTTTACCATAAGCGCGATCTTAAAGATGATCGCGTGGTCGAACTCGCGCAAGTCGAGACCCGTCAGCTTCTTGATCTTGTCAAGACGGTATACGAGCGTGTTTCTGTGAACGAACAGCTTTCTGGACGTTTCGGAGACGTTCAGGCTGTTTTCAAAGAACTTCTGTATGGTGAACAAAGTCTCGTGATCGAGGCTCTCGATAGAATTCTTCTTGAACACCTCCTTGAGGAACGTGTCGCAAAGCGTCGTCGGCAGATGGTAGATAAGTCTCGCGATGCCGAGATTGTCGTAGGATACGATATTCTTGTCAGTGTCGAACACCTTTCCGACCTCCAGAGCGGTCTGCGCTTCTTTGAACGAGCGCGCAAGCTCCTTGACGCCGAGCACAGGCGTGCCGATGCCGACGTTCACCTTGGTGAAGAACTCGCTCGACAGCGTGTCTGAAATGCTCCGCGCCAGTTTTTCGAGATCCTTTACGTCGATGTTGTTCTTGACCTCCTTGACAAGCACGATGTCCGTTTCGGTGATGTTGAAAACGAAGTCCTTGTTCTTGTCGGGGAACAGGTTCTGAATAACGTCATACGCCGAAACATCGTTGGACGCTATCACGCTTATCAGGAACACGACGCGGCTTATATCGCCGTTGAAGTGCAGCTCGCGCGCTTTAAGGCTTATGTCGCCCGGGAGAACGTTATCAAGAATGATATTCTTTACGAAATTGTTTCTGTCGTACTTTTCATCGTAGTACTGCTTAATGCTGGAAAGAGATATTGCGATAATGCCCGCGTATTTGGACGCGGACTCGTCCGTGCCCTCCACGAACACCGCGTAGTCGGGCTTGATATGAACGCCGAACGGCTTGTAGGTATATCCGTCGCGGATAAAGACCTCGTGTGAATCTCCAAGCTCTATGGAAAAGAAATCGTTTCCTCCGCCTACTCTTGTAAGATCGCTGCAGGCAACGATCGTTCCGTTTTCATCGATAACGCCGATAACTCTGTTGACTGTGTCCTTCATCTGATGGACGATACCCTGAAATAGCCTGTTTGACATTTGTTTACCTCTTTCCGAATTTTTGCTATTTTCCTCTGCTTCACAAGGCAAGAACGCTCCCTGTGACAAATTTCTTTTTGTCTAAAATATACAGTCCAAGCCCCCGAAAATTTGTGCCTATCTCTATTGTACTAAAAAATGCAAAAAAAATCAAGTCTTTTTTATGTAATATGTAAAAATTTCTTGATTTTTTTCCCAATACTTGAAAAATGAGTGAAAATGTACTATAATATAATTATATAAGTATGGTCGATTTCGTCATATTTTACAAAATTAACAAATAATGGAAAAGGGGAAGATACCGATGAACCAAAATGGAAAATATTATATAACCACTCCCATTTACTATCCCTCGGGAGAACCGCATATAGGTCACTGCTACACGACCGTTGCCTGTGACACGATAGCACGTTTCAAGAGAATGCAGGGCTACGACGTAATGTTCCTGACGGGAACGGACGAACACGGACAGAAGATTGAGTTGAAAGCCAAGGAAAAGGGCGTTACCCCGAAAGAATATGTAGACCCGATCGTCGAGAACTTTAAGAAGCTCTGGGAGACAATGGATATCAGCTATACACGTTATATCCGCACCACCGATGATTACCACATAAAAAGTGTACAAAACATCTTCAAAAAACTCTACGACAAGGGTTATATCTACAAGGGACAGTATGAGGGCAAATACTGCACGCCCTGCGAGAGTTTCTGGACGGAGAGCCAGCTCAAGGACGGAAAGTGCCCCGACTGCGGACGAGACGTTATCGACGCTCACGAGGAGGCATACTTCCTCAAGGTGTCGGAATTCGCGGACAAGGTGGAGAAGTTTCTCACCGAAACGGACTACCTCTCCCCGAAGAGCCGTGTCAACGAGATGATAAACAACTTCATAAAGCCGGGTCTTGAAGATCTGTGTGTTTCGAGAACATCATTCACATGGGGTATACCCGTGGACTTCGACCCCAAGCACGTTGTATACGTCTGGGTGGACGCACTGTCGAACTATATAACCGCCCTCGGCTATGAAAACGACAAGTATGATGATTACGGCATATACTGGCCCGCAGATATGCACATGACCGCAAAGGAGATCGTGCGTTTCCACTCGATAATCTGGCCGATTATTCTGATGATGCTGGATCAGCCGCTGCCGAAAAAGCTGTACGGGCACGGTTGGATAAACTTTAACGGACAGAAAATGTCGAAGTCTATCGGCAACGTTATCGACCCGTTTGTGCTCGCGGAGCGCTACGGCTCGGACGCTGTGCGTTATCAGATACTGCGCGATATGCCCTACGGCTCGGACAGCAATTTTTCGAACGAGATAATGATAAGCCGCATAAACTCCGATCTGGCGAACGATCTGGGCAACCTCGTTTCGCGTACCGTGGCTATGGCAGACAAATATTTCGGCGGCACGCTCCCGACCAAACGGCAGCCCGAGCCGCTCGACGACGAGCTTATCGGCATGGCGAGGTCTCTGCGTGAGACAGTCGCGCCGCTCGTCGAGGAAGCGCAGCTTTCAAAAGCGCTGGAGGAGATATTCAAGGTTGTTTCCCGTGCGAACAAGTATATCGACGAGACCGAGCCGTGGGTTCTCGGAAAGAACGAGGAGAAAAAGGCTCGTCTGGCGAGCGTTCTGTATAATCTTCTGGAGACAATACGAATTTGCTCGGGACTACTGGCGGCGTTTATGCCGCGCACCATGCCCATAGTATGGCAGCAGATAGGCGCAGACGAGAGCCTTACCGCATACGATGTTCTGGGCGAGTTCGGGAAGCTGCCCGAAAACGTCACCGTTCACAAGGGGGACGTGCTGTTCCCGAGAATTGACGCGGACAAAGAGATCGACGAGCTGAACGCAATGATAAAGCCCGCAAAAACTATCCGCGAGGACGAAGATTTAGACAAGGCGAATATCATCAATATCGACCAATTCGCCGAAATTAAACTGCGCAGCGGCGAGATCACAGCCTGTGAAAAGGTTGCAAAGGCGAAAAAGCTGCTCAAGCTCACCGTCGACGACGGACGGAACGGACGGCAGATAGTTTCGGGTATCGCGAAGTGGTATAAACCCGAGGACTTGGTGGGAAAGAAGATAGTGTTCGTTGCTAATCTCGCGCCCGCCAAGCTCTGCGGAGAGCTGTCCGAGGGTATGATACTTGCTTGCGACGCGGGAGAGGACGACGTTCGGGTGCTGTTCCTCGACAAGGACGTTCCGAACGGCTCTACGATAAGATGACGGCATTAGATCTGCCGCTGAGATTAGGAGGACAAAATGGCTAAACCTGTTCCCGGACAAGTGTGGACAGACAAAAAACGGACGTTTCTCGGACTGCCGTGGTCGTTCACAAGATATATACTCACCGAAAAGAAACTGATAACCCGCAAAGGTTTTCTGAATATTGTCGAGGACGAGGTGGAACTGTACCGTATCCTCGACAAAAGCCTGCGGCTGCCGCTCGGACAGAGAATGTTCGGCTGCGGCACGGTAATACTCAACTGCAAGGACGTCGACACTCCCGTAAAGGAGATAAGGTCGATAAAAAAGCCGAGGGATTTTCTGACCGTGCTCGAGAAGTATGTTGACACACAGCGCGACAGATACGGAACACGCGGCAGAGATATTCTCGGATTCCAACCGCACGATCACGACGAGGAGCTTTGCGGCGAGGATCATGATGAAATTATGAGATAAGTTGCTCTTAATAACCCATGGAAGGGGGAAATGAAGTATGGATATTTCAAGAATAGCCGATATAGGCTCGATAAATCAGACCACATTGACAAAAGCCTCGACGCAGCGCACAGAAACAAAGACCAGCACGCTTGCCGCCGAGCATACCGACAGCTTTGTAAAATCCGAGGCGGCGTTTACTCCCGCCTACACCAAGAAATCGGCGCAGAAGCAGACCGCCGACAACAACCTCGCGCAAAAGGAGAATACCGAGGATATGATCGAAAAGGTTGACGAGCAGAGCGCCCCCGCGTCTCTTGAGGAGCGTATGACAAAGGGCGTGAGCCATATTATCCGCGCTATGTTCGTGAAACAGGGCGAGGTGCTTTCGGGGAACGTTCCGAGCGTGGGCGCGAAAATGTACGCCGAGGAGCTGCTAGCGCAGCTGCGGCAGCTTTACGGCAGCTCCGCCGCCGAAGAAAACACCGAGGAATACTGGCAGCCAGACGAGACTGCCGCGCGGCTGCTTATGTTCTTCGACTGTGTGAACATTGAGGGCGAAGACAAGGCGGGTATGCTGGAGCGGTCGTTCCTGTCGGCGTTCGGCGACACCGAAAAGCTGTTCGGCGGACGCGGACGTTTGCCGCTGGAGAGCTACGAAACAAAGCAGCTCGTTCTTGAGGCGTACTTTAACGGAGCGGCGTAATGGGCAATATTTTTGATACGCACGCACACTATTTTAAAGAAGATTTCGGCGGGGAGCTTGACGACATTCTCGCCGAATTGCCGAGCAAAAATGTCGGACGCGTTCTCGCGGTCGGCTGCGATATTCCGTCGAGCATGGAGGAGATCGCGCTTGCTGAACGGTACGGCTATATTTACGCGGCGGCGGGTATTCACCCCGAGAATGCCTCAGACCTGCCTGACAACTGGGAGAGACTGTTGGAAAAGCTGCTGGAGCATAAAAAGGTCGCCGCGCTGGGCGAAATAGGGCTTGACTATCACTACCCCGAGCCGAACCGCGAGGTTCAGCACGACGTTTTCATCAAGCAGCTTGAAATGGCGAAGCGGCTCGGCTTGCCCGTTATTATCCACTCGCGCGACGCTTCGGGAGATACTATGGAGATACTCCGCAAATACAAACCTCGCGGAGTGCTGCACTGCTTTTCGGGCAGCGCCGAGACCGCGCGCGAAGTCGTCAAGCTCGGAATGTATATCGGATTTACGGGAGTGCTTACGTTCAAGAACTCCAAAAAGGCGTGCGCTGCCTGCGCGGAAACACCGATAGAGCGTCTGCTGCTCGAAACGGACTGCCCGTATATGGCGCCCGTTCCTCACCGCGGAGAGCGCTCGGACAGCTCAATGATCGCGTTTACCGCCGCGAAAATGGCGGAGATAAAGGGCGTTTCCACCGAGGAAATGATAGATATCGCGAGAAAAAACGGGGAAAGGCTGTTTTTCGGAACAGGGGATACTGATGAGTAAATACGATGAGATTTTCAGAAAAGCGCGCGCTTTTATTTACCGCAACGCACGACCTTTAGATATGGCACGCTGGCGTTATCATTTTGAGGGTGGAAACCGCGAGGACGTCCTCACCGCGCTTGCGGCGTATCAGAACGCGGACGGTGGCTTCGGATACGCGCTTGAGGCGGACAGCTTCAATCCGAATTCCTCACCTATTCAGACGTGGGCAGCCTGCGAAATTTTAAGGGAGATCGGCTTTACAGACAGCTCACACGCAATTATAAAGGGAATTTTGCGCTACCTTGACAGCGGCGCGGATTTTTCGGAAAAGCATAATCAGTGGCTGAATGTCGTGGAAACCAACAACGACTATCCTCACGCGGTATGGTGGAGCTATTCCGAAAAGCAAAGCGATGATAATATGAAATATAACCCGACCGCTTACCTTGCGGGATTTATTCTCCGTTTTGCGGATAAGGACAGCGGGCTGTACAAAAAGGCGGAGAAAATAGCGAGGCAGGCTTATGAATGGTTTGTATCAAGCGTTCCTTTCAGAGAGGAACATATCACGGCTTGCTTTACGGGGCTGTATGAGTATCTCTCCGAGGCGGGCTTGGAGCCTTTCGATATGAGAGAATTTGCGGACAAACTTAAGGAGGAGGTCAACGCCGATATCTGCCGCGAAACGGAAAAATGGAGAACGGAATACGTCACACTTCCCTCAGACCTTATCAAAAACAGGGAAAGTATGTTCTTCGAGGACAACAAAGAGCCGGTCAAAAAAGAATGTGAGATGCTTGCCGAGACGCAGCTCGAGGACGGCTCGTATATCGTGCCGTGGCTGTGGTATAACGATTACAAGGAATTTACCTTGGCGGAGAATTGGTGGAAGTCCGAATTGCTGATAAAATATATGAGATTTCTCAGCGAGTTTGGAGAAAGGCAGCACGGATGATAATATTTGAAAAAGCGGGTACGGAGCGCGTCGGCGAATTTATAAAGCTGCGCATTGAGCTGCTTTGCGGAATTTACGATAAACCCGAAACGGAGTTTGAGGGAGAATTTACGCGGCTTTCCGAGGAGTTTTTCAGGCACGGTAATCAGACTACCGTGCTTGCGTTCAACGGCGAAAGGGCTGTCGGATGTGCGACGATATGTTACTTTACGGTTATGCCGACTTACGACCACCCGCCGGGGAAACGCGCGCATATTATGAACGTATACACCAACGCCGATTATCGGCGGCGCGGCATCGCGCGGAAAATGGTGACAATGCTGCTCGATGAGGCACGGGAACACGGCGTAAGCTATATCTCGCTTGACGCTACCGAAAACGGCAGACCGCTTTATACGTCGCTCGGATTTGCCGCGAATGAGGAAAACATGGGTTTAAATTTATAATTTTAACGGAGGATTTATGGATACTGACGGCAGTCGAAGTATTAGCGATAAACAGGAAAACGAACACAAGGTCGGAAAGGTGCTGTTAGCGCCGCTTATCTGGCTGAACAAGGGGCTTACCGCATTGCTGAAGTCGGCGCTCGGCGCGAATTACGCGGACGTGACGGAAGACGAAGTTCGCGACCTCGTGGACGCGCTTGCGAGCGATGACGACGAGGACGGTATCGAGGAAAACTCGGCGCAGATGATAAACAACATCTTCGAGTTCGACAACCGCACTGCAGCCGACGTTATGACCCACCGCACGAATATCGTGGGCGTGGACGTAAATTCGATAACGCTGGACGATCTGATATATCTGGCGCTCGATCTGGGCTTTTCGAGAATACCCGCATACGAGGAGAGCATTGACAGGATCGTCGGGATAATCATCGTCAAAGACCTGCTTTGCCTTATCGGAAAGACCGATCTGTCCGACTTTAATATCGGGGATTTTCTGCGCGACGTAAGCTATGTTCCCGAATCGTGCTCCTGCCCCGACGTGTTCAAGACGCTCACCGAAATGAAGTCGGGAATGGCGGTCGTCGTGGACGAATACGGCGGAACGGCGGGTATAGTCACGCTCGAGGATCTTATCGAAGCGGTAATGGGCAACATTCAGGACGAATACGACGATGAAAAGCAGTTGATAACAAGGATTGACGAGGATACCTGCGACACCGCGGGAGAAGCCGACCCCGAGGAGGTGTTCGGGCTGTTCGGGATCGAGCTGCCCGAAGATCACGAATACGAGACGATCTCGGGCTTCATTACCGACAAGCTCGGGTATATCCCCGAGGGCACGGAGCTTGTACCGCCCGCCGTGGAATACGAGGGCGTAAGGCTCACCGTTATACAGGTCGAGGACAGGAACATTCTGAAAATACGGGCTGCCAGACTGCCCGAGCCGACAGAGGACGAGGAATGAGAATTTCAAAAAAACAAAGAGCAGCCGAAATTATCGAGCTGCTGAAAAGGGAATACCCCGAGGTGAAGTGCGCGCTGCAGTACAATCAGCCGCACGAGCTGCTTATCGCGACAAGGCTTTCCGCGCAGTGCACCGACAAGCGCGTGAACCTCGTAACGCCCGCGCTGTTCAAGCGTTTTCCGAGCGTGGACGCGTTCGCGGACGCGGAGGTCTCCGAGGTGGAGGAGTACATAAAATCCTGCGGTCTCTATCACACCAAGGCGCAGGATATCGTTGAGATGTGCCGCGTGCTGAAGGACGTTTACGGCGGCGAAGTTCCCGATACGATAGAGGAGCTTGTCAAGCTGCCCGGGGTAGGGCGCAAGACCGCAAATCTTATGGTCGGCGACCTCTACGGCAAGCCCGCAATGGTCTGCGATACTCACGTTATACGGCTGACGAACAGGCTCGGATTGTCGCAGGGCAAGGACGCGGCTCAGGTGGAAAAGCAGCTCCGCGCCATAATTCCGCCCGAGGAGGGGCTGTACTTCTGTCACCGCCTTGTATGGCACGGCAGAGGAGTCTGCTCCGCGAGAGCGCCCAGGTGCTCCGAGTGCGCGCTCTCCGCACTCTGCGCGGAGAATAACCGCAAAAGCAAATAATCTACATATTATAAAGCCCCTTATTACAGGGGCTTTTTTCGTCGGTTTTCACACGGGAGCGGCTCACGGTCTTGCGTTATGCTCCAATATCATATTAATATGCTCGATGCCGTCGTCGTCAAACGGCTCGGAGCACTGCACGAAGCCGAATTTCTCGTAAAAGCCCTTGGCGTAGTGCTGCGCCATAATTTTGAGCTTGTCCGTGTTGTACTTCTCCAACGCGAACTTTATGCCCTCGCGCATAATAACCGCGCCGTAGCCTTGACCGCGCCGCACGGTGATTATCCGTCCGACCGAAGCCTCCTCGAACGCCACGCCCTTGTCGAGCGTGCGCAGATACGCGATTATGCCGTTTTCGTCGCGAAGCCAGATGTGGTAGGCGTCTCTGTCCTTGTCGTCAAGCTCGCGGTAGGGGCATTTCTGCTCCACGACAAAAATATCCACGCGCGCCTGTATTATATCGTAAAGCTCCTCTGTTGTAAGCTCCGTGAAATGCTTAATTTTCAGTTCCATTTTTTTCCTTTCCTTTACGCGGGCTTGTTCGCGTTGTATTCCTCCGCGAGTATTCCGTAAACGCAGGTGTCGCAGATACCGGAGTTGTTATAGTCGGCTTGACGAAGAGTGCCCTCGTACTTCATTCCGCACTTTTGCATTACCTTTCCCGAATTGGGATTTCGCGGATCGTGCTCCGAATAAACGCGGTTTACGCCGACCTCCTCGAAAAAGAACGCGATAACCGCCGAAAGCGCCTCGCTCATATAGCCGCGCCGCCACCATTTCTCGCCGATACAGTAGCCGATCTCGACACTTTGCGCTTTTTCGTTTAAGGCGACAGCGCCTATTGAACCAATAGGTTCTCCAAGCTCTTTGAGCACTATCGCCCAATCGTAAGTCTCAATTTTCTTATAGTTTTCCAACTGAAAATTTATGTAATCACGCACTGCCGAAATATCGCTGTAGGTTTCCCAGCGCAGAAATTTTGTCACCGTGTCGCTTGAGGTCCAGTTTCTGAACGCGGCTTCCGCGTCGTCCGCGGTAAATCTGCGGAGTATCAGCCGCTCCGTTTCGAGCATTACCGTGCCCTTGTGCTCCATAGCATCACCTCTTGCCCATTATAACATAATACGGTCGATTTGTCAAATTCTGCGGCAATAAGACAAATTTTACTATATTTAAAATCGTATTTTTTCGATATTTTTCATCAAAATATCCGTATAACGCAATTTGAAAGGAGCAACCTTTATGAATATATCAAATCAGGAATACGGCGAGCTTGCCAAGCGGCATTCTCACCCGTCGGCTATGTACAAGACCATTCCGCTGGCGTTCGTTATCGGCGGCGGTATATGTGTGCTCGGCGAGGCTCTGCTGAATATGTATCAGGCGTTCGGCTTTAATCAGGAGGATTCGGGTATGTGGACCTCAATGACGCTCATTTTCCTGTCTGCGCTGCTCACGGGCTTGAAGCTCTATGACCGCATAGCGCAGCACGCCGGCGCGGGAACTCTCGTGCCGATAACGGGCTTCGCGAACTCGGTGGTATCGCCCGCACTGGACTTCAAGAGCGAGGGCTATGTGCTGGGCTTAGGCGCGAAGATGTTCGTTATCGCGGGTCCCGTAATAGTTTACGGAATTTCCGCGTCGATTATCTACGGAATAATTTACTATATTACTACGTTGTTTTAAGGAGGATATTATGTCGGTTTGCGAGGGAAAAACATTTAAATTCAGCAACGCGTCAATATCCGAGTGGGCTTCCGTAGTCGGAAAGGTCGAGGGCGAGGGACCGCACGGCGACGAGTTTGACGAGATATTACAAGACAACAAGGGTGATATGGACACATGGGAGCAGGCGGAAGCGCAGTTACAGAAAAAGGCGCTCCAACACGCCATGGATAAGGCGAAGCTCTGCCCCGAAAAAATGGATCTGATATTCGCGGGCGACCTGCTCAATCAGTGCACGGGCTCGTCCTACGGGCTAAAGGATTTCTATATTCCGTTTCTGGGAGTATACGGCGCTTGCTCGACATTCGCGGAATGTCTGCTGCTGGCAGCATGTATGGTGAACGCGGGATATGTCGATAACTGCTCGGCGGTAACAAGCTCTCACTTTTCTTCGGCGGAGCGTCAGTTCCGTTTTCCGCTGAACTACGGCGGGGTGCGTACTCCCACATCGCAATGGACGGCTACAGCCTCGGGCGCGGCGATACTCAATTCGGCGCTAAAACCGCCGTATATCCGCGCGGGTACGGTCGGGAAGATACAGGATATGGGCATCACCGACCTGAACAATATGGGTGCGGCAATGGCGGGAGCGGCTTACGATACGATCTCGCGGCATTTCAAACACACGGGAACGCACCCCGAGAGCTATGACGTTATTGTAACAGGCGATCTCGGGCAGGTCGGCAGCGATATGCTGTACGAGCTGTTTCAGCGCGACGGCGTGTCGATAAAGGAGCGTCATCAGGACTGCGGTCTGCTGATATACGACAGGGAGCGGCAGGACGTTCACGCGGGCGGCTCGGGCTGCGGCTGCTCGGCTTCGATGATGTGCGCGCATTTTCTGGGGAGAGTTAAAAGCGGCGAGCTGAAGCGGATATTGTATGTCGCAACGGGCGCGCTGATGTCGCCGACAATGGTGCAGCAGGGCGGCGCGATCCCGGGGATCGCTCACGCGGTGGAAATAAGTCACACTTAAAAAGCATGGTTCGCCAATATTCGCACAAAAAAGCGCGTAACCGTTATCGCAGCGCAAAAGTCGCCGAAGCGATAAATCGCACCTGCGAACAGTATTGCCGCAGTGAAGCGAGCAAAGCGAGCGGAGCGTAGGCACTGCTGTTCGGCTAGTGAGCGAAGCGAACGGTGCGGGCTTTTGCTTTTTAGATAAGGAGAATATGGATATGTTTATGGAATATGTATGGGCGTTTCTGATAGGCGGTCTGCTTTGTGCTATCGGACAGGTGCTGATAGACCTGACGAAGCTCACGCCGGCGCGTATACTCACGTCTTACGTAGTGGCGGGAGTAGCCCTCGGCGGTCTGGGTTGGTATCAGCCTGTTGTCGATCTGGCGGGCGGCGGCGCTACCGTGCCGCTTACGGGCTTCGGACATCTGCTCGCAAAAGGCGTGCGCAAGGCTGTCGACCAGAACGGCTTTATCGGAATATTTATGGGCGGATTTACCTCGGCGGCTGTCGGGATATCTGCAGCGATCTTCTTTGGACTTATCGCGGCGCTCGTGTTCAAGAGCGGCTCGAAGATCAACGAGGCATAACGAAACGGGGGTTTTCGCCCCCGTTTTTATACCGTTATTTCAATAAGATTTCTCTCCAAGCCGACGATGCAGCTTTCGTAATAGCCGTCGCCGGTACGGCGGGGGGCGCTTTCGATTTCGTACCCGTCGGCGTTAAGCTCGCGGGTAAGTTCGTCGACACGCACGGCACTGCCGACGGAGAACGCGATATGCGCGTAGCCTGTGCGGAACGGTGTTTTTACGGTATCGTCAAGCTCGGGACGAGTCATTATCTCGAGTCTCGCGCCGTCGGAAAAGCTGAGGAAATATGATCGGAAATTTGTCGTCGGATTGTGATAGCCGTCGTCGGATACCGCGCCGAAGTATTTTATGAAAAAATCCCTTGCCGCCTCTAAATTGTTTACGTACATTGCAATGTGGTCTATCTTCATTCTCGTCCTCCAAGGATAATCTCGCGGAGCTGCCCGACATTCTCCGCAATATAGGTCGGGAAATACCGCTCCAGCTCTGCGCGGTCACGGAAGCCCCAGAGCACTCCGCAGCCGTCGATATGCGCGTTCAAAGCGGTCTGCATATCCACGCTGCTGTCACCGACATAGAGCGGCTTCATGCCGTTGACCGCGTACTTTTCCGCAAGATAAATCGCCGCCGACGGGTCGGGCTTGGTATCGAAGCCGAGACCCGCGCCGACTATCTCCGCGAGCGTATCGCCGTAGAACGACCGCAGCAGCGTCTTCGAAAACGCGTAGTCCTTGTTGGTGTTGCAGACGGCGGTAATGCCGCGCGCTTTCAGCTCCGCGAGAAGCTCCGTCATGCCGCCGTAGGGCTTGGTGCGGTCGGATTTGTGCTTGTCGTAATATTCGCCGAATATCTTATGTACAAGCTCTAACGTCTCAGCGGAGGAGTTCGGCGGACAAATACGCTTAATGAGCTTGGGAATGCCGTTGCCGACAAAGTAACGGTATGCCTCCTCGGCGTGCACGGGAAAACCCGACCGCTCCAGAGCGTAATTTCCCGCTGCGGCAAGGTCGCCGAGAGTGTTTAACAATGTTCCGTCAAGGTCGAAAATAATCGGATTGTATTTCATAATTGCTCCTTAAATTGATTTACATGATACGCCAATATCTCTGCAGCGGCTCGATTTTGGTGATGTACGGACTTTTCAGCTTCTCGCCGCCGCTTTTAAACTGCACGCTCACAGCGAAATAATGCGTGTATTCGCCGTTATCGCCCATTTTGGTAATTTCTTCGTTGTTTTCACGGGATAACCTCCAAAATTTCCGCTGTTCCGACGCGCTTGCCCTCGAACGTCAGTTCAAGCTCCGGGCACTCAGAAAGCCTTTGTTTCAGCCGCTCGCGTTTGTTATCCGCACAGCATATCGAAAATTCGCAGCAGCCGTTTTTGCGCACAAGGTATAGATGTATATCGTCGCCGCCGAGCCGCACGGAGAAAACGTTTCCCTCGCGCAGATACGGAGAGCGGAACACATCGCTCAGCCGCACGTCGGTTGGGGGATAGATAAGGTTGTCAACCTCGTTTGTCGGAACAAAGTTGCTTAAAAAAATTTTTGCATAAACTAAACTTACAAAAGAGAAACCAACGCATAACGGACATATTGCTGACAATGCGCAAAACAAAGCGAACGTTACGGTCGAATCGGCCGCCCAAATTTCGGAAAATCCCGTTAAACAAAAGAATATCAGAAAAACGCCGCATATAAGCGACAGCCACAACCAATCGTTCAATATGGCGAAAGGATTATAATTAAGCGCCAGCTTTTGTCCGCAATTGCCGCAATGGAATATCATTTCCCACGAGAAAAGCCACAGTCCGTCCTTTGAGAGCTTTTTTCGGGTGTTATAGGCGGTGGCAATACCCGTAAAGTCTTTTCGCGTGGATTTTTTGTTGATAAAACAATAATCCTCTTTAATAATCGCGGGCGAATATTTATCAAATCCCGCGGGATATGTAAAGTTCGATTTCGGAAATACCGTGTAGCTGAAGATCCGCTTTTTTGAGATAAAGTAAAACTCCCGCCCGCCTGTGGTCGATAAAGTGCGCTTTGGCAAAAGTTCCTTTGTGGGAGGAACAAGTTTCAGCGTTTTGCCGCAGCACGGACAGATACGTTTGTTTTTCGTCAGCATACGCCCTCCACACAAGACGGACGAACAGTCCGCAAAAGCCGTTGTTGTATATTTTTATTATAACTCATAAAAATTGCCTTGTCAACCTTGAAATTCCGAGACGGATATGTTATAATATAATAGATATATTATTTTTTCGTATGAAAGGAATTCAGCATCTATGTTTACAAAGGAACAATTTGACACACAGCTTGCCGAGCTGATAAAAAAACAGGAGGATCTGCTCGATAAGCCCAACCCCAAGGCGGACTTCTACAACGGTATCTACGACCGCTACGAGAACCCCGTACTCACCGCGGCGCACGCGCCCGTTATCTGGCGCTATGACCTTGATTACTCGACAAACCCCAATCTTCAGGAGCGTCTGGGAGTAAACGCGGTCATGAACTCTGGCGCAATTTACCTTAACGGTAAGTACTGCCTTATTGCGCGTGTTGAAGGCTCGGACAGAAAGAGCTTTTTCGCGGTAGCCGAGAGCGACAAGCCCACCGAGGGCTTCCGTTTCCGCGATTATCCCGTGCAGCTCCCCGACACCTGTCCCGAGGAGACCAACGTCTATGATATGCGTGTAACGCAGCACGAGGACGGCTGGATATACGGCGTGTTCTGCTCCGAGAGCAAGGACACGACTTCGAACGATCTGTCGGCTGCCGTGGCACAGGCGGGTATCGTCCGCACCAAGGATCTGGTTACATGGGAGCGCCTGCCGAACCTTATATCCAAGTCGCCTCAGCAGCGCAACGTTTGCCTGCACCCCGAGTTCGTGGACGGCAAGTACGCGTTTTACACCCGTCCGCAGGACGATTTCATACAGACGGGCAGCGGCGGCGGAGTTTGCTTCGCGCTTTGCGAGGACATCACAAATCCCGTGCTCTGCACCGATGAAAAAGTCATTTCCCCCAGAATTTACCATACGCTCACCGAGGTGAAGAACGGCGCGGGCGCTGTGCCGATAAAGACCCCCAAGGGCTGGATTCACATCGCGCACGGCGTAAGAAATACGGCGGCGGGGCTGCGTTACGTTATTTACGTGTTCGCGACCGACCTTAACGACCCGTCCAAGCTCATCGCGTCGCCGTCGGGTCTGTTTATCGCACCGCACGGTATTGAGAGAGTAGGCGACGTTTCCAACGTCTGCTTCACAAACGGCTGTATCGTCAAGGACGACAACGTTTACATTTACTATGCGTCCTCCGACACAAGACTTCACGTTGCCTCCACTACTATTGAAAAACTTATGGACTACACGTTCAACACTCCCGAGGATCCGCACCGCTCCGCAGACTGCGTAAAGCAGCGCTGCGAGCTTATACGGAAAAATCTCGAGAACGGAGCGAAAAGCATATAATGGAGTTTTTCGATCTCTATTCGGTCAACAGGCAGCCGTTAGGCAGAAAGGTCATGAGGGGCGCTCCGATACCGCGCGGAGAATATCACATTGTCGTACAGGTAATGACGATAAACCGCAGCGGCGAGATACTGCTTACTCAGCGCGTTCCCGAAAAGACGAGCGGAGGAAAATGGGAGTGCTCGGGCGGCTGCGCCGTTGCGGGAGAAACAAGCCGCGAGGCTGCCGTGCGCGAGCTTTTCGAGGAAACGGGCATAATGGCGGACGATGACGAACTCGACCTCGAGTGGTCGCTTACCACCGACAGTATGCTCCGCGACTTCTATATTCTGGAAAAGGACGTGCCGCTGGGCGCTCTGCGTTTGCAGTCGATCGAGGTATGCGCCGCGAAATGGGTGAGCTTCGACCGCCTTTGCGAAATGGTCCGCTGCGGTCAGACCACGCGGACGGTCGCGCGCTGGCTTGACAACCGCAGCACGGAGCTTCACGCGGTGACCTCGCGCGCAAAAAGGCATAATTCTGCAAGCTGAACAAACGGTGACTAAATGGATAAAAAAGCAACAATTTCAAAAATAAAGGCGCTTTCCCAAAGCGGAGACTGCGGAGGAAATACGCTTGAAGATGTGTTCGCGCGGTGTTATCTCGCGGCGGAGAAAACGCTCGGGATAACGCCGTTCGACGAGCAGCTTTCGGCGGCGTTGTCGCTTTCGGATGGAAGAATGGTGCAGATGCAAACGGGCGAGGGCAAAACGCTCTGCGCCGTGTTTGCGGCATGTCACGAAGCGCTGGGCGGCGGTTTGGTGCACGTTCTTACGTTCAACGATTATCTTGCCGAGCGCGATTGTAACTGGATGCGTCCGATATACGATGAAATGGGCGTTTCGGTGGGCTGTATCACCGAGAGCACTCCCCGTGAAGAACGCAAGGCGCTGTATCGAAAACAGGTGCTGTATGTTACCGCGAAAGAAGCGGGGTTCGATTATCTGCGCGACTTCGTTTGCTTTGAGAGTGGAGAAACGGTGTTCCCCGAAAAGCTGAATTTTGCGATAGTTGACGAAGCGGACAGCATTCTTATCGACGAAGCGAGAATACCGCTTGTTATCGCGGGCGACGTTGCCGTTCGCGAGAGCGGAGATACAAAGACGATCTACGATAAGGTCGCCGACTTTAATGAGGACGATTTCGCCGTTGACGAGGATACGCGCAATGTCTACCTCACAGACAGCGGCGCGGACAAGGCGGAGGAGATATTCGGCTGCAACGTCTATGCCGCAGACGGCGCGGAGCTGCTCGCAAAGATATGCGCGTGCCTGAAAGCGCGCGCGGAGCTTGCCGAAAACAAAGACTATATCGTTAAGGACGGCAATATACTGCTTGTCGACGAGTTCACGGGGAGAGCCGCACCGGGGCGCGTGTTCCCGGGAGAATTGCAGGCGGCGGTCGAGGCGAAGCACGGTCTGAAGATTACGTCGCGCGGACGAATTATGGGCAATATCGCGCTCCAATATTTTGTGAGACTGTACCCGAAACTCGCGGGAATGACGGGTACAGCCGAGGCGGCGCGTGAGGAATTTGAAAAGATCTACGGCATACTCACGGACATTATCCCGACAAGACTGCCGTGCGCAAGGATAGACAAGCCGCTCGAGCTGTACTATGACAGCGCCGAAAAGCGCAGAGCGATAATCGCGGCGATAAAAGAAGCCGCCGATATCCAACGCCCCGTGCTGGTCGGCAGCGAGAGCATAGAGGAAAGCGAAAGCATAGCCGAAGACTTGCGCAAGCTCGGCATCAAATGTGAGGTGCTCAACGCGAAAAACAACGCCGAGGAAGCTGCGATAATCGCTAAGGCGGGCGAGCGCGGCGCGGTCACGATCTCCACGAATATGGCGGGGCGCGGCGTCGACATAAAACTCGGCGGCACGGACAGCGCGGACAAGGACTTTGTGGTCGGGGTCGGCGGACTGTTGGTTCTGGCGACCTCCATGCGCGAAAGCTCGCGGATAACCAAGCAGCTGCGAGGACGCGCGGGGCGGCAGGGAGACGCGGGCGAGAGCAGATTTTTCGCATCGCTCGACGATGACATTATGCGGAAAAATGAGCTGAAAAAGCTCGCGGGGCGGCATTATCCCTCCGCGAAGACCGAGGGAGCACTCATTGATAAAACGCTGCTGAAAGAAGCGGAGCGCGTTCAGCGCATTTCCGAGGGCAACACGTTCGACGAGCGCGTCAATCTCATGAAGTACACCATGATCGGCGAAAAGCACCGCAGCACGACTTTTGCGAGGAGAAGCTCGCTGCTCGACGGCGGCTACAACTCCGAAATGTGGCAGAAAAACGCGCCGGATCTGTATGAACAGGCGCTGAAAAAATTCCCCGAGGACGAGCTGCAAACGCTGCAAAACCGCATACTCGCCGCGTTGCTTAACGAGTTCTGGAGCGACTATCTCGACTATACGGCATATCTGCGCGAGGGCATACACCTGACGCAGGTCGCTGGCAGAAATCCCGCCGAGGAGTACAATATCGCGTGCGAGGAGTATTACGAGAGCGCCGCCGCTTCAATTCCCGAGAGAATGGCGGAGAAGCTGGAGACGGTTCTCGAATGCGGCAGCCTCGCGGATTACAAGATAGATATGCCCACGAGGACGTATACGTATCTGCTGAACGATATGGGCGAGGAGTTCAAGGCGAAGCCGATCTTAATGGGAATGTTCGACGACTACGAGGAAGAAACGGAAAAGCTCTCGGACAAAGCCGTTCAAAACGATGAGGAAGAACCCGGGAAAAAGGGATTTTTCGGGAAATTATTCGGAAAGAAAAAGTGATCATGTCAACAGTTTGTGCGATTGCCACGCCTGCCGCAGTCGGCGGCATTTCGGTGGTGAGAATATCGGGCGAAAATGCTTTCGCCGTCGCGGAGAGGGTTTTTAAGCCCGTTTCGGGGAAGCCGATAGCCGAAATGCGCGGCTACACCGCCGCCTACGGAAATATATACGACGGCTGTGAGCGCCTTGACGACGGGGTGCTGCTGGTGTTCAGAACGCCGCATTCCTACACGGGCGAGGACGTTTGCGAGATATCCTGTCACGGCGGCATTTACGTTACGCGGCGTGTGCTCACGGCTTGTATAAAGGCGGGTGCTGAACCCGCGGCGGCGGGCGAGTTTACAAAGCGCGCGTTGCTGAACGGCAAGCTGTCGCTTACGCAGGCGGAGGCGGTCGCGGATATGATTTCGGCGCAGGGAGAACAGATGCTGAACTGCTCCAACAAGCAGCGCGAGGGCGCTTTGTACCGCCGTTGTGAGAAGATAGCCGATATGATTTTGGAGATACTGTCGCAGATATCGGCATGGATAGACTTTCCCGATGACGACACGCCCGTAGTCACGAACGAATGGCTTGCGGAGAAGATCGCCGCTGTTTCGGCGGAGCTTGACGATCTTAATTCGGGGTATGACAGAGGGCGTATGCTCCGCGACGGTATCTCGTGCGCCATTGTCGGGAAACCGAACGCTGGTAAGTCAACGCTGATGAATTTGCTCTCGGGAAGCCGCCGCAGCATTGTAAGCGACGTTGAGGGCACGACGCGCGACGTCGTAGAGGAAACTGTAAACGTCGGCGGCGCTGTGCTGCTGCTGTCAGACTGCGCGGGAATACGCGAGACGGACGACGATGTGGAGCGTATCGGCGTGGAGCTTATGCTCGAAAAGCTCGAGAACGCGGATATTGTGCTGGCGGTGTTCGACGGCTCGCGCGAATTATCGGACGAGGACAGGCGGCTGTTCGAACTTTTAAGGAACAAGCGTGTTATCGCCCTGATCAACAAGAGCGATCTTGAAAACAAACTCGATACGGACGAGCTGAAAGCGGCGCTGAACGACAGTGCTGCGGCGATTGAAATTTCCGCAAAGGACGAAAGCAGCGCGGACGTGATCGCAAACGCGGTTATGGAGCGGCTGAACCTTGCGGATTTCAGTGCAAACGCGGGCTTTATCGCGAACGAGCGGCAGAGGGCGTGTGTTCTCCGCGCTTCGGACGAGATATACGAAGCGGAAGCGGCGGCTAAGCTCGGCGTTACGCCCGATGCTATCGGGGTAAGTCTTGAGCGGGCACTTGACGCAGTCTACGAGCTGTCGGGAAAAAGCGCGAGCGACGAGGTGATCGCGGAAGTTTTCAAGAGGTTCTGCGTTGGCAAGTAAAGGAGCGGAAACATTATGAACGTGTTGATAATAGGCTGCGGAATGGTCGGCTCGGCGCTTGCGGAAACGCTTGACGAAAAGGGGCACGACGTTTCGGTAATTGATAAGAACGGCGCGAAATTTGACGCGCTGTCGCCGAAGTTCGGAGGCTTTACGACAACGGGTGTGCCGATAGATCAGGACGTGCTGAAGCGCGCGGGGATACAGACCTGCGACGCGCTTTTCGCCGTTACCGCGCAGGACGATATGAATATTATGGTGTCGCAGCTGGCGCGGCAGACGTTCAAGGTGCCGAAAATTTTCGCGCGGATAACCGATATCGAAAAAGGTCGGGTTTTCGAGGAGCTGGGCATAAACGTTATCTGTCCGACAAAGCTCACGGTAAGCGCGGCGTGCGCGGCTCTCGAGGACGACGACGGAGTTATTGACGAGGTGAATTTCGAGAATTACACGGTGCATTTCTCAACGATAGATCTTCCTGAGGAATTTATCGACGCAATGCCCGACGATATCGGGTACGAGAGCGGAGAGATACTTTTCGGAGTGCTGCGCTTCGGTTCGGGGCTAATATTGTATCGCGGACAGCCGATAAATTTTGTTAAGGGCGACAAGCTGATATTCGCCAAAAAGGCATGAGTTTGCATTTGAATGAGGTGATCTTTTGAGAGCGATAATCGTCGGCGGCGGCAAGGTCGGGTTCTATCTCGCGAAAACGCTGCTGGAGCACGGGTATTCGATAACGATAATCGAACAGGACAGAGAACAGAGCCGCTACTGCGCGAACAATCTCGACGCGGAGGTAAGCTGCGGAAACGGCACGACTGTGGAGGCTCTCGAGGCGTGCGGAGCGGACAAGGCGGACTGCGTTATCGCGGTGCTCGGACAGGACGAGAGCAATCTTGTGTGCTGCCAGATTGCCAAGCAGAGGTTTGGCGTGAAAAAGACTATCGCCAAGGTTAATAACCCGAAAAACAAGGACGCGCTGAAAGAGCTCGGCGTGGATATCGTCATTTCGGCTACGGATAACATTATTCAGATGCTGGAGTTTGAGGTCGATCTCAGCGCGATGAAAAAGCTGATACAGCTTGACGGCGAGGACGCGTCGCTTATGGAGATTACCATTCCGAAAAACTACGCGTTGGAGGGAAAAAAGCTCATGGAGCTGAATTTGCCGTCAGGGTGTCTGATAGCCTGCATTACGCGCGGAACAAGGACGGTTATCCCGTCGGGTCAGACGACGCTCCAAAGCGGCGACGCCGCGTTGGTGGTAATGATGAATTCCGCAGAAAAGGAACTGCGCAAGGCGCTTAAAATAAAGGATTGAGTATGCTGAAAGTTATAGGTTTTGATATCGGCGGAACGCTCATGGAATATAAAGATATGCCGTTCAGCTGGCTGGACTATTACGAAAACGCGCTGGATAAGGCTGCGGAAAAGCTGCGGCTGCCGCTGACGGACGAGCGAAAAAGGCGCACTCTGGAGGTTCTTCGCTCGTTTAATCCGAAAGTGAATTACCGCGAGATTGATTACACGCCCGAGCATATTTTCGGGGCGGCGTGCGCGGAGTGGGACTTTGAGTTTGACCTGGAGAACGTTATCGGCGAGTTTTTCGCGGCGTTCAACTTGACGGCGTATATCTATCCCGAGAGCTTACCCGTGCTTGGGGAGCTGAGATCGGCGGGGTATAAGATCGCGGCGCTCACGGACGTTGCAACTGGAATGCCCGACAAGCTTCACCGAGATTATATTCCCGAGCTGCTGCCGTATTTCGATCTGTACGTTTCGTCGATAACGTGCGGTATGAGAAAGCCTAATCCCAAAGGGCTGAACGAGATCGCGGAGCATTTCGGCGTTTCGCCCGGCGAGATGATCTACGTCGGCGACGAGCGCAAGGATATCGAATGCGCGCATCGTTTCGGCTGCAAGGGCGTGCGTATCGACAGAAAAGACGATAACGCCGATTTCGGACAGGACTTTACGATCTTCGATCTGAACGGACTGAAGAGTATTACAGAATAATTTTTTTATTTAAGTAAGGAGTTAATATGGGTTTATTCAAGAGGAACAACAAACCGAGCACGCCCTCTCCCGAGGGGCAGAAGGGCGATGTTGGAAACTTCGCGGGATTCGCGCTGTTATCTGAGCCGAGTATGGACAAGGCGAAGCTTATCGGAGATATGAAAGCGGATTGGGGGATCGATATTTCTGACGATTCCGATGATTCCGAACCGGAGGACGATATAATCTACACGGAAATAGACGGGTTCAGAGTGGTTATTGGTCTTATCCCGACCCCCGTTCCCGACGGCGAGGCGGAATACTGGGCGGAGGCGAATTATATGTGGAAGAATGCGGTCGAGATTACGGCATCGCATAAGGCGCACGTTATAATCGCCATTCTCGGAGACGACGACGATCTTATTCAAAAGGGAAATGTCTATGTCAAGGTCGTGTGCTCCATGATGAAACAGGAGAACGTCGTCGCGTTCTACAACGAGGGCGCGGTGTTTCCGCCGAAAATGTATCTTGATTTCGCGGAGCTGCTCAAGGACGGTCACGTTCCGGTGCTCAATCTTGTCTGGATAGGAATTTACGGCAACGGAAAAATGACAGGCGTGTATACCTACGGAATGCGGCGTATGGGCAAGGAGGAAATGGAGGTCTACATTCCCGCAAACAAGGCAGACTTAAACGAGCTGCGCGAGTTTATGCTGACGATCGTCTCCTATGTTCTCGAAAGCGGAGCTACTCTCAACAGCGGCGAAACGATAGGCTTTACCGAGGATCAGAAGCTGCCGATAAAGCTCAGCAAGGGCATCGCCGTCGACGGAAATACTCTGAAAATAGGTTACGGTAAGTAACGGCAAAGATACGAGGATATTGCTCCACCAACTAACTCTTGAAGAATTTCGCGCGGCGCAAACGCCGAAATTCCGGCACGCATTTTGCGCTTTGCGGAAAAAGCTGCAAGGGAGTTTGACGAAGAGGTTCGGTGTTTGAGCAAGCAAAAAATTCAAGAGTTAGTTGGGGGAGCAATAATATGGACGAGAAGAAAGCTGTCGGAAAAAAGCCCGACAAATCCAAGCTCAAGTCAAAAGCGGCAAAGAAACCCGACCTCTCCGCACAGAGAAAAAATCCGCAGGGCGACGTGATATTCGCGTTGGATATCGGAACGCGGACGGTCGTGGGAGTTCTCGCAAAAAAGACGGCTCAGGGCTGCAAGATACTGGATATGGAAACGGTCGTTCACGAAAAACGCTCTATGGCGGACGGGCAGATCGAGGACATAAAGGCGGTATCGGCGGATATCAAAAAGGTGAAGCGCGAGTTGGAGGCGCGTTCGCGGTTACAGCTGCGCGACGTATGCGTAGCGGCTGCCGGGCGCGCGCTGAGGACTATGCGCGCAGCATGGGAGTACAAGCTCCCCGAGAACAAGCTCATCACCGCCGAGGCGTTGAAAGCCACGGAGCTCGACGCCGTCCGCCGAACCTGTGAGAGCTTCTCGAAAAAGAACGATACGACAACATTCTACTGCGTCGGACATAACGTTATCTCACTGTCGCTGGACGGCTTTAAGGTGAATAAGCCCGAGGGTCACCGCGGCGAAAAGCTGGTGACAGAGATAATCGCGGCGTTTCTGCCCGCGTATGTGGTGGAGAGCCTTTGCGCGGCGATTCACGGCGCGAACCTCGAGGTTGCGAATATCACGCTGGAGCCTATCGCGGCTATGAACGCGGTTGTTCCGCAGGAGCTGCGGCTTATCAATATCGCGCTTTGCGATATCGGCGCGGGAACGTCCGACGTTGCGGTATCGCGCGACGGCAGCGTAGTCGCCTACGGTATGGCGACAACGGCGGGCGACGAGATTACCGAAACGATAATGAAAGAGCTGCTGGTGGATTTTGAAACAGCCGAAATGCTGAAAACCTCCGACGATAAAGAGGTCTCGTTCAAGGACATACTTCTGCGCGAAAACAAAATTTCGCGCGATCGCATTGACGAAATAACCGCCCCCGCAGCGCGCGATCTTGCACGCGTTATCGCCGAGGAGATCATCGCGGCAAACAGCGTTCCTCCGCAGGCGATATTCCTCGTGGGCGGCGGCAGCAAGCTGAAAAACCTCGCGCCGCTGGTAGCCGAGGAGCTTAAGGTCGACCCGACACGCGTCATCACAGGTCGGCGCGAACTGCTCCGCGGAATAATCGCGCCCGACGAAATTCAGCTTAACGCGGAGCATTCAACGCCGCTCGGAATTGCGGTGAGTGCAGGCGAGGGCGTTTCCTACGACTTCACGACCATTACCGTAAACGGTAGAAAGCTGCACACGCTGGACACCAACCGGCTTACCGTATTCGAGCTGCTCGGGTTCGCAAAGATAAAGCCCGAAGATATGCTCGCCGGATCGGGAAAGCCGCTGTCGTTCACGCTTTCGGGTGAGAAGGTCACTCTGCGCGGCGAACACCCCAAGCCCTCCGAGATCACGGTAAACGGCGAACCCGCTTCGATGAACACCGTAGTCACCAAGGGCGATGTGGTCGTCATTGCTCCCGCCGAAAACGGCGCGGACGCGACGGCGCATTTGTCGGACTATTTCGATCTGGAAACGATACGCGCATTTACCGTTATTCTTTTCGGAAACAAGCAGCGAGCGGGAAAATACATACTGATAAACGGCAGAGAGGTCACCGCCGACCGCCGTATCTGGGAGGGCGACGATATTTCCGTCGTTCAGTCGGAGACTATCAGCGAGCTGCTTTCAACGCTCGGTATCGGCGAAAAGGTGCTGCTCAACGGCGAGCCTCCCGCTCCCGAGGATATGCTGAAGAGCGGCGATATCATCACATATGAGAAACCGATCTCGGAGACGGCGGAAAGCACCGCCGTGCCGATACCCGTTACCGTTCCGCCCGTTTCGGAGAACGCTAAATCCGCCGAAGAGCCCGTTCGTGAAGAACCCGTCGGTCCGATGATAACCGTGAACGGCATAGAGACCGAGTTCCCCGCGCGCGACGACGGCAAACCGCCGATATTCCTCGACGTGGCGGCGGCGTTTTCAGACGACCCGACGGAGCTTCTTGCACACGCGGAAACTATCACCGTAAACGGTAAGATCGCGCGGCTCGACGAGGAGATACGTAACGGAGACGTTATCATTATAGAATAAAAAGGGAAAATATGAAAAAAATCGCAATATCTTTGACGGCGCTGCTGCTTGCGGCGGCGCTGTGTTCTTGTTCGCGCAT
This sequence comes from uncultured Oscillospiraceae bacterium, assembly GCA_910579125.1. Taxonomy (GTDB): domain Bacteria; phylum Bacillota; class Clostridia; order Oscillospirales; family Ruminococcaceae; genus CAG-115. The sequence continues at coordinate 58,066 of CAJTTH010000005.1, read as the reverse complement.
ACCCGATTATTCCGAGCCGCAATTTTCGGACAGCAGCTCGGATGGTCTTGAGAGCACGAGCCGCCCGAGCACACTCCCTAATAACGGCGAATATCAGCCCAAGGAATACCCCGTGACAAGCCGAGACTACTCCGCGAAGCTCAACGCGGAGGGCGGCGTTTACGACATAGGCGCAGACGTTTCGGGCGAGGACGCGATGCCGTATGACGGCAAGGGCTTTGTGCGGCTGAAACAGGGCGGCAGCCTTACGCATATTGTCACCGCCTCCGCGCCGCAGCATTACCGTATAATTATTGCCGCGCGTTCGGAAAAGGGCGCGTCGGTAACGTTCCGCTGCGACGGAAAAACGCAAGGCGCGTACTATATCCCGCCGCTCGACAAAAGTAAATTTGAGGACGGCGACTATACGTTTGAGTACTACGCCGTCGACAACGTTTATCTTAATTCCGGCTCAAACACGCTGGAATTTATTTCGGCGAACGGCGAGACCGAGATCGACTATCTGTTCGTGGAGAACTCCGACGCGGTAAGCGACAGCTGCTACGGCATAGGCACGGCATGCGCAAACCCGAGCGCGACCCCGAATACTATTGAGTTTATGCAGTATCTGACAAAGAATTTCGGCAGACAGGTGCTCACCGCTCAGAACGTCACGATCGGCACCAACGCCGAGATCGACGCGGTATTCAAGGCGGTCGAAAGATACCCCGCTATACGCGTCGGCGAGCTTGCGGGGGCGGTTCTCGAGGACGGCGATAACGTCGAGGAAACCAAAAAGGACATTGAGCTTGCGCAGCAGTGGAGCAAGGACGGCGGCATCGTCGCGTACACATGGCACTGGTATTCGCCGAACGCCTTGCGCGGAACTGCTCCGAGAGATTTTTCGGCTGACCGCGCGCTCGAACCCATCAACCTTAACGAGTTCGCTTTGCTGAGCGCCGAGGAATTGCAGACGATGCTGGAAAACGAGCTTATCTCCGCCGAGCTTGCGGCGATAGCAAAGGATCTGGACAAGCTCGCCGAAACGCTGAAGCCCTTTGCTGAGGCGGATATTCCCGTTATATTCGAGCCGATACCCGACCCGGATTCGGGTCTGTTCTGGTGGGGAAACTCCGCCAATAGCTACAAGAAGCTGTGGCAGTTCGCGTTTACGCGGCTTTGCACATATCACAGACTCGGCAATCTGCTGTGGGTCTGGAACTGCGGCAGCACCGACTTCTACCCCGGAAACGATTATGTTGACATTATCGGACAGAGCTTTTACGAGCGGTCGGATTCCTCATTTGCGGGAAGATTTACCGCGCTCTCCGAAATGGATACCGCGCGGAAAATACAGACAGTCACCGCGTGCGACGTAATACCTGATATCGACGTTATGTACAGGGATAACGCGCTCTGGCTGTGGGCTGCTCCCGCTGCGGGAGAATTTATCATCAACTCCTCGGGAACGCTAGACGAGACCTACAACAAACGCTCAGCGCTGAATTACTTCTACAATCACAAGCTGACTGTCACGCGCGACGAGCTTTGGCAATAATTCGGAACACATTTGAACAAATTCGGCGAGAAACGGATCTCCGAAAAAATATACGGAAACTTCTTGATTTTCAAACACCGATATGTTACAATATAAATATATGTTTCCTGACAGGCAAACAGCAATATATTCATCAACATCAAGAAAAGGAAAAGGTAAAATGTCGGAAAGATTTCAGAATCAATATCTGCTCGCCGATCTGGCGAAAGAGATCTCAAAGGTCATCAGAGGCAAGGAGGACGCGCTGCTTATCGTGCTGACCGCGCTTCTCGCACAGGGTCATGTGCTTATCGAGGACGTGCCCGGAGTGGGAAAGACGACGCTTGCAATGGCTCTTGGAAAGGCTTCGGGGTTGGCGTTCAGACGCGCGCAGTTCACGCCGGACGTTATGGCGTCGGACATTACTGGCTTTACGATGTTCAACAAGGAAGAAAACCGCTTTGAATACCGCGACGGTCTTGTAATGACAAATATTCTGCTCGCCGACGAGATCAACAGAACCTCCCCGAAAACGCAGTCGGCGCTGCTTGAAGCAATGGAGGAAAATCACGTTACGGTCGACGGCACAATACACGAGCTGCCCTCGCCGTTTATGGTAATAGCAACGCAGAACTCTCAAGGATATGTGGGAACGTTCCCACTGCCCGAGGCTCAGCTTGACCGCTTTATGATGAAGATAAGTATGGGTTATCCGACTATCGAGGAAGAAAAGCATATAATGATGGACAGGCTTATCGCCAATCCCGTAAACGACGTTGAAAACGTAATGAGCGCCGAGCAGATAGCCGACTGCATTGAGGATATAACCGAGATAAACTTCGCGGAGAGCCTTTGCAAATACGTCGCGGAGCTTACCGCCGCGACACGCAATCACCCCGCCGTGGCGCTCGGAGCAAGCCCGCGCGCTTCTATCGCGATAATGCAGGCGTCCCGCGCGTTTGCTTATCTGCGCGGACGCGACTATGTTATCCCCGAGGATATAGTGCGGCTGCTTATTCCCGTTTTTGAACACAGGATCGTTCTGCGGCAGGAGACGCGCGTAAACAGGCGCTCTATACGCTCGGTGCTCGAGGACGTTGTAAGCTCGGTAACGCCGCCCGTAAAACGGAGCTGATCATGGCAAGAAATCGTGTTCTGTACGCTCTGACCATAATCGCCTGCATAATTTTTTCAATGGCGTATACCAGCAAGATATCGGCGATACTGCTGTTTACCGTTCTGCTGTATCCCGTGTTCGCGGCGGTTTTTACACTGGTGCTCATGCTGAACGTCAAGGCGGAATTTGTCGTGCCGCGCGCCGTTATCGACAAAAACGAGCCGTTTGAGCTGGTAATAATGCTGAAAAACCGCTCCTTTCTCCCGGGAGTTCCTGTGGAGGTGTACTGCCATATACCCGACCGCGAGATCGGACTGTTCGCGGACAAGCACGTCTTTGCGTCCGTGTCGCCAATGGGACAGGCGCGGCTGTCTATCGGCTGCGTTCATAAGTACAGAGGCAGCTATGTCTGCGCAATACACTCGCTTTCGTTCGTCGATCCGCTGAGGATTGTCCGCTTGACGAAAAAGCAGAAACGGTATATGCCGACGATTTTTCTTCCGAGAAAGCTGCCGCTTGCCGATATTCTGTCGACCTCCGCGGGCGAGCAGAGTTTTTCGCCTAAAAAGCCTATAACTAACGAGCGTGAGGACTTCTCTCACGTCCGCAGCTACCATATCGGTGATGTAATGCAGCTTGTCCACTGGAAGCTCACCGCTAAACAGGACGACCTCATGATAAAGCAGTTCGACAGCGTGAACGATATGCGTGCCGCCGTGTTATGCGATTTTAACGTTTACCCCGGCGAGTGCAATCTTATGCTGCGCACCGATACCGTAATCGAAACGGCGCTCGCGTTTGTGAGGGAAGCGGTCAACAAGGGAATATACTGTTCGGTTGAGACGGGCGAGCTTTCACGCCGCGAACCGATAATGGTGTACGACAATCCCACGTTCGACGGTTTTTTCGAGCTGATGTCGGTCATTCCCGCAAAACTCGAAGTCGCGGATTTTGTTTGGACGCTGGATAATATCGACGTCGGCAGCACCTCGGCGATAATCATTATCACCACCGAGCTTACGCCCGAACTCGTTGCCAGAGCCAAAGCGGCTTCGCATCAGGCGGCGGTGTTCTATGCGTATATCAACCTTTCGCAAAAGGAGCTGCCGGAAGATTTCAGCGAGGAGCAGCTTGTATTTCTGGATATCCGCCGTGCCGGAGAGCGCGGTTTGAAATCCGCTGCCGAGTACGCAAACGGCTTGGCAGATGATAGATAATTTTTTCAAGAAAGGAAATGACAAAATGGACATCAAGGCAAAAATCGACGAGGTAGTCAACAAGGTAAAGAACGACAAGGGCTTTGCCGAAAAGTTTCAAAAGGAGCCGATAAAGGCTGTTGAGGACGTTCTCGGAATCGATCTTCCCGACGACGTTATTAAAAATGTTATCGACGGCGTTAAGGCCAAGATCAACGTTGACGGCATCAAGGACAAGCTGGGCGGCTTGTTCGGCGGAAACAAGTAACGCCGAACAAACGTCCCAAAAAATTTCGGCATCGGGCAACCGCGCCCGATGCCGGATTTTTTGCTGAAAAAATGAAATGCTGCACTTTTTTTGCTTTGGGGGTTGATATTTCCAAAAATATATGTTACAATATAAGTGTGTTTTATTTCGTATTTTAAGGAGGTATTTATGCCGATAATTACCGTAACCTCGGAGAATTTCAAAACGGAGGTGCTCAACTCACCGAAGCCCGTGCTGCTGGATTTCTGGGCGACGTGGTGCCCGCCTTGTATGATGCAGTCGCCGATAATTGACGAGATTGCCGAACAGCGCGCGGATATCACAGTAGGCAAGGTAAACACCGACGAGCAGCCCATGCTCGCGGAGACTTTCAACGTGGAAAATATTCCAACCCTTGTTATTATCAAAGACGGCAATATCAAATCGCGCCTTGTCGGGCTTCACACCAAGGAGCAGATTTTGGCGGAATTTTAAATTATTTTCGCTTTCAGCGCAATGTCTTTAACAGAGATTTCCCCCAAATTATCGGGGGAATTTTATTTGAAAAACAATTTCGGCCGCGTTTATGTTCAAGAAATACAGTATCAATGTTTGTTTTCGTACAGGCTTTTTAACAATACAAATTGTTGCTTTTGCACAAAAAAAGACAACTGTGTTATTAACTTTTGTAAACTGGTTTGACATTTATTTTCCATTCTGTTATAATATATATGAACCCGACAAAAAAACGGGATTACTCTGCCCGAATTGTGTAATACAGCAAAAGCGCACATCGTATAAAATGACTGTCACGAGCAGAAAACCGAGGGGAGGGGAATTGTCATGAAGAATGTTACGTTTGACGTTGCGGCTTTGATTATGCTTGCGGTGCTGTTTGTAACGGTCGTTATCCGCAAGATGACAAAGGGAACGTCAAATCGTTTATTCCTTTTGCAGATAGTTCTCGCCGCGATATCTACCTCGTTTGATATCTTCGCGGTGACCCTCGACAACTACAACAGTCAAAATATTTTTCTGTTAAATTTTGCACACATGGGATATCTTATAGTTCACAATATTCATCCGTTTGTGCATATGCTTTTTGTAATCAGCCTGACCGATACATGGCATAAAATTTTCCAAAATCCCGCAAAAATAGTGCTGTTTATTCTGCCTTATGGATTTGATGTTATCCTTCTTGCCACAAATCCGTTCACGCATTTGATGTTTTCGGTAGAGAACGGCTATACGCACGAAATGTTGTTCCACACACTGTATGTCTGCATCGTGCCGTATATATTACTGAATGTTGTGTATGTTCTTCAATACCGAGCGTTGTTCAACCGACGGAAAATTTTCTCGCTGTTCTCAATGACCGTGCTGAGTTTTATCGCGGTCGTCTTACATCTGATATTTCCGGAGCTGCTGGTGGAGTGCTTCGCTATTACAATGTCGCTGTTTATCGTAAGCGCGGGAGTGCTCCGTCCCGAGGACTACATCGATTCGTTCACGGGACTGTATAAACACAGCGCTTATGCCCACGACATGAAGCGCGCGTTTTTCAACGACAAGCACGTCAATATCGTAATGCTGAACATTGGCAACTACAACACGCTAACAAGTATGGTCGGCTATGACGTAATGACCGATGTGTTGAATAAGATAGCCGCGACCATCGCAGACGTAAACGCAAGTCTGCACGGAGACGCCGATCTGTACTTTCTTGACCGCGGACGTTTCCGTATGGTATACAGCGAAAAAGACCGCGACAAAGCGAAAAGTGCGGCGGAAGCGCTTATGAAGGAACTGAAAAAGCGCGCGAATATAAACGGACTTGATATATACTTTACGCCGTATATCGTTCTTGCAAGGTGTCCCGATGAGATCGAGAGCTTCAAGTCCCTTATGGCGTTCGGACAGGATTTCCATGAGAAGAACCACTACAGCGGACAGGTAATGCTCGCGTCCGACGTATACGACGCAAACGCTTTCGCTATCCACAACAATATTGATACGATAATTGAACGCGCGCTCGAAAACCAAAAGTTCGAGGTCTACTATCAGCCCATCTACTCGATAAGCTCCGGGAAATTTGCTTCCGCCGAGGCTCTGTTGCGCTTGTTCGACGAGGAGCACGGATTTATCTCGCCTGAGATACTGATACCCGCTGCGGAAAAGAGCGGCGCGATACACAAGATCGGCGAGTTTGTTTTTGAGGAGGTTTGCAAGTTCGTTTCGGGCGACGAATTCATAAAGCTCGGGCTGAACTATATTGAGGTCAACCTTTCCGTTGCACAGTGTATGCACGGCGATCTGGCGGATACTATACTCAACATAATGCGAAAATACAACGTTTCGCCGGAGTCGATAAACCTTGAGATAACCGAGACCGCCGCGTCCTATTCGCAGCGCGTTATGACAGAAAACCTGAACAAGCTCGCACGCGCGGGGCTTTCGTTCTCGCTGGACGACTACGGCACGGGCTACTCGAATATGAAACGCGTTATCCAGCTTCCGCTGAAGATCGTCAAGCTCGACAAGTCATTTGTTGACGAGCAGCATAATCCTAAAATGTGGATATTCCTCCAGAACACCGTGAAAATGCTCAAGGATATGAAAATGGAGATCGTTGTCGAGGGTATCGAGACACGCGAAATGGTTGAAGCGTTCTCAAATCTGAAGTGCGATTTCATTCAGGGGTATTTTTTCTCCCGTCCTATCTGCAAGGCTGAGTTTATTGATTTTATAGCGAACGCGACGCTCGGAACCTCCTCCGAGGAATGAAAATAAAACCTCCCGTTAAGACGCGGGAGGTTTTTGATATAACAGGTCAATCTTTAGACTTGTAATACAGCATACAGTGACAGTACCCCTCAAAATCCGGATCAGCGATCTGCCGACGGAATTCCTCGCAGATGCACTTGTTTTCCGGTATCCTCTCGCGGCGGCACGGACAGTAGCCTCCGCTTTTCTCCAAGCCCTTGCGTATCATTTCCACTATCTCTTTATTATCGTTTTCTTTAACAGCCAATCATATCACCTCTTAAAAAACAACGGCGCACCGATATGCGCCGCTATCTTAAAGCCTGTCCGGAATTTCCCCCGCGCACGTTGAAATTCCGGACACCCTCTTAGAGCCTGTACCAATAGCCGCTCAACGCTTGTCTTAGTGTCTTTAATGCGCGACGCCGCGATGCGCCGGGGGCATTCACCTTAAAGCATCGTGCTTTGCGGCAAATTCTGCCGCTTTCTGCGACAAAATTATGTTCGCAATCAGCGTTTTGCGAAGCATAATGTGTGCACTTCGGGCTATCGGTACAGGTTCTTAAAATCAGTCGATCTCAACGGAAATCTTCTCGTTAGCACGGACAGCTCCCGCACGCATAACAATACGGATCGCCTTTGCGATTCTGCCTTGCTTGCCGATTACTCTGCCCATATCCTCGGGACCAACGTGCAGATGATACACGATAACACCCTCGTCGTTGGGCTCGTCAACGCTGACCTCAACGGCTGTCTTGTCCTCAACCAATGCCGTAGCAATGGTAGTAAGCAGTTCTTTCATCATAACTTTCCCTCCATAGGGGTTAAATGCCGTGGTAAATTATGCCCTGATCGCGATGAATTTCTAAAATACCTATGCCAATTAACCTTTGCTCAAAAAATCACTTTAAAAGTCTTTTAACCGTGTCGGTAGGCTGTGCGCCCTTCTTGATCCACTCTTCCGCCTTTTCCTTGTCTATGTTGACAACGGCGGGCTCTTTAGTGGGATCGTAGTAGCCGATCTCTTCAATGAAACGTCCGTCGCGCGGAAAACGGGAATCGGCAACGACAACACGATAGAACGGAGCCTTTTTAGCGCCCATTCTTCTCAATCTGATTTTAACTGCCATAATGTATCTCCTTTCGATAATTTGTTATTTATAAAATCAAGCGTTTGCTTGTTTTTATCGTTTAACCTAATGTGAACAGTATCACAATTCCTTGGACTAATGTCAGCCAACCGCCAGTGTAGTGCGTTCCGTAAATGCTGCTGTGCTCCTCGGGAGGATAGAAGCGCGCCTTTCTTATCCAATGGAAGATAAATCCTATCCCCACAAGGATAATTACCGTGCCAAGCAGGTGGATAGGTTTTTTCCCGTAATCAAAGTCGTTCATTCGTTTTCTCCCGCTTACATTCCGGGAAAGCCGCCCATTCCGCCCATATTCATGGGAAATCTCGGCATACGCTTTTTCCTGCCCTTGCCCGCGAAGCCCATTTGCTTCATCATCTTCTGCATCTGGTCGAACTGGCGGAGCAGCTGATTGACCTCCTCGACAGATGTACCCGAACCCGCGGCAATTCTGCGCTTGCGTTTCGCGTCGATAATGGAGGGCTTTTCACGCTCCTTTTTCGTCATCGAAGAAATAATCGCCTTGGTGTGCGGCATTTTCTTTTCGTCGATGTCCTCGTCCTTAATCTTCCCCGCAACACCGGGGATCATATTCAGAATGGAGCGTATATTGCCCATTTTCTCTATCTGTTCGAACTGCGCGTACAGATCGTTCAGATCAAACTTGTTTTCCTGTAATTTTTTGACCGCCTTTTCGGCTTCCTTTTCGTCGATAGACGCTTTCGCCTTGTCGATAAGCGTGAGCACGTCGCCCATTCCGAGAATGCGGCTCGCCATTCTGTCGGGATAGAACGGCTCAAGATCCTCCGCTTTTTCGCCGATACCCGCGAACTTAATGGGCTTGCCCGTTATCGCGAGAACCGTAAGCGCCGCGCCGCCGCGCGTATCGCCGTCGAGCTTCGTCAGAACCACGCCCGTAATGTCCAAAGCGCTGTTAAAGCTCTCCGCAACGTTTACCGCGTCCTGTCCCGTCATGGAGTCGACCACGAGAAGTATCTCATTCGGCTGCGTTGTAGCCTTGATGTCCTCAAGCTCCTTCATCAGCGTTTCGTCAATATGCAGACGACCCGCCGTATCGAGCAGCACTGTGTCAAAGCCCTGATCCTTGGCGTACTTTATGCCGTGCTGAGCGATCTCAACGGGATTACCCTGTCCCTCGTCAAAAACGTGAGTGCCCACCTTCTCGCCGACTATGTGAAGCTGCTCTATCGCAGCGGGACGGTACACGTCGCACGCCACCAGAAGCGGTCTACGGTTCTGCGTTTCGAGCCACTTCGCGAGCTTCGCGCAGTGCGTAGTCTTACCCGCGCCCTGCAATCCGCACATCATAATAACGCACGGCGGTTTGCTCGGGAAATTCAGCTTTGCGGTGGTGTTGCCCATAAGCTCGATAAGCTCTTGGTGAACTATGTCGATTACCTGCTGCGCGGGAGTAAGGCTTTCCATTACCCTTGCGCCGACCGCCTTTTCGCTGACCTTATTTACAAAGTCTTTCGCGACCTTGAAGTTTACGTCTGCGTCCAGCAGCGCCATGCGAACCTCGCGCATCGCGTCCTTTATGTCCTTTTCGGTGAGCTTTCCGTGACCCTTCAGCTTGCCGAAAACGTTGTTCAATTTTGTTGACAATCCCTCAAAAGCCACAACAGCACCTCCTAGACCATATCCTCAATATCTTCCAGAGCCTTTTCAAGCTCCGAGAAACGCCCGTCGGCGTATTCGTTTTTCAACGCGGCAACGATGCTCCTCGTCTCGGCGAGCCTTGCCGCGGCGGACTTGTGCCGCTCCGCCGCCCCGAGAACTCTTTCAAACTCCAACAAGCGTTTTTCGCCCTTTTTGATGAAGTCGTTCACCGACTGCCGCGAAACGCCGCCCATTTCCACGGCGATCTCCGACAACGTAAGATCGGAGTTGTACCGCAAGTCCAGCGCCTCCCGCTGCCCTTTCGACAGAAGCTCTCCGTAAATATCAAGCAATAGCACAAAATCTATATTCATAACGCGCCCTTTCGGGTGTAAAGCAAATAAACATTACACTAACAGATAATATTATAGCAGAAAAGATACCCCTTGTCAAGGGGTATCCCGAATTTTTTTCGAAAAATTTCCGGCGTTACGGCACGGAAAGCTTTTTTTCAAGCGTAAGCCGAACGCGCTCTGCTCCGTCACCCGACACGGAAAGACACTCGTCGATGACTGCGTAGCCGCACTTTTCGTACAGTTTCCGCGCGGGCATATTGTCCTCGGTCGTATGTACGCGGACGGTCTTTTTACCCTTTGACGCCGCAAATTTCTCGGCAAAACCGACTGCGAATTGTCCAACGCCGCGCCGCCGAAACGTCGGGGCGACGGCGAGCAAAGATATCCACGCGGTCTCCGTGCCGTCCGCCAAGCCGTTCAGCTTAAGCCATGCGCAGGGTACCGCTCCCAGACGGATAAGAAAATTCTCCTCGTCGGGGTCGTTTGCCGAAAGCATTTCCGCTATTTCGCCGTAGAATTTGCGACGCTCAATATACCCGAGATGCAGCGGCTCGGCGCACATTTCGCATATTTCGCAGATATAAAGCGCCGCCGTCTCTGAAGCGCCGACGCAAATTACATTTAATTCTTGCATACGTTCTCCTTTAAAGCGGTCAAAAAAGGCGCTCCTTACGGGAACGCCCGAATTTTTGTATCTCACTGCAAGACCGACCGCATTAAACCGCAGATGTGAATGACAAATATTCCCGCATAGGACTGTTAATTTTTTTCATGTCATTCACCTGCCTTTCGTATGTTAAAATCAGTATATCACATATTGAGCCGTTTGTCAAGAGAATTTCAGTGACCGCGCAGATCAAGCTCGGCGTACAGCTCTATCAGCGGCGAATTGCGGCCGCCGAGCGCATACACGATATAGTAACCGTCGGAGCTCACCTCGGTTTTAAAGACGTAATTGCCGTGTTCGATGACTTCAATGCGCTGTCCGCTCTGCTTTTTCACAACGCTGTCGGCGTAGTGCGCTTGCAGCTCTTCAAGAGAAAGCTCACTTTCAAGCAGCAGCGCGCCGAAGTAGTCCATTCCGTTACCGCTGCCCCATAGCTTATCGGCTATTGACTTTTGCTCCGCGATACGGGTGTTTTCAGGGAGCGGGAGCGCGGCGAGACCGTCTGCGACCTTTTTCGCGTGAAGGTCGTTCACGGCGGAAATCGAAACGCAGAATGCCGTGACGAGCAATACTGCCGCCAAAACGATCAACAAAGATATCTTCTTCATGTTTTTTCCTCATGAATGTAACAGGCGAAGTTATGCACCCTCATAACGCCAAATGCGTAAGTAACGTCTATTCCGAATTCGACATAAAATCTTGAACCGTCCGCTTCGACAATATCCATACACGGAGTTTTCCACCAACGTGTACTGCCGCTGAAACTGTTTGCGGGTCGTTCGTCGAGAACAAGGTTTTCCAATTTACGGTACATTTTTAACCTGCCATCGGAAGAACTGTCCGAAAATTCCTCCTCGGAGACGATATCCTTAAGCTCCGCCGACAGCATTGGATAAGTTATATAATGCTCCCAGCCGTTTTGGCACATATCCTGACAAAGCTGCGTGCCATTTCCCGATTCAAAAATGTACAGGAAAAACAACGCCGTAACAATAAGTATTGCGGCAAAGCATGACATCAAAACGATAAGCGGCTTTTTAATCTTATTTTTCACACGATACCTCCCGTTTTTGCCCGAATATTTTCTGCGCGAGCTTTGCCAGAGCGCAGCCTATCACGCCGCCGAGCGCGTTTGTTATCACGTCGTCAATGTCGCCCGCGCGTCCGAAGAGCGGCTGAACAATCTCTACAAGACAGGTCGTTCCCAGACAGATGAGGTCGGTCTGCCACCATTTCTGCCCCTTGAACGCAATCGGCAAAAGAAAGCCGAGCGGCACGAACAGCGCGACATTCGCGCGTATTTCAAAGTCATGAAGAAGCACCGATATTCCGCCGCTGTCCAAGCCGAACAGACAACGGAGCACCTCGGAATTCTGCGTGTAATAGCCGCCGCTGAACGCGTCAGAGAGCATTTCGGGGTCGTGCGTAAGCATTTGGATAAGTTCGGGAACGGGATACCAGACAATGTTCACCAACGCCGCGATATACCCCGCGAGCAGTGCGCGGGCAAGCTCAATGGAGAGCGGACGGCGGCGCTTTCGGCCGAGCTTCAGCAAAACCGCGCGCACCGGAATATATACTATCGTCACTATCGCGGCGCAGAACGCCGCCGGCGCTATATTGTAATCGTAAATTATATTTGCATATTTTCCCATAGCCATCCCCCTTTTCCGAAATTATAGCACATTTTTCCCGCCAATGCAAGCAATGTGACAAAAATGTAAGAAAATCGTAAGTATTTGCGCTCTATTAAAAATATGTATAAAGCCGTTGACAAGAAACCGATTTTGTGGTACAATATATAGTGTATAGGTATGAAGTGATTTATAGGGAAGTGATATTCGTGAAGTGCGCGCGCTGCGGAAAGACCTTTGACGAAACCAAACAGGACTACTGCGGTTTTTGCAAAACCGTTCACAATAAAAAGGGTGAAGCTATACGCGATCTTAAAGGCATTCTGCGTTATATTGCCGACAAATACGGCGAGCAGACCATTCTTGACAGGCGGCGAACCGACGCGCTCATCGCTGACTGTTTCCCCAAGGAGACCGCCGCGAGACGGCTCGGCTACGTCGCGCTGTACGACGGCTGCGCACAAAAGCTCTATGCGGTGCGCGAGAAGCCTTTCGAGGTGAAGTGCGCGGCGGCGGCGAGGTGCATAAAATCCCTGCGCGACGAGATAGGGATTAAAGGGAGGATCGCCACCGAGGCGGTTGAAGCGGTCGGGTGCGCAGTCGGGTGCGAGATCTCGTTCAAGAAGTCCGAGGTACTCCCCGCGAGCGAGACTGAGAGCAAAAAGAATATCACCGACGCAGCGGAGCAGTATTCGCTCGGGCGGCATTTCGACCGCATTCGCGAATATGAAAAGGCGCTTTACTGGTTCGAGTCGGCGGCGCTGCAGGATCACGGCGAGGCTGAATATTACATGGGCAGCTATCGGCTCGAGGGGCGCGGCGGCATTCAAAATCTCGATCAGGCGCGGGAATGGTTCGTGCGCGGAATGGAAAACGGCGTGGCGCAGGCCGAGTATATGGTCGGCTATTTTTTCGCGGAGGGAATTTCCTGCGAGGTCGACGAGGACAAGGCGTTCAACTGCTTCCTCAACGCAGCGAAAAAGGGCTGCGCGGAGGCCGTGAATATGGTGGCGCTGTGCTACGAAAACGGCGTTCACACCGAAAAAAATCCCGAGCTCGCCAAGAAATGGCGCAAGCAGCTCGCGGGCGGCGAGGCGGTAGTTATCGCTCCCGAAAACGAAGCGCCGAAGCTCCCCGACCCCGACGTTGAGAAGCCCAAGCCGCTGCCCGACGACGGCGAGGAGCTGTATCAGAGCGCGCGGCGCTGTATGGCGGAAAAGGATATGGAGGGCGCGGCGCTGTTCTACAAGCGCGCTGCTGAGGCGGGTCACGCGCGGGCGCAGTGCTCCTACGGAAAGTGCCTGTACACGGGCAACGGCGTGCCAAAAGACCCCGCCGAGGCGTTCCGCTGGTTCAAGACCGCCGCCGATCAGGAGCTGAATATCGCGCAGTATAATCTCGGCGTTATGTATTTAAAGGGAGTGTATGTTCCCAAGGATCACACCGAGGCGCGCAAGTGGTTTGACAAGGCGGCGCAGAACGGTCACGAGGACGCGGAGAAGATACTGAAAAAGCTGAAATGAGGAGCTTAATATGGAAAAGATGTCGAGAGAAGAGCTTGCCGATTTGGTTGAATCGATTATGACTGTACGGGAAAAAAAGACCGGACGGCGGCTGTCGGAACAGGAACATTGCGATCTGGTGAATAAATTCACGAAAAGCATAAACCACCCCGGCGGCAGCGATCTGATATATTATCCCGAGTTGATTGCGGAGTTTTCCGGATTAAACCGCGAACCTACCGTTGACGAGATAGTGGATCTGGCAATGAACGGCAGCGCAAAAGCGAACGATCAAGGAACCTAAATCAAGGATTAAATATAAAAGAAACAGTTATTTGACAAAACGCCAGTGATAGTTTGAAAAAGCTGCACTGATACGCAATGGAGGTAAAAATGGCTGAATGGATTTTCACAAAGGAAAGGCACAACTCCGGCGAGGGTAATATCCTGCGGCTGTTCGACGAGAAAAAGGACGTGTGTGTGGACGGCGAAACGGGTGCGCTGATACTCGGCAAAATATGGGCGCTGTTCGGAGCGCCCTATGACGGCGGCAGCTCCGAGGTGTTTTATCATTACGAGGTCAAGGCGGAAAAATCGGGCGGTGAGACGGCACATCTTATTGTCGACCAATATAACGATATGCCGACGATACGTTATGCCGACGGCGGAGAAGCCGCGGCAAGGGCGCTTGCCGAAGCGATAGAACGGACGGCTCCCGCAGATTACGAGTGGAGCGCGGTCTATGACGACTACGACGTGAAGATAACCTATTCCGTCAGGAACGGGAAAGCGTATTCGGAGGAAGAACCTACCGATATGGATTTTTTTGGAGGATAAATTATGAAAGCAGCAGTTATTTTGACGAAATGCAAGCAGGCACACGAGCTGTTCGGCATACGCACCGAGCAGCGCGAGGACGGCGACTGGTACGCTACATGGGCGTTCAAGGTGAGCGAGCGCACGGCGGGGCGCGAGAAATTCGGCGACACCGAGATTTCGGGCAACGTGTACGTCACCACCGAATATCCGTCCTGCCCGTACTGCTCGGCTAAGGGATTTTTCCAGTGCAGCGAGTGCGGAAAGACCACCTGCTGGGACGGCGAGAACGAGACCGTCTGCGAGTGGTGCGGCAACGCCGCCGAGACCTCCGCGGAGGAAAACTTTGAGTCGCTCTCGGGAGGCGGGTTCTGATGCTGAAAATAGGCGACAGCGTTCCGCTCGAGCTGGGCGGCAGCGCTACGATAACGGAGGTTCTCGGACAAGGCGGTCAGGGCACGGTGTACCGCGCGGAGTTCGCGGGGAAAGAGTACGCGCTCAAGGTCTACTTCCCGAACAAGCTGCGCAGACCCGACATTTTCCGTGACAATCTCCGCACGCTCTGCGAGGACAAATCGGCGCACGGCGCGTTTCTGATGCCGCGTCTGCTCACCTCGCAGATCGACGACAGCTTCGGCTTTTTAATGGACGTTATCCCCGAGGAATACAAGCCGTTTTCGGATATTCTCAACGCGCGTGTTAAGCTCTCGGGGCTGTATTCGGTGGTCAATTCCGCGATAAAAATTACGGCGGCGTTCCGCGAGCTGCACAACAGCGGACGGAGCTATCAGGACATGAACGACGGCGGTTTCTTTATCCGTCCGAGCGACGGCGATGTGCTTATATGCGACTGCGACAACATCGCACCCTACGGCGAACATCTCGGTATCGCGGGAAAGCCGGGGTATATGGCGCCCGAGATCGTTCGCGGAGAGAAAGCTCCCGACAAGTACACCGACCGCTATTCGCTGGCAGTGGTCTTATTTCGTCTGCTGCTGCGCGGCGATCCGCTGGAGGGCGGCCGCGTGCTCAAAAGTGTTTGTCTCACTGAGGAGGCGGAGCGGCGGCACTACGGCTTTGAGCCGATCTTCGTGTACGATCCCGAGGACGACAGCAACCGACCGGTACGCGGCGTTCACAACAATATCATAAAATTCTGGCGGATAATGCCCGACTACATACGCGAGGCGTTTGAATTTTCATTTACGACGGGCTTAAACGAGCCGTCGAAGCGGCTTATCGAGAAGCAATGGCTCGATTTGCTGAAGCGTTTGCGCGGCGATATTACGGCTTGTCCATGCGGAATACAGAATTTTCTGCCTGCCGTTGAGGTCGACGACGATGGCAAGCTCATCTGTCCGTGCGGAACGCACTACGCGAAGCCGCTGTCGCTCGCCGGAGCGAAAACGAGCGTGCTCCTGTTTGACGGCGCGAAGCTGTTCAACGAGAACGTTGCGCTTGAAGCGGAGGTTGTCCGCAACAAGAAAAATCCCGCGCTATGGGGACTGAAAAATCACGGCGCGGAGGACTGGGCATGCACGCTCCCGAACGGCGACGAAAAGACGATAGCGGTCGGAAAAGCCGCGCCGATATTCACGGGAACAAGCGTGGTCATCGGCGGTGAAAAGTATGAGATAAAGGACTGAACCGCGTGATTTTTTCGGGAACGGAGAAAACGCGTAAAGGAGAGACTTTATGAAATATCAGAACCCCGTAATAAGGGGCTTTTACCCGGATCCGTCCGTTTGCGCGGCGAACGGGAAATATTACCTTGTGTGCAGCTCGTTTCAGTACTTCCCGGGAGTGCCGTTGTTTGAGAGCGCAGACCTTGTCAACTGGACGCAGATCGGTCACGTCCTCACGCGGAAAAGTCAGGTAATGCTTGATAAGATCGGCAGCTCGGGCGGAGTGTTTGCGCCGACTATCCGCTTTAACAACGGACGCTTTTACATGGTGACGACTAACGACTCCACCCACAAGAATTTCTACGTGTACACCGACGATATACACGGCGAATGGAGCGAACCCATAAACGTCGATCAGGACGGTATAGACCCCTCTCTGTACTTCGAGGACGGTCACGCGTACTTTATGAGCAACGGCACGGACGACGAGGGCAAGGGCGGCGTTGTTCAGTGCGAGATCGATATCGCGACTGGCGAAAAGCTCTCGCCGAGCCGCTGCATCTGGCAAGGCTCGGGCGGTCGTTTTCTCGAAAGCCCGCACCTCTACAAAATAAACGGCACATATTATCTTATGGCTGCCGAGGGCGGTACGGAGTACGGTCACATGATAACCTGCGCGCGTTCCGACAGCATTTGGGGAACGTTCAAGGGTTTCCCCAACAATCCCGTTATCACCAACCGCAACAAAGCGCCGTGCATAATTCAAGGCATAGGACACGGCGATCTGATTCAAGATAAATACGGCGATTGGCATATTTTGTGTCTGGGATTTCGTCAGCTCGGCGAATGGTCGGCGTACCACAATCTCGGACGCGAGGTGTTCCTTGTGCCCGTGACGTTCAACGCGGACGGCACGTTCTTTGCGGGGAGCGACGGCACTTGTGATTTCGAGTACGAGATAAAGGGTGATTTTTCGCAGGAACGCTGCCGCCGCTACACGTTCGCAAATTCGCGTCTTGAGTGGGTCAATCTCCGCCACCCCGTAACGGAGAACTACGCGCTCTCGGACGATAAGGCAGTGCTAATCGGTACGGAAAAAACGCTCGACGACGTTGATTCGCCCACGTTCCTCGGTATACGCCAGCGCGAGTTTGCAGGCACATTCCGAGCAGTGGTTCGGCTCGAAAGCGGCGAAGCTGGACTTACCGCCTATATGTGCGAGCAGGAGCATTACGATATCGCCCTGCGCAAGACGGAGAGCGGCGTCGAAGCCGTTGCTAAGCTGAATATCGGCGGCATAAAGCACACCGTGTGTACGTGTCCGATAAGCGGAAACAGCGCGGAGCTCATTATCCGCGCGGATAACGACGGCTATCTGTTGATAGTTTCCGACGGCGGCGGAGATACGGTTCTCGGGTACGGTCAGGCGCGGTATCTTTCGAGCGAGGTCTCGGGCGGATTTACGGGCGTTGTATTTGCCATGTATGCGGTTAACGGAACGGCGGAATATACCGATTTTGAGTACACTCTGTTTAGGGCAAAATCATGAGCGGAATTACGGGAGCTGCAATCGCTTTGCACACCGTGAACACCGCAGCAGAATTTGCCGATCCCGAGATTGCAATATAAGGAAGTGTACAAATGGAATTAATAATTAGAAAAGCCGCAAACGGCGACATTCCGCGCATTATGGACTTGCTGTCGCAGGTGCTGGAGGTTCACGCGGCGGGCAGACCCGATCTGTTCAAGTCGGGAACGACAAAATACGCGCCCTCGGAGCTTGAGGAAATAATCGCCGACAGCGAGCGCCCGATATTTGTGTGTGAACGCGGCGGCGTTGTTCAGGGCTACGCGTTCTGCGTGTTTCAGCGGCACGAGGACCGCAACACTCCGAAATTCACGACGCTCTATATCGACGATCTCTGCGTCGACGAAAAGGCGCGGGGAATGTATGTCGGCAAGGCGCTGTATGAGCACGTTCTGAAATTCGCCAAGGAAAGCGGCTGCCACAACGTCACGCTGAATGTCTGGGCGTGCAATGAAAGCGCAATGAAATTCTATGAAAAATGCGGACTTTCGGTGCAGAAGATCGGAATGGAAAAGATACTGTAAAAACGGGGAGCATTCTGCTCCCCGTTCGTGTTATTGGTTAACAGACACGGTAGTCGTGCCGATGATAAAGACGTTCCGGCATACGTCCTCGGCATTCTCGCAATTGCGCACATAGCTGAACGCAATCCGATAGAGCGTACCGTGGAACATTCGTATATATTCTGTAAGCTCGTCGTTGGTCATTTTAATGCTCTCTCCTCCGGTTCGAAAAACGTCTTTCACTTATAAGACGACCGGAAAAACGGTATTGTCTCATTTTTAAAATTTTTTTGATTATAGCATATTCTTTTTTTGTTGTCAATCTCTTGGTAAATCAGAATTTAGCGGCGGTACACTCATTGTAATATCCATCGAAAAAATTACAAATCGATGAAAAAATCATATTTTTAAGTGAAATTTCCAAAAACCCCTTGACAAGGGTTTTATAATGAGGTATAATAATTTAATGTGAGTAGCTGTGTACGGGATAATTGTATCCCGATGCAGAAAAAATAATTGAGGAGGAAAAGAAATGAAAAGAACGTACCAGCCCAAGAAGCTCCAGAGAAAGCATGAGCACGGCTTTATGAAGAGAATGGCTACCAAGAACGGCAGAAAGGTTCTCGCACGCCGCCGCGCAAAGGGCAGAAAAAGACTTTCTCATTGATGACGGCTGTTGATGTCTGATTTAAGGAAAAGATACGTCGTAATCAAAAGCAACCGCGATTTCACTTACCTGTTCAGAAAAGGCGAGTCCGTAGTATGCTACGGCTTTGTGTGCTACATAAAGCCGCGCCGCGGAGGCAAAAACCGCCTCGGGATAGTTACGGGGAAAAAGGTCGGAAACGCGGTTCAGCGCAATCGGGCAAGGCGGATAATCAGAGAAGCATTCCGCCTTTTGGACCCGGTTATCAAGGAAAAAACCGATCGGCGCTTTGATTTCGTGTTTGTCGCGAGGGCAAAAACGCCAACGTTAAAAATGCAGCAGATTTTAAGTCTTATAAAAAAGAATATTCTGCCGAAGTTGAACAAGGCGGACTGACACGTCCGCTGTTTGATTGCAATGAAATATATTTTTTTGGGAATTATCAAGCTGTATCGACTTACGCTGTCAAGGATCTTACCGCCGTGCTGCCGCTTTTATCCTACCTGTTCCGAGTACGGGCTTACCGCTATTCGGAGGTTTGGGGCGGTAAAGGGCGGTTATTTGACATTCTGGCGAATTTTCAGATGCAACCCGTTCGGCAACGGAGGAATAGATCCCGTGCCGAAAAAGTTCTGTTTCCGTCCCGAAAAGCTCACCGTATCGCGCACAAAAACGCAGATAGGCAGAGACTGCGCGGAGCGTTACCGCAGACGAAGATCACGCAAAAAATCTCCCTACAAACGGAAATGACCGCGGGAGTTGAACCATAATATAAATATGATGTAGAACAATGATCGGCGCGTTTGCGCTTTAAACAAGAAAGGTCGTGGACGTTATTCAATTTATTTACAGCTTGATAGGTACGCCTTTGGGGTACATTCTGTACTTTATTTATAAGTTTATATGCTCGAACGTCGGAATTGCTATTCTGATATTTACGTTTATCGTTAAGGCGGCGCTTCTGCCGTTGTCGATAAAGCAGCAGAAAAATTCCGCGAAATCCGCTGTCTTTCAGCCGAAGGTTGCCGAAATTCAGCAGAAATACAGAAACAATCAGCAGAAAATGCAGGAGGAGCTTGCGAAGCTCCAGGCGCAGGGCTACAAGCCGATGTCGGGCTGCGGCTCTATGCTGCTGTCTTTTCTGATACTGTTCGGCGTCATCGACGTTGTTTACAAGCCGCTTACTCATATAATGCATCTGAGCAACGAATCCATAACCGCGCTGGTTGAGGAATCGTACAATGTTGAACTTACTTCGGTTATTGTCAACGAGTACACAAAGCCCGCCGAGGACGTTGAAAAACTCAACGAAAAAGATCGCGCAAAGCACGAGGATATCCTCCGCGACTCCGAGAAGATACTCGCATACTATAACGAGCACTGTCTCGGCGACGGCGAAAGCGCGTATGATATGACCGTGTTCGGCACGCTGGATACGAAGAACGTAAAGATAGTATCCGACGCGGTAAAGGCGGCTATCAAGGAAGCATACGCGAAGGATAAGTCCAACAATCAGCTTGCCCACACCGATATGTACAAGATAACCGACGAGGAGCGCGCAGCACTCGACGCAATGGCATCCGAGGACGAAAAAACGGCGTATCGTCTGGCGCATTCGTTCAGCAAGAATTTCACCGACGCGCTGACCAACGTTCAGATACACTACGGCGCGTATGCGGCAACGGGAGAAGACGTTGTAACGTTCCAGGCGACAACGAATATGCAGCGCGAGCTGTACGCCCTGAACTGCTTCGGCACCGAGACTGCGCGATATAACTGCATGAACGCGTACAGCGACGCGGCAGTCCGTCCCGAGGTAAGAGCGGAGCTTAAAGAGCTTTACGATAATCTGAACTTTATCGGCATAAAGCTCGGCGTTGTTCCCAAGGACGACATGGGTTTCCCGATCATACTTGTGCCGATCATATCGTTCCTGATGTCGCTGCTCCAGACGTTTGTTTCCAACAAGATGATGGCGAAGTCCAATCCCGATGCGGCAAAGTCGATGGGCTCGATGAAGATAATGATGTACGTTATGCCGCTTATGTCGCTCTGGATCGCATTTACCGTACCTGCCGGAGCGGGCTTCTACTGGACGATAAGCTATGTGTTCGGCATAGCGCAGACTATCATACTCAACAAGATATACGATCCCGCAAAGCTCAAAGAGCAGGCGGAAGCGGAAATTGCCGCCAAGAATAAGAGCGTAAACGTTGAGGCGGTAAAGGTAGTCGACGAAAACGGCAACGAGGAAACTCTTTCTCAAAAGGAGATCAACCGCCGAAAGCTCGCGGCAGCACGCAAGGCTGACGCGGAGAAATACGGCGAGGAATATCACGACGATGACGACGATTAAGCGTTATCGGAAAGGGGATCAATATGGAAAAAGAATTCACAGCAAAAACTTTGGATGAAGCCAAGAGTCTTGCCGCAGAGGAATTCGGAGTAAGCGCGGACGAGATCAACTTTGAGGTTCTTGAGCAGCCGAGAAAAACGCTCTTCGGCGGTTTAAAGGGAGAGTACAAGGTAAAGGCGGTTTATGAGGCGGCAAGCGAGCCCGCTCCCGCAGATGAGACGATTGAAGAGGAAGAGACAGAGACAGAGAGCGTCCCCGAGACCGCCGCGGACAATGACGACAGCAGCGATAACGGCAACGGTGATCTTCCCGCAGATTTCGACATCAGCAAAAGCGTTAAGGTAAAAATGGCGATCGAATATCTTACCGACGTTATGCACGCGCTGGGGCTGGAAAAATTTGAGATAACGCCCGTTAAGCGCGACGGAAACGTTGTTCTTAACATCACAGGCGAGAAGCTCGGTATCGTTATCGGAAAGCGTGGCGAAACCCTGGACAGTCTCCAATATCTGACAATACTTGCGTCCAACCGCTCCGAGGAAAGCTACTGCCGCATTTCGCTCGACTGCAACGACTACCGCGACAAGCGCCGCGAAACGCTTGACGCGCTCGCGAGAAAGACCTCGGCAAAGGTCATCAAGCAGGGCAGAAAGATCGCTCTCGAGCCTATGAACCCATATGAGCGCAGAATTATCCACAGCTGCGTTGCCGAGATTGAGGGCGTTTCCAGCCGCTCGACAGGCACCGAGCCTTACAGAAAGGTAGTTATCTACGCGGATAAGCCCAAGTTCGACAACCGCCGCCGCGGCGGCAAGCGTTCCGCGGACAGCGCGTCTACCAGAAATTACCGCCGGTCGGGAGGTTTTTCGACGAGCTTCGAGCGCGAGTACAAGCGCCGCCAGTATCAGCCCGATGAAAACGCCAATGCGGGCGAATTTTCAAAGGAGACCGTCGACACCGAGAAAAACGCTGCTCTGTACGGAAAAATCGAGCTTTAATTCATACGCCCGTGAGCCTCGGCTTTCGGGCGTTTTTGTTTTGACGGCGGTTGACTATTTCCCTCCGATGTGATAAAATATAGATAGTATAAGGGGGCGGTTGCTTGAAAAACAGATATTTCTTCCACGCGGACACGGCGAAATACAGCAGCCGTCTGCGGCATATCCTTACAATAGTCTTTGGACCGCTCATTGCGCTTTGCGTGTTCTGTACGGTTCAGATAGTGCTGAATTACCGCTCGGAATTCGCGCTTTTGCTGTTTGCGGTTATCTGCGGGAGCGTTCTTTTTGGAATGATTTTCGGATTTTTGGCAACGTATATCACCGAAAAACGCAAACGCCGCCACTCGAAATACACGTTCTTTGACTTTCTTCCGAGCGGAATGGTGTACAGCGAGTACGCGGGCGAGTATGTTCACTGGGGTGCGCAGGTAATTACGCGGCGGCTGTATTTTATCCCGTTCGGCAAACTGGAGAGCGTTTCCCGCGACCCGAAAAAAGCACCTCATGACATTACTTTTAAGGGCGAGATACGCGCGTTTTTCTGCGAGAGCGACAGGCTCGGCTATCACGTAAACGAGGACGGAGGGCTTGAGTTTGACACCGATCTGCTAAATTGGGGAATGTTTGAAACACTCTCAGAGCTTACCGTCAAAAACCGCTTCGGCAACACCAAGCGGCTTGAACAGTCGGCGCTGTTCTATCTCGAACAGTTTAAAAACACACCCGAAAAAAAGCCGTTCGACATCACGGAGTTTGTTTCAAGGCGGCGCAAGCCTAAGCCCACCACATCAAACCCCGCGCTCGAAGCGCCAAGCTTCAGCAGAAACTGGAAATGAAAGGGAGGACCAAATGAGCAGCGAAATATACAGGATGTGCCGCCTTACCGACGCAGCGCAGGCTCTTTTTCGTGCAAGGACTTTGGATACGAGCCGAGCGCTTATGAAAACAAGGTCGGGTTTCTGTTTCTGCCGAATATCCGACAGTACGGAATATTGCGGCGAACCGCCGAAAACGCAGAGCAGCGGGATAAGTGCTGCGTTAAAAAGGGGCGGCGCGACATAAGAGCCTGTTTAGTATCTCGAAATGCGCCAAAACGCGGGTGCAGACGGCGTGTTGAGGGATACTGAACAGGCTCTAAGGAGAGCTTTCCCTTTTTGCGCAAAAACGGTTGACAACGGCGGCAAAAAGTGGTAAAATAAATCTGTATGAATAATTATCGGGAAGCCGATCACTCCCCCTCAAAAAGGAAGGTAATTTATCATGGATATCAGAATTGAAAAGACGACAGCGCCCAAGGCAAAGCCGACCGACGAGACCAAGCTCGGTTTCGGTCATATTTTCACCGACCATATGTTCGTTATGAACTACGATGCGGGACAGGGCTGGCACGACGCGCGCATTGTGCCCTACGGCGAGATTTCGCTCTCCCCCGCGGCTATGTGCCTGCACTACGGACAGGAGATCTTCGAGGGTCTAAAGGCATACCGCACCGCTGACGGCTCGATACAGATGTTCCGCCCCGACGAAAACTTCAAGCGCATGAACGTTTCCGCTGAGAGAATGGTTATCCCGCCAATCGACGAGGAATTTGTTCTCGGCGCGCTCAAGCAGCTTGTCGAGCTGGAAAAGGACTGGGTTCCGCACACCGACGGCGCGTCGCTGTACATTCGCCCGTTCATCTTCGCGACCGACCCGTATGTCGGAGTAAAGCCCGCCGACCACTATCTGTTTATGATAATCCTCTCGCCGTCGGGAGCGTACTATTCTACGGGGCTCAATCCCGTTAAGATTTACGTTGAGGAAAAGTACGTCCGCGCTGTCAGAGGCGGCACGGGCTTCGCAAAGACCGCCGCGAACTACGCTATCTCCCTTAAGGGACAGGACGAGGCGCACAATCAGGACTACGAACAGGTGCTCTGGCTCGACGGCGTGGAGCAGAAGTATATTGAGGAAGTAGGCTCAATGAACATCTTCTTCGTTATCGACGGGGAAGTTATTACGCCGCAGCTCACGGGTTCGGTTCTCCCGGGCATTACGCGCAAGTCCTCTATCGAGCTTTGCAGGAAGTGGGGAATGAAAGTAACCGAGCGCAGAATTACCATTCAAGAAGTTGCCGAGGCTTACGACGCGGGCAAGCTCGATGAGGTATTCGGCACGGGAACGGCTGCCGTTATCTCGCCCGTCGGACACCTCAAATGGGGCGATAAGATAATGACAATAAACGACAACAAGATCGGCGCTATTTCTCAGAAGCTCTACGACACCATGACGGGCATTCAGTACGGCAAGCTCCCCGACGAGTTCGGCTGGATATTCAAGATATAATGAAGCGCATAGAAGCTCTTGTAGCCGAAATTCTGGACAAAATAACGCGCCGTTACGTCCTCACCGACATGAAGATACCCGAAGAAATTCTCGCGCTCAAAGACGAGACAATGGATATATTTGTCAAGGCAAAGCACGAAAGCGATCCCGAAAAACTGCGGCAGTACGAGCGGCGGCTCGCGGAAATACGCGAACGAGTTTCGCTGTGCGATTGAAAGGAAATTTATTACAAAACCGGTAACGGCTCTTCTTCTTTTCGATAAATCGTCGCTACAACGCAATAATGTTTAAAGATACCCGGGTTCATACGGGATAAGAAAGGAATATTTTATAATGAAGAACACCGAAAAATCACTGGAAACGATAAAGACCCTGTGCATACACAGAGGCTTTGTCTACCCGGGCAGCGAGATCTACGGCGGCTTGGCGAACACATGGGATTACGGTCCTCTCGGCGTTGAGCTTAAGGAAAACATCAAAAAGGCTTGGCGCAAAAAGTTTGTTCAGGAAAACAAATACAACGTCGGTCTTGATTCCGCGATACTGATGAACCCGCAGACATGGGTGGCTTCGGGGCACGTCGGCGGCTTCTCCGACCCGCTTATGGACTGCAAGGACTGCAAGACGCGTCACCGCGCGGATAAGCTGATAGAGGACTTCGGCGAGACCACCGCAGACGGTTGGGCAAACGACAAGATGATGGATTATATCCGCGAAAAGGGCATAAAGTGCCCCAACTGCGGCAGCACAAACTTCACCGATATACGCCAGTTTAACCTGATGTTCAAGACCGCGCAGGGTACGGTCGAGGACAACAAGAACGAGCTTTACCTCCGTCCCGAGACCGCACAGGGCATTTTCGTGAATTTCGCGAACATTCAGCGCACCTCGCGCAAAAAAGTTCCGTTTGGCGTGGCACAGGTCGGCAAGTCGTTCAGAAACGAGATAACTCCCGGACAGTTCATTTTCCGCGTGCGCGAGTTCGAGCAAATGGAGCTTGAATTCTTCTGCAAGCCCGGCACGGACCTGGAGTGGTTCGACTATTGGCGCACCTACTGCAAGAATTTCCTCCTGTCGCTTGGCATAAAGGAGGAAAACCTCCGTCTGCGCGACCATGACCCCGAGGAGCTTGCGTTCTACTCCAAGGCAACGACAGACTTCGAGTTTATGTTCCCGTTCGGCTGGGGCGAGCTTTGGGGCGTTGCGGACAGAACCGATTACGACCTCACGCAGCATATCAACACAAGCGGTAAGTCGCTTGAATACTTCGACCCCGAGACCAACGAGAAGTACGTTCCCTACGTTATCGAGCCGTCGCTCGGCGTTGAGCGTCTGTTCCTCGCGGTGGTCTGCGACTCTTACGACGAGGAGGCTCTCGAGGACGGCACCTCCAGAACGATAATGCATCTCCACCCCGCTCTCGCGCCGATAAAGGCTGCCGTTCTGCCGCTGTCGAAGAAGCTCTCGGAAAAGTCCACGGAGCTTTTCGAGGAGCTCTCCAAGTACTTCGCCGTCGACTATGACGAGGCGGGAGCAATCGGCAAACGCTACCGCCGTCAGGACGAAATCGGCACGCCGTTCTGCATAACTTACGACTTCGACACCGAAAACGACGGCTGCGTCACCATCCGTGAGCGCGATACAATGTCTCAGGTAAGAATCCCTCTCGCCGACGTAAAGGCATATATTGAGGAAAAAATTGCATTTTAACCTAAATTAGCAAATTTACTTAATTAACTTGATTTAACTTAACGTGCCAAAACGTTAATTTACATCAATTACACAATCAGAGCCTTGCATATATGTGCATTTCCACAAATATGCAAGGCTTTTTTCTATCTATTTCACAAAATAAAAAAAATAACTTGACAAAAGCGCTTAAAATAATTATAATTATAAGTAAGATTAAGCAGTTGATAACTTCATAAACAGCTTAATTAAATAGTTACTTTTTATCTCTTTATGATGTATGGAGGAATACCATGAAACTGAAAAGATTATTGGCGGGTGTTCTCGCCGCAACAGCAGCACTTACGCTCGCGGGCTGCAACAACAATGAAAGCTCCGGCAATTCATCAAGCAGCAGCTCTTCCACCGGCGGAAACAGCTCCACAGGCAACAATTCCGCAAGCGGTAACAGCAGCACAGGCGGCGACAGCACGTCCGACAACAGTTCCACGCCCGCTCAGACAGGCGCGACGCTCTACGACGCGTCCAAGATCACTGACGGTCTTACGCTCAACGTTCTTACCAACCGTACCGACTTGGTCGACAGCGGCTATCTCGATCAGATGACCGACGCGTTTGAGCAGAAGTTCAACTGCACCGTTAAGTACGAGGGTCTTACAAAGTATAACGGCGATGTAAAGACCAGAATGACCACCACAAACTACGGCGACGTTCTGATGATCCCGAGCAATATGACACCCGAGGACAAAGCGGCGAAGTTCGAGCCGCTCGGCTCTTACGACGAGCTCTCCAAGAAGTACCTCTGGATGGATCAGCATCTGTGCAACGGACAGGTTTACGGTATACCGCACATGGGTTCTGTTGACGGAGGAATAGTTTACAATAAGAGAGTATGGTCCGAGGCGGGCATTACCGAGCTTCCCAAGACCCCCGAAGACTTTATCGCCGATCTGAAGAAGATCAACGAGCACTACAACGGTACAGTAATTCCGTATCTCACCAATTTCGGCGAGGCGGATAAGTGGCCGCTTAACCAGATCTGGGCGCTTTCCGATTCGATCGAGGGCGATCCCGAGTTCCAGACCAAGATACTCACCGAAAAGAGCGACCTGCTCACTCCCGGAAACGGTTATTATGAGAGCATGAAGTTTATGTTCGACCTGTTCAGCACGGCGGAGGTTCTCGAAGAGGATCACATGACAAGCGGCTGGGAGGCTTCCAAGCCCGCTATCAGCCAGGGCAAGATCGGCACGATGATCATGGGTTCGTGGTCTGTCAGCCAGTTCAAGGAGATACTTACCGAAGAGCAGGGCGGTCACCCCGAGGATATCGGATTTATGCCCGCTCCGTTCAACAAGGACGGCAAGCAGTACGCGCGTTCCGCAGCCGATTACGCTATGGCAGTCAATATCAACAGCGACGCGGCGGTTAAGGAGCTCGGCAAGGCGTACATCGAGTGGTTCATAAGCGAATCGACGTTTATCAAGGATCAGCAGGGTCTGTCTCCCCTTATCGGCGCTGATATGCCCGACTACCTCACCGACTTTGCGGACTGCGAGTTCTTTGTTTCCAGCCCCGCTCCCGACGCGCTTCAGGGTGTATTTGACGAGATCGACAAGGAGTCCGAGGTAGGTACGCAGAATCAGGATGCGGCTAACTTCAAGGCTAAGATTGCCGAAGCTGCTTTCAAAGGCGAGGGTGAGGAAGCGTTCAAGGCTATCGTTGACGACGTTAACAAGAGATGGGCTGAGACGAGAGACAAGAACGAGAAATACATCGCTTATCACAACGCAAACGGTTAATAAACCGCGACGCTGATTTTAACAGTTTTCCCATGGCTTTTCGCTCCGCGTTTTCACGGAGCGAAAACTCATATAAATAATTGAAAGGACGGTACCGTTTATGAGTGCCAATGCTAAGCAAAAGCGTACGCTCGGCGAATGGCTGCGCGGCTATACGGGACAGAAGTATCTCACGACGTTCTTTTTTCTGCTTATCCCGATAGTACTTCTGCTGATATTTACGCTTATCCCCGCAGTGAATATGTTTCTGTTCAGCTTTCAGAAGCGCGATCAGTTGGGCGTAAACCCTGAATGGATCGGATTGAACAATTACATAACGCTCTTCACACAGAGCGAATATCTCAGCACGTTCAAAAACTGCTTATACTATTTGTTAGGTTCGTTTGTTCAGCAGGCTCTGGCACTGCTTATCGCCACTACGCTTTGCTCCAAGCTGAAGCTCGCCAACGTCTTTAAGGGGATACTGTTCTTCCCATATATGATGAACGGCGTTGCGGTATCGATCATTTTCCGTAAGTTCTTTACGAAGGGCGACGGCATCATCAGCTCGGAGGGTACGCTCAACAGTATCCTTTCGATCTTCGGCATTCCCGGAGTAAGCTGGCTCAACGACCCGAACCTCGTAAACTGGTGTCTGGTTTTCGCTTCTATCTGGAAGTACATCGGCTTTGACATCATCATGTATATCGGCGCGATACAGTCCATTTCCCCCGATATTTACGAGGCTGCCGACCTCGACGGCGCAAACGGCTGGCAGAGATTCTGGTACATCGTTTTCCCCGGTATCCGTCCGATAGTTGCGCTTCAGCTTGTACTCGCCATAAAGGGCGCGGCTTCCGTATTCGATATCCCGTACATCATCACCGGCGGCGCAAACGGCACTTCTACGTTCGTAATCAAGACGATAGACACAGCGTTCACCTACGAAAAGGTCGGACTGGGCTCGGCAATGGGTATTGTGCTGCTGCTTATTATCCTTATCATTACGGGCGTTCAGAATTTGTTATTTAAAGAGAGGAAGTGACGGATATGGCTAAAGAAACTTATACAAGCATAAAAAGTTATCAATTCAAGGAAACGCCGAAGTCGGTAAGAATTGCATTTCAGGTACTGAAATACGTTTTTCTGGTCGTATGCTGTCTGGTGGTTCTTATTCCTCTGGTCATTGTTCTGCTCGGTTCGCTCAAAACCGGCACGGAGTATTTGCAGTCGAACGTTTTCGCGCTTCCCGAAGTGCCGCAGTTTTCCAACTACATAACCGCGTTTACCAAAGGTCACGTTTTGCTCGGTTTGGGAAATACGTTCCTTATTGAGATCATTTCCTGCTTTGGAACGATCATTACGGGTACTATGACGGCTTTTGTTCTTCAGCGTTTCTCAATGCTGTATACCAAGATCGTCAAGACTATTTTCCTTATTGTGGCGCTGCTTCCGAGTATTTCCATGCAGGTTACGGTTTTCCAGATCGTAAACGCAATGGGTCTGCACGACAACTATCTCGCGCCGATCCTTATGTATATCGGCACGGACATCGTATCTATCCAGATTTTTATGCAGTTTCTCGACAACATATCGGTATCGCTTGACGAGAGCGCGTTTCTTGAGGGCTGCTCCTATCCCGGAGTATATTGGCGCATAATTCTTCCGATGCTGCGCCCCGCGATAGCAACGGTGCTTGTTATCAAGTTCGTCGGAATTTACAACGACTTCTACACCGCAAACCTTTACATTCCGCACCACGAAACGGTTTCAACGGCGCTGTACAACTTTATCGGTCCGTACGGAGCACAGTGGGAGATCATCTTCGCGGGGATTGTCATCTGTATCGTTCCTACGCTGATAATTTTCCTTTCGCTGCAAAAGTCCATTTACTCAAACCTTGTTTCGGGTTCGGTAAAGGAATAAGCGGTTCGGCAGAATATTTAAAAACCTCCCCGTTAAAAGGGAGGTTTTTTACGACATTACACAATTGTGCGGCCTTTACTAAATCTTTACAAAAAAAACGTAAAACGCCCTTGATTTTGTAAACGTTTTACGCTATAATAAAAATACAAGTTATATGCAATAATTTTCCGGAAGAGGTTATGATATGGACAAAAGGCTTAACGTATGTTTGATGAACGATTCGTTCCCGCCCGTGATCGACGGCGTGGCGAACGCGGTTATAAATTACGCAAACGTTATTACCGATGAGCTGGGCAAGGCGGCGGTGGTAACCCCCGAATACCCCGGCGCAGAGGATAATTACCCGTTTGAGGTGTTCCGCTACCGCAGTCTGCCGATAACCGAAAAGCTCTGCGGATACCGCGCGGGATATCCGTTTTCCTGTAAGAAGCTCGACGCGCTTTCGACGGAGGAATTCGACATTATCCACAGCCACTGCCCGTTTGCTTCGACTATGATGGCGAGAGTTCTCCGCGAAAAAACCAACGTGCCGATAGTGCTTACCTACCACACAAAATTTGACATAGATATAAGGCGGGCGCTGCCCAATAAGCTGATGTCGGAACAGGCGATAAAGTTCGTTATTAACAACATCTCCGCTTGCGACGAGGTGTGGACGGTCAGCCGCGGCGCGGGAGAAAATCTCCGCAGTCTCGGCTACGAGGGCGACTATGTGGTAATGGAGAACGGGGTCGACTTCCCGAAGGGGCGGGCGGACAGACGCGATGCTGAGGCTCTCCGTCAAGCCTACGATATACCCGAGGACGTAATTCTGTTTATGTTTGTGGGCAGACTGCTCTGGTACAAGGGTATCAGACTTATTCTGGACGCGCTGAAGATAATCGACGAAAAGGGTCTGGACTATCGTATGATGTTCGTCGGCGACGGCATGGACAGGCGGGAAATGGAGGATTATGTAAACGAGCTGGGGCTTGCGGACAAGTGCATTTTTGCGGGTGCGGTAAGCGACCGCGAGGAGCTGCGCGTGTTCTATACGGCGGGCGAGTTGTTTTTATTCCCGTCCGAGTATGACACCAACGGCATAGTAGTCCGCGAGGCTGCCGCCTGCGGAGTAGGCTCGCTGCTTATTGAGGGGAGCTGCGCCGCCGAGGGAATTACCGACGGACGGACAGGCATACTTTCCGCAGCCGATCCCGCCGACATCGCCAAAAAGCTGGAGTTCGCGGTCGGACACCGCACCGAAATGCATCAGATCGGCGAGCACGCCATGAACGAGGTTTACATATCATGGGAAACCTCCGTAAAGCGCGCCTACGACCGCTACGGCGCGGTTATCGAGCGCTGCATGAGCGGGCAGTCTCAGCGCCGCGAGAACGTTATCCAAGAGGAATTTTTCGTGATGATGGACAACATTACCGACAATATAATGCGCTTCCGCAGTATCCCCGCCGAGCTAAAGGAATCGCGAAGCAAAAGCCGCGAGCGCTGGGAAAAGATTAAGGAAAAACTGAAACGGGGCGAGTAACAATGAAACGAAAAAAGCCGCTGCCCATTCCCGAGGGGTTTTCGGAGCGCGACATCAGAACGGAGAGCTCCACCTGCACGGGCGAGAAAACGATCGGCTTTTACAGCGCCGCCGAAAAGAAGCTCATCTGCGCGGAGCTGGTGAGGAACACGGACGATATTGCCGCGTTCTACGAGAGGTACGGATTGACGTTTATAGGAGAATAAAATGGATATTAACGGCGCAAAAGCGTTTATGAGGGATTTTTTTGAGCGAATATACAAGAAGCTGAGCGAAGAAGCGCCTATCGCCTTGCAGATGTGCGATCTCCCCGAGGAGATGCTGGCGGACGGCGCAGACCCGAGCGAGGAATGGAATACTTGGAAGCTGATACCGTCCGCCGTTTCCGACAAGGATATCGCGGAATATGAGGAGGAATACGGATTTGCATTCCCGAACGGCGTAAAGGCGTTCTTTACCGTCTGTCATCACTGCTTTGACGGGGCGTTGGGCAGAAATATGCCTGACGAGCCGTTTGAGGGGCTTGACAACGCGTATAATCCGCACCTTACCGCAAACGGGTATCTTCCGTTCGCATGGGATAAGGAGGGCTACTTTATCCGCTGCGTCGACCTCGCGAATATGCCCGACGAGGAAAGGTGTCCGATCGTACAGTTTCCGCATGAGGAGCTGTTCGATCTGCAATACGAATTTGAGGACGAGGGCAGGGAAATACCGAGAGAGCAGCTTGAAAAGCTCGCCGAACCGACAGCCGAAAATTTTTATGATTTTCTTGACCGCGTGTATAACGGCAGCGACGATTAAGCAGAACGCAAAAAATGTCCGAAAGCGGTTTCGGGCATTTTTTCTTTTATTTTACCTCTTGATTTATGAGGAAGAAAATGTTATAATTAAAATATAATTCCGTCGATTCAGACGGATAATTCAACGGGAGGTTTTAAAGCTATGACCGTAAAGACTTTTTCGATAAATCCCGAAAAGACCGCGTTTGTAAAGGCGTATCTGCCGGACAACATCGCAGGGCTGCCGTACTGCGAAAAGCGTCCGTCCGTGGTGATCTTCCCTGGCGGCGGCTACAACCACTGCTCCGACCGCGAGGGCGAGCCTATCGCACTGCAATATCTGGCGGCGGGCTACGCAGCGTTTACGGTGACGTATTCCGTCAACGCGAAATTCCCCGCGGCGCTTCTTGACGCGGCGTATACGTTTTACAAAATACGTATGCGCGCGGAGGAATTTCACATAGACTCAGACAAGATCGCCGTGCTCGGCTGCTCGTCGGGGGGACACCTTGCGGGCTGTCTCGCGACGATGTGGAATGACAATCTCGTAGTGAAAACACTGAACTGCCAGCCCGAGGAGCTCCGTCCGAACGCCGCCGTGCTTTGTTATCCCGTTATCAGCGGCGTGACCGCTCCGCACGTCGGCAGCTTTGAGATACTTCTCGGGGAAGAGCCGAACCGCTCCGATCTGTCGCGCTTGTCGCTTGAAAACCGCGTCACCCCGAAAACTCCGCCGATATTTATGTGGCACACCGCTAACGACGACTGCGTTCCCGCGCACAATTCGCTTGTAATGGCGAAAGCGTGCATTTCCAACAAGGTACCCGTCGAGCTGCACATTTTCGACGAAGGACCGCACGGCTTGTCCACCTGCGACAAGGCAACGGGCTGGAACGAGGCGTTCTACCTCGACAACTGCCGCCGCTGGATAGGATTGTCGATCGAATTCCTCAATAAATATATGAACGTATGACCTTTAAAACAAGGACAAAGCACCCAAGCCCCGTTTGGAAGACATTGTTGTTCTGCGTAATGTTCGCATTGCTGGGCGCTGCTGCGGGCGCGCTGTCAAAATATTGGGATATAAGCTCTGAGGTGCTCGGCAACCTGACCTCGGGAATGTGCGTCTGGATATTTATTTGCACGTCGATCTGCGCGTTCACGAAAAGTCCGTTCCGCTCGGCGGCGTATGTGCTGCTGTTCTGCGCGGCAATGATAGCCGCGTACTATCTTACCGCCGTGCTCGGGGAGCTGTACTATTCGCGCAGCTTCGTAACGGGCTGGAGCGTTTTTGCGCTGTTTACTCCGCTGTTCGCGTTTTTCGCGTGGTTCGCGAGGGGCGGCGGTCGGAGGGCATGGGTGCTGCGTATCGGCATTGCGGTTGTGATGATATGCTCGGCTTTTCTGCTCTCGGGAGGGCTTGCGCTCGACTGCGTGTGTATCGCGGCGGCATTCGCGGTAACTATGATCAAAGAGAAAGAGGCTGAACAAAATAAACATTGAGGAATTGAACGCTCAAATAGACGCGTTTTACAAGAAATTTAACAGGTGCAAGCTTGAGACCGAAGCCGAGACAAAAGAGTTTATCTCCGACGTGGAGAAGATCCTCGGACAATGCCCCTCTCCCGACGGCGAGGAACGCAAGGCGCTTGCAAAGCTTTGCTCCCATGCGGGCTGTATGGTCGTGGTGTTCGGGAACGATCTCGACAACGGCATACCGTATTACCGCAAGTCGATAGAGCTTGACCCCGAGTCATACGATCTTCGCTGGGAATACTATACCACGCTCGAGGAAATAGTCGAGGACGAGGAATATTCCACACCCGAGCTGATACAGGACGCGATAGATTGTCTGACGTTTTGCATTGATTTTTGTGATACTCCCGAGCTTCGCGGGGAAAAATATGTGCATTTCCGCTACATCGATCTGGGTAGAGTTTATATGGCGGCGGGCGATTACCGCAAGGCAAGGGAGTGCTTTAAATCGTCAATGCGGATATTGCCGAACGATAACGCGCACAATCTGCTCGCACAAGCCGAAAAGAAAATCGGAAATCCCATTACGCGCTTTTTCAAGAGGCTGTTTTCGGTTTTCCGTAAAGAGAAATAAACAAAAGAGAGGTACATACAATGGCAGAGAAAAAGCCTTTTGTCACAAAGGAACAAATAGATGAGATAGTAAAAAGTTATCCCACGCCCTTTCACATTTACGACGAAAAGGGGATACGCGAGAACGCCCGCGCCCTGAAAGCCGCGTTTTCGTGGAACAAGGGCTTCCGCGAGTATTTTGCGGTAAAGGCAACCCCCAACCCGTTTATTATGAAGGTATTGCAGAGCGAGGGCTGCGGCTTCGACTGCTCGAGCTACACCGAGCTGCTGCTGTCCGATGAGGTGGGCGCTAAGGGGCATGATATAATGTTCAGCTCCAATGCCACTCCGGACGAGGACTTTAAAAAGGCGTTCGAGCTTGGCGCGATAATCAATCTCGATGACTTTACGCATATTGACGTTCTCGACGAGCTTACGGGCATTCCCGAGACTATCTGCTGCCGTTACAATCCCGGCGGAGAGTTCAAGACCGACGGCTCACCGAACGTTATGGACACGCCGCGCGACGCGAAGTACGGCTTTACTCACGAGCAGATAATCGAGGGCTACAAGATACTGAAAGCAAAGGGCGCAAAGCGTTTCGGAATGCACGCGTTCCTCGCCTCAAACACGCTCACCAACGACTATTATCCCACTCTTGCGCGGATAATGTTCAAGGCGGCTGTGGAGATCAAGGAAAAGGCGGGCGTGGAGTTATCGTTCATAAACCTCAGCGGCGGCGTCGGTATTCCGTATAAACCCGATCAGCCCGCGAACGACATCGCGGTCATCGGCGAAAAGGTCCGCGAAGCTTACGAGGAAATTCTCGTTCCCGCGGGAATGGGCAATGTCGCTCTGTTCACCGAGCTCGGACGGTTTATGCTCGCGCCTTACGGTATGCTCATCGCGACGGCTATCCGCGAAAAACACATCTACAAGGAGTATATCGGGTTGGACGCGTGCGCTGCGAATTTAATGCGCCCCGCGATCTACGGCGCTTATCATCACATTACCGTGCTCGGCAAGGAGAACGCTCCGTGCGATCATAAGTACGACGTGACGGGCGGACTTTGCGAGAACTGCGACAAATTCGCGGTTGACCGTATGCTCCCGAAAATCGACCTCGGCGACTATATCGCAATTCACGACACAGGGGCGCACGGTTTCTCAATGGGCTACAACTACAACGGCAAGTTGAAAAGCGCCGAGCTGCTGCTGCGCGAGGACAACAGCGTTAAGCTCATTCGCCGCGCCGAGACCCCCGAGGACTATTTCGCGACATTTGATTTCGCAAAAGGAAAATTTGAACTTTAATTTCTTCTCCCCCATATTCGGCGGGGGAGAAATTTAACGGAGGTTTTTATGGTCAAGTCTGAGATCGCCCTTGGCGCGTGGTCGTGGGGCGTTGGAGATACGGGCGGCGACAAGGTTTTCGGGAATTATCTCACCGCCGAGGACTTAAAACCCGTGTTTGATAAGGCAATCGAGTGCGGACTGAATATCTGGGACACCGCACCCGTATACGGTATGGGCAGCTCCGAGACGATACTCGGCGAATTTATCAAGAACGTGAACCGCGATGATGTGGTCATTTCCACCAAATTCACGCCGCAGATCGCGGGTAATTCCCCGAACGCCGTGCGCGAAATGCTGGAGGGCAGCCTTAAACGCCTGAACACCGATTTTATTGACGTTTATTGGATACACAATCCCACCGACATAGAGCGCCGGACTCCCGAGCTGATACCGCTCGCAAAGGAAGGGCTGATAAAATCTGTCGGCGTGTCAAACCACAACCTCGCTGAGATAAAGCGAGTCGGGGAAATTCTCGGCGCGGAGGGACTGAAGCTCTCGGCGGTGCAGAACCATTACAGCCTGCTGCACCGTTCGTCGGAGCGCGCGGGAATACTTGATTACTGCGCGGCAAACGGCATTACGTTCTACTCATATATGGTGCTGGAGCAAGGCGCGCTTACGGGGAAATACGACCGCGCTCACCCGTTCCCCGAGGGCAGCTCGCGCGCGAAATCCTACAACGGCATTCTTCCCGAGTTGGAGACGCTTATCGGGGAAATGCGCCGTATCGGCGAGCGGCACTCCGCCGCGCCCGCGCAGATCGCGGCGGCATGGGCGATCGCCAAGGGAACGCTGCCGATAATCGGCGTTACAAAGGTAGGTCAAGCCGAGGAGGCTGCGCGGACCGCAAAGATAATTCTCGATAAAGAGGAGATTGCCTTGCTTGAGGAACTTGCCGAAAAATCAAACGTGAAGACCTTGCGTGGCTGGGAGCGCGAGATGTAAACAATTCAGGAACGCAAAATTATAATAAAAGGCTGCACGATTAAACCGTGCAGCCTTGTTTTAATTTGCGCGTTGTCGAATTACTTCTTGTCTGCAATAGCCGCCTGTGCCGCCGCCAGTCTTGCGATCGGAACACGGAACGGCGAGCAGGAAACATAAGTCAGACCGATCTTGTGGCAGAACTCAACGGACGAAGGATCGCCGCCGTGCTCGCCGCAAATGCCGACGTGCATATCGGGTCTGGTCTTTTTGCCGAGCGTGATAGCCATTTCCATCAGCTTGCCGACGCCTGTCTGGTCGAGCTTTGCAAACGGATCGTTCTCGAAGATCTTTGCGTCATAGTAAGCATTCAGGAACTTGCCCGCGTCGTCGCGCGAGAAGCCGTAGGTCATCTGGGTGAGGTCGTTCGTACCGAAGCAGAAGAACTCAGCCTCCTTAGCGATCTCGTCAGCGGTAAGAGCAGCACGCGGAATTTCGATCATTG
This sequence comes from uncultured Oscillospiraceae bacterium, assembly GCA_910579125.1. Classification (GTDB taxonomy): domain Bacteria; phylum Bacillota; class Clostridia; order Oscillospirales; family Ruminococcaceae; genus CAG-115. The sequence goes on along the minus strand of CAJTTH010000005.1, from coordinate 20,882 downwards.
TGCCGACCTCGTACTTCATATTGCTGCCCGCAGCCTTGATCTCCTCGTCGGCGGTAGCTACTACTACGTTCTTAACGTACTTAAGCTCCTTGATGTCGCCGATAAGCGGGATCATGATCTCGGGAACGATGCTCCAGTCTGCGTGCTTTTTCTGAACGTTGATAGCAGCGCGGATAACCGCTCTGGTCTGCATTTTTGCGATCTCGGGGTAGGTTACCGCAAGACGGCAGCCTCTGTGACCCATCATCGGGTTGAACTCGTGCAGGCTCGCGATGATCGTCTTGATCTGCTCAACTGTCTTGCCCTGTGCGTCAGCCAACTTCTTGATGTCAGCCTCCTCGGTGGGAACGAACTCGTGAAGAGGCGGGTCAAGGAAACGAATGGTTACGGGGCAACCCTCAAGCGTCTCGTAGAGCTGTTCAAAGTCGCTCTGCTGATACGGGAGTATCTTGTCGAGCGCCTTTTCGCGCTCCTCGAGAGTATCCGCGCAGATCATCTCGCGGAATGCCGCAATTCTGTCCTCCGCGAAGAACATATGCTCGGTACGGCACAGACCGATACCCTCAGCGCCCAACTCACGAGCCTTCTTCGCGTCGGCGGGAGTATCAGCGTTTGTGCGAACCTTGAGCACTCTGTACTTGTCAGCCCAAGCCATAATTCTGCCGAACTCGCCCGCGATAGTCGCGTCAACGGTCGGGATAATGCCGTCGTAGATGTTACCCGTAGAGCCGTCGATAGAGATCGGGTCGCCCTCGGTGTAGGTCTTGCCCGCGAGAGTGAACTTCTTGTTCTCCTCGTCCATTGCGATGTCGCCGCAACCCGATACGCAGCAAGTGCCCATTCCGCGCGCTACAACGGCAGCGTGAGAGGTCATACCGCCGCGAACGGTCAGAATACCCTGTGCAGCCTTCATACCCGTAATGTCCTCGGGAGAGGTCTCAAGACGTACCAGAACAACCTTTTCGCCGCGCGACTTCCACTCAACAGCGTCCTCGGCGGTGAATACGATCTTACCGCAGGCAGCTCCGGGAGAAGCGCCCAAGCCCTTGCCGACGGGAGAAGCAGCCTTAAGAGCTGCCGCGTCGAACTGCGGGTGGAGCAAGGTGTCAAGGTTACGCGGGTCGATCATCGCGACAGCCTCTTCCTCGGTGCGCATACCCTCGTCAACGAGGTCGCACGCGATTTTCAGCGCTGCCTGTGCGGTTCTCTTGCCGTTTCTGGTCTGGAGCATATAGAGCTTGCCGTGCTCAACGGTGAACTCCATATCCTGCATATCGCGATAGTGCTCCTCGAGCTTTGCGCAAACGTCCTTGAACTGCGCGAACGCCTCGGGGAACTTCTGCTCCATCTCGTTGATGTGCATAGGAGTACGAACGCCCGCAACAACGTCCTCGCCCTGCGCGTTGGTCAAAAACTCGCCAAACAGACCCTTTGCGCCCGTAGCGGGATCGCGCGTGAACGCAACGCCCGTGCCGCAGTCGTCACCCATATTGCCGAACGCCATGGACTGTACGTTTACGGCAGTACCCCAGCTGTACGGAATATCGTTGTCGCGGCGGTAAACGTTCGCTCTGGGATTATCCCATGAACGAAATACTGCTTTGATAGCGCCCATAAGCTGCTGCTTGGGGTCGGACGGGAAGTCCTCGCCGATCTTGGACTTATATTCAGCCTTGAACTGCTCCGCAAGCTCCTTAAGATCCTCGGCGGTAAGCTCGATATCCTGCTTTACGCTGCGCTTTTCTTTCATTTCGTCGATAAGCTGCTCGAAGTACTTCTTGCCGACCTCCATAACAACGTCGGAGTACATCTGGATAAATCTTCTGTAGCAGTCGTAAGCCCAACGGGGATTGCCGGACTGCTTAGCCATAACCTCTACAACCGTCTCGTTAAGACCGAGGTTGAGGATCGTGTCCATCATACCGGGCATGGAAGCGCGCGCGCCCGAACGAACGGAAACGAGCAGCGGGTTTTCGCTGTCGCCGAACTTCTTGCCGGTGATACCCTCCATTTTAACGATATACTCGTTGATCTCAGCCATGATCTCGTCGTTGATCTGCTTGCCGTCCTCGTAATACTGCGTGCAAGCCTCGGTGGTAATGGTGAAGCCCTGAGGTACGGGCATACCGATGTTGGTCATTTCCGCGAGGTTCGCGCCCTTGCCGCCGAGAAGCTCACGCATATTTGCATTACCCTCGGAAAACAGATAACAATACTTTTTTGCCATTGGAATATTCCTCCTGATTTTTAATTAGCGCCCCAAACCGTGCACGGTTCAAAAAGCGCCCTTTGACGGCTGCGAAGTCCGCAGTCACTGTCTAACTTCTATTATAACAGATTGCGGAAAAAATTGCTAGATGTTTTTTGAATTTTTTTGAATTTTTTTACAAATCATACAACACTTTTCTTAAAACAGGCACAAAAACCGCATATTGATGTACTTTTCGGTCATTTGAGCGCGAACAAAAAATCGGCGCGCCCATTGGGAACGCGCCGAAATTTATGGAGAAATTACTTTTTCTTCTTTGCGATGATGACCGCAGCCGCGCTTGCCGTGATCAGGAGCACCACCGCTTTTGTCTTTGTGTGTCGCATTTTCTTTTCTCTTTAAAGAGCATAATTCATTGTACTTATTTGCCGTTGATTATTTTGTAAAGGTCGTTTATGTGCTCGTAGTCGTAGGTATTGCCTTTGTAGGTGGCTTTGATTTTTTCACAGTTCATAAATGCAGCAATATAGATGTCACGTAGTCCGGAATAGTAACATTTGTGAGCCTCTTGCAATTACAAAACACTCACTTGTTTATTTCTTTCACACTGTTCGGTATTATTACGCGTGTGAGTCCTTTGTTGCCTTCTCCTTTAAATTAAAAAGCCGCGCACTTAAAAATGCAAAGCTCCGATTGCCGCGACACAACTCGTTCCCCATAGATAAAGTTATACGAAAGAGAGCATGCACTTTTACCTGATTGGCAAAGTGTATACTTATTTATGGGCAATTATTCAGTTGTGTCGCAGTTTAATCATAGCATATCCCCAGCAACAAATTGTCAATACTTTTTGCATTTTTACGCAAAAAACCGCACAAGGGCTGTCCTTATGCGGTATTCGTTATATCAGCAGCGCCCTCAGTCCGTCCAGAATTTTCCTTTCGCGCCGCGACACCTGCACCTGCGTCATACCCATTGCCTGCGCGGTCTGCGACTGCGTCATTCCCCGAAAATACCGCAGGAGTATCAGCCGCCTGTCCTCCTCGGAAAGCCCGTTAAGGCACTGCCGCAGAGCCAGCTTATCTATAAGGGAATTTTCGCTGCTGCCGTCGGGCAGGTCGTATTCGCCGCCGTCTTCCGCCGAGGTGAGCGAGATAGGCGGCAAACCCGCCGCGACAGCCTCCGCCGCGTCCTCGGGGGATACGCCGAGATATTCCGCAATATCGCCGATAGTCGGCTCTGCGCCGTTTTTGGATAACTCGTCGCGGGCGCGCGCGGCTTTCATAGACAGCTCCTTTAGCGAACGGCTCATTTTTACCGCGCCGCCGTCGCGGAACAGGCGTCTTATTTCGCCGAGAATGACCGGTACGGCATACGTTGAAAAGCACAGGCCGCGTGTTTCGTCGAAATTGTCATACGCCTTGACAAGCCCCAGACTTCCCGCCGAGAAAAGTTCCTCGTACTCAATGCCGCGCCCTCGGAAACGGTTGGCGAGCGAGTGCACCAGCGGAAGATTTGAGTTAATAAATTCGTCACGCGTCATTCTTTTTCCCCGACAGCTTTTTTTCCATAGTAACGACCGTGCCCTTGCCCTCGGCAGAGCGCACGCGCACCTTATCCATAAAACTCTCCATTACCGTAAACCCCAGTCCCGAGCGTTCCTCATCGGCGGGCGCGGTGGTGTACATAGGCTCCATTGCGAGTTTTATGTCCGCGATACCCGCGCCCTTGTCCTTTATCTGTATGTATATCGTGTTGTCGGAATACAGCCGCATAAGCAGCTCGACAATGCCGTTTGTGTCGCGGTACCCGTGAACTATCGCGTTTGTTACCGCCTCGGAAACGGCGGTCTTTATCGCGGCGGTCTCCTCGACCGTCGGGTCGCACTGAAGCGCAAACGCCGCTGCCGCTGAACGCGACAGCCCCTCGTTTCTTGACAGCGCGGGAAACTGCACCTTACATTCGTTTATGGGAATTTTCTTCATAATTTACTCCTTTACAGCCTTGCCTCTTGTTTTTTCGGTTCAACGATCAGCGTGCTCAACCCCGAGAGCTTTATAACGGCGGCTATCCCGGGGCTTGCGTTTTTAATAAGTATCTCCCCGCCCGCCGCTCGCACCGACTTCAGCCGACCGAGAATCAGTCCTATTCCCGAGCTGTCCATAAAGCCGACGTTTTCCATATCGAGAATTAACAGCTCCGGTCGCGAGCGGGCAATAATCTCGTCGAGCGCCGTTCTGAACTCCCGTGCGGCATGGTGGTCTATATCGCCCGAAAGCGCGGCGGTAATGCGTTTTCCGTCATTATATATCTTCAGCATTTTATTTCCTCCTTGATTTTTTAAAGCGCAGCGCGGAAAACCGCGTGGTACAACCGCGATTTTCCGCGTTACGGCAGGCGCGGCTTCACAGTCCTTACCCGGCGCTTTCCCGAAAAAACGTTCGGGCGCGGTGAGCGGAGCTTGCCCGTAATCATATTTTAACATAGATGACGTGAATTTTCGGTCGATATTCGCAAGCGAAAACGGACTTTTTTTATTGAGTTTTGCTGCGGTTTGGGGAATAGGTTGGTGATATTGTCGAAATAACGGGGAATAGGACGTTGTGTGCTCTGTATATTAAATTTTGTTGTTCTCTGTGGTTTTGTTTCTTTAAATTTTATGTGTTGCCGCACGGGTTTACTCTCGCACCCGAGAGATGAAAAAAAATAACGCCGAGAGCAGCGTAAAATCTTAAACTGTAATAAAATTGTAACTATTTGTAACCATTTTGTTATCGCATTTTATACCTTAATATGTTATAATATGGAAAAAGAATAAAGGAGCGCGTTATGAAGAAACTGCCGTACACAATAATAATTGTCGGACTTATTGACATTTTGTTTTTCTTTCCCGCGATATGGTATATCATTGCGGTTGCGGTATGGGATACGGGAATGTTTCACACCGACCCGAGCGTGACCGACCTGAATTTAAAAAATCTTCCCGAAAATACCGTACATATCGGTCTGCTCGTAAAAGCGGACGACGGCTCCGACGACTATGTGCGCCTTTCCGAGGACGGCTGCGAGATCACGTTCAGCCAAAACGGCAGCGCCGAGCTTGCGGGCGGAACAAACTTCTTCGCGCTGCGGGAAAAATACGGCGCGTTAAAAGCCGCCTATGTTGACAAAAACGGAAACATCCTCGGCGTTACCGAAACAGCGGAATGGAGCTATAACGGCGGCAGACGTTACGCGCTCCGCGCCGACGGCGGCAGTCTGCTTATCACTTTCCCCGGCAGAGCGCCCGCTGAGGAAAGGGCGGCACTTTTTATCCTGTTTGGCATTGAGGGCATGGTTGTTGCGGCGTTGATTGTTATAATAGCGCTTGCGGCAGTCAACCGCTTTCTCGAAACGTCGGAAAGGAGAAGGTCATGAACGTTAAGCTGAAACGCGCGATGATAATAACGGCGGCTGTTATCGTAAAGTTCGCAATGCTTACCGCCGCGTTTTTTCTGCTCCCGAGAGTGCTTGCCGACGAGGATTCCGCGACCCTGTACAAAATAAAGGATATCGTCCACAGCCGAGTAACTCCGTCGGCGCGGAGATTTCCCGAAAAAATGCGTATGCTCGGAGCGTCCGGCAACATATGGGACGAGGAGGGTCGGACGACGATCAGTTCGACAATGGAGACGGAGGAGGACTTTTCGGACGTTATCGCGGCGATCCCCGAAATAACCGAAGAGGTAAACGGGCTTATCGCCCAAAATCAATATCTCTCACACCCCGCAGTCGATATCGAAATTTACATAGAGCATTGGTCGGAATGGAATATACGCATATATCCCAAGCAAAGCAGAATAGTGCTCGGGATAAACGAGCGGATATCCTTTGCCGAGGCTGTACAATACTGCCGCGAGTTTGAAAATATAGACGTCGGCGGTTATTGGGGATTTGATGTGGATATTCCCGATAATACAGGAGAACTGTTTGCGAATTTTGACGGTCTGCATTCGCTGGAAATAAACAGCATTAAATGCGAAGACACGGAAACAGCGGTGCGCGAGCTGTCGGGTCTCGAGGGCGTTAAGGTAACGCTCAGGGACAGAAAGCACAATATAACATGGTTTTCGCCGGAAATATCAGGTTGATTTTCCCATGAAAATGTGGTATAATAAAATAAGAAACAAAAGCGGGAGGACACAACAATGATACTTACTGTTGACGTGGGCAATACGAATACGCAGTTCGGCGGTTTTGACGAAAACGGCGGGCTTGTTTTTGAGTCGCGCATTTCCACAGACAGGGCGCGAATGGAGGACCAGTATGCGATTGAGCTTGCGGATATCCTGCGGCTGTACGATATTGCTCCCTCTGCCGTTGACGGTGCGATCTTGTCGTCGGTAGTGCCGCCCGTTACGGGGCAGCTCCGCGCGGCTGTGGAGAAGATATGCGGCTGCAAGGTAATGACGGTAGGTCCCGGGATAAAGACGGGGCTTAACATAAAAATAGACGAACCCGCCTCGCTCGGCGCGGATATGGCGGCGGTCGCGGTGGGCGCTAAGGAGCGTTATCCGCTGCCCGCGATCGTTATCGACCTCGGAACGGCAACTAAAATTCTCGCCGTGGATAAAACGGGCGCGTTCATCGGCGGAATTATCGCTCCGGGAGTGAAGATATCAGCGGAGGCGCTCGCAGCGAAAACAGCGGCGCTGCCGCTTATCGGAGTAACGGGCGAGCCTATCAAAAAGGTCATCGGCACGAACACCATTGACTGTATGCGCTCGGGGCTGCTCAACGGAACGGCGTTTATGCTGGACGGAATGATCGAGAGCTTTGAACGCGAGATCGGCGAAAAGTGTACCGTTATCGCAACGGGCGGTTTTTCGTCCGCGATAAAGCCGCTCTGCAAGACCGACTTTGCGCTTGACGAGTACCTTATTTTAGAGGGCTTGCTGGAGATATACAAGAAAAACAGATAAACAGAAAAGGGAGAAACTATGGAGACAAACAACCGAGTGAGACGGAACTCAAACAAAACGCAGACTATCGTCGGAATGGGAATGCTTACGGCGGTCATAGTCGTGCTTCAGATAGTCGCGTCGCAGATAAAATTCGGACCGTTCAGCATTACGCTTTGTCTTGCGCCGATAATTATAGGCGCAGCGCTGTACGGGTGGAAAGCGGGTGCGTGGCTGGGCTTCGTATTCGGGCTGACTGTGCTGCTTACGGGAGACGCAGCGCTGTTTATGACGATAAACGTTCCCGGAACTATCCTCACTGTGCTGCTTAAAGGCTCTGTTTCGGGAGCGGTCGGCGGCGTGGTGTATAGGCTCATCGAAAAGAGAGGCAAGCTGCCCGCCGTTGTCGTTTCGGGAATTGTCACTCCCGTCGTGAATACGGCAGTGTTCCTGCTGGGCTGCGTGGTGTTCTTTCTGGACGCCTGCAAAGAATGGGGCGCGGGGCTGGGCTACGACAACGTATTCGGCTATCTGCTGCTCGGAATGGTCGGTCTGAATTTCCTTGTGGAGCTTGCGATAAATCTGGTGTTGAGCTCGGCGATAGTTTTTATCATCAACTTGGTTAAAGGGCGCATTAAAGTATCATAACAACAAAAGCCTCCCGAGGGAGGCTTTTATTTCAATATAAACTCGCGCGTCCGTAATCGGTGATATCCGTGCCGAGCTGCTTGTACAGCTCTTTCACGGTCATCTCCTTGTTTTTGAGCTTGAGAAGCTCCGCGTCGGTCGCTCCGACAAACTCCACAAATTCAACCTTGCCGTTCGGTGTTTGTATGGTCGGTATTTTCGTGTCGGGGATCGTGAAAAATCCCGTGAGCTTTGAAAGCTGCCGCGTGTCCATTCCCGTTTGCTGACCCGTGTATATGTATTCCCAAACGTTGAACAGCTCGCCGTGCTCAAACGTAAGCCGCGCTATTGACTGGAATATTCCGCATATACACCGCAGCTCGGCTTCCTCGTCCTCGTAGCAGCCCTTTTTCAGCCGCAGCGTAAATTCCATTCCGTAGCCGCTGTATTCGGTGTTCTCGCTCTCCTTTTCATAGAGCTCCGTCAGCCCGTAGGTCACGAAATGCCAACAATCGCCGCTGTCGTAAACGCCAATCCCGTCAAGCGGATCGTTTCCGCCGAGCCGCCACGGTATCAGCACCCCGAAATGCTTGGGCTCGTCCTGCCCCGTATAAACCTTTTGAAACGCCTCCGTTATCGCGTTCCAGCCGTCCAAAACTACTTCTTCTTCGCCGCTCATATTTCCTCCTTTGTTTCACTACTATTCACTTACAATCCCGAAAAATCGAATTCGGGGGTGTATTCCTCCCGCGCCGACGACTTCTCCTGCATATACCCCGACAGCCCCGCCGCGTACACCGCGTCCAGCGCTTTCCTGTACTCAAACGTCGTGATCCGACGGTTGAATTTCCCGAACTTCGGATCGGTCTTTACGCGCCCGAACGGCGTGTACTGGCTCATCAGACTGAACAGAATATCCCCGCCGAACCGCTCACCGAGCCGCCTTACGATCTCGACCGAATCCTTGTACTGCCCCGGCAATACCAGATGACGGACGACAGTTCCGCGTTTGAGCGGCTTGCTCTCGTCGTTGTCGGTGAACTCGGGTTTTCCCGTTTGCCTTACCATTTCTGCGACGGCGCTCATTGCCGTATTAAAATAATACGGTGCGTCGGAGAGCGCTTTTGCCAATTCATCATCAAAATACTTTATGTCGGGCAGATAAACGTCGACTATCCCCTCAAGCGCCCTTAACGTTTGTACGCGCTCGTAACCGCCCGAGTTGTACACTATCGGCACCGACAGTCCGCCGCGTCTTGCAATCCTGACTGCGCGTATCACCTCGGGAACAAAGTGCGTGGGATTTACGAGATTGATGTTCTGCGCGCCCTGACGCTCCAATTCGAGAAATATCTCCGAAAGGCGCTCCACGGTTATAACTTTGCCTTTATGCTCCGTGCTTATACCGTAATTCTGGCAGTACGCGCATTTCAGCACACACCCCGAGAAAAACACCGCTCCGCTGCCGTGTTCACCCGAAATGCACGGCTCCTCCCAATAATGCAGCATAGCCTTTGCTGCGGTAATCTCCGCGCCCATACCGCAATACCCCCGCGAGACCATTCGGTCAACTCCGCATTTGCGCGGACAAAGACTGCACTTCATTAAACTGCCCCCGCTATACAAACCAAAAAGCCGCCTTGCGTAAACGCCCGGCGGCTTTCAATTATAGGTTCTTATTCAGCGACTGTCCCGTCGCTCTTCCAACGACCGCGCTGTTGTAATAGCCGATCTTCTGCTTGGTCTGCTTCAGCTGCTCAAGCTCGCGGCGGGAATCGGTGCGGCGTTCCTTGAACTGCCCCGATATCACCTTGTCTTTGTCAACAATGCGCTGCTTTGTCGCGGTAATGCTCCGCTGTATCATCTGAAGCCGCTTGTGCTGCTCGTCAAGCTCAACGTTCACAAAGCTGCCGTTGATCAGCGCTTTCAGCAGCGTCTGCTCCTCGGGAGCCTCGCACTCAATGACCGACTGCAGCTCTTCCTTAAGATCCTCGAGGGTATCAATAAGCTCGTTTCTGGCGATAAGAGCTTCCTGAAGTACCTCGATCTCGGCATTTACCATATTATCCGTTTCTTTTTCGTAGTCCTGAAGCGTTGACAACATCCGAGCCATTATCTCATTTATTCTTGCACATCCCAAAAGCTCTTCCATTATTTCCCCTCTTTCCCTGAATTGCAGTCTATTTTTACTTTTTCTTATTTGCCTTGTCCTGCGTCTCTATTTCTTCCCTCGTCATCTGGCTTATCTGCGTCCATGCATCGCGAAGCTCGGAGATCATAGGAACAACCTTTTTCAAGTCGGTAAGGTCTTTGCTTGTATTCGCCTTAACGATCGTCTTGTAGAAGAAGATGTACAGATCGTCAAGATTTTTCGAGATCGGTATTGACATATCCAACGTCTCGCGGAGCGCGTCTATGCAGTCCTCCGCTTTGATGAACGCCTCGTTGGACTTCGCGTAGTTTTTCTTCTCCACAAAGTCCATGCCGATAGCGCACTGCTTTTCGATCTCGCTGTACAGCTTGATCACGACCTCGACCGGAGTCATCGTCTCGACCGACTGTTTTTTGTATTGTGCATAAGGATTAACCATGTTAATCACCCTTCATTTCAAGGAATTATCAAGACAGAAATCCGCCGTTTGCCGTAAACTGAGAAATGTAACTCTGCTGCGACTGGAACTGCGCCTGCATTTTCTCGAGATTGGTGAATACTGTCCACCAATATTCTTCCTTTTTGTCGTAACGGTCCTGAAGCTGCTCGATACGCTTGTTGATGCGCTCCATTTCCTTGAAAATAGTGTTGTCCTTTGCGGAAGTACCCGTTGCCAGACCCGCCTTGCGGACAAGCGAACCCTTGACCGTACCGGTATCCTTTACAGCATCGTTGATAGCGTTATTTACCTTCGCCATAACACCGTTTTCGGAATCTGTGAACAGCTTTATGATAGCGTCGGGATTTTCCTCGAACGCCTTGTCGAGCTTATCCTCGTCTATCTCCAGCTTGCCGCGGTCAGAGTAGGTAGAGGAGGTCTTTATGCCCATACTGAACAGACCGAACTTTTTGCCGTCCTCAAGTTCGACCGCACTGTACATCGCGGTTCTGATCTTCGACATAACGCTCATAACGGTGCTGTCGTGATAGAGCAGACCCTTCTGCGCCTGTTCCTCCCACTTCTCGATCTCCTTTTCGGACATCGCCTCTTTTTCCTCGTCGGTAAGCGGATCGTAGTAGTTCTTGTTCTTATCCTTCGGACGCGCGGTATAAACATAGCCGTTTATATCATCGAGCATCTGGTTGTAGTCCTTAACAAAATCCTTTATCGTCTGCTTTATGTTATCGTAGTCTTTTTCAACGTTTACAGAGATCGTCTCGTTATCCGCGGGATCAACCTCGGAGAAGTCGAACTTAACGCCGTCAAGCTCGTAAACGTTGTCGTTGTGCTCGACCTGTACTCCGTCGATCGTAATGACCGCGTTCGTACCCGCCGTGTGATTTCCGCCCGCGCCTGCGGTGAGACCCAAAGCCTGTGCGAGAACATCGCTTTCCTCAATGTCGATATCGCCGCCGTTGCCCTTGTCGTTTGCCGTGAGAGTAAACGAACCCTCGAGCTTGGAATACGTCATGGTAACGCCCGCGCCGCTATTGTTTACGGCCTTCATCAGATCGGAAACAGTAGCTTTCGCGCCGACCTTGATCTCCGTGCCGTTGATGTTCATGGTGTAGAAATCGCCATCGTCAGAATTAGCGTTTGTCGCAATTCCCATATCGGCGAGCTTGGTGCTCTCATCAATGTAACTTGTGGACGAGCCTTTCTTCAGACCGAACGTTGCGTCACAGGTGGAGGTCATTGTAAACTCTACCGCCGAGCCGTCCATCATGTACTTAGCCGTCATAGACGAACCGTCGATAGTGAACGAAACGCCTTGCTCAAGCCCGAACGCGCTGTTGAGCGCTGAGGTAAGCGTTTGACTGTTTAAATCATAAGCCGCGTCCGCACTGGAGTAGATGAAGTTATTTTCATTCATCGTTTCCTCGGTAACGGTATCTACATTTACGCCGTACTTGTTGGCGTACGCATGCTTTTTAAGGTTGATGAACGCCGCATTTATATTTTGATCGGTCGTACGCGCATCAAAATAGGTATTGGAAACCGTCTGAAACCCAATGTTCTTTGTAACGGCGTCTCCTGTATAGTAGTTAGGGATAGTAACGGAGATAGAACTGGTGCCGGTAAGAGCCGCCGCGGGGTCGATAGCGACTCTTTCGGCGGGCTTGCCCATGCCGAAGTTGCCCGTTCTCTCGGTTACGGTAGCGGTAGCGTTGCCGGAGGTTTTGAACGAAAATTCGCCGTTGTTGAGCGACGCCGAAATAAACGACGATCCACCGGAGGTAACGCCGAACGCGTCCTCAAGCTCGGCGTTAAGGCTTGCGAGGAGTTCGTCCTTATCCGCTCCCGAAAACTCGACAGTCTTTGCGACGCTGCCGACCTTAACGTCCAACGAGAAGTTGTACTTGCCGTTTTCGTCAACGGACGAATCCGCCATAGCCTTGTCAACGTCGAGCTTAAAGTTCTGCGGAGCGACCTGTCCGCCCTTTGTTACCGCAGCGGTAGCAAGGCTGTCGACCTTTATCTTGTGAGAGCCGACGCTCGACTTGGAATCGGTGCTTACCTTAAGACCGCTTTCCTTGCCCGACTTGGTCGTAATAGTCGACTTGAATTTGCTGAACGACGACGGGCTCATAAGATAAGTGTCGCGCTTCAGTATGTCAAAATACTTGCTCTTAAAACTTGTGAGCTTGGATGTTACATCGCGGTACTGCTCCTGCTGCCACTGGAGCTTCTGGAGTTTTTTATTCTGGGTGTCGATCTTCGTCTGATACGCGGACATCATCTGTTGGATCATAGCCTCGGTATCAAATCCCGAGTTAATTCCGCTCAGACGCATTGTACTACTTGACATAATTACTTCTCCTCCTGTTTATGTGAATTTAGAAGCTGCTCTATAGCCGCACCCGACGCATGAGCCGACTGCTCGTTCGTCTGTTTCAGCGTTTTAAGCTCGCTTCGGAAAATCTTGACCTCTTTCGGGGCGTTTATCCCAATCTTTACTTTGTCCTTGGATATATCAAGCACCGTGATCTCGATCTTATCGTCGATCGAAATACTCTCGTCGGTCTTTCGTGTTACTACCAGCATATTCAGACCTCCTTAGCGGAGGCGTCCGCCTCGGAATAAACGGGGCACTTAAAGTCGTAATCCTCGAGGATCACCTGTGCCGCAAGGTTATCGCGCGTGTTGACGACTATCGGACAGCGCAGGTTTATGGTGGTTTTTCTGTAATCATCGGGAACGATCGCCACCGTAAGACAACGGTATGGCGTGTCCTCGTCGATTTTCAGAAGAGCCTGCTCCTCGTCGGTTATCTCAAAACGGTAATCGGGGTATATCTGCATGGGATCGTAAACCACAAAACAAGGCTCCGTGCCGTCCACCGATTGCAGCCACATCGGAAAGGTGTCCTCTCCGAGCGGACAAAGCAGCGTATAGCGCTTTGTGTCCTCAAACCCGAGTATCCCGTTCGGAATGCTGATTATCGTATTTTCATTTATTTCGACCTCGCCGAAATCTCTTGTTACTATTTTCATATCATTCAACCTTTAATATCAAGTATAGGCGGTTCATAATTCGGGTTCGCGCTTGGCGGAACGTAGAGAGGATCGCCCACATACTCGATCTCAACGCGCGGTCTGTCGCGGACTATAAACTCCACACTGCCGGGAATGAACTCAAGCGGCGAATCGGGATGAATATCCCAATCAATATCCTGTTCGCCCATCTGATACTCGATGTTCAGCGTACCCGCGTCAAACGTGATGTCCGCTCCCTCTTTAGGCAGAAACTCCATAATCGTCTGAACTGTAGCCCCCGCTCTCGCGTTATTGAGTGCGATCTCGGACGGCGATGCTCCCCGTGCGAGCTGATCTCCCTCGGCTGCCACCTTTGCAGTACCCTGAAACGCTATTGTAAAGCCATCCTGTGCTTTCTGCGCGAGCATATCCCCATCGGTCATATTTCCGTAGCCCAGACTTTTTCTCGCCTGATAAGTATCAATATTCAGCTTGAGCGGTTCTGCCTGCATAACATATCCGCCGTTTGTTGTCTTGATATTTACCTTTGGCTGGGTATAATCCTCGGAATGCTCAAACTTCGCGTTTGTCACCTTGATCTCTATTTTTATCGGGATCGTCGTTATCTGAAGCAAATTCGGAATCAATTAAAACACCTCCTGTGTAATAATATTATCTGTACTCAGCTTATGTAGTTGAAAATGCTGTTCGGTACTACCGAGCTGGACATTTGCAGACAAGCGTTGTACAATGCCTCATAGGTTTTCCAGAGAGTTATCTCTTTCTTCGCGTCAACGACCTCGAGATCGTTCTGGCGCTCTGCCAGATTCTCCTCTCTCGTCGTAATTCTGTCAAGGTTGAAGCTGATAAACTCCTCGTTGCAGCCGAGATCCGCAATCTCTACCAACAGATTTTCGTTTGCGCTTACTATTCTGTCTATGCAGCCGTTAGCGTAATCTATGTCGCCGTTTCTCAGCGCTCTTGCCGCATCGAGCGTAAGCTGAATGTAATTGTTAGAATAGATACGCTCTCTCTCAACGATTTTATTTTCTTTTGAACTGATCTTTGTTGCAATAGCTATGCTCTTCTTGTCATTGTCGCTTTCAAAGGATACAACGCCGTTTGCTTCGTTGGTTTTAATCGCACCCGCTCCGAATGCCTCTTCAAGAGCCGTATCAAGATTTGCCTTTGTAGCTGTGGCATCCGCACCCGCCGTGAAGACGATGTCCTTAACCGTATTGCCGTAAACCACCTTGAAACCATACTCTTTGCCCTCTGCCATGCCGTTCAAATCGAGCGTGTAGTCGACCTTGTGCGAGGAGGATACGGTCGAATTGTCCGCGGTGTTTGTGCAGACAATGCCGGTTATGGAAGAACCGTCTTTTTTAGTGATGATTCCCGTCGTACTCATTGTGTAATCGCCGGCAGCCGCGTTGAATTTCTCGTTAATCTTATCGCCGTCGGCAAGAGTTACCTCGACAGGATTAGCAACGCCCGGAATTTTAAAGCTGTATGTACCCGCCTTAAAGCTGTCGGGGTTGTACTTCATGGTACTCGTACCTGTAATCTTAGGACTGAGGGGATCGTCGGAGTTGATAGGCTCGTTTTTAACAGCAACATTTACCGTACTGCCCTCTGTGCTGAAAATACCCCTTGTCGCTTCGCTTTCGGAAATCGTAACCTTTGGATCATCGCCAAAAGCACTATCAAGCGCCGCTTGAATATTCTTTATCGTCGCATCCTCACGCGCCGCAGCGTCGTCGCCTGTACCCGCCGTAAACACTATAGTCACGGGGTCCTTGTCGCCAACAGTCACATCAATCGTATACTGCTGTCCCTCTTTAAGATTGTCAAAATTTATCTTGAACTTATTGGTATAACCCGAATCGTTGTCGACAACCAGCTTCTCCGCAACGTTGGTGCGGTTTACCTTTTCGGTCGTTATCGCGCCGTTCTTCATAACGGTAAGTCTGTTGATGGTTTTCTTGGTCTCGTTGTTGACTACGCAGCAAATTCCGTCCTGCACGGAAATAACTCCTTGCGCGTCCATTTTCGGCATTTTTATAAGTCCGTCGTCAACCTCTTTTTTGAATGCGTTCTCCAGTGCGGAGTTGACCACGTCTATCGTGTCCTTTTGATCCGCCTGCGCCTGAAACGCAATGGTTTTCTTAACATTACCCGCATACACGTCGAGACAATATATTCTGTTGGGCTTGATAGAGGAAAGGTCGACGTCCGCAACGCCCTTTTCCGTGCCGCAGCCAGAAACCTTTGCGCCGTTAAAGGAAATGCGGAGAGTAGACTGAGGGTCGACCTCCTGCGTCTGCTGATCCATTTCCATTCCAATGCCTATGTCGATCAGAACGTCCTTGGAATACGGGAAATTCCTGTAGTTATCCATAGCATTTACAGGAACGCCGTGATACAGAACGGTCGAGGCAAATCCCGAAGAATCGTTGATTATCTCAAACGGCGAGGGATCGTCGCCCTCTCCGCCGAAAATAGATCGCTCGGCGGAATCGGTGTTGAATATCGCGCACAGCTCCTTTGCGCTTGTCTCAAGCTGCTGTGCGTAAATCGCGTAATCCTGTGTATCCTTTGTGGTGTTGCACGCCGCGATTATCGTCTCGCGTATCTGCGCCATTTTATCGGACACCTGTATCAGCGAGGTCTCCGCCTCGGTGTAGAACTTATCCGCGGTCTTAAGGTTTTCCTTATACTGTGCGGATAGGTACATGGACTTTCTTACATTGAGCGCTTTTGCCGCCGAAAGGGGCGCCTCGGAAGCTCTTGAAAAGCTCCTGTTTGATGTGATTCTTTTCTCACTGCGGTTTTTAAGCGTCAGCAGGCGGTTAAGATCACGGTTATAACCTCTGAGTATCGTGGGGTTTGTAATTCTCATACGTCGTTTACCTCCATATCTTACAGACCGACTCTGCCGGTTCCGTTAATGAGCTTGTCAAGAAGATCGTCAAGCGTCGTCACCATTCTTGAAGAGGCGTTGTACCATTTCTGATAGTTCAGCATATTGATACCCTCTTCGTCCATCTGAACGCCCGAAATGTCGTCGCGCGCATCCAGCAGACCGTCGACCGTCATCATTGCGGTCTCGTTGCGGCTGTTCTCATAGTTGATCGTCTGACCGAGCCTGTTCGAGATAAAGGAGATGTATTCGTATACGCTGCCGTTAAAGTCGTGGCAGTTGCCGAACTCAAGCGCTTTGTTATTAAACTGCGATATAAGATAAAGCACGTTGGTGTTTTGGAGGTTTTTGTTCTCCGAGGTATTATCCTTGTCGGTCTCGTCGCCCTCTCCCGTGAACACGTCGTCTTTCTTCTCGTCAAATCCGTATCTGTAAATTCCTCTTTGCTCGTCGTATATGCGAACCTGACCTATCATTGTCGGATCCTCTTGCCACGCGTCGGCAACGTGGATATTTCCCGCAGTTATCAGTGCGCCCTCGACGTCCGGGGCAAACATCATACGCGACGCGTCATCGGTTGCGCCGTTCGCGGTGTTGAACACGTTTGCGATCGTCCGCGCGAACTCGTCAACAGCCGTCTTGAAATAGGCGATACCGTGAGTGCTGTTCTGACCGCCCGTCGCGTAAACGCCGTTTCCGTTGATCATATCAATGTAACCCTTGAGTGCGCCGGAGGTAAGGTTCATGTCAACGCCGCTCTCAAAGAAAACGACCGCTCTGCCGTTTGTTTCATAATCCTTCATTATCAGGCGGTTTGTCTTGAACTCCTCGCCGTTGAGTATCTCGACATTCGCCATTTTAACGGAATAAGTGCCGTTGCTGTTCTGCCAGAACTCAATGTTTCCGTAGGTCGCCAGCTCGTCGATATAAAGGTTCATCTGATCGTAAAGCTCGTTCGGACCGTACTCCTCGGCGTAGTGAATTTTTTCCTTTGCAATCTTGTCGTTGAGCACGTTCATCTCCTCGACAATCTTGTTTATGTAGTCCACCGTGTCCGTAAGCTCGCCGACATAGGTGCTTTCTATCTGTTTAAGCTGAGTATCGTAATCGTTCAGCAGGCGGCAAAGGTTGACCGCTGTGTTCGTAACTATCTTTGCAACATCCGCGCTGTCGGGTTTCTCGACCGAGTAATCCTGAAGCGCGTTGAAGAACTGCTGAACATGGTATTGCAGTCCGTCCGACTCGAAGTTGTCGAGCTCGTCTTCTATATCGGTGAGTATCTTCATTTTTGTGGAGGTCTCCGCCTCGACCGCGACGTTCTCACGGTAACGCTTGTCGATAAAGATATCGCGAAGCTGGCTCACTCCGTAGGCGTTCACGCCCTGTCCCTGCATGGAGAGATTGTTCGTCGGAGACGACCAGCGCATCGAGCGGTTTCCGGAAACGTACATCGAATAAAGGTCGACACGCTGTCTGGTGTAACCCGGCGTATTTATGTTCGAGATATTGTTTCCCGTAACATCAAGATTTTTCTGTGCAATCTGCAAGGTGCGCTTCTGAGTTTCAAAGCCTAAAAAAGTAGGGCGCATAATTTTCCTCCTAAAAGTCTTATACTTGACGTATCACCTGCGCGGCGGACTGGCCGCCCGCGACCTTTGACGCGTTTTTATTGTAAGTCTCGGGCTTTTCGAGAATGCCCGCCCGAACCACGAATTCCTTTTGGTTGTCCAGCTTGCGCTTGACGACCTCGGTTGTCTGCGCGTTCAGTTCGGTAATGTTGTCGACCAGTTCCGTAAGCTGATTATACAGCATCGACATTTTCGGTTTGTAGTCGTCGGGAGCATCGTCGACAAGCTCTTTCAGTTTTTTGCCGCCGATGCCCAACCCTCTGAAAAGCTCCATTCGCTTATCCTCAAGCGAACGGCTCTTCATAAGGAAAGCCTGTTCGTCGTTAAGCGAATCGGTAAGCCATTCGAGGTCGTCCGCGAGTATCTTAGTGTGCTTTTTCATCAGGAAGACGGTAAGCTCCCTGTAAAAATCGACGTCGATCTCAAGACATTTCACAACTGCGTTTGCGGTCATTCTATCCATAACTTCACCCCATGAAAATCAACGCCGCGATCTCGGCGCTTGCCAAGCCCTGTTCTGCCGTGTTCTGCGCTTCAACAAGCTCCCTCGGAGAGGCGTCGGCGTTGATCTCCTGCGTAATCGCGAGTTTCGCGGCAGCAAGTGTCTTTTCAAACCCAAACTCAACTCTGTCGGTATTATTTTTAGCGGAAACGGCGGCACTTGACTTTTTGGGCGTAAGTGCCTTTGTTGTTTTGTAGGTGGAAATAATTCCGTTAATTCCCTTTATTTCCATAGTGCCTGCCTCCTTTTATGGTAGTTTTTCGTAAATGGGCGCAATTTACCCACATATATATTATCGGCAGCTCAAGCCGAAACTTTAGCCTCATTTGATAATTTTCGTGTTGATTGCCACAAAAAATCGCCGTTTGCGCGGCGAATTTTTGTAAATATTGACAAATGCTGAATTATATGGTATAATGTACTTGCCGGACTTACACCCCGAGCATCTTTAAGAGAAGGGGGTGAATACATGGCTCATTTACTAGCGTTATTGATTTCCGTCGAAGCGGGTCTGATCGTTGAATTGATCCGCAAGTGGCTTGACGGAGATAAGTAAGACGGCAAGCACCGCAAAAACAAAACGTCCCCTCGACCAGCACGTCGGGGGGACAATTTTGAATACATGACCCATTGTAAATATACTAGCGTTTCTATTTACATTTTTATTATAGCACGATAAAAAAGATTTGTCAAGTGTTTTTTGAAAAAATGCCGGCCGTTTTTCGCGTTACGTCGTCGGGGCGGGGGTCGCGGGCGCTGCCGTCGTCTGGAAGAGCGTCGTGCCCATAAAGCCCATCATGCTGCCGTTCGCGGAATCCCATGCGCCGAACGTTCCGCAGATGTCACCGTTGGCGAGCTCGAAATCATCGCCGAAGAAGAGGTTCTCG
The DNA here is from genome assembly GCA_910579125.1 of uncultured Oscillospiraceae bacterium. Classification (GTDB taxonomy): domain Bacteria; phylum Bacillota; class Clostridia; order Oscillospirales; family Ruminococcaceae; genus CAG-115. The sequence goes on along the minus strand of CAJTTH010000005.1, from coordinate 1,537 downwards.
TTGGTGAATGTCGTGAAATCACCCGAGCATACGGGCAGCTCGCGCGGCATAAACGCAACGCAGTCAACCTTAACCATTCCCCGCTCGTCCTTGGAGCGGTCGGACGCGTCGATAATTATCGGCGCATAGCTTACTTGAATATAGTAGAACCCGTCGTGCAGCTCGGTGCGCGTCTCGATATCGCCTGCAAATATTTTGCCGAAATCGGTGTCAACTCCGGTTGCTTTTCCGAAGAACTTCGTCAAGTCGCAGGACATATAAGTATTGGTGATCTCGCCGTTTTTCGCGACTGCTTCTATGTACAGCTTGACTTCCTCGGGCTTTGCGTCTGCCGCGGGTGCGGAAACCGCAGGATCGTCGGCGTTGCGCGGATAGTTACCTCCTACGTTGCTGTAGAACCAGATATATTGGCTCTTGGCAAGATCGGGGTCGGTTTTGTAGGCGAGGTTGAGCGGCGCTTCGTACATCGCGTTCTTGGTGAAAACCGCCTGTGCCGCGTTGTAGAAGTCGCGGGCTGCCGAGCGTGCGTCGTTTATGCGATCGCGGCGGTTGTTGAGGTTGGGCAGGATTATCGCGGCGAGAACGCCGATTATCGCGATAACGACAACAAGCTCGATAATGGTGAAGCCCTTTTTGCTCCGCGCTCTTTGAAGTATCTGTATCATAAAGTCCTCCTTGGAGTGTCAAAAGTCTTGTTTCTGCGAAAGGGGGCTTGCGCACAAACAAAAGTTCTGATTTTAAAATAACACTAATTCCTCGGCGGTATGAGCCGCCGAGGAATATTGTGTTAGATGTAAATCAATTGCTTGATTTCAATTAATGTACCATTAGGTACCAGAAGAAGAAGTAGCCTTCTCCATAGTCAGCTTGGGAGCAGTACCGATAATAGCACCGGAAGAGTGGATACCGTCGGTCTTGCCGTCCCATGCATATCCGCCAGAACGAAGAACGGAAGCAGTAAATGTGCTCTTGAGTGTAGCAAGTTCAACTGTTGTATTATCACAGTAAGCAGCACCAACAACCTTTCTGTCAGCCACTACTACAACAGCATTGATAGTATTGTTGAAGTTGTAATCTTCAGCAAACTTCTTTGCAAGAGCTGCACGAGCCTTGTTACCATCTTTATCATTTGCAGCTTGGAAAGCATTACCAGAACCACCCTTTGGAGTGTCGCCACTACTAGACATTACAAAAGCACCTGCCATACCGCCTGCACCGCCGCCAGCTGCAGCAGCCTCAAAGCTAATCGTCCAACCAGAAGCAGCACTACCGCTACCAGTGATTGTAATAGCAGTCTCCTTAGTGGGGATCACACCGCCGTTAGATTCCAGCTCAGTCATCCAAGTGGTAACTGTGTCTCTCAAAGAAGCAGCAGTCTGGTCAGCAGATGTAACTCTGGACTTGGTTACCATGCCCATCATGGTGGGAACGAGGATCGCAGCGAGTACGCCGATAATAGCGATAACTACGATCAACTCAACGAGCGTAAAGCCCTTTTTGGCTCTGAGAGCCTGAAGTTTCTTTATCATAGTAAAGA
>CAJTTH010000004.1:285-121005 GCA_910579125.1 uncultured Oscillospiraceae bacterium | reverse complement strand
TTAAAATGTATTGGTAAATTTAGAGATAAGGTGAATTGAAAAATGGCAAAAGAAACAAATCAGACCGACTTAAAAGCGCTGAAAGGTCCCGATCAAGTCCGACTGCGCCCCGCGGTAATTTTCGGGTCGGACAGTATTGACGGCTGCCGTCACTCGGTTTTCGAGATAATCTCGAACTCGATCGACGAAGCGCGCGAGGGCTTCGGAAAGCGCATAAACATCACGCTCCACGCGGATAAGTCCATAACCGTCGAGGACTTCGGACGCGGTATTCCTATTGATTTCAACAAAAGCGAGGACAAGTACAACTGGGAGCTGGCGTTCTGTACGCTGTACGCGGGCGGAAAGTACGACAACAACAGCGGCGAAAATTACTCGTTCGCGCTCGGACTGAACGGTCTGGGCTTGTGCGCGACGCAGTTCGCGTCCGAGTATATGGAGGTCGAGAGCTGCAACGGAACTTGGAAGTACTCGTTGCGCTTTGAAAAGGGCTTCAACGTTACGGACAACGAAAAGGGCTTTATCAAGTCAAAGTGCGCACAGACGGGCACAAAGATACACTGGAAACCCGATCTGGAGGTGTTCACCGAGATTGATGTCGGCGCGGAATACCTTGACGATATGCTGCGGCGGCAGGCGGTCGTGAACGGCGGTGTAGAGTTCGTCCGCCGTATCGAGAACGAGGACGGCACGGTTGACGAGAAAATCGTTTGCTACGAGAACGGCATTTTCGACTATCTGAAAGAGGTCGCGGGTGAAAATACGCTCACCACGCCGCAGTTCTGGCAGACGCAGCGGCAGGGCAAGGATCGCGAGGACAAGGAGGAGTACAAACTGAAAATGAATGTCGCGTTCACGTTCAGCAAGGAAATGCACTTTGTCGAGCATTACCATAATTCCTCATGGTTGGAGCACGGCGGTTCGCCCGATGACGCGATGAAACGCGCATTCCTTTCACAAATAGACGCGTATCTGAAAAACAATAACAAGTACAATAAGGGCGAAAAGGCGATAAAGTGGGACGACGTCGCGGACTGCCTGATATTTATATCGTCTAACTTTTCCACGCAGGCGAGCTACGCGAACCAGACGAAAAAGGCGGTCACAAACGCGTTCATCAAGGACGCGATGATCGACTGGCTGAAGCATCAGCTTGAGGTGTACTTCATCGAGAACCCCGATGAGGCGGTGAAGATCGCCGAGCGCGTGCTCGTCAACAAGCGTTCGCGTGAGAACGCCGAAAAGGTGCGCTCGTCGTCGATCGCGAACCTTACCGCGAAAATCGACCTCACCAACCGCATTGATAAGTTCGTCGACTGCCGCAGCAAGGACGTAACGCGCCGAGAGGTGTATATTGTGGAGGGCGATTCGGCGCTCGGCTCGGTTAAACTCGCGCGCGACGCGGAGTTTCAGGCGGTCATTCCCGTGCGCGGAAAGATACTCAATTGCTTAAAGGCAAGCTACGATAAGATATTCAAGAGCGAGATAATCACCAATCTTATAAAGGTGCTCGGCTGCGGGGTCGAGGTGAAGTCCAAGGCTAACAAGAACCTCAACTCGTTTAATCTGGACAGTCTGCGCTGGAATAAAGTGGTAATCTGCACCGATGCCGATTACGACGGCTTTCAGATACGCACGCTTATTCTGACGATGATACAGGAGCTTTGCCCGACGCTTATCGAGCGCGGCTACGTCTATATCGCGGAATCGCCGCTGTACGAGATAAACACCAAGGACAAGACCTATTTCGCGTATACCGAACCCGAGAAAACGCGCATTCTTGAGATGATAGGCGAGAAGAAGTATACTATTCAGCGATCGAAAGGTCTCGGCGAGAACGACCCCGATATGATGTCGCTCACGACCATGAATCCCGACACGCGCCGCCTTATCAAGGTAACGCCGACCGACGCGGAGAAAACGCGCACGATGTTCGATGTGCTGCTGGGCAACGACCTCGACGGGCGCAAGGAGTTTATCCGCGAGAACGGCAGCAAGTACCTTGAAGCCGCGGATTTTATGTAATAATTTTCGACTTTGCCGAAAATTTCAGCATTTTTGCTCGAATTGCCCTAAAGGCAATTCGGTTTTGCTCCGCAAAATACGCAAAAGCCGTGTGTCGCTCTCCTGTTTAGCGTGGCGTGTAATTAAAGTCTGCAAACAGGGATAAAGCCGAGAGTGACAAACAAAAGGCGCAGCTATGGCTGTTAAGCCGAAAGGCGACCGACCATTGCACATTTTAGCCGTAAAGCGAAAAGGCGACAAACAAAATGTGCAGCCAAGCGGAGTGCAAGCGAGTTGCCTTGTGCAGCGGAGTGAGCGCAGCTAGCGGGGCGGAGCAAGGTAACTCGGCTAGGCGAACGGAGTGAGCCGGTGCGCGGAGCGTTTTAAGATAGGAGAAAAAATTGAAGAAGAAAACACCCAAAAAGAGCGAGCCGAAAACGGGCTCGGCTTATATAGAGGGCTCGGGAAAGGTTGTCGAGACGGATATCGTCACCACACTCGAGGAGAACTATATGCCGTACGCTATGAGCGTAATCGTGTCGAGAGCGCTCCCCGAGATAGACGGGTTCAAGCCCTCACACAGGAAATTGTTGTATACGATGTATAAGATGGGTCTGCTGAGCGGCGGGCGAACCAAATCCGCGAATATCGTGGGGCAGACGATGAAGCTCAATCCGCACGGCGACGCGGCAATATACGAAACTATGGTGCGTCTTGCGCGCGGAAACGAAGCGCTTTTGCACCCTTATGTCGACAGCAAGGGCAATTTCGGGAAGGCGTATTCGCGCGATATGGCGTATGCCGCCGCGCGTTACACCGAGGCAAAGCTCGAGGGAATAAGCGCGGAGCTGTTCGCCGATATCGACAAGGACGCGGTGGATATGCTCCCGAATTACGATAATACCACTGTCGAGCCCGCGCTGTTCCCTGTGCGGTTTCCGTCCGTGCTGGTGAACTCCAATTTCGGCTTGGCGGTTTCCATGGCGAGCAATATATGCTCGTTCAATCTTGCCGAGGTCTGCGAAACGGCGATCTCGCTTATCAAGAACCCCGACCACAACGCGCTTTCAACGCTCAAAGGACCCGACTTCCCGGGCGGCGGTTATATCGTTTATGATGAAGCCGAAATGGAAAAGATTTACAGAACGGGTCTGGGAGCGGTCAAGGTTCGCGCGAAATACAGTTTCGACAAGGACGCGCGATGTATCGAGGTGACGCAGATACCGCCCACGACGACGGTCGAGGCGATAATCGACAAGGTGGTCGAGCTTGTCAAGGACGGCAGAATACGCGAAATTTCCGACTGCCGCGACGAGACCGACCTCAGCGGCTTGCGGCTGGCGTTCGATATCAAGAAGGGTTACGACCCCGACGTGGTAATGCAGAAACTGTACAAGCTCACGCCGTTACAGGACAACTTCAACTGCAACTTTAACGTACTGATAGCGGGAACACCGCGCGTTATGGGCGTTTACGAGATACTCAGCGAGTGGACGGAGTTCCGTCGGCAGTGTGTGAAGCGCCGCGTTTACTTCGACCTCAACAAGAAAAAGGAGAAGCTGCATTTGCTGCTCGGCTTGAAGAAGATACTGCTCGACATCGACTACGCGATACAGCTTATCCGTGAAACCGAGGAGGAGGCGGAGGTCGTGCCGAACCTTATGGTGGGTTTCGGCATCGACGAGCCGCAGGCGGAGTATGTTGCCGAGATAAAGCTGCGGCATATCAACCGCGAGTACATTCTCAAACGCACACAGGAGACTGATCAACTCACCGCCGATATCGCGGAAATGGAGGAGATACTGAACTCCCCGAAGAAGATTGACAAGGTGATAATTGCCGAGCTGAAAGATGTGAGCGCAAAGTACGCGCAGCCGCGCCGCACGATGTTCCTGTACGACGTCGTTGAGGACGCGGAGATCGAGGAGGAGCTTCCCGAGGGCTACCCCGTGAACGTGTTCTTCACGCGTGAGGGCTACTTCAAGCAGATAACGCCCAAGTCGCTACGTATGTCGGGCGAACAAAAGCTCAAGGAGCAGGACGAGATCATATTCTCTGCGGAGGTCTCGAGCAACTCGGAGCTGCTGTTCTTTACCAATAAATTCCAGTGCTACAAGTCGCGGTGCGCGGATTTCCCCGAGATAAAGGCAAGCGTTATGGGCGATTACGTTCCCGCGAAGCTCGGAATGGACGACGGGGAAGTGCCCGTGTTTATGGCGGTCACAGAGAAATTCACCGAGACGCTGGTTATTTTCTTTAAGAACGGCAAGTGCGCGAAGATACCGCTTTTGTCATATTCCACAAAGACCAAGCGCAAAAAGCTCCAGAACGCGTATTCCGAGCTTTCCGAAATGGTGGGAATGTTCATTGTCGATGGTGAGGAGGATTTCATTCTGAAGTCGTCGGCGGGCAAGGTGATAATGTTCAACACCGCTCTTGTGCTTGCGAAGTCAACGCGCGATACACAGGGAGTTCAGGTAATGCGGCTTACCAAGGCGGAGCTGGTATCTGTGCAAATTGCACAAAACGTTGACGTGGAGGATATCGAGCGGTTCAGGATAAAGACGATACCGGCTGCCGGAATAGTCTCCGACGACGATATCGACCAGATGAAGCTGATGTGAGGTGTGATATGAGTGAAGATCATCCCGTGCCCAAGTGGGCGGACTTGCTCCACGAGGGCGAGTTTATAAGCTATCTGCCAAGCTTTGTCGGCGGAAAATATTTTGATTTGTTTGACGAGTTTGCGTTTCCGTGTGAGGAGACGGGCGCGATTACGTATTACGTCTACGATCCCGTAAAGCACGGCGCGGACGCGTCGGGAAAGTATCCCGTGCTGTTGTGGCTTCACGGAGCGACAAACGGGCTGAACGGCAAATTCTGTATCTGCAACTGCGGCGGCGAGCAATTTGCGTCACCCGAGTACCAAGCAGCAATGGGCGGGGCTTACATCGTCGTGCCGCTCGCAAACGAGAAAACGGACGAGAGCGGCAAGCTCACCGAGACGTTCTCCGAGAAATACTTCAAGCCGCTGAAGGACATAGTGGAGCGCGTTCGGGAGGGCGGACACACAGGCAAGGTATTCGCGATGGGCGGCTCGCTCGGCGGCTGGGTGACGTGGAAGCTCGCGGAGAAGTTCCCTGAGATGTTTGACGGGATAATCCCGATCTCGACGGACTATGTGCCGACGGACGGGCGGCTGGAGAATATTGCGCGGCATAATATTGCGGTGTATTTCACGCTCGGACAGCACGATGAAACGCTCAATTTCGCCAAGGATATCGCGCCGAGAATACAAAAACTGGAAGAATTGGGATTTATGTGCTTCTTCCCCGAGTGGGTCAAAAACGGCGACGGTGGCGTTGCATCGCTGTTTTACGGCTGGGAAATGGGGCAGCACTGTATGATAAATCAGGTTCAGGCGAACCTTATGTACGACGACGGAACGCCATACGATCCCCGTTTGCCGAACGGGATAACGGGGTGGATCAAGGCGACAGCAGGTTAAAGCGCGTTACAGCCAAGAGCAACAAACAAAACAAGCAACAAAGCAACGCAAGCCAAAAATCAAGGCAATAATGACGCAGAGGCAAAAGTCGCAAGCAACGGTGACGACGGAGCGGAACGAAGTGAAGCGGAGGAGTTACCGTTGGCTAGGGCGGCAAAAGCCGCCCGGTGCGAGCTTTTGCCATTTAAATAAGGAGGAAATATGTTGACTGATATTGAAATTGCACAGCAGGCGAAAATGCTGAAAATCGGAGAGGTCGCCGAGAAGCTCGGCGTTAGCGCGGAGGAGATCGAGCCTTACGGGCACTACAAGGCGAAGCTCTCCCAGAAGTTGTTTGACCGCGTCAAGGACAACGCGGACGGCAAGCTGATACTCGTGACGGCGATAAATCCCACGCCCGCGGGCGAGGGAAAGACCACTACTTCAGTAGGTCTTTGCGAGGGAATGAACAGGATAGGGAAGAGGGCGTGTCTGGCGCTGCGTGAGCCGTCGCTGGGTCCTGTGTTCGGCGTTAAGGGCGGAGCTGCGGGCGGCGGCTATTCGCAGGTCGTTCCCATGGAGGATATAAATCTGCACTTCACGGGCGATATGCACGCGATAACAGCGGCGAACAATCTGCTTGCGGCAATGCTCGATAATCATCTCCAACAGGGTAATTCGTTGGGCATAAACGTGAAGCGCATATTGCTGAAGCGCTGTCTGGATATGAACGACCGCGCGCTGCGTAACTGCGTTATCGGTCTGGGCGGCAAGATGGACGGCGTTCCGAGAGAGGACAGCTTTCAGATTACGGTCGCGAGTGAAATTATGGCGATACTCTGTCTCGCGAACGATCTGGAGGATCTGAAACGCCGTCTCGGCAATATTCTCGTTGCGTTCACGAACGACAACAAGCCCGTGTTCGCGCGCGACCTGAAGGCGGTGGGTGCGATGACCGCGCTGCTCAAGGACGCGATAAACCCGAACCTCGTGCAGACGCTTGAGAACAATCCCGCGATAATCCACGGCGGTCCGTTCGCGAATATCGCGCACGGCTGCAACTCGGTGCGCGCGACAAGGCTCGCGATGAAGCTCTCCGACTACACGATAACCGAGGCGGGCTTCGGCAGCGACCTCGGCGCGGAGAAGTTCTTCGACATCAAGTGCCGCTTCGCGGGGCTGAAACCCGACTGCGTGGTGCTCGTGGCGACTATCCGTGCGCTGAAGTACAACGGCGGCGTTCCCAAGCCCGAGCTTGTAAAGGAGAACGTTGACGCGCTGAAAAAGGGCATTGTCAACCTCGGCGTTCACATTGAGAATATGCATAAATTCGGCGTTCCCGTCGTTGTCGCGATAAATCACTTCGGCACGGACACCGATGCGGAGATCGCTGTCGTCCGCGAATACTGCGAGAACAAGGGCATCGAGGTCGCGTTCTCGGACGTGTTCGCAAAGGGGGGCGAGGGTGGCGTCGACCTAGCGAACGCGGTGGTTTCGACGATTGACCGCTGCTCGGGCTGTCAGAGTGATTTCAGGCCGCTGTACGACGAGAAGCTCCCGATAAAGGAAAAGCTGGCAATTATTGCCAAGGAAATATACCGCGCGGACGGCGTGGTTTACACTGCTAAAGCGGAAAAGGCGATCAAGGAGATTGAGGAGCTGGGTCTTGACAGAGTTCCCGTCTGCGTCGCGAAAACGCAGTACTCGCTCTCGGACGACCCCGCGAAGCTCGGCAAGCCCGAGAACTTCACCATAACCGTGAGCGACGTTCGCGCGAGCGCGGGTGCGGGCTTTGTCGTGGCGTACACGGGTGACATTATGACCATGCCGGGGCTGCCTAAAATTCCCGCCGCGGAGCAGATTGACGTTGACGGCAGCGGCGTTATCACGGGTCTGTTTTAATGGGAACGCTTGAGTTTATAACAAACAGCGAAGATGAAACCCGCGCCGCCGCCGTCGAGACCGCGAAGCGCCTGAAAATCGGCGACGTGATACTGTACGAGGGTGAAATGGGTGCGGGCAAGACCGCGTTCACAAAGGGCTTGGCGGAGTTTTTCGGCACGGATAGCGAAGTCACGAGCCCGACGTTCGCGCTCGTCCACGAGTACACGGGACGCGTGCCGATCTTCCACTTCGATCTGTACCGCATTTCGGGTTACGACGACCTGTACGCGGTCGGGTTTTTTGACTACCTCGACAGGGGCGGCATAATCGCCGCCGAGTGGAGCGAGAACGTTCCCAGGCTGGAGGATGAACTGGAAAATGTTGTAAAAGTGCGTATTGAAAAGCTCTCGGAGAACGGGCGGAAAATTATAGTTTCGGGAAAATGTTTTAGTGAAAATGCACAATCGGATAGGCGGTGATTTTATGGTTCTGGGAATAGATTCGTCCGCGATAACGGCGGGCTGCGCCCTGTACGACGGGGAGAAGATCGTTGCTGAGCAGTTTCTGAACACGCGCCACACGCACTCCGAGACGCTGCTGCCCATGGTGAAGTCCATGATGGAGAGCGCGAAAGTAACGCTCTCTGATGTGGATAGAATAGCCATAACGACGGGTCCCGGCTCGTTCACGGGGCTGCGTATCGGCATTTCCTGTGTTAAGGGAATGTGCTTTGGCAACGAAAAACCGTGCGTTGCCGTGTCGACGCCGGAGGCAATCGCGTTCAATTTTGTGCAGATCGACGGAATTATCTGCGCGTGCATGGACGCGCGCTGCAAGCAGGTCTACAACGCGCTGTTCAAGTCGGAGAACGGCAGAATAACACGCCTTTGCGACGACAGGGCGATCGCCGCCGCGTCGCTCGCGGAGGAGCTTTCGGCGCTCGGCGGACGCGTAATTCTCGCGGGTGACGGCGCGGAGCTGATGAGCGCGTTCACCGACGGAAAGTACGAGCTCGCGCCGCCTACGCTGCGGTTTCAGCGCGGTAGCGGAGTGTGCCTTGCCGCCGAGGGCAAGCCCGATATTGCGGCTTCGGCGCTTATGCCGAGCTATCTGCGGCTTCCGCAAGCGGAGCGTGAACGGCTCGCGCGGGAAAAGGCAAATTAAGATTTTGACGGTATCTGCGGAGGTAATGTCATGGCGGATATGCTGGTAAAATTATACAATATCCCAAATTCTTCGGCTTTGGAAGAGAAGCTTTTGGAGGATGGAATAAGAATTAAAAAGGCGTTGGCTCCCGACAGGAGCAGGATAATCGATTTCTCCAAAATCTGTGCGAAAGACGATTATTCCGACGAAGTAAACGCCGCCTTTTGCAATAATCCCGTAACCTGTTATATAGCTACAAGGGAAAAGAAAATAATCGGTTTCGCGTGTTATGAAGCGACCGCGAGGAATTTTTTCGGTCCTATGGCGGTGATTGAAAGCGAAAGAAAAAAGGGGATCGGAAAAGCGCTGCTGCTGAAATCCTTGGAATCCATGCAGGAGCTTGGTTACGCCTATGCCGTTATAGGGTGGCCGGCTAAGTCCGCCGTTGATTTTTATAAGAAATGCGCGGGCGCGGTTATGATAGATGAAAGTTCGTCGGGAGTGTATAAAAGAATGATTGAAATCGACGAATAGGCTTTGTCAAAATTTTCATAAGCTGTTGGCCGTTGCGGGAAAACGGCGTATTATTTAAATTAGTTAAGGTAAAAGAGGAGAGACTATGATTGCAATCGGATCGGATCACGGCGGATACGCGCTGAAATGCGAGCTTATAAAGCACCTTGAGGAACGTGGCGTTCAGCTTGTCGACTTCGGCTGCGGCGGCGAGACTGCGGACTACCCTGACATCGCCGAAAGGGTTTGTGCAAAAGTTACAAACGGCGAGTGCGAAAAGGCGATACTTATCTGCGGAACGGGCATCGGAATTTCCATGAGCGCAAACAAGATTAAGGGCATACGCGCGGCGCTCTGCACCGACGAGTATATGGCGGAGTTTACGAGACGGCACAACGACGCAAACGTGCTCTGTATGGGCGGTCGTGTCGTTGGCGGCGGTCTGGCGTGCGGTATCGCCGACGTGTTTTTGAGTACGGGATTTGATGGCGGACGGCACGCCGTTCGCGTTGAAAAAATGATGAAACTGGAGGGTAAATAAATGGCAAGATTTGACAATGTGATTGTATGCGACCACCCGCTCGTGCAGCACAAGGTTTCGCTGATACGTGATAAGAATACGGGTTCAAAGGATTTCCGCGAGCTTGTTCACGAGATCGCGATGTTTATGTGCTACGAGGCGACGCGCGATCTGCCGCTCAAGGACGTGCAGATACAGACGCCGCTTGGTGAGCTTGCGAGCGCGAAGATCATCAGCGGACGCAAGTTGGCGTTCGTGCCGATAATGCGCGCGGGTCTCGGTATGGTTGACGGCGCGCTGGCGCTCGTTCCGACCGCAAAGGTAGGTCACGTCGGCATTTACCGCGACAAGCTCAACGGCAACACCGCCGCCGATTACTACTGCAAGCTGCCGTTCGACATCGCGAACCGCGAGGTCATCATTCTCGACCTTATGCTCGCGACGGGCGTTTCGGCGGTCAAGACGGTCGATATCGTCAAGAACGCTGGCGCGAAGAACATAAAGTTTATGTGCGTGCTCACCTGTCCGGAGGGCATAAAGGCGCTCCACGACGCGCACCCCGAGGTCGAGATAATCTGCGGCGCTATCGACGGCGGGCTCAACGAGGACTTGTACATCGTTCCCGGTATTGGCGACGGCGGCGACAGGCTTTTCGGTACGCGCTGATGAACGAGGGCTTTGACGTGAACGAGTTATTGGGCAGAATAACCGAAAAGTTGCTCGAAAGCGATTCGCGGCTTACCGAGGAGAGTGCTTGCGAAAAGGCGAAAACGCTGCTTAAGGGCTTGATCGGCGGCTCGGAGAACATCTCGGCGTTAGCGGACGCGGTCGGCGGCGGGGAATACAAGCTGCCCGACGGTTCACTGTTACAGGTAGGACCGCCCTCGGAGCGGAAAACCGATGTATCCCCCGAAACGCGCGAAAAGCTCGACAGAATGTTCGTCAAGATCGACGGGCTGATACCACCTGCCGAGACTGTGCGGCTAAGGCTCTCGCGCGGCAAGACCACTGTGTTCGACAGCAAAATGGGCGGCGTTCCGTATTTCCCGAGGGAAATGCCGTACCCGACCGTCCGCAAGGGCGCTCACGCGGGAAAGCCGCTGCGCTTTCTGGCGCAGTTGAATTTCGGTGAATTGCCCAAAACAGAGGGTTTCCCGAGCGAGGGAATATTGCAATTTTTCGCCGGATTTGACGACGATGAGTATTATATGATCGGCATGGACTTTGACGACGGATGCGGACAGAACGGTTTTCGCGTGATATATCACGAAAGCGTTATTGATGACGTGAACAGACTGCTGGGCAAGGACGATATGCCCGTATTTCACGACACGGATTTCCCCGTCAAGGGCGAGTTCCTTTTGACCGCCGACGACCCTGTGAAAATGCCCGTGACCCCATGCGAATGCCGTTTTGACGCTGCCGTACTGCGGTCGTACAACGAGCTGTTCGGCGCTGAAATCACAAAAATATATGACGACGGCGGTCTGAGCAGAGCGGACGAGGCGCTCTATGACGCGCTTTACGGAACGTGCTGCACTCAAGGTACGCGCATGGGCGGCTATCCGTATTTCACGCAGTCCGACCCGCGTTACAAGGACACGTATTCCCGTCACACGGTTCTGCTGTTCCAGTCGGACACTGAGTGGAACGGCAGAGATCAATACGTTGAATGGGGAGACTCTGGGGTCGCGAATTTCTTCATTACGCCCGAGGACTTGGCGCGGCGTGATTTCTCGAACGTGCTGTACAACTGGGATTGTTGCTGAGCGGACATTTTTTAGGTGGACTAAATGACAAAATTAGAGGTTTTAAGGAAATATTTCGGTCACAACGCGTTCCGCGAGGGACAGGAGCAGCTTATCGACAGCATTCTCGACGGACGCGACGTTCTCGGCGTAATGCCGACGGGCGCAGGGAAATCCGCGTGCTTTCAGATACCCGCAATGCTTCTCGGTGGAACGACGATCGTCATTTCGCCGCTCATTTCGCTTATGCGCGACCAAGTGGACGCGCTCGTCCAGAACGGCATACCCGCCGCGTGCATTAACAGCACGCAGGATAGTACAAGCTCCTACGAGGTTTTCTGCAGAGCCGCCGCGGGGGAGTACAAGCTGCTGTATGTCGCGCCCGAGCGCCTTGAAACGGAGGGCTTTGCGCGGCTGTGCTCATCGCTTACGATACCGCTCGTCGCCGTCGACGAGGCGCATTGCGTGTCACATTGGGGACAGGATTTCCGTCCGAGCTATCTGAAAATTTCCGGTTTTGTGAGTTCGCTGAACGAACGTCCGGTCACTGCTGCGTTCACCGCGACCGCCACCGAATACGTCAAACACGATATCGTGGAAATGCTCTCGCTGAACGACCCGTTTACGATAACGACGGGTTTTGACCGACCCAATCTTTATTTTGAAGTCCGCAAGCCCGAGGACAAGGACAGCGAGCTGCTGAAAATCCTCAGGGGTGGAACAGGCGGCAGCGCTATCGTGTATTGCGCGACACGGAAGAACGTTGAGAGCGTTTGCGCAATGCTCAACCGCAACGGCTTCAAGGCGGGGCAGTACCACGCGGGCTTTGACGCGGAGCAGCGGCAGGCGGCGCAGGACGATTTCCTGTTTGACCGCATGGACGTTATGGTGGCGACAAATGCGTTCGGAATGGGCATTGACAAGTCAAATGTTTCACTTGTGGTACACTACAATATGCCCAAGGACATTGAGAGCTACTATCAGGAGGCGGGCAGAGCGGGGCGCGACGGCGGCGACGCGCGGTGCATTATGCTGTACAGCTATGCCGACGTGGAGCTTGCAAAGTTTATGATAAGCGTGAGCCACGACGATGCGGTCCGCACGCAGAAAGAGATCGAGGAGCTTGAAGAGCGCGACCGCATTAGGCTTCGTAAAATGCAAGGCTACGTCGGCACGTCGGGCTGTCTGCGCGCGTACATACTGCGGTATTTCGGCGAGAACGCCGCCGCGCGCTGCACAAACTGCGGCAACTGCACGGGCGATATGGAGACGGTCGACGTGACGGTTGACGCGCAGAAGATACTCTCGTGCATTTTCAGGCTGAAACAGCGCAATCGCGCGGTCGGAAAGGCGCTGCTGTGCAAAATATTAACGGGCAGCAAGGAGAAGCGCATTCTCGACGAGGGCTATGACACACTGTCGACTTATGGGATAATGAGGGGTATGCCAAGCGTTCGGGTGCGCGATATAATCACGTTTCTGGAGGGCGAGGGGTATTTCGAGGTCTGTGGCGATTACTCTATCTGCGTTCTGACCCCGAAAGCGGACGAGTTTATAAAGTCGAAGCGTGCGATCACCATGCTCGTGCCGAAAAAGGCAGCAGTTTCGTTCTCGGCGATCCACGAAGCAGCAAAAAACGACGACAGTCACCAAAACCCCGAGTTGTTCGACAAGCTCCGCGAAACGCGAAAGAACCTCGCCGCGTCGCTCGGAGTGCCGCCATATGTCGTGTTCTCGGACGCGGTGCTGTGGAGCTTGTGCGCTAGACTGCCGAAGAATAACGACGAGCTGCTGCGTATCCCGGGTATCGGCACGTTCAAGGCTGAGCGTTACGGCAGAAAGTTTTTGGGGATCATAAACGATTTCCTGAAGGAACACTAGAGCGCACTGTCGGGAGTTCAACAAAAAAGAGACGGAACAACTCCGCCTCTTTTAATTATTTCACTTTTGCGTTTTCGAGTTCTTCCCGCATTTCCTCTTCTACATCCTTTGTGTGTTCCGCTTGGATTTTGGGGTCGTAGGAGAGCATCGGCTCAACGTCCAGCTTTCTTATGCGCCTGTCGATGTAGTTTTTGGTGATCTTCACAACCATGGGCAGACACGCCAGCACGCCTATAAGGTTCGGCACCATCATCAGTCCGTTGAATGTATCGGAGATATCCCACGCGAGCGAGCTTGTCATTATTGCGCCCGAGATGATCATCAGCACGAAGAATATCTTGTAGCCCTTTGCCGCCTTAAGTCCGAACAAATACTCGAACGACTTTGAGCCGTAGTGCGACCACCCAACCACCGTCGTGAACGCGAACAGCAGTATCGCGACCGACACGAACACGCTACCCGCAGGTCCGAAAACATTGCCGAAGCTGTCGGCAACCAGCGTTGCGTCGTTTGTGCCCTCGGCGACTATTCCCGTGTTCAGGTCAATCTTGCCTGATGAAAGCACGACGACTGCGGTCATTGTGCAGACCACAATGGTATCGGCAAACACCTCGAAAATTCCCCACATACCCTGTTTGACGGGTTCGCGGACGTTGGACGCGGAGTGCACCATTACCGACGAGCCGAGCCCCGCCTCGTTGGAGAATACACCGCGCTTGCAGCCCTGCGTGATGACAGCCTTTATGCCTATTCCCACGAAGCCGCCCGCGACCGCCTCAACGCCGAACGCGAATTTGAATATCGCGCCGAATATCGCGCCTATCTGGGAGATATTGGCAAAGAAGACTATCAGGCAACCGAGAATGTACGCACATGCCATAAACGGCACAACTTTTTCCGCGAACGCTGCAATACGCTGCAAACCACCAAGAATAATCAATCCGCCGAGCACAACCAGCAAAGTGCCGATGATAACGTGCGTCCATTTAATGTCGCCGAATGCGTTGCCGAGGTCGATATTCTTAAGTATCGCGCTGTCGAGGTTGATAACGATCTTGTTTATCTGCCCCATATTGCCGATACCGAAGCTCGCCAGTATCGCGAACACCGCAAACAGCCCCGCAAAGAAGCGGCCTATGTACTTACAGCCTTTATAGCCGCCCAGTCCGTCACGCAGGTAGTACATCGCGCCGCCGCTCCACTCGCCCTCGGCGTTTTTGCGCCTGTAATAAATTCCCAGAATATTTTCCGAGAAGTTCGTCATCATTCCGAAAAATGCCGCTATCCACATCCAGAACACCGCGCCCGGTCCGCCTACGCATATCGCCGATGCCACGCCCGCGATATTGCCCGTTCCGATCGTTGCCGCAAGCGCCGTGCAAAGTGCCTGAAACTGCGACACCGAGCCATCCTCTTTATTATGGCGGGCTTTGCTTTTTCGGCTGAACATTCCGCCAATCGTCCTCATCCACCATTCCTTTATGTGGGTTATCTGGAAAAACTTGGTCGCGCATGTCAACAGTATTCCTGCTCCGATCAGCAGCACCAAGCCGAGATTCGTCCATACGAAGTCGTTCACCGCGCTGTTTATCGCGGTCAACTGCTCAATAAAATCCATTGTTTACACCTCAAAACTGTTTTTTGTGATATACTCATATATATTATATCATATAACGATATGGATTTCAAGAGTTTTTTCACAATTTAAGCATATTTTTGTCACAGGGTTGACATATCACTTTGCTTGTTGTACAATATTACTAAGGGAGCGCGTTTTCCGCTTTGTGTGGGGCGCGAGATTTTGCCTTCCGTGGTAAGACGGCCTTTTGTCTTTGCAGACGCGAAGCGTGGCAAAATCGAGTGCCCCACACAAGCGGTTCGCACGTCCGCCCCGTTTGCCCTTTGTCAACCATGCGGCTTTGCGGAGGTGAGGGGCGGCGGGTGAACCGCTCTTGGCGACACAGCGCGTGGCTTTTCCTCGCGCCCCCTTCACGCCGCCTAAACCGTGCTTAAAACGGCAGTCTGCTGAAAGCGCGGCGTGAAGGGCGCACTCGTCAAAGCGTCGGCGGGGCACTCGAACTTGCCGCGCTTCGCGCCAAAAAGGGGGAAGGCGGACGTTCCCCGAGGGCAAGTTCTCATGCCCCGCCTAAAAAAAGCGGTAATGCAGGATTACAATTTAGAGGAGATAGACATGAAATATATAGTGAGCAATGCGCAGATGAAAGCCGCCGAAGCGGATTGCAGCGCGCGGTTTAAAAGCTATTCGGAGATGATGTACAACGCGGGGGTGGAGGTCGCCAAAAGCGTTGCGGCGAGGTTTAAGCCGTGCCTTGCCGCGGTGATGTGCGGCGCGGGTAATAACGGCGGCGACGGGTACGTTATCGCGAGGCTGCTCGGGGAGCACGGGTTTAAGGTACGCGTAATATTGGTGAACGGCGAGCCGCGTACCGAATGTGCCCGTGAACACTTCGGCAAGCTGAACAGTGAAAATGTTTATTTGCTCGCTGAGGATACAGTTCGCTGTACGTCGTTCGTGCAGAACGCGCAGATCGTCATTGACTGTGTGTTCGGGACGGGATTTCACGGGGAACTGCCCGGGCATATCGCCGAACTTCTGACCGCCGCGAATAACCGCCCCGTGCGCGTAGCCGTGGATGTTCCGAGCGGCGTGAACTCCGACACGGGCGAGTACGATCCACGCTGCTTCAGGGCAACGGAAACGCACGTTCTCGCGGCAATGAAAAAAGGCTTGCTGAATCCCGCCGCGCTAGAGCTGTCGGGTAGGATAATACCGCACGATATCGGCATTGATTGGAGCTGCTATAAGGAATTTGAGGCGATATTTGACGGCGAAAGTTCGCGGAGCGTGCTGCCCGAGCGCACTCCCGGGTCGCATAAGGGAACGTTCGGGCGGCTGCTGAACATTGCGGGAAGTCTCCCGTGCAGCGGCGCGGCGGTAATGTCTACGCGCGCTGCACTGCGTTCGGGAACGGGCCTGTGCACGCTCGCCGCACCTGCGTCAACGGTGAGGGCGCTTGCGGGAACGCTCGTCGAAAATACATTCCTGACGCTCCCCGAGACTGCTGACGGTTTAGTCGGTGAAAACGCAGAAAGCGCTGTCGCGGAGATACTCCCGAAAATGACGGCGGTCGCGGTCGGCTGCGGACTTGGCAACAGTGAAAATTCACGAAAGTTGACAGAATATATTATTAAAAATGCACAATGCCCGATAATTATTGACGCGGACGGAATAAATTCAATTGCCGCTAATATAAATGTATTAAAGGAGCGGACAGGCGATACCGTGCTCACGCCGCACCCGTTGGAGTTCTCGCGGATAAGCGGGCTTTCCGTCGCAGAGATACAGCGCGACCGAATAGGAGCGGCAAAGCGGTTCGCCGCCGAATACGGGGTAACGGTGCTGCTCAAGGGCGCGTATACGGTCGTGAGCGACAGCATGGGCGACGAGGTCTGCGTGAATACGACGGGCAGCGCAGCGCTCGCAAAGGGCGGCAGCGGCGACGTCCTCACGGGAATTATCGCGGCAATGCTGGCACAAGGCATTTCGCCGTATATCGCGGCAAGCTCGGGCGCGTACTGCCACGGTTATGCGGCGGACTTGCTGTGCAAAACCATGCACCCCGCGTCAATTCTCGCAAGCGATATTATTAGCAAACTGCCCGAGGTCTACGCAAACGACGCTCCTTGAATTTAATATTGGAGGAATTGTCTTGTCAAGTTGTAAAAATTGCACAAAGAAAATCGCCCTTGGAACGGCGGCGATAATCGGCACGGGTATGCTCTGCGGCTGTGCAAAGCTGCCGTTCAGTCCGCTTGCGCCGAACGCTCCGGGCTTCGACAGCACCTACACGGTCGCTGCGGAGATAACATACGACGACCTTGTCGCTAAAGCGGATGTAACGCGGCGCGGCGCAGACGACTGGACGTTCTCGTTCACCGAACCGAAACAGCTGAACGGTGTGACTATGACGCTCGGCGCGGATGGGTGGTCGGCGAAGCTGGGCGGACTGTCGTTCGCGGCGGGGGACAGCGACCTGTACACGCTTATCCCCGAGGTTATAGGCGGGTCGATAGACCGACTGGCAAATTCAACAAACGATGACCGCACTGTTTCGGACGGTGTACTTACAGCGAATTCGGAGTTCAACGGGAGGAAGGTCACGGTCACGGCGAACGGACAAAACGGCGATCTGATCTCGCTGAAATGCCCGTATCACAAGCTCTCTGTGAGCTTTATGGGGCAGCAGCCGTACACGCCGCCCGACCCCGACGCGGGCGGACTTGTTACCGAGGAGGCGGCCGAATAGCGAAAATAAAACGCGGAGTGGTTTGCTCCGCGTTTTTTTATGATTTTTCGCGTTCCCCTAACCGGAAACGGTCTCTCCGACGTTGTCGACGCATAGCCCAACCATACAGCTTGCCAGCTTCGCTGCGCGTTCGATCGGAATATCGGCGGGGTGGTTGTGCCACTCTAAGTAGGTGTTGAAAAAGCCGCCCACGATAAACGACGAAACGACGGACGCGTCTTGTCCGTGTCTTTTGCAGAAGCTCTCGATAAGCTGATCGGTCGTGTTTTTGATTACGTTTTTCAGCCGCGACATCAGCATGCCGCGCATATCCACTCTGACGAGATGGAAATAGTAATCAAATTCCACGGTGATAAGCTCATTAAGCCCCAGAAACAGATTGTAGGTGCTTGCTTCGAAGTCGTTCGGGTCGAACTTCTTAACGAGCTCGCCCAATGCCGCCACTAGATCGCCTTCAATTTCATTCAAGATATCCGTGATGTTGCGATAATGCGTGTAGAACGTCCGCCGGTTGACGTTCGCCTTTGTAGTTAGCTCACTGATGGTGATAGAGGAGATGTCCTTATCTTCCATAATTCTGAAAAGAGCCGCCTTAATCGCCTTTTTCGTCCGGATGACTCTCTTGTCGGAATCATGTCGAGTAGTGGTCTCGGTCATGGCAGATTCCCTTCCTTTCAAAAAAGTAAATATTTGGTTTTTCCTCACAGCGGGATGATAAAATCTGTGAACAATTACATTATAAATCTATTTTCCTCAATTGTCAAGGTTTTTTTATTGCTCAAATTTCCGAATTTTCGGCTAAAATACCTCACTTGTTAGTCAAAAGTAACGATAACGTTTTCACGCTTTGTTTCACGCACGTTAATGACGCGCTGATTAGCACTGCCTTTCCAGTGCAGTTTAGCGTCAAATTCCGCTTGAACGAACTCGCCGTCGACGATCACGTCCGCTAACGAAGCTATTTCCAATTCGGAGATCTCCTCGTAGCGGTAGCCCGTATAAAGCCAGATAGTCTTGTCGGGGAACTTCTCTTTGAACTTCCTCGCAAGCCTTGTAACCTCCTCGCGGTTCTGCGGGTGGAGCGGGTCGCCGCCGCTGAACGTAAGACCGCTTATATAGTCGGGCGCGAGTTTTTCAAACAGCTCGTTCTCCGCGTCCTCGTCGAACGGAATGCCGCCGTCGATATCCCACGTTTCGGGGTTGTGGCAGCCGGGGCAGCGGTGCGTGCAGCCCGCAACCCAGAGCACCGTCCGCAGCCCGTCTCCGTTGAGCATATCGTCGGTGGTTATGTTGTGATAGCGCATAATATCTCTCCACAAAAATTAACAGTTTGGCTCAACTCCAATAAGAACGATCGGTACAGGTGGATTTGAACGCCCTTCGCGAACAATATTAGTCAACTCGTTTTCATACCATGCTACTCCGCTTGACATTTGAGTCATTAAACTATGCATTGGGATTATTTCAACGCCAACGTCAATATCGCCTCTTTCATAAAAGAACGTATGCTTAACATGAAGATCATACTGAACTGAGAAATATTTCCCAAACTGAACCTCAACTGCAACGCGGTCTTTAACAAAATCTACCTGATTGTATGTATTGAAAGGGATAAAACCTTTGTTGATAATTTTTTGTTTCTGAATATCCTTGTCTATAATGTCTACTGTTTCTCTCGTTGTTTCCAGGTCTTCATTTACATAATATTGTATCCTTGTTTCAAACCAGCGGTTTTGAGAAAATTCTTCTTTGAAAAGTTTATTCAACTCGGAAGGAGAATAAAGTACCTTTCCCCGCATAGTCTTTTCCTCGCTGATCTTGCAAAACGCCATACGGGCATCAACATTTTGTATCGCGTTTAAAATTTCATCCCAAAGGTAGCGCTTATAAACAAGAAGATATTCCAAACCATTCAAATGACTGTATACTTGTGTCAGTTTCATTTTGCCTCTCTCCATTCCTTAGGCGTCTGCGCTACTTTATCGTTTGGTTTTGGCATCCAGATTTTTTGATATATAGGACGTGTTTTCAACGTACCCGCCGAAAGCTTGCGGATCCTTTCCAACCCGATATCTACATATGATTGATCCAACTCGGTTCCATACGCACAGCGGTTATTTTTCAAAGCAGCTATAAGTGAAGAACCTACTCCTGCAAACGGATCGTATATAATATCGTTATCATTAGTCAAAGCTAAGATGCATCTTTCAGCCAGCTCTACAGGAAATTGACAAGGATGTTCAACCTTTTCAGGGTGATTATTCTTAACGTTTGGGATATCCCATATTTGTGCGTCCCAGTCATCGTAAAGACGTTCCAGTGTCATTTCCCAAACGTCCTCGGGATTTTTTCCTTTCGGGTTGCCGCTTATCTCTCCCTTTTTTTTTCCCTTAAAATACCTTTTTCCGGGATACTTTGAAGGTACTCTCACGTCATCAAGATTGAACGTATATTCATTGGATTTGGTAAACCAAAGTATTGTTTCATATCGTCCGCTGAACCTTTTGGTGCAATGTAGCCCGTGTCCGAAATGCCATATAATTCTGTTGCGCAAATGCAGCCCAAGCCTTTTAAAATATGGATAGAAATAAATATCAAGAGGATAGACCTCGCCATTTTCAACATAATTGCCTGTCTGCCAGCAAACACTTCCTTTATCGGAAAGTATCCGCGCGATTTCGTCAAGTATCGGCAGCATTTTCATAATATACTCTTCTATGCTGCTTTTAGTCTCATATTCTTTTCCGATATTATATGGCGGAGACGTTATGATTAAATCGACCGATCCCGATTTTAGCGTTTCACAAAACTCCAAAGCATCCTTGCACAAGTATGTAAAATTAAATGATTTCAAAAAAACCTCCAAAACTACTTTATACCGCTGAACAGCAACTGCCTACATACTCTTCCTGTCGCGTATTTCCGCCATTTTCGCGGCGTTGAGCCGGGTGTCGCCCTTTACTCTCGAATAGCTCAGATAGCCGTTCATGCGGTCTATCTTCGTCAAATTCGTGCTGCCGCACTTGGGGCATACGTCCATTTCAAGCTGCTGATGACCGCAGTCGTCGCAGTACGCGAGCGAGAGGTTCACCCCCTCGTAGAAGCCCTTTTGCATAGCGCGGCGCACAAGGCTCTTGACAGCGCCCTTGTTGTAGTCGATAGGATAGCGGACATACTGTATTTTTCCGCCATTAAACAGGTTCCAGAAGCGCTCCTCCTTATTCTGCTTCTCGATTGGCGTGATATCCTCGCGGACGCAGCAGTGGAAGGAATTGGAAACGTATTCAAAATCGGAAACGTTCTCGATAATGCCGTACTTCTTGCGGAACTGCTGTATCTGCAAGCCGCAGAGGTTCTCGGCGGGCGTGCCGTAGATCGCGTAGAGGTGTCCGTCCTCACGCTTGAAATCGTTGACGCGCTTGTTGATGAACTCCATGGTTTTCAGCGCAAATTCGCCGCCGTCTGCGATCGACTTTTTGGACGCCAGCTCCTCCAACTCGTTGAGCGCCGTAATGCCGAAGCTTGCGGTCGCGGACTTGAGCAGCGGCTTTATTTTATCGTGAATGCCGAGATGTCCGCCGAGGAAACCGCCCTCGCAGTACGCCAGCGGATTGGTCGACGCTTTCATCTCGCCGAGATAGTCGTAAGTCCTTTGGTGGATACGCCTGATAAGGTTGAGGTAGTAGTCGAGCACCTCGAAAAAGTCCTTGCTCTCCTGCTGCGCCTTGGCGTAGATCATCGGCAAGTGGAGCGAAACCGCGCCTATGTTAAATCTGCCGACGAATACGGGCTTGTCGTCCGCGTCTGCTGGATCCATACCGCCGCGCTCGAACCACGGCGACAGGAACGCTCTGCACCCCATGGGGCTGATTATTCTGCCGTATTTCTTGTACATATCCGCTACATAGCCGTCGCCCGTGAGCGAGAGCCAGTCGGGGTACATTGCCTTTTGCGAGCACGCAACACCCGCTTCGAACACGTCCTCAAGCTCGCCGCCCGGTCCGTGGAGATTTTCGTCGTACAGGAACACGATCTTCGGGAACAGCACGGGTTTTTTGCACGACTTCTTGCCTTGACCGTTCATGCGTACCTTAAGCATGGTGATCGCTGCCATTTTCGCGAATTTCCCCGTGCCTGTACCCGCTGTCATGGTGATGAACGGGTAGTCGCCGCGGCTGGACGAAACCGAGTTGAACTTGTACTCCCACCCCTGGAAGCCCTGTTCAAAGTCGACCTGAACGTCGTTCATAGCCTCGCGGTCGGCGACCTCCTCGGACAAGCCGAGGCTGATATAGCGGTCGTACTGCTTTTTGTAGCTCTTTTCGGCATAAGGCTCGAGGAGAATATCCACGCTCGCGACCGTAAACCCGCCGTACTGCTGCGACGCAGCAGCCAAGGTCACATCGCCGATAACGTCGAACGCCACAGCGAGGGTTTTCGGCTCGTTGTACCAGAGGTTGCCCATTTCAAAGCCGCCCTCCATTACGGTCTTCATATCAAACAGGCAACAGTTCATGGTATCGCGGCGCGCGCTCATATCGTGAACGTAGATGTACCCGTCGCGGCAAGCCTGGAGCTCCTCGGCGGTCATAAAGAATTTCTTGTAAAGCTCTTTGTTCAGCTCGTTGAAGATAAGCGAACGTTTTGTCGAAACAAGCGCCGAATCGGAGTTGGAGTTCTCTTTATCACCGATATACATTATCGACTGCGACTTGACGTAAACCTCGTCGAGCATGTGAACAAAATCCTGTTTGTAGTTGCGGTAGTCTTTGTAGCTTTTCGCGACTGCGGGATTGGTTGCCTCCAGAGCGCCCTCGACGATATTGTGCATTTCGGCTATCGAAATTTCGTCGACATTTTTTTCATACGTCTTGTCCGTTACGAACTTACAGATTTGGTTCAGTTCGTCCTGGGAAAATTTATACATTACGCGTGTCGCGGATTTGTTCACCGCATCCACAACTTTCTGAACATTAAAATCTTCCTTGGTGTTATCCTTTTTGATTACGCTGATCATTACCACTATACCTCATTTGCTTTATTGTCTACAATAAATTGTGTACATTTAATATTGTACCACATTTTATTGTACCCGTCAATAGCTTTTTCGGGAATTTTATTTTTTGTCGTTTTACACAAATCGAGGTAAATAATCGTGTTTTGTCCGATAGATACAGGAAATGTAAAATATTACCATAGTCGGAATTGTTTGACTGCGGTTTGCTTTTAATTGCACATTCTAACCAAAAAATATGGTAAATATGTATTATTTGTTGTGTTAAGAATTGACTTTTTTGTGCCGCATGGGCGCAAGGGGACTGCATTGCTGATTTCTTTTGTTGTCACCTGCGGTTTCGTTTCTTTATATTTTTTGTGTTGGCGCGCAGTTGCAAGAGAACACCCTTCGGGGAGGGGGACAACAAAATCCGACAAAAATGCGGAAAGGGGGAGGGGAGATGGGAAGAAGAACGCGAAAAGACACAAAAATTAAAAGAAACGAAAACATAAGTGACAACAGAAAAAATTCAAGTCATTACTCCCTTGCACCCCGTGCAGCAATATAATCTTATATGCCAAGCTCAGCGCAATCTCAGCGGCTGCCCGCAGCAAACTCCCCGCAGTTTATGTCCAGAACGGTGCGGACGGGCTGAATGATCGAGTCTTCGTATTGCGACCGCCATTGCGGCTCCCATTGCATATTGCCGTTCTCGTCAATGCTGTCGACGGTGTCTCCGCCCTTAATGGGAAACTCGTTGTCGAACTGATAGCTCGCGATATTGTAAACGTAATTCACGACATGATTGGGGTCCATGCCGTGGAAATGCACCTGAATATCCGCGCCTCCGAACGCGTAAAACCCGATAGTATCGACGATCATATCGTCCACCGTGCCGTTTATCGTGAAGAA
The DNA here is from genome assembly GCA_910579125.1 of uncultured Oscillospiraceae bacterium. Classification (GTDB taxonomy): domain Bacteria; phylum Bacillota; class Clostridia; order Oscillospirales; family Ruminococcaceae; genus CAG-115. The sequence continues at coordinate 97,586 of CAJTTH010000004.1, read as the reverse complement.
CCGCGCGTTCACCGCAAGACGTATGAACCGACCCGCGAGGTCGAACCGCTTGCAGTCCTCAAAGTCCTCGGGAGCTGTGAGCTTGCCGCTGTGAATGACGTAGATTGCCTCACACGTCGGATAGCACCGCAGAGCTGCGTCCACCTGCGCGAGAAACAACTCCGCCTGATCTTTGTAGTAAAGCCCCGCCGACATCATTGAGAACACGTCAACGCACCATTTGAACCCGTCGATCTTTTCCGCGCCGTCCTTGAAGTCCCAGAACTGGCTGCGCTTGATATCGTCGATCTCCGTCACGAACTCGCGCGGCGCGAGGTAATTCGCCAGCACGGGCATTCCCTGCGGCACGTCCTTAAACACCGACTTGTATTTCTGCACGGCAAACGACGGCATATCGGGCTTGTCGCCGATACTCTCCACCTTGCCGACAATGCGCTCCAGCGCCTTTTTCAGCGCCTTTACGTCCGCCATATCGGGCTTCTCCGTGAACAGCAGCTGCGCCATCATCATCTGGTTTCTGTCCGGCACTCTCTCGCTTCTGTCTTGGTCGATAACTTTCTTGTCCATAATGAATACCTCCTTATTTTTTCGGGTCGATAAATTCCTTGCTGTCATAACAGTAAACAACTCCCGAAATAACCGTCAATGCCGCCGACAGATACATCAGCACGTCGCGGACTATCTGTGCGGGAAAGTCCGCCATAAGCCCGAAATCGTCTATAAGCACGCCGAGTATCAGCATTGCCGCCATTGCAACCATAGTCACAGCGGTTTTCAGCTTGCCCCAGATATTCGCGGGAATGACCTTTTTCTTTTCGGAGGTCGCCGCAACGAGTCTTATTCCCGACACGATAAATTCCCGCGTCAGTATCACGAACGCGACCCATGCGTAAGTCCAGCCAAGCTCCACGAAACATATCAGCGCCGCCGCGACTAATATCTTGTCAGCGAGCGGGTCGAGGAATTTCCCGAAATCCGTCACCATGTTGTATTTCCGCGCGACCTTGCCGTCGAGCATATCCGTAATGCTCGCGAGCGCGAACAGTATCAGCGCCCACAAAAAGCGCAGCGGCACGAAATCCGCGCTCATAAAGAACACGAAAAACGGCACTATTATCACGCGGAACATTGTTAACTTATTGGCAAGGTTCAAACAGGCTCACCCCTCATTTTCAATCAATTCGCCGATAAGATTGTTGTCGAGCACGTCCGTTATGCGTATTTTCACGAAATCCCCGACGGGCAGACCCTTGCCCTTGGGAGCGGAGAAGTAGATCATACCGTCGATCTCGGGCGCGAACATCGCCGAACGTCCGAAAAAGTGCTCCAGATAGCGGTCGAAGCCCTCAACAACGACCTCAACCTCTTCGCCGACCATACTCTCGTACAGCTCCGCGACGCGTGTGTCCTGCTGCTCCTCAAGTATCTCCTTGCGGTGCTCGCGGACCTCCTCGTCCACTTGGTCGGGCATTTTTGCGGCGGGCGTGTTCTCCTCCTCGGAGTAGGCGAAGCAGCCCATGCGCTCGAAGCGCATTTCCTGTGCGAACTCACCGAGACGGTTGAACTGCTCCTCGGTCTCGCCGGGAAGGCCCGTTATGAATGTCGTGCGCAAGGTTATCCCGGGTATCTCGCGGCGCAGCTTGGCTATCAGCTCACGCAGCGAATTTTCGTCGCCCTTGCGGTTCATCTTTCTGAGTAATTTGCCGTCGCAGTGCTGGAGCGGTATGTCGAGATATTTCACGATCTTGTCCTGCCGTTTTATGCAGTCGATAAGCTCGTCGGTTATGCGCTCGGGGTAGCAGTAGAGCAGACGTATCCACTTGAAGCCGTCGATTTCGCAGAGCTTGTTCAGCAGCTCGGGGAGCGCCAATTTGCCGTACAGGTCAAGCCCGTAGCGCGTAACGTCCTGAGCAATGATAACAAGCTCCTTTACGCCGTCCGCCGCGAGTTTTTCCGCTTCGCCGATGATATTCTCGATCGGTCTGCTCCTGAACCGACCGCGAATCTGCGGAATGGCGCAGTAGGAGCAGCAGTTGTCGCAGCCGTCCGCAATGCGCATATACGCGTAATGCGGCAGCGTAGACAAAATTCGCCGCCCCTCCATAGTGTGCCGTTCCTTTTCGCCGAAACGGCAGACGTGCCCGTTGGTCATCTCGGCGAAAATATCCGCAATGTGCTCATACTCGGCGATGCCGACCACAGCGTCAACCTCGGGGTACTCGCGCACAAATTCGTCGCGGTAGCGCTCTGAAAGGCAGCCCGTCACGACTATGTACTTTATTCTGCCCTCTTCCTTAAGCGTTATCAGTTCATTCAGCCATTCGATTGCCTCTTCCTTTGCGGCGGTGATGAAGCCGCAGGTGTTCAGCAGCACGATGTCCGACACGCCCGGCTCCTCCACGAACGCGTAGCCCTCGGCGGCAAGCCGCGCCATCATCTGCTCCGCGTCCACTTGATTTTTCGCGCAGCCGAGCGATATCACCGCGACCTTTACGCGTCTCATATTATCCTTGCCCATTTATTATTCCTCGTTAATTTCATCATAATCGTCCCCGTCGTCAATACTTTCGAGGACTGTTTCAATGCAGCGCTTTATCTCGTCGAAACCGTAGCCGCGCCTAGCCAGCGCCGCAATCGTTCGGCGGCGGTCGTCGTAGTCGGCTATTTTGTTGATGTATCGCCGCTCAATAAGCGTTATAAGCTCCTCGTCAAGCTCCTCCTCGGGAACGTCCGCGAGAGTATTCTCGACCAGCTCACGGTCGAGACCGCGCATTATCATTTCGTACCGCACGCGCCGAACGCCCCAACGCTTGTGCTTTATCAGATACTCGGCGAGCTTGGGCGCGTACTCTCCGTCGTTGACATAGCCGAGTTCGCAGACATAATCGGCGGCTTCCTCGGCGATCTCCGCGCCGTAGGTTTTCGTGAGCTTTTTCAGCAGCTCCCCGCGGCACATCTCACGCCCGCCGATAAGGTACAGCGCACGCTTTTTCGCCTTTCGGAGAACATCCGCGTCTGTTATCTGCTCCAACGCGGCGGCGGTGAGTGTCTGTCCCTTCCGCAGACCGAATTCCTCAACAACGGAAACGTTTACATACACCTTTCTTTCGCCGTCAAGCTCTATTTCCCAAGTGTCGCCCTTGTAGCCGCAAAGCTCGGTGACTACCTGTCCCGACATTACTCAAAGTCCTCGGCTGAAAACTCGGCGAAGTCGTCCTCGTTCGGGTCGTCGACAGGGAATTCGTCCGCGAAATCATCAGCGGTCTCCTCGGGCATTTCCTCGGGAACCTCCTCGGGCTCGGCGGCTTTCTTGGATTTCTTCGTCGAACGCGGCTTCTTGGCGGTCTTTTTGGACTCCTTGCCCTCAGCGCTTTCACCGTCCTTATTCTCGCCGTCAGCGCTCTCCGTGCCATTCCCGCCCTCGGCGGGTGCGGAGGACTGCCGTTCAAATTCCTCGCGGACGCGCCGTTCGACCTCGTCGCAGATAGCCTGGTCGTTTTTCAGAAAATCCTTGACCTTGTCCTTGCCCTGGCCTATTTTTATATCGTCGTAGCTGAACCACGAGCCGCTTTTCCTGATTATGCCGAATTCCACGGCACAGTCGATTATCTCGCCGAGCTTGGAAATTCCCTCGCCGAACATCATATCGAACTCCGCCGTCTTGAACGGGGGAGCGACCTTGTTCTTCACGACCTTGCACTTGGTGCGGTTTCCGATGACCGCGCCATCCTCCTTGATAGGCTCGCCGCGGTTTACGCTTATACGCACGGACGCGTAGAATTTCAGCGCGCGTCCGCCGGGAGTGGTCTCGGGGTTGCCGTAGAGCACTCCTATCTTCTCGCGTATCTGGTTGATGAAGATCGCCACGCAGTTGGTCTTGCTTATCGCGGCGGTGAGCTTTCTCATCGCCTGTGACATCAGACGCGCCTGAACGCCGACGTGCGCGTCGCCCATTTCGCCCTCAATCTCGGCGCGTGTCGACATTGCCGCAACGGAGTCGAGAATTACGATATCCATCGCACCCGAGCGCACCAGTGTGTCGATTATCTCCAGCGCCTGTTCGCCCGTATCGGGCTGCGACACGAGCAGATTATCCACGTCCACGCCCAGCTTTCGCGCGTAGACGGGATCGAGCGCGTGTTCAACGTCGATGAACGCCGCCGTGCCGCCCGCTTTCTGCGCTTCGGCGACCGCATGCAGACACAGCGTCGTCTTGCCCGAGCTTTCCGCGCCGTACACCTCGATAATGCGCCCTTTGGGCAGACCGCCTATTCCGAGTGCCAGATCGAGCATAAGCGAGCCTGTCGAGGTATGTTCGACATTCATTTTCTTGCCCTCGCCCATATACATTATCGAGCCCGCGCCGAATGCCTTTTCTATCTGCGCTATCGCCGTGTCGAGCGCCTTTTTCTTCGCCGCGGGGTCGACTATGCGCTCCACGGGCTTCAGCTGCGTTTTCTCCTTTTTCTTATCCATTGCCATTGAATTGCCCTCCAATATTACTTTATCCCGTAAACCACGCGGTAGATCCCGCGCGTATCCTTTATGCAGTCGGCGTTCAGACCGTTTTCTGCGAATATCTCCATAACGCCGCGCTCCTGCCCAATTCCTATCTCCACGGCGAACGCTCCGCCGTTTCTGAGCTGTTTCGTCCATACCTCCAGCATTTTGCGGTAGAAGTCCAGTCCGTCTTTGCCGCCGTATAACGCCGTTTTCGGCTCGAACGTCACCTCGGTCTGCAAATTGCGCATATCCGTTTCAGTGAGGTACGGCGGATTTGAGACGATAACGTCGTATTCGCCGTCGAGGCTTTCCGCGAACGCGCCGTCTGTAACGTCACCGCGTACCGCCGTAACTAGCCTTTCAGCGGCGTTCAGCGCGATGCCGCGCTCCAGATAGCCGAACGCGCGCTCCGAAAGCTCAACGCACATGACCTTCGCGCCGCAGAGCTTCGCGAGCGTAACACCGATACAGCCCGTTCCCGCGCAGAGGTCGAGCACGGAGCGTTCTTCGGGAGCGCGTTCAAGCAGAAAATCGCGCGCCAGCTCGGCGAGCACCTCCGTGTCCTGTCGGGGAATAAGCACGCCCTCGCCGACGGGGAATGTAAGCCCGAAAAACTCCCATTCCCCGAGAATATATTGCAGCGGATACCCCGAAAGCCGCCGCTCAAGCATTTCCCGAGCCATGTCTGCCGTTCGTTCGGGAACATCCGCGTTCGGCTCGGTGAGCAGCCGTATCCTCGGAACGCCTGCTTTTTGGAGGAGCTGCTCCGCCTCAAACCGCGCGTTTTCGACGCCGTTATCGGCGAGCGCGCAGACCGTGTTCCCCAGAATTTCCCGAACGACCATTACCAGTTATCGTCCTCGCCCTCTTTGGGCAGACAGGGCATTACCGCCGCGATAGCAACCTCAATCTGCGAATCGTCGGGTTCACGCGTGGTAAGCCGCTGCATCCACAGCCCGGGCGCGCTTATTATCTTCGTGAATACGTTAGTATAGCGACCCGCGAGCTTTATCAGTTCATAAGAAATTCCCACCACGACGGGCAGCAGCGGCAGCTTTATGAGAACTCGCAGCAGCGCTGCAAGCGCGTTGTTATTGATATTCCACCAATCGGCGGGGTTAATTGGAATAAGCGAATACACCAGAATGCTCACGATAAGTGTGATGATGATGAAGCTCGTGCCGCAGCGCGGGTGAAATCTCACCATAGGTCTTATGTTTTCCACAGTAAGGGGCTTTCCCGCCTCGTAGCACGCAATGGTCTTGTGCTCCGCGCCGTGGTACTCGTAGGTGCGCTTTATGTCCTTCATCTGCGCTATGACAGCCATATACGCGACGAACAGTATCAGCTTCAGCACGCCCTCGAACGCCGCTTTCCAACCCGAAACATTCGCTTCGCCCGCCGCCTTTTCGATAAACGAGAACAGCCAGCTCGGCACAAACAGGAACACGAACAGCATAGCCGCGACCATTAAAAACGAGACTATGCCGCCGATAACGCCGTAAGCCTTGTCTCCGAGATGTTTTTCTATCCAGATATCGAGTTTGCTCTGCGGCTCGTCGTCATCGTCCATCATTCCGCTTATCTCCATGGACTTGTTCATGCACGACCAGCCCTCGCGCAGCGTCTGCACGAAGTTGAAGCAGCCGCGCACGATCGGCGCTTTGTTGAACCACTTCTTTTCGGGAAGCTCCCACTCGTCCACTTGGATAGAGCCGTCCTTTTTCCGCACTGCCATTGCGCCGGCGGAAACGCCTTTCATCATTATCCCCTCGATCAGTGCCTGACCGCCGATCGTCGTCTTTTTGTCCGCCTTCTTTTCCGATTTCTTACTCATCTTCTGACCTTTCCTTTTTGGGAGCAAGCGGCAGCGTTATTGTTACCGTAGTTCCATACCCCAACTCGCTCTCCACCTCGAGAAGACCGCCGTGCATGGTGATTATCTCGTCCGCCACGGCGAGACCTATTCCCGAGCCGTGCTTGGTGCTGTTAGCCTTGTAGAACTTCTGCTTGACCTTTGGCAGGTCCTCGGGAGCGATACCCGCGCCCGAATCCGTCACCGATATTACCACCGAGCTGTCGTTTTTCTCCGCGAGAATGTCTATCGCGCCGCCCGTTTCGGTGTATTTCAGTGCGTTGTCGATTATGTTTATAAACACCTGCCGCAGCCTGTTTTTATCGCCGATGACCGCGCATAGGAACTCAGGCTCGTTGTAGGTGAGCGCTATACCCTCTTTTTTCGCCTTGTCGATGTATATCAGCAGCGCGTCCTCAAGCTCCGCGATAACGTCTATCGTCGTCATCTGCAGCGTAAAGTGACCGCTCTGTATGCGCGAGAAATCCAGCAGCTCCTCGACCATGCGTTCCAGCCGCTGCGTTTCCCCCGTGATGACCTTCATACCCTTTGTGAACGTCTCGGGGTCGTAGCCCAGATTGAGCGTTTCGCCCCAGCCCTTTATCGCAGTGAGCGGCGTGCGAAGTTCATGCGAGACCGAGCTTATGAAGTCGTTTTTTATCTGCTCGGCGTTCTCCAGACCGTCCGCCATTTCGTTGAACGCGCGGGAGAGCTGCCCTATCTCGTCGTTAGAGACTATCGGCAGACGCTCCGAGAAGTCGCCTTTCGCGAGTTTTTTCGCCGTCGAGCTTATCTGCACCAACGGCACGCATATCGACTTGACGAAATACAACCCCGTAAGCACCACGATAAGCAGAATGACCGCGCTTATCATCAGCGCCGCAAACATTATCCCCGAAAGCTGATTATCCACGAACGTAAGCGAGGTCACGAACCTCAGCGCGCTTACGCTGCTGCTCGAGGTGGTGAGCACTATCGTCACCGCGAGGATATTCTCGCCGCCGTCGCGCCCCATAAACACGCCCATGCCGTTTTCGTCTTTAAGCGCCGCTTCGTAATCGGGCATATAGTAGGTTTTGTCGGGTGAAAACCCGCTCGACGAGAGCGTCACCTCACCCGCGCGGTTTATGGACATCATTTCCATCTGATCCTTCTTCTCGAAGTTTTCGATGATGTGCCGCACCTCCGTCGAGAAGTTGGTCGACAAGTCCTCATAAAGCCGCACCAGAACCATTTCCGAGGCGTTCGCCTCTGAGATGACGTAGCTCTCTGCCGAGCCGTAGTAGTATTGCTTGGTGAAGTAGTAGACACACAAATTCGCCACGACGAGCAGCAGCGTCACGACGGACAGCGTATTCATCATCCAGCGCGTAGCGATAGAGCGTCTGCCCATACGCTGCCTTAATGTTTTCAGATTTTCCATAAGCTCAGCCGTTCCACTTGTACCCGAATCCCCATACTGTCTGAATGTACTTCGGCGTTGACGGATCCTCCTCTATCTTCATGCGGAGCCGCCGTATGTTCACGTCTATCACCTTATCCTCGCCAACGTAAGAATCGCCCCAGATATGCCGCAGTATCGACATTCTGTCAACGGGCGAGTTTCTGTTTTTCATCAGAAATTCCAGTATATGGTACTCTATCTGCGTTAAATCAACGGGCTTGCCGTGACTGTACAGCATTCTGCTCTGATAGTCCAGTGTAAACGGACCAGAGCTTATCACCTTGGGCTCCTCGCGGCGCGCGCGGTTTATGCTCACGCGGCGGTATATCGCGTCCACTCTCGCCACCAGCTCCGACGGCGAAAACGGCTTCGTGACGTAATCGTCCGCGCCTATCATCAGGCAGTTGACCTTATCCATTTCCTGCGATTTCGCCGACAGCATTATTATCCCGATATCGCCGCTCTGCTCGCGTATCCAACGGCAAAGCGCGAAGCCGTCCATTCCCGGCATCATAATATCCAGCAGCGCGACGTCGAAGTTTCCGCCTTGACGCTCGTATTCCGCCGCCGCATCCTCGCCGCTTGCCACGTCCGTAACGTCGTAGCCCGCTCGGCGGAGGTTTATCACCACAAAATCGCGTATATCGTTTTCGTCCTCAACAACCAGAATGCGTTTCATAATATCTCCTTAAAGCCGAAAGCACAAACGCGCTTCCGCCGTTTACAGAATAATGAAGCTGGCTTTGAGCTCGCTCTCCGTAAGCGCCAGCTTGCCCGCCTTGTAGCCCGTGGATTCGATGCAGTAAAACGCGGTATCCGCGCTTTCGCCGAGCAGCTTGAGCGACTTTGCATCTTCAAGCGCCTTGGGGTCGTCCTTGGGCACGGAGCGTATGCGCATAAGCTCCGTTTTTTCGTTGACCTCAAGCCCCGTGCCGGGGTCGTACGAAATAAAAATTATCTCGTTATTCGCGAAATCCGTGACCGCCGTGACCACTCCCCACCAACGGTTAGGAAGCAGCAGCGCGAAGCGGAATTTCCCCGAAAAATAGCTGTTGTTCTCGAGAATAAAATTGTCGTCGCGAACCGTATACCACTGCACCGCGCAGAGCTGCTCGGGGCGCGTGAGCGTTTCGTAGCCCGGCAGCGGCGTGGTTGACGGTATCTCGATAAATCCGTCGCCGTCGATATCGTAGCTGTAGATCTCCGCCATATAATCGTTGACCTGCCGCGAGATTATTCCCGCGGCGGCGTTCGGTCCTATGTTGTCGGGGCAGACGAGACGGTTTCCGTAGCAGTACAGCACGTTTGTTCCCGACTGCTGGCTGCCGTTCGAGTAATCGAAGAACAATGCCGTCGTGTCCTCGTCGAGCTGTCCTTTGGTGACGCGCAGATAATCCGCAGTGCCGCCGTATAACGGGGTCTCCGACAGCTTCTCGAAGCCGTTTTCGCCGTTGGTGAACATCGCCGCCGACGACATCATCGTCGCCTTGTTGACGTTCACGGTGACGAGCTCGTCGAGACCGTCCTCGTTAAGGTCTACGACCTCCATACAGGTATACGCCGAGGAATGTATCTCCACGGGTATCTGGTCAACATAATTCAGCACTGTAAGTGCCTTTTCGGTCGCGTTCAACAGCGTATAGCAGATAATAATGTCCGTGAGCTGCGTGCTGCCGAGGTTCGCGAAGCTGATGCTGTCGATTTCGCCGCCCGCGCAGGACATATCGTACACTGCCTGCCATTTATCGTTGATGCGGTCGAGGAATTTCAGCCGCAGCGCGCTCTCGCCCGACTGGACGTTTTTGCTCTCGTAGAACACCATAGCCTCGTCACCGGGCTCGTCGTCGATATTATGCAGTACGAACGCCGAACGGTAATCGCCGCTTCGCGGGTATTTCAGCTTAACACCCTGACCTACGCTCGCGATAAGCTCCTGATATATTTCGTTTTGCTCCGCCAGCAGCTTTGGCGGGGTAAGCAGATTCTCCACTGAGACTGCCGCAGAGCACCCGCACAGCAGCGCACACAGCAATAAAACCGCTAATAATTTTATTTTCACATTATCCTCCGATTGTGAAGTGCCCATCTCAAAGCACAACAGGTTGGGGTTAAAAATAATACTCTACATATTATAACATATTTTTTCAAATAATAAAAGCCCTTTTTTGCATTTTTCCGAAATTTTCATTTATTTTGCGGAAAAGGATTTATTCTGTTAAGGCGCTGCCGCATGGGGAGAGGGCTATGTCTTTGATTTTTCTGTTGTCGCTTGTGGTTTTGTTTCTCTGATTTTTTGTGTTGACGCATGGTTCCGAGAGGACAAAAAATTAAAAAAATGAAACCACATGACAGCAAAAGAAATCCATAGTGTAGCCCGCTTAATACCCCGTACAGCCCACATTAAAATAAACCGAACTACAATTAACCTTTTGCACCGTGAAACAGTTTTCAATATAAAACTCCCCTTGTCCGCGTCTGATCGGACAAGGGGAGCAGCTACTATTTCTTTTTGCGGTTTCCGCTGCTTTGCGGCTTTGCGTTGTTTTGCGTTTGCGGCTTGCCGCCCGATTTCTGCGGCTGCCTGCCGTAATTCGTCTTGGGGGACATGGGAGCGGGGGGGTCCGTGGAGGGCTTGGTCGGAGCGCTTTCGGGCGGTTTGGGAATATATTCCTCGGTGAAGTGTTCGACAGAACCGGTATAAATTTCGGTGTCGCCGGGGAGGCTCTTCTTTTCGAGCTTTGTGGTAACAAATTCGGCGAACAGCATATAGAACACCGCAAAAACGGGCGCGCCGAGCAGCATTCCGGGAATGCCGAACAGACCGCCGCCGATGATTATCGAAATAAGCACCCAGATAGCGGGCAGCCCCATAGTCTCGCCGAAAAGGAACGGCTTAATGACGTTGCCGTCGATCTGCTGTAAAACCAGCACGAAAATACCGAACCAGATGACCTTTATCGGGTCGACGAGCAGAATAAGCAGTCCGCACGGTATAGCGCCGAGGAACGGTCCGAAGAACGGGATAAGGTTAGTCACCGCGCAAACCACCGCGATAAGCATCTGATACGGCATACCCATGGCGAACATTCCGATAACCATAAAAACGAAGATTATCATCGAATCCACAAGGTTGGAGATGATGTACTTCTTGAAGATGTCGTTGCTGCGTGCGCAGCCGTTGAAGAACGTCTCGCACTTGTCCGCCTTGAAGAACGCGAAAATTATCTTCTTGCACTGCGCGAGCAAGCGTTCCTTGCTGTACAGCAGATAAATTGCGATAATAAAGCCGATAAGGAAATTCTTCAACCCTACGAACAGCGAGCCGAGGAATTTTATCAGCCCCTCGGAGACGTTGCTGATAACGTCGCCCGCTATCGGCTGTATGGATTCGGCGAGTTTGTTGACCAGCTCGGCGAAGTTGTGAACCTCCGTTGATATGAATTTCGCGACGTCGGGATAGTCCTCGAACATCTTGTTTACCCACACCTCGAGTATCGAGATGTACCCCGGCATCTGCTCTGCGAGGTCAATAACGCTGTTTGCCACGCTCGGGAACACCGCGACGGCAATTCCCGCTATCAGCGCGATAATGATGACATACGTCGTCACAAGCGAAAGGATACGCGCTATTTTGCGGCGGCTTTGCACTTTTTTCTCCATAGAGGCGCTGTGCTTTTCGAGAGTTTTCACCACGACGCTGTCACCTACCGCGGAATTGTGCAGCTTGCGCATTACGATATTTTCCTCGGGCGGCGCTTTTTCCTTTATGCGGCGGAATACCTTGTTCTCAAGGTACATCATCAGCGGATTGAGTACATAAGCGATAACGATGCCGCAGATTATCGGCGCGGCGACTCCGCCTACCCACGAAAAGGTCTTGGCAAAACTGTCGAACTTGAACACGAACACCACGAAAAGCACGGACAAAGCTATCACGGCAAGCGCGTAAACGGCTATTGTGGTGTATTTCTTATTCCAATTAACTTTCATAAACTCACGCTTTCTCCAAAAGGATTTATTCTATTATAGCACATTTCGGTAAAGTTCGGGTAAAGAAAAGGTTAAGTTTGAGTTAAGATTTTCCTGCCACATGCCCAAAAAATTTCCTTATATACAGTTTAACATATTTTGGCGCAAATGTCAACTTACAATTCTGTAATATCTGCTATAATTTATTATTGACAAAAATCAGCGGTTATTTTCCCATGGAAGATTTTTTTCGGCGGATTCAAAGCCTATTGACAATATAGGAATAATATGCTATAATAAACCTACAAAAGAAATCGGAGGTTAACATAATGAACATTTACAAATCGGTGACGGAGCTGGTCGGAAGAACGCCGCTTATGGAGCTTACGCGAATTGAGGAAAGCAAGGGCTTGCAAGCGAAGATATTCGCGAAGCTGGAGCTTTTCAACCCCGGCGGCAGCGTCAAAGACAGGGTCGCGCGCGCTATGATCAAGGACGCGGAGCAGCGCGGCGTTTTGAAGGAGGGCAGCGTTATCATCGAGCCTACAAGCGGCAACACGGGCATAGGCTTGTCGGCGATAGCGGCGGCAAAGGGCTATCGGATAATTATCACAATGCCCGAAACCATGAGCATAGAGCGCCGCAACCTTATGAAGGCGTATGGCGCGGAGGTAGTTCTTACGGACGGCGCAAAGGGTATGAAAGGCGCGATAGCCAAAGCGGAGGAGCTTGCAAAGGAAATACCCGACAGCTTTATTGCGGGGCAGTTCGTGAACCCCGTAAACCCCGCTGCTCACGAGCGGACGACGGGTGTTGAGATATGGGAGGACACGGACGGTAAGGTGGATTTTTTTGTTGCGGGAGTAGGTACGGGCGGCACGATAACGGGCGTAGGCAGACTGCTGAAGTCGAAGAAACCTGCCGTGAAGATAGTCGCCGCGGAGCCGAAATCAAGCGCTGTTCTTTCGGGAGGACAAGCGGGCGCTCACAAGATACAGGGAATAGGAGCGGGCTTTGTTCCCGAAATACTCGACACGAAAATCTACGACGAGATAATCCCAGTTGACAACGAGGACGCGTTCGAGACGGGACGGCTTATGGCGCGCACCGAGGGCGTTCTCGTCGGGATAAGCTCGGGTGCGGCACTGTGGGCGGCGATCGAGCTTGCCGAGCGCCCCGAAAACAAGGGCAAGAACATCGTTGTGCTGCTCCCCGACACGGGCGAGCGCTACCTCTCGACCGCAATGTTCTCATAATAAATAAATTCTTTTGCAGACTGTAAGTTTCTTTTATTTTTTTGTTATTTATATATGAGGGGGAATAATTATGAAAAAATCTTTTATACTTTTTACAACAGCGGCATTATTATTCACGGGCTGCTCAAAAGAGGACGTTTCGGACAGCTCTCAAATCGTTTTGGAGCAGAGCACAGCAGAGCAAAGCACTAAGCCCGACAGCTCGGACGAGCCGACGGGCGAAAAAACTTTTCTTGTCGGCGCGGACGGCGTGCCTGTTTACACCTCGGAGATCACGACTGTAACGGTTCGCGATCCGCAGGGCGATCTCGGCGAGCGGGAAATATCGGTCGACGAGCTTGACGAGAGCACGTTCGCTTCGGTTGTCTGCGAGGGCTTTGCCTACGTTCACGATTCTCGCATAAATGTGAACGCGATAGACAATCCTGATATGTTCGAGGACGGCGTATATATCGGTAAGGAGCTTCCGCCGTCAACCGAATACCGCCGTCTGCGTGTCGGCGACAGGGTAGGGGAGTTGACCGTGAGGGCGGCGGAGACCGTGTTCTCGCCCGACGGCGAGTTTGCCGGGTACGGCAGCTATCTGAGTTCCTCGGGAATTTATTATGATGGTGAGCTGACGGTCACCGGTTATCTCAGCATTGTCGAAAATCCGCTGTATGAGGAAGGAAAGGTGAGCCTGCTGCCGATAGATTGTCCGCTGCCGTCGGCGATCTGTCAATACGCGGACAAGGTCGGGATATCGCACGCGCCCATACTCGGCAACGGATATTACAGCGAGACCGCGAGGTTTGATCTCGGCTATCTCGGTGGAATAAACGCCGATATGAGCGGCTTGAAGAGCGGTGACACAAACGTTAAAGTCCGCGCCGTTATCGGGGATATCCGCACAGGCTGCAGCAGCTTTCCGCTTTTTTTCGGCGAGCTGAAGAGCGTTGAGCTGCTATAAAAAATTCGGCAGTTTTTTGCTGCCGAATTTTTTATTGGTTATCCACAACATGCACGTCGAGCTGGTTAAACGGTATCTCGATGCCGTTTTCGATGAACGCGGCGCGAACCTGCTCGGTGAGGTCGAAATACACCGTCCAGTAATCGGCAGTGCTGCACCATGCGCGCGTCACAATGATTATCGCGCTTTCGCCGTGCTCCTTCATACGCACGGTCGGCTCAACATCTTTGAGCGTAAGCGGGTGATTTTCGATAAGACCGAGGATAATTCCCTGTGCGGTCGCAAAATCGTCGTTGTAGGAAATGGAGAATGTTAGGTCGACGCGGCGGGTGTCGTTGCCGTTATTGTTGATTATAGTCGCGTTTATTGCGAGACCGTTCGGCACGAATACAGCTTGATTGCTTGCGGAATCCAGACGCGTGTGCAGTATCGAGATTTGCGAGACCGTTCCCTCAACGCCGTTTGTGATTATGTAATCGCCTATCTTGAACGGCTTTGTTATCATCAGCAGAAAGCCGCCTGCAACGTTCGCGAGTGAATTTTGCAGCGCCAGACCGATTGCCACGCCTGCCGTGCCGATGACGGTCACGATAGAGGTCGCGGGTATGCCGAGGATATTCAGCACGATCGTGATAAGCAGCGTGTACAGCACGATTTTCGCCATTTGCGTGGTGAATTTCGTCACCGTAAGCTCCAGCTTTGTTTTGGAAAGACCTTTTGAAAGCAGCGCCAGCACGAGCTTCGACAAAATCAGTCCGACTATCAGAATGATCACCGCGAGTATTATTGTCGGTATTGCCGCCAGAATGGCATTACCCATGCTTTGGAAAAATTTCCCGAACGCCGAAAGCGTCTCCTCGGGCTTTGTGACGAGACCTTGCACCGCGTCTCCGAGCGTGGGCTCGTGCGTTTCGGAGGTGCCTGCTTCGGCAGTCGCCGCTATTATCATCAGCCAATTCATGCGAACTCCTTTTCAAACGCCGCCACAACAACGTCCGCGTCTGCGTCGCGTATCAGCATGGAAATTTCGTCAACGCCCGTCGTTATCATAAGTATCATAGCTTCAAGGCGGTTGAGTATCTCAAAAACGCGCGCCGCGAAGCCGACCGTTTCCGTCATTTCGCCCGTTTTAATGACGATCTTACGGTTGCCGCTGTTTATCATCGGTGCTACTACGCCGTTTTCGCGCAGAATTTTTGCTGCCGCGAGCAGCTTCGGCATATCGTCATCGTTCACCGTGAAACCGAAGCTGAAAATTTCAGAAGTCGGCGCGGTCATTGATATCATATCCACGTTAATGCCACTGTCCGCGACCGTGCGGAGCGTGTCCTCCATTATCGTCTTGTTGAGCGGCACGTTGTTGAACGATACCGCAGATACGTTTTCCGTTACCTCAATATTCATTTTTGCCTCCTAATGCGAAATGGTGCGCTCATACTATCAAATCGCTCATCGCGTACATTCCCGCGGGCTTGCCCGAGAGGAACACCGCCGCGTTGACCGCGCCGACCGCGAACACCTCGCGCGACTGCGCCGAATGCGAGAGCGTTATCACCTCATCGTGACCCGCGAAGATAATGTCATGCTCGCCGACTATCGTGCCGCCGCGCACCGAGTGCATTCCGATCTCGTCCTTGTCACGCGGACGGCGCACGGAATGGCGGTCGTAAACGTAGTGCTTGGAGTTGTTCAATTCCTCGTTTATCGCCTCGGCGAGCATTATCGCCGTGCCCGAGGGCGCGTCCTTTTTGCGATTGTGGTGCTTTTCTACTATCTCGATGTCGAACTGTCCGCCGAGAACCTGAACCGCCTTTTTTGCCAGCTCCGCCAACAGATTTATGCCGAGCGACATATTGAATGTGAAGAACACGGGTATCTGCGACGAAGCGGCGGTTATCTGCGCCTTTTCCTCGTCGGAGTAGCCCGTCGTGCCGATAACGAGCGGTACGCTGTTTATCTTGCAGTAGTTAAGAAGATCGGGTAGGGCGGACGGGTGCGAAAAGTCAATGATAACGCCGGGCTTTTCGGGCATATCGAACACGCTTTTGTACACCTCGAAATCCGCATATTTTTCGCCGAATTTGTCAATTCCCGCGCTCACCGCGCAATCACCGCGCTCCGCGATAAGACCTGCGATAACGCGTCCCATGTGTCCGCAAGCGCCCGTAATAGCAATCTTAGTCATTTTATGCTCCTAATTAAATTTGTATATCCGTGTTTACTTTACGCACCCGACTAATTCCAGAGCGTCCATGACCGCCTTGAGATTCGCGGTCATCTCGTCGGTCATCGAGCAGAGCGGCAGACGGCACTCGCCCGCCTTAAAGCCCATAATATTCAGCGCTTCCTTTACGGGAATGGGGTTCACGTCCATAAACATTGCCTTGTCGAGCGCGAGCAGTTTTTTCTGTATCTCCAGCGCCTCGTCGTGCTTGCCCGCGAGGAAAAGCGCTATTTCGTCATGCTTTTCGCGCGGAACAACGTTCGACGTTACCGATACAAGCCCCTTGCCGCCGAGCGCCAGACAGCACAGCGCTTCGTCGTCGTTGCCCGAGTAGATGTCGAGATCAGTATATACAGAAAGCTGCATTACCGTATCCATACTGCCCGAGGCTTCCTTGACGGCAGTGATGTTCGGGTGCTTCGCAAGCTCCTTGTACGTATCAACGGCGATATTAACGCCCGTGCGCGAGGGTACGTTGTACAGCATATTCGGAATGCTCACAGCGTCCGCGATAGCCGTGAAATGCTTTACCAGACCGCGCTGCGACGCCTTGTTGTAGTAGGGAGTTACCTGCAAAAGCGCGTCCGCGCCCGCCTTTTCGGCTTCCTTTGACAGCTCGACGGCGTATGCCGTGTCGTTGCTGCCCGCGCCCGCGATCACGGGTACACGATGATTTACGCGCTCAATGCCGTAGCGGATAACCTCGACATGCTCCTCGTCGGTCATAGTAGCCGACTCGCCCGTCGTTCCGCAGATAACCAGACCGTCGATACCGTTGTCTATCTGAAAATCTATCAGTCTGCCGAACTCCTCATAATTGATAGAGCCGTCGGCGTTCATGGGCGTCGCGATAGCTGTCGCGCAGCCCGTAAAAATAGTCTTGTTCATATTTTCTCCTATCTTGAAAGCAAAAGCTCGCACCGCGCGGCTTCGCCGCGCTAGCCAATGGTAACTCCTCCGTTGCAGGTGCGATTTATCGCTTCGGCGACTTTTGCCGCTGCGTGTTTTATTTGCTGACGATCGTCGTGCGTGCCTTAAACTGTTCTCCACGGGGTTGACGAGGGATTATTACTAAAATTAATATACCCCTTAGCCGCCAGCAGCTCCGCCATTTCGACAGCGCCGCCTGCTGCTCCGCGCAGCGTGTTGTGCGACAGGCACACGAACTTGTAGTCATACTGCGTATCGGGGCGCAGTCGTCCGATAGAGACCGCCATACCGCCCTCGAGGTTGCGATGGAGCTTCGCCTGCGGCATATTGTCCTCCTCAAAGTAGTTGAGGAACTGCTTCGGCGCGGACGGGAGCTTCAGCTCCTGCGGCTCTGCGGCGTATTCCGCCCATATCTTCTTTATCTCCTCGATAGAGGGCTTGTTCTCGAACCTTACGAACACCGCCGCGAAATGACCGTTGGAAACGGGCACGCGCAGGCACTGTGTCGTTATCTGCGGCTTGTCGCATTTTACTATCTCATTGCCCTCAATGCGCCCCCAGACCTTAAGCGGCTCCTGCTCGGATTTCTCCTCCTCGCCGCCGATATACGGAATAAGGTTATCCACCATTTCGGGCCATGTCTCGAACGTCTTGCCCGCGCCCGATATCGCCTGATAAGTACAAGCCAGAACCTCGGTTATGCCGAATTTGCGTAGCGGCGACAGTGCGGGAACGTAGCTCTGTATCGAGCAGTTGGACTTTACCGCAATAAAGCCGCGCTTTGTGCCCAGACGCTTTTTCTGCGCGTCGATGATAGCCGCGTGGTTTGCGTTGACCTCGGGTATTATCATCGGCACGTCGGGCGTGAAACGGTTCGCCGAGTTGTTGGACATAACGGGGCACTCCGCCTTTGCGTAGCGCTCCTCAAGTGCCTTTATCTCGTCCTTTTTCATATCCACCGCGCAGAACACGAAGTCCACCTTTGCGGCAATCTCGTCAACGTCTGCGGTCGCGTCGTTCACGATGATGTCAGCCATATTCGCAGGCATGGGAGTGTCCATGTACCAGCGCTCCCCGACTGCCTCTTTATACGTTTTTCCCGCCGAGCGCGGAGACGCCGCCAGCGCGACCACCTTGAACCACGGATGGTTCTCAAGCAGCGTCGCGAAACGTTGTCCGACCATTCCCGTCGCTCCGATAATACCTACCTTGAATTGTTTTTTCATAGCTGTTCCCTTTCTTTAAATAAACCAAAAATAAAACCGATGATAAATCATCGGCAATGCTGTTTAATGCTGCAAATTCAATTTGCGATAGCACTCCATCAAGCATTCTCGATGACAGTCGTACGCTTGTTCAACGCACAACCGGATATGCACAACACGGACTGTACACTCCTCGGCGGTTCGCCTTTCGCGCCGCGTCCTCCGTGGACGTTTGTGCCGCGCTACTCATCTACTCCGCACCTCTATCATTACACAGTATATTGTATCATATTATATTCTCTTTGTCAATAACCAAAACCGTTTTTTTAGGAAAAAAATGACGACGTTTGCATAAAACTTTTGGTTATTATGTCAAGTACAAACCCGATTGAATTATTCAGCGGTTTGTGATACAATAATAATCAGAACATAACAGAGAATGGAGAACCTATGCTTAAATCCGATTTTTACTACGATCTTCCCGAGGAGTTGATAGCGCAGACCCCTGTTGAACCGCGCGACAGCTCGCGGTTGATGAAGATTGACAGGCAGAGCGGCGAGGTCATTCACGACCGCTTTTATAATATATGCAATTACCTGAAAAAGGGCGACTTGCTTGTGATGAACGACAGCAAGGTGTTTCCCGCGCGAATTTACGGCGTTAAATCGGGAACGGGCGTGCCATGCGAGTTTCTGCTGCTGAAGCGGCTCGGGCTGAACGAGTGGGAAACCATGGTCAAGCCGGGACGACGGCTGAAGCCCGGGGCGGTCGTGGATTTTCCCGAGGGGCTTTCCGCTGAGGTGCTCGATACTCTCGACGGCGGCAACCGTCTGGTGCGGTTCGCTTACGAGGGCGATTTTTACGATATTCTTGACAGAATAGGGCAGATGCCGCTGCCGCCGTACATCACGGAAAAACTTGCCGACAAGGATCGTTACAACACCATTTACTGCCGCGAAACCGGCTCGGCTGCCGCTCCCACGGCAGGACTGCACTTCACCGAAAAAGAGTTCGCCAAGGCGTGTGAAATGGGAGTTGACACGGCATATGTGACGCTGCACGTCGGACTGGGAACGTTCCGACCTGTCAAGGAAGACGATATCCTCGATCACAAAATGCACACCGAGCACTATGAGATACCGCCCGAGACCGCCGAGAAAATACGCGCTTGCAAAGAGCGCGGCGGACGGGTCATCGCCGTCGGAACGACCTCGTGCCGCACGCTTGAGAGCGCCGCGCAGTCGGGCAAGTCGGTCGACGACACAAGCATTTTCATTTACCCGGGCTATGAGTTCAAGTGCATCGACGGGCTGATAACCAACTTCCACCTCCCCGAAAGCACGCTGATTATGCTTGTTAGCGCGTTCCTCGGGCGCGAAAAGACCCTCGCCGCGTATCGGACGGCGATCGAGGAACGGTATCGGTTCTTCTCGTTCGGGGATTGTATGATTATAATATAATCTTTCAGTAATGCAATATGTAAAATACGGCGCAGTGAAGCATCTGCGCCGTTTATATTATGCCGCGTGAGAGACCAGCTCCGTTAGCGCGGACAATGCCGAACGCTGTTCGCTTTCGGAAAGTGAGCCGCCGTTTCGTGTGCGGAATTTTGCCGAAACGCGCCAGTTGCTGCCCTCGGGAGAAACGCGTATCCCGTATGCCTCGCAGGTTTTTTCGGTGTCGTTGTGGAGATAGTTCAGCAGCAGTTTGTCTGTCTTGCCCGAAAGCAGCATGAGCGCGGCGGTCTCCGGAGCGTCGTAATAGCCGTTCAGCATACCGTTTTTCATGTAGCGCGAGCCGTTCAGCACGGCGGTCTTGCCGTCCCCGGCGGAGGTCATTCCTCTGCCGTTTTTCGTCGGCGCGAGTCTCGGGAGCAGCGAGGCGCGCCCTCCCGCGCTGTCCGCGAGCAGATCAAGCAGCGTCGTTTTTGGTGAAACGCCCATTCTGTTCGCGTTTTCGATGAGCGCGAGCGGCTTTTCGGCGGAGGTTATTCCCTCGGTGAATTGCAGATCTGTGAGGAACTCCGCGCTTTCGGCGCAGCAGACGGGCATATTAAGGCTGCACCGCATATCGAAGTAGAGCGTTTCCAGAGCGTCGGCAGCGCTTATTTTCTCAAACCCGCCGCCGAGTATCAGCAGCTTGGTCTCCGCCATATAGAGCTTTTTGCCGTCGATGAGCGAAATGTTGTCTATCGCCTCGGCAAGCGTTTCGCCCTCGCCCGATACCTTGATGACGTTCTCCTGCGACGCGTCTATCGTGTCGCCGCCGCTCCCTCCGCCGCTGAACAGCAGCGCGCTCACCTGATAGTTTCCGTTGAAATCGACAGCCGCCGCCTGTATAATTGCGCGGTTGCCAAGCTCCGTCATATCCGATTCGCAGCCCGTCAGCAGCATTATGCCGATAATTAACAACGCTAATTTTTTCATTGCGCACCCCGCTGTATTTTTTTTGCCGTTTGTGAATGCCCCGCACGGTAGACCTCAACGACCGCGCTCCCCGCCGCGAACAGCATTACTCCGCTTCTGAACGCCGCGCACAGCGTCCACACTGCCGCCGAAGCTCCGTCAAGCCGCTTGAAAAACGCGATATCCGCGAGCGATGCTGCGGCTATATGCGGAAATTCGCACAGCCCGTACATATCGCGGAGAATAAGGCAGCTCGTCACAGTTATCAGCAGTCCGCCGAGCAGCGAAGCCGCTGCGAACCACAGCGCCGTTTTTCCCGACGAGGACTTGTTTTTCTTGCTGACGTATGGCAGCAGCGCCGCGAATATCAAATAATCGCCGCCGCGTATCACGCGCTCGAACGTGTCGCCGAGCAGCGCGGAAAAATCGCCGCGCGCCGAAAAGCCGTCCGTCTGCATATACGGTATATCCGCGAGAATTACCGCGAGCGTTATCAGCGCGGCGGCTATCAGGAATATCGCGCCCGACCGCGCCAGCGCCTCAACGCCCGTAATCGCCGCGTACACCGCGAATATTGCCGAGATCGCGAATATTATCCACATTGTGCCGCCGTTCAGCAGATTTTTCACCGCGAACTGCGACGAGTTGAACAGCGTCCGCAATGCCGCGGCGACCAGCAGCAGCGCCGCGAACAGCGCTCCGCACCACCCGAAAAACCTGTTCTTTTTGTACACTGCGCGGTGAACGTTCGTTCCCTTAAACGAGTAAATTATCACGGGCAGCGCCAATACAAAGCGCACCAGCTCAGCGATAACGAGCGCGATAACACCCTCCCATGCCGTTCCCGCAGCGGTTCTCGGATAGACTATCTCGGCGCTCAGGCGGCAGAGAAATAACATACAGAATAATTGAGACGGGCTGATTGAGTTCTCCTTAAGCATGCTGACCCCCTGTTTTCGCACCGTTAAGGCTCTGCACGGTAACGTCGCCCTTTGCCATTTTCTTCCACCCCGACCTCACAAGCATATCGCGCATTGCCTTTGGCGAGAATGGCGATATCGGCGCCATATAGGGTATTCCGTAGGTGTTGAGCGAGCACATTTTTATCACAACCGCGCCCGCCATTATCAGCAGTCCGTACAGCCCGAAAACTCCGCCCGCGATAATATACAGGAAACGCAGCACGACCGTCTTTTCGTACATTGTCGGAACGACGAAGCTGCACAGCCCCGACAGTGCCACGACAAGCACCATGGGCGCGCCGACAAGTCCCGCGCTCACGGTTATGTCGCCGATGACCAGACCGCCCACAACGCCAATCGCGTGACCGATAGGGCGCGGCAGGCGTATTCCCGCTTCCCTTAAAATTTCATACATAAAATGAATGAACAGGCACTCCACCATAAGCGAAAACGGCGCGGTCTGTTCGGCGGCGGCAAGGTTCAGAATCAGTGCTGACGGGAGCATTTCGGGATTGTAGGACGCTATCGCGACGTATGCTCCCGGCAGAAAAAGCGTGATGAAATACGCGGAAAGCCGCACCAGCCGTATGAAAAATGCGTAGAACGGCTTTTGCGTGTAGTCGTCGAGTGTCTGAAAGCTCTCGATGAACAGGTGCGGCACTATCAGCGCGAACGGCGTGCCATCCACGAGAATGCCCACGCGCCCCTCGTAGAGCTTCGCGGCAAACGTGTCGGGACGCTCGCACGTTCCGCATTCCGAGAAGAACCAGCCGCCCTTGCCCTCAAAGTACGGCTGCAAATAGCCGCTTTCTAGTATCGTGTTCAGGTTGACCGATTTCAGGCGCTTTTTGATATTTTCGAGCAGCGCGGGTGACACCTTGTCAGAGATGTAGCAAAGGCACACGTCTGTGTTGGAGCGGTCGCCTAGCGTCTGAAGCTCGAACACCAGCGTCGGCGATTTTATGCGTCGGCGTATCATCGACATATTGGTGCGTATGACCTCGACAAAGCCCTCGCGTGAGCCGCGGACGTTCAGCTCGCTCGTCGGCTCGTCGATACCGCGCGACTTGTAGCCCTGTATGCCTATCCCGATTGCACGCGTGCAGCCGTCAACGAGTATCACGGCAAACCCCGACTGCATTTTCAGCACGAGATCGCCGAGACTTGCTAAATTGAGCTGTTCTGCCGCCATCATATACACCTCGAAAAAGCAGGACATAAGCGTTTCGGGCGGCATTATCTCACGGTTCGCCAGATCGTTCAGCTTGCCGTAGATAAGCTCGGCGAGCGTGTCCGTACCCGTCATGCCCTCGCAGGTGAGCACCGCAATGCGGTTGCCGCACACCATTCCCGTTTTGATGATGACGTCGGACGAGTTGTCGGTGAACGTTTTAATGTTTGCGAGGTTTGTATCAAGTGAAATATCCACGGGCAGACCGGGGGATATTCTTGTGTTTACATTTTCTTCCATTGCGTTCTCCCTTATTCGTTTGGATCTATTTTTCCCAAGAAACGGCAGATTATTCCGCTGTCAGATCACAGAATTTTCCAGAGCGTCGGCGACTGCATATCGCGGAACATCTCTATCTGCGCCTGAGCGCGGTCGCAAGCCGCGTAAAGCTCCTCGTTCTGTTCCTGCGCGAAAGAATATACCTCGGCTATGGAGCTGGTTATCTCAAGGGCGTGACCGAGATCGTTGACGAATATCGCCATATCCATGAAGCTGTTCCACTCGTTTTGGAGCTCCTCGGCGGCTTTGGAGGATTTTTCCTTGTCGTACTCCTCGAAAGCCTTTTCAACCTCATTTATCTTGCCGCAAAGTTTGTCGGAAAAACTGTTCACATAGCCCACCGAGGCGAAGCAGCACGCCGACATAACGGCGAGTATCACGATACTTATAATTATCCTGTTCATGCGCTCACACCGCCTTTTTAACTATGGTATGGTTGCCGTTGCGGTCGGCTGTCATGAGGAATACGCCCTTTATGCCGACGTTGTTTTCGCGGAGCGTCTTGGTAAGCCACTGCTCGCCGAGACCGAGAAGCCGAAGCTGCTCGCGGTCGGTGATACCGTCGCGGATTATCACGGACGGCGGGTTGTCTGTGCTGCCGCCCGCCTTGACGTCCTGCTTTTCGGTGGGCTGATAGTCCTTTTTCAGCAGAAAGTTTATCTTGCCCGTAGTCTCGACTATCGCATAGTGTATCTGCGTAATGTCGAATATCTGCTGCTCGCGCATTGCTTCTGTGAGGTCGTCGACCGTGTAGCGCAGACGTTTCATCTCCTTCTGAAGAATATCGCCCTCGGAAATGATAATGCGCGGACTGCCTATCATCAGCTTGCGTACCTTCGCAGATTTCAGCATTATACCCGACATAATAACGTCCAGACAGACGAGCGTTAAGATCGGTACAATGCCCATTATCATAGGCACGGAGCTGTCCTCGACCGGTATCGCCGCGATATTCGAGATGAGTATCGTTACCACCAGCTCGGACGGCTGCAGTTCCCCGAGCTGCCGTTTGCCCATAAGTCTCAGCGAAAAGGTGATGACGATATATAAAATTACCGCTCTTATTAAAACGATTGCCATATAACCACTCCTTATTTTCGGAAAAAATTTAATGATAGTATTTGGCAAAAGGTTAAAAATATTCTTGATTTTTCCGTTGAAATATGTTATAATTTTAACAAGAGATATTTCATCGTAGTGAGGATATGTTATATGAAGATAAATATCGGGGTCTCAACAGCATCATTATATCCATTGCACGTCGAGGACGCTTTCGCCGAGATCGCGCGTCTCGGCGTGAAAAGCGCGGAGGTTTTCGCGAACTCGACGCGCGAGGCGGGCGAGCCGTACATCTCGCAGATATGCGGTATACGCGACAGGAACGGAATGACCGTAACGTCGTTTCATCCGTTCTCGTCGCCTATGGAGAGCGTGTTCCTGTTTTCGACCTACGACAGGCGCATCGAGGAAATGGTCGAGATGTACAGCGGCTTTTTCGGAAGCATGAACAAGCTCGGCGCGAAAGTTTTCGTGCTGCACGGAACTATCCTGAGCAGTAAATGCACCGTGTCGCATTATCTGAAACAATTCCGTATGCTGAGCGAGGTCGGCAGGGAATACGGCATAACCGTCGCGCAGGAGAACGTGCATTACTGCCTGTCGGGGCGGCTGGAGTTCCTGAAGATGATGAAGCGCGAGCTGGGTGACAGCGCGAAATTCGTGCTCGACCTGAAACAGGCGCGGCGCAGTGGTGAGAACCCGCTCGAGTATGTCGACGCGCTCGGGGAGCATATCGTGCACTGTCATCTCTCGGACGGCGACGAGAGCCGCGATTGTCTGCCCGTAGGCAAAGGGAACTTTAACTTTGAGCTGCTGGCGCGTAAGCTGTTCTCGCACGGTTACTCGGGCGCGTTTATCGTGGAGCTTTACCGCGACAATTACGGCGGGTTCGACGAGCTGAAACGCTCCGTGGATGTGCTTTCCGAGATAGTTGATAAGATAAATTAAGGCAGTCCTCTTCCGGATTTTCGGGAGAGGACGAATTTTCACAAAATTTTCCCAAATACTACTTGAAATAAATTACAAATTGAGTTATAATATATATTGTATATCTTTGGGACAAATCATACATTATTTTTGGAGGACAAAAGTGAAGGGCGCTTTAATATATTTAATAGAATTTCTCAGCGGAAACGGAAACTTGCTTACCGTTATCATGTCGTTCTTTTCCGTGTTCGTGATCATTTTTCTGTGTTTCCCGATACACGAGTGTGCGCACGCGCTTGTGGCGAAAATTCTCGGCGACGATACCGCCGAGCGGCAAGGGCGCGTTACGCTGAACCCGCTCGCGCATATCGACATTCTGGGTGCGATTTGTATGTGTATATGCTGTATCGGCTGGGCGAAGCCTACTCCCGTTGATCTGCGCAACTGCCGCAAGACCTCTATGCGCACCGCGAACGTGTTGGTGTCGCTGGCGGGTCCGCTGTCGAATATTATACTTGCGCTTATTGTAATGATAATTTTCAAGATACTGATAGTGGCGGGCGCTTTATCGGGCGATACGGCGGTCTATATCGCGTTCGGTATGGAACAGATAATTCAGATAAACATTTTCCTCGGGATCTTCAACCTTATCCCGATCCCCCCGTTCGACGGCTATCATATTCTGGCTGGCTTTCTGCCCGCCAAGGCAGTGTACTTTATGGAGAAGAACGGGCAGATAATCCACTTTATCGTGTTCGTGCTGCTCATTTCGGATGTTCTGGACAGACCGCTTATGTTCCTTGAAATGGGAGTGTATAATTTCCTCGACATTATTACGAGGTTCATCTGCTAAGCCATGACGGAGCTTAATTTTAAACTGGAGGTCTTTGAGGGACCGCTCGACTTGATGTTAATGCTTATCCAGAAGCACAAGCTGAACATTCAGGACATTGAGATAACCGTGCTGCTCGACCAGTTTATGCTGTATCTGGAGCGCATGACCGAGGCGGATATCGAGGTAACTTCGGACTTCTTGGAAATGGCGGCGCGTCTGATACTGATAAAGTCCGCGGCTCTGCTCCCGAAAGAGGAAGCCGAGCAGATGAAGCGCGAGCTTCAGGGCGCGCTTATCGAGTTGGCGCTTTGCAAGACTATGGCGGGGCGGCTAAAAAAGCGTTTCCAAGGCGATACGATATTCGTGCGCGAGGCCGTGAAGATAGATATTGACAATACCTATCGGCTTACTCATCAGCCCGAAGAGATACTGTTGGCATACAGCGCGATCTCGGAGCGCTCGCGGAGAAAGGCGTCGTTCAATATGCGCCCTCCCGCGCCCGTTGTCGAGAAAAGCTATGTAACGGTTTTTACGGGAGTGTTCTCGATACTGAAAAATCTGCGGTTAAAGCGCAGCGTCGCAATGAGCGAGCTGTATGAAAACCAGCCGCGTTCTCGCAAAGTAGCGACGTTTCTGGCTATTCTGGAGCTTTCAAAGGACGGCAGGATAATCATTTCGGAGGATGGCGAATACGTTCGTCTGGCGACCGCCGAGGACAGAGCAAGGGCGCTTGCGGTGCTTGAAAATAACGTAAACAACGGAGAAAGCGGGGAGGTCGGCGAGTGAAATTCAGCGAGGGAATGGCGGCTGTTGAGGCGGTGCTTTTCGCGCACGGCGAGCCGATTGAAGCGGACAAGCTTGCCGCCGCTGCCGATATAGAAAAGGAGACCGTGGAACGCATGGTGGAGCGGCTCAACGACCGTTATGGCGAGCAAGGAAGCGCGTTCACGATAGGGAAGCTCGGCAGCAGCTACCAGATGATGACGAGACCCGAATATTCACGGTATATCAAGACTGCGATGGAAACGCGCAGACAAACGCCGCTCTCGCCCGCCGCGCTGGAGGTGCTGGCGATAGTCGCGTACAATCAGCCCGTGACGCGCGGATTTGTGGATCAGGTGCGCGGCGTGGACAGCTCCGGCGTGGTGAGAAGCCTTGTGGAGCGCGATCTTCTCGAGGAGCACGGCAGACTGAACGACGTGCCCGGCAGACCGATAGCGTACAGGACAACCGATACATTTTTGAGGTGCTTCGGGCTGAACAGTCTCGAAAATCTTCCGCCGATACCGGGCAGCACCGATCAAATCGACTTTGACGAGTACGAGGAGATGACGAACTACGGCGATGACGCGGAGAACGGAGAAGTTTCCGAAGACGTGAAAGACGCGTCCGACGGCGGGGGAGATGCTCCCGATTGACCGATAGCAGGGGTGAGGTACTTTGGGCTGGATAATAGCGGGGGCGGTGCTTATAGTGCTGCTGATCCTGCTTTTGTGCAACGTGACGGTTATTTTTGATTTTAACGGGGATATTTATTTAAGGATAAGCTATTTGTGGTTCACGATATTGAAAATTCCCGCTAAAAAGAAAAGTAACCGCAAAAAGAAAAGGCGCGCCAAAAAGGCGCTCAAGTCCGTGGCTAAGGTCACCGAAACGGCGGCGCTTGACGAGGTCAAGGCGGAGAGCGGCGCAGACGGCTCGGGAGAGACGGAACGCGGTATGGAGAACTCAAAGTCCGATGAAAAGAAAACTGCCAAGAAGCTGTCACTCGGCGAAATATTCGAGGTTGTAAAGTTGGTTCTGGACAGTCTCGGCAAGCCTCTGAAAAAGCTGCTCAAGCGCACGAAGATATCGCGTCTGCGGCTTGAGGTGATCTGCGGCGGCGACGACGCGGCAAAGGCGGCGCTGAATTTCGGGCGCGTGAATATAATCGTCGGGAACGCGCTGGGCTGGATAGACAGTTTTTTTACGCTGAAGCCTGTGAACGATCTGCATATAGACGTGGATTTCGGGAGCGAGAGGACGACCGCGAACGCATACTGCGAGGTTCGGCTGATGCTGATAGCGGCGCTGGCTTTCGTGTTTACGCTGTTGGGGAGGGCGATCAGATATTATTCTTCCCATGACGGAGCGAAGTCAGCGGTTGATAAATTTATCAAGAAGTAATTTACAATACATATCGGAAGAGTATGTATTGCCGATCTGAAAGGAGAAAATTATGGGACATCCTATTGAGGGAATTATGGGCGTATCTATGGAGAAGATCCGTGAAATGGTGGACGTTAACACCATTATCGGCGACCCGATAAACTCGCCCGAGGGCACTACGATAATACCCGTTTCAAAGGTATCGTTCGGGTTTGCGTCGGGCGGCAGCGATCTTCCGACGGCTGCGGCGGAGAAATTCGGGGGCGGCGCGGGCGCGGGAGTTACCGTAAAGCCCGTGGCGTTTATCGTCATCAAGTCGGACGGAGACGTTCAGCTTCTGGAGCTGGGCGCGAAAAGCTCCCCTGTGGAGGGCGTTATCGACGCTATCCCCGGGCTTATCGAGAAAATCAAGGGCATGAAAAAATCCGATAAAGACGGCGAATAAAGCAGGCTTTAAAAGGAATATTTTTCCGGAAACGGTGAATACTACCTGTTGAAAATAATTTCCAACGGGGTGATCGCTATGAAAAAAGCTATCGTTTTTGTTATTTCCTTTGTGTTGATTTTGCCTGTTTTCCGCGTGAACGCTGCTGCCGCCGTGAGTACCTCGGCGGTGAGCGCGGTGCTTATCGAGGCGGAAACGGGCACGGTGCTGTATGAGAAGAACGCGGACGAGCGGCGCGCAATGGCTTCAACGACCAAGATAATGACCGCGATCCTGACGATCGAGGCGGGCGACCTCGACAGTGAGTTCACCGTGGACGACTATGCGATAATGGTCGAGGGGACGTCTATGGGCTTGAAACAGGGCGACCGCGTTTCGCGGCGCGACCTGCTGTACGGGATTTTGCTGCCGTCGGGGAACGACGCGGCGAACGCGGCGGCGGTCTCGGTTTCGGGGAGCATTTCCGCGTTTGTCAAGCTGATGAATGAAAAGGCTGCCGAGCTGGGGCTTGCGGACACGCATTTCGCGACGCCGTCGGGTCTTGATGCGGAGGGGCATTACACTACCGCGCGCGAGCTGGCGATGATAACGGCATACGCGATGAAAAACGAGACGTTCCGCCGGATCGTTAATTGCTCCTCGGCGGACGTGGAGTTCGGAAATCCGCCGTACAAACGGACGCTGTACAACTCGAACAAGATGCTTAAGCGGTACGAGGGCGCGATCGGCGTGAAAACGGGATTTACCGACAACGCGCGGAGATGTCTGGTTTCGGCGGCGGAGCGTAACGGGGTCACGCTTATCGCGGTAACGCTCAATGCGGGAGACGACTGGAACGACCACACGAAAATGCTGGACTACGGCTTCACCAAGGTGAGCGCGTATCCCTTGGAAACGGGCTGCTCCGCTAAAGTGGCGATCGCGGGAACAGGTAGAACCGTCGGCGTTTACGCGGACAAGGTGCAGATGGCGCTCACGCCCGAGCAGCGGACTAAGCTGGAGCGGCGAGTGCTGCTGCCGAGAATGGTGTACAACGACGTTCTAAAGGGCGATCGGCTCGGGAGCATTGAGTTTCTGCTGGACGGAAAGGTCGTGAAGTCAGTGGCGCTTTATGCGGACACGAACGTTTCGGCTGAAAACGAAAAGCTGAACGCGTGGCAGAAAATACTTGCTTTTTTCGGTATTTATGCGTAACGGCGGAAAACGGCGGTAATACAGGCTTGCGCGGTGGAGCGTTTCACGCCGCGCGGGCTTAGTGTATGGATTTGGAGAGGTAAAAAATGGAAGTAAGGATACAGAAGATAATCGCCGAGAGCGGATACTGCTCTCGGCGCAAGGCGGAGGAACTCATAGCGGAGGGCGCGGTCACGGTCAACGGACGTATATGTACGCTCGGAGACAAGGCGGACGCGGCGCGCGATGCAATCAAGATAAACGGAAAGACCATAGGCAAAGCGCCGACGGTCAAGCGTTACATAATGCTGAATAAGCCGCGCGGCTATATCACAACGATGTCGGACGAACAGGGGCGCAGGATCGCCGCCGATTTGCTTGACGGCGTTGAGGAGCGCGTTGTTCCGGTCGGGAGACTGGACAGAAACTCGGAGGGGCTTCTGCTGTTTACGAATGACGGAAATTTCGCGAACGAAATAACGCATCCGTCGCGCCATGTAAGCAAGACCTACCGTGTGACGATCGACGGGAGAGTCAGCGAGCAGCAGCTCACAAGGCTGATGACGGGCGTGGAGCTTGACGACGGAAAAATCACGCTGCCGTGCGCCGTAGACGTGCTTTCGGAAGAACCCGAGCGCACCGTGCTGCGGATAGTTATCAAACAAGGACTGAACCGACAGATACGCAGAATGTGCACTGCGGTCGGTCTGAATGTCGGCAGACTGCGCCGTGTGGCTATTGGCGGCGTTAAGCTGGGTATGCTGAGACCGGGCGAATGGCGCGATCTTACCAAAGAAGAACTGCGCATTCTCCGCGCGGCGATCGGAAAGAAGTGAGCGGTATGATTGAAATTTTACAGAATAAGGAAAATTCGGATAAAATTGAATTTCGTGCACATGATGGTGCGGAATACCTCGGGAGGATCGCGGGGCGGTTGGACGGCGATATGTTTGTTATCGACGAGCTGGAGTGCGGGGATTTCTTTACGGACGGGCTTGTCCGCGCGATATTGAATTTAATGACGCTCCACGGTATTGATAAGGCGCGGTTTGATTTGCCGAAGCATACGGAATGTCTGAAAAACCTCGGTTTTTTCCGCGGCGAGCCGGTCATGGAAAGCATTAACGCGTTTTTCGACAAAGGCTGCGGATAACGGCGCTTCGGCGTATGCACGGAGTTGTACAAATGACAAAGATCAACGAGATATGGGAAAAATTTCCCGATGAATGGTTTGGTTTTGACGACATTATTTTCGAGTTTGACTTGCGAAAAAGCCGGAATACATCTCCCCATTATGATATGGGGATTTTTTGTGAATAATCACCAAAAAAAGACTATTGTTTTACTACAAAACGTAAAAAATATAAAATCGTCGAAAATACCCTTGTTATTTAATACCCAAAGTAGTATAATTATTATGGATAAATTTTTGGCATTGTTTTGCCATACTTATGATAAACGGAGGATATACCATGGCATTAAAGAGATCCTTGGCTGAAATGGAACAGAGTGTTCCCGACAGCGACGCGAGAAAAAGGCTCGCGGCATTTTTTGACGAGGACAGCTTTTCGGAGCTGGACAAGTTTTTATCTGCGGACGGCGAATTAAGCTCGGTAGTCGCGGGACGCGGAAGCGTTGACGGCACCGACGTTGTCGCGTTTGCGCAGGACGTTTCCGTAAAGGGCGGAGCTGTGAACAAGTCCGCCGCGCTGAAGATCAAGCGCGTTTACGATCTGGCGGCGAAAAGCGGCGTACCCGTTGTCGGATTTTTCGACAGTAAGGGCGGTGACATTAACGAGGGCATGGCGGTGCTTTCAGCTTACGGCGATATTATGAAAGCCTCGGCGGCTGTGTCCGGCGTTGTTCCGCAGATCGCGGTCGTTACTGGCATTTGCGCGGGCTGTGCGGCTATGTTGGCGGCTATGGCGGATGTTGTTATCGCGACCGAAAAGAGCGAGCTGTTTTTGACAGCTCCGTTCAACAACGAGGACGGCAAGCTCGCGGGCGCGGGTACTGCCGAGAATGCGGCAAAGTCGGGCGTTTGCCAGATATTGGCAAAGGACGACGCGGAGGCTGTGGCAAAGGCGAAGAGCCTTATCGCGGTGTTGCCTATGAATAATCTGGAATTCGGCTATAACGACGGCGCTCCCGAGAACGACGCGGCGCTCTCCGCTTCGCTGAAGGGCGCGGAGCTTGCGGCGGCTGTCGCACAAAAGGGCAGCATTATCGAGTTCGGCGAGAAATTCGGCTCGGCAGCGTATACGGCTATCGGAGCGGTAAACGGCGTAACGGCGGCGTTTGTGGCAACCGACAAGGCGGAAAAGCTCACGGCTGCGGACTGCGCGAAGATCGCGAGATTTGTTCAGTTTGCGGATCTGTTCTCGGTACCCGTTGTCACGTTTGTGAACACGGAGGGCTTTGAAGGCAGCTCGGCGGCGGAGCTCGCGGGAAGCGTTCGCGACTGCGCGAAGTTGGCGCAGGTATATGCGACCGCTACTACCGTTAAGGTGAACGTCGTTACGGGCAAGGCATTCGGTGCGGCTTACGCGGCGTTTGACAGCGCGGATATGAACTTCGCGTGGGAGAACGCGCAGATCGCTCCGATGAACCCTGAAGCGGGCAAGGTGTTTATGGGCGAGGAGCTTGTCACCGACCCGTTTGCGGCTGCGGCTCTCGGCATGATCGACGGCGTTATTGCCGCAGAGGATACGCGCGCGGCGCTTGCGGACGTTCTCAGTTCGTTCGGCGCAAAGCGTATGAATCCTGTAAGAAAGCACGCAAATTATACTTTCTGATAAAAAAATAAGTGAGGTATTGAAATATGAAAAACTATGTAATTACCGTAAACGGAAACGCCTATGACGTTACTGTCGAGGAGGCGGGCGGCGAAGTTTCCGCTCCCGCTGCTGCTCCCAAGGCTGCAGCACCCAAAAAGGCAGCTCCCGCTCCCAAGGCTGCTGTGGGCGGAATACCCATTAACGCCCCCATGAGAGGAACGATCGTTGACATTAAGGTCAAGGTCGGCGATAAGGTATCGAACGGCACGGTCGTAGCCGTTCTTGAGGCCATGAAAATGGAGAACGACATCGTTTCCGACAAGGACGGTGTTGTTGCGGCTGTCTGCGTAAACAAGGGCGAGTCCGTTGAGACGGGCGCTCCCGTTGTTACTCTTAACTAAAGGAGAACGGATATGGCTAAATTGAAAATTACAGAAACGGTTCTCCGTGACGCGCACCAGAGTCTGCTTGCCACGAGAATGTCCATGGACGATATGCGTCCGATTTTGTCAACAATGGATAAGATCGGCTTCTATTCCGCGGAGTGCTGGGGCGGTGCGACGTTCGATTCCTGCATTCGCTTTCTTGACGAAGACCCGTGGGAGAGATTGAGAATACTCCGCAAGGAAATGCCCAACACCAAGCTGCAGATGCTGTTCAGAGGACAGAATATGCTTGGTTATCGTCACTATGCGGACGATCTTGTCGAGTATTTTGTTCAGAAGTCTATTGCAAACGGTATCGACATAATCAGAATTTTCGACGCGTTGAACGATATCCGCAACCTCGAGACCGCTATCAAGGCGGCGAAAAAAGAGAACGGTCACGCTCAGGTCGCTATTTCGTACACAACGGGCGACGTGTTCACTCACGAATACTATGTGAATTACGCTAAGCAGATTGAGAGCGCGGGTGCTGATTCGATCTGCATCAAGGATATGGCGGCGCTGCTCACTCCCTATGAGGCGGGAAGCCTTGTTAAGGAGCTTAAAAATGCCGTTAAGATACCCATTCAGCTTCACACACACTACACGTCGGGTCTGGCTTCGATGTGCATTATAAAAGCGGTTGAAGCGGGGGTTGACGCGGTCGATACAGCTATGTCGCCGCTTGCTCTGGGTACGTCCCACGCGCCCACGGAGAGCGTTGTTGCGGCGTTTATGGGTACGGAGTACGACACGGGCATTGACTTGGCGGCGCTCGGCGAGATACGCGAGTACTTTATGGGGCTTCGCAAAAAGTATCTCGAAAGCGGTCTAATGGATCAATCAATGCTTGCTACAAACACTAAGGCGCTTATTTATCAGGTGCCCGGCGGAATGCTTTCCAACCTGCTTTCGCAGCTTAAACAGGCGGGCAAGGCGGATCAGCTCGACGAGGTTCTCGCGGAGGTTCCGAGAGTGCGCAAGGACAGCGGTTTCCCGCCGCTCGTTACGCCTACCTCTCAGATCGTCGGTACGCAGGCAGTGTTCAACATCATTATGGGCGAGCGCTACAAGACCGTTACCAAAGAGTTCAAGGGCATGGTCAAGGGCGAATACGGAAGAACGCCTGTTGAGATCGACCCCGAGTTCCGCAAGAAAATACTCGGCAGTGAAGAGCCTATCACTTGCCGTCCTGCGGATCAGCTTTCTCCCGAGTTCGACAAGATGAAAGAGGAAGCTAAGGCGTATGTGGATGATCCTACTGTTGAGGATATCCTTACCTATGCGATGTTCCCGAAGGTTGCTCCCGGTTTCTTTGAGAAGCAGCGTGACAGAAAAGTTGGCGTTGACGCTGTTCACGCGGACAAGGTCAATAAGGTTCATCCTGTTTGATAAAAACGTATAAATCCCCGTTCGCGATGAATGGGGATTTTTGGAATTTTTTGGGTTTTGTTATCGTTTACAAATCCGGACATCATAATTTTGGCATATTGCACAAGAAAAAGTTACAAAATGGTTACAAAATTTTAGATTATTCAAAAGAAAAAAAGAAAAATTTTTTCACAAATTAAAAAACGGCTTTGTTAAGCCAAAAATTCTTCAAACAAAAATCGGAGATTTTTTTAAGTTATTAAGTAATGTAACTGGCAAAATCCACAAGTCCAATATTTTGAAAACGTTTTCGCGCTCATCTGTGAAAAAAAGTTTCAAAAAAGCACTTGCAAATTTTTCGATTTTGTGTTAAACTAACAATGAAATCAAGAACAAGTATCTTGATTACTAAATTTTAATCTGTTCACGGCGTGGGCTCTTGTTGCGAGTGTCCCGTAAGGAACAGGAACCATTTTTTGGGAGGAATAAACCTATGAAGAAAAGAATTTTGGCAGCTTTGGTAGCTTCCGCAGCTGTTCTCTCTTTGGCGGGCTGTAACACCGACAACAGTAATTCCAGCGGTGCGGGCAACAGCGGCGGCAGCAGCACGGGCGGAAACAGCAGCACAGGCGGCGATTCCAGCACGGGCGGCGACTCGAGCAACGGCGGCGATGCAAACACCGGAGATCTTGTAGACGAAGACAAGACCCTCAGCATTGGTATCTGGGGCGATAACGGTGACTATAAGAACCTCATCGACTTCTTTAAGGAAACTACCGGTACCGATGTTGAAGTCGTACCCGTAAGCGGCGGTCAGAAGGGCGGCGACGCTCGTGACGGTTATCAGAACCTGATCAACGATGCAAGCGTTGACCTCGACCTTATCATCTGCGATACCGACTGGGTTCGTAACTATGTATCCGACGATTCTTGGTGCGCTCCGATATCCGATTTGGGTATCACCAAGGACGACTATAAAGACGCTTATGCGTATACTCTCGGTGTAGGCACCGGTGACGACGGTGTTCTCAGAGGTGTATCTTTCCAGGCTACACCCGGTTGCTGGTTCTACAACGCCAGACTGGCTAAGCAGTATCTCAACGTTGAGACACCCGAGCAGATGCAGGAAAAGGTAAAGGATTGGGAGACATTTAATAAGACCGCTGCTGAGCTTAAAGAGGCTTCCGGCGGCGCTGTAGCTCTTACTTGTACAGAGGGCGGCGTATGGCAGGTTTACCAGTGCAAGCGCAGCAAGCCGTGGGTTGTTGACGGCAAGTTTGAGATGGATAACGCCGCAGATTTCTTTGATATTGCAAAGACCCTGTATGACAATGGCGGCATCACCGATTTGTCTCAGTGGGATCCTCAGTGGGGCGCTACTATGCAGGCTGACGCTGCAATCGGCGAGTTTGCTTCTTCTTGGGGTCTGACCGGTTTGACCGGTTCTATCCTTGGCGACCTTGCAGGTGAGGCGCGCAGAGGCGAAAATGCCGAGTATGTTGCTATCGCAGGTCCTGCTGACTATTACTGGGGCGGTTCTTACTTCTGTGTAACCAAGAAGTGCAACACCAAGAAGACCGCTGCAGAGTTCGTAAGATTCTACACGATCAATGCAGAGACCATGAAGGGCTACAATGCTAAGACCGGTGACTTTATGAACAACAAGACCGTTATGAACGGCGCTTCTTATGAGAATCCGTCTTTGGTTGACGGACAGGATCACCTCAAGGTAATCGCTGCTACTGCTGAGAAGATTGATATGGACGGCAAGCTTACCACTTATGATTCCAGAATCAAGGAGCTCCTTAACGATACCGTTGTTAAGTATATTAAGGGCGATATCGCGACTAAGGATGCTGCTATCGAAGAGTTTAAGAAGGAAGTTCGTGCTGCATTCCCCGATATCACTGTTGAGTAATTTGTCGATTTTTTTCGGCAGATCAAACTGATAGTTTGTTACAATATACTGCTTACGGGATTTTCCCGTAAGCGTGTATATTGTTGTTTTTTAACTAAATTTCAAGGAAGGGTTGTGCATATCTGTGAGTGAAACACGGGCAAAGTCGAAAAGAATTGTGAGCTATGCCAAATATGGTTACATTTTTATTGCACCATTTTTCATAGTATACTGTTTCTTTATGGTATATCCGCTCATAAATACGTTTATCCTTAGTTTTCAAGGCAACGGTAACAATGTGGGTATGGGTGTCGGCTTTGATAACTACAAGGTTCTTTTGTTTGGAAGCGAAACAGCAAATGTTAAAGCGGCAAACGCAAGAGACGCTTCCGAGGTTTATTGGTCAAGCTGGGGAAACACCCTTATACTTTGGGCGGGCAACTTTATTGTTCAACTTGCGCTGTCCCTGCTTTTGGCGGTATGGTTTTCCGATACACGCATTAAACTCAAGGGTGCCGGCTTCTTTAAGGTAGTTTTCTATCTTCCGAATATCATTACGGCGGTTTCGGTTGCGGGTATGTTCCTTATGCTTTTTGGAGATACCAAATTCGGTGTCGTAAATTCCTTGTTGATGAATATGGGTCTTACCGATCCTATCAGATTTGTAACTGACCCATGGATTTCGCGGTTTGTGGTTATGTTTATTCAATCGTGGATGTGGTTTGGCAACACAACGTTGCTGCTGATGTCGGGTATCTTCGGTATTGATCCCTCGATCTATGAGGCGGCAAGTATCGACGGTTCTTCCGGTATGCACCAGTTTGTGCACATCACAATGCCTATACTTAAGCCGATTTTCCTGTATGTGTTCATCACGTCTATGATAGGCGGTCTGCAGATGTTCGATATTCCGTTCATGTATAACACAGGCGGAACCGTACCGTCTTTCCTGCGCACACAGGCGACATACATTTATACTAACTTCCACCAGGCTAACCCGAACTTCGGTTATTCTGCGGCTGCGTCCGTAATTCTGTTTATCATTACTGCCGCTTTGGGTATGATAATCTATAATACCAATAACGGAGACGGCAGACAGAAAAGAAAAAAGGGGGGCAAGTAAATGGCATCTCAAACCGAAAAAGGTGTACTTAAGGATTATACCCGTGCAATTAAGATCCAACAGGTTATAAGATTTATCGTATGTATTCTTGTCACTGTTATCGCGCTTTTGCCGATTTACTTTATCGTTGTAAATGCAACGCGTGCCCATGTTGATATTGTAAAAACTCCCGCTTCGTTTATTCCGGGTGGAAGTATTGTAAAGAATTTCAATACGCTGATGGATCCCGACGCTGCGATGGGTATGTATCACTCGAACTTTGACTTGCTTGTCGGTTATCGTAACAGCTTGTTTATTTCCGGTTGTGCTACAATTCTGTCGGTATTCTTTTCCGGCGCTACGGCATACGGTATCTCAGTTTACGATTTCAAGTTTAAGAAAGCCGCGAGAACTATTATACTTGCAGTTATGATGATTCCCACTCAGGTTGTTTCTGTCGGTTTGCTGCAGTTTATGATGAAGATCGGCTTGACAAACAACTATTTGCCGCTGATTCTTCCGGCAATTGCCGCACCTGCTACAGTATTCTTTATGCTGCAGTATATGCAGTCCAGTTTCCCGGTTGATATTGTTGAGGCGGCGCGTATTGATGGTTCAGGCGAGTTCCGTACTTTCCTGCAAATCGCGGTTCCCATGCTTAAACCTGCTTTTGCGGTTCAAGCAATATTTGCTTTCGTTACCAACTGGAATAACTTTTATACTCCCTCGGTTTTGCTTACTAACAATAAGCTAAGCATGAAGACGATGCCGATGATGGTTGCGGGCGTTCTGGGAATACAAAAGTCTGTCGACAATGGCGTAAACTACCTTGTGGTTATGCTGTCGGTTCTCCCTGTTGTAATCATTTATCTGTGTCTCTCCAAGTTTATTGTAAGAGGCGTTGCGCTCGGCGCAGTTAAGGGTTAATTACAGATTATCCCCCGTCAATCGACGGGGGATCTTTTTAGCATAATCGGGAAGTATGAGTAGAAATTTGTGGAAATATCTTGACAAACAGTACGCTGTATGATATAATAAATCAATGGCAGGTCTGCCAAATTCTATATGGGAGGTAATGTAATATGAAGACAGCCGCTAAAGTGTTTATTATTATCGGGATCGTTGTGGGATTTATTACGATAATCGCTCCGATCATCGGTTTTATAACGCTTAATCAGATGAAGACCCAAAAGCCCTCTACAGCAATGTGCGTTCTTTGTTTGTTGTTCTGCAATCTTATAGGCGGAATTCTTTTGCTCTGCTGCGATGAGAGCGAGTTCGGACCCGGTACAAACTAATTTACATAGCAAGAATCCCCTGTGGACGTTCCACGGGGGATTTCATATAATATACTGTAATTACTTGAAGTATCTGTTCAGCAGACCCTCAAACGCCTTTCCGTGCCGAGCCTCGTCCTTTGCCATTTCGTGAACGGTGTCGTGAATAGCGTCAAGGTTGTTCTCCTTTGCCATTTTTGCAAGATCGAGCTTGCCTTGTGTTGCGCCATGCTCAGCTGCTACGCGCTTTGTGAGGTTGTCCTTGGTAGATGCGGAAACCACCTCGCCGAGCATTTCCGCAAACTTTGCTGCGTGCTCCGCTTCTTCCCACGCTGCCTTCTCGTAGTAAAGACCGACCTCGGGATAGCCCTCTCTGTGCGCAGCTCTTGCCATTGCGAGGTACATGCCGACTTCGGTGCATTCGCCCGTGAAGTTAGCGCGCAGACCCTCAACAATCTCAACGGGAACGCCGTCGATGATGCCGATCTCGTGCTCGCAAGCGAAAACGAGCTTCTCGTCCTCCGCAACAGCCTTGAACTTGCTGCCGGGAACGCCGCACTGAGGGCACTTTTCGGGTGCAGAATCGCCAACGTGAACATAACCGCAAACAGGACATACATACTTCATAATAAAAATCCTCCATAATAGTAATGATTATCGTTTTTACGATAAAAATATTATATCACAATAAACACTTTTTGTCAAGTGGTTAAGAGACATTTTTTCGGGTTATGCTTTTTGTGTGATATTCAGAAAAAATTCGACATATGCGGTATAGTTTTGTAGTTTTTTTCTTGATTTTTTTATGCGAATGTGGTAAAATTATAGTGTGTAATTTTATTTTGTCAGGATATGAGGCAGCATGGATCGTTTGATGGATCGGGGAATGATTATGGACAGTAATATAACTACGGCAAAGGTGGATATCAGTTTTAAATATCACTATACATGCTTTGCTGCGGCATTTATGCATATCACATTTTTGATATCCTTTGTGATTTTCGGATTGTATATGATGGCACTTATAAATGTTTTCAGCGTTATTTTATATGTAACGTCGGGAATATTCGCCTTAAAAAAGGGTATTGACGCTCACCCGCTGCGTTGGATAATCGCGACGTTCGCGGAAATATTGATACACGCGCTGCTCTGCACGCTCATTCAAGGGCTGGACGTGTTCTTCTTTCTGTATCCGCCGATGGCGCTGCCGCTTTACGCTTACTATCTGTTCGTATACTGCGACCGCGACACGTTTATCAAGTCGGCGGTCGGGTTCGGTATGATCACGTTGTTCGCTATGGTGGTCTCGGTAAGCATGGTTGAGATGTGCGGCACGCTGTATTCGATCACGGGTATGCACGCGCTGTCGTATACCGAGATTTTGGTTTTTCGCGGGATAAATCTATTGTTCACGTTGGGAATGGTCGTGGCGTTCGTGCTGGTGTTTTATCTGGAGGTCTCGCATTTGCTCGGCGAGCTTCAAAAGACAAATCTGCAGTTAAATTACATCGCCACGCATGATTCGCTGACGGGGCTTAACAACCGTCACAGTCTGTGGAAGTATTTCGAGGGTCTGGAGTCGAGCGGCGAGAGTTACTGTATCGTAATGGGCGATCTGGACGATTTTAAGAAGATCAACGACACCTACGGTCACGACTGCGGGGATGTTGTGCTGAAATCAGTCGCATCGATAATCATCGAAAATACAGGCGAGGACGAACTCGCTTGCCGTTGGGGCGGCGAGGAAATTCTCATAGTTATGCGCGGCAGCCACGAGGACTGTTTCGCGCGAATAAGCGTTATCAAGTCTGAGATAAGCGCCCTTGACATAACCAGCGAGGGTAGACCCGTAAAGGTGACTATGACGTTCGGTTTTGCGGACAACTCCGAGGAAGACGCCGCGTTTGAGGAGCTGAGCGTCGCCGTAAGCAGCGAGAGCGGAGTGTCCATTCCCACGAAAGCACCGCACCACATCGCTATAGATTCGCTTATCTCAATTGTCGATAAACGGCTTTATGTAGGCAAGCGCAGCGGCAAAAACGTTATTGTATGTACGTCATAAACAAAAGCTCCGTTGATTTCAACGGAGCTTTTGTTTTTTCCGGATCACTGCTGCATTCCGTGCTTAACGCGAGCCTTTTCCTCGGCGCGTTTTGCGTTGTTGAAACGATCAAGAGTACCTACGAGGTAGCCCGTGATGCGTCTTATGCGCTGAAACGGCACGTCTGAAAAGTGGTATTTCGCGTTGACGAATTCGCCGTCAAGCTCGAGA
Organism: uncultured Oscillospiraceae bacterium; assembly: GCA_910579125.1. GTDB lineage: Bacteria > Bacillota > Clostridia > Oscillospirales > Ruminococcaceae > CAG-115. The sequence continues at coordinate 56,665 of CAJTTH010000004.1, read as the reverse complement.
TCAATCGCTCTGAGGTGCTTTTCGGGGTACTTTTCCCGAGCGCACTCAATGTAGTAATCTATTTCCTCTTGCTGAATTTTTCCGCCTATTACAGTTACATCTATCATCTTTATCCCCCCTGTGTTTTGTGTACGATATTATTTTATCACAATATATTGTAGTTGTCAACTGTTATTTTGCACAATATTTTGAATAAAACTTTGTAAGGCCGCACCGTTACCGCAAAAAAATTTTTTTAAAAGTGTAAGAAAAAAATTTTTTTCGTGTGTATATAAGTGAAAGGGTTATTAAAGTCGACTAAGAACTTATTCTCAAAGTCCGAAATGCATGGATTGCACGCATTATGCCTTCGGCAGAACACTGCTTTTACGAGTACGAGGACCATTATGCGCTACGCGCAAAACGCTGCGACGTAGGCGTATCCCGTGAGCAACGTGCAGGGGCGCTATCCGCTGCCCGACAGCAGCAACAAGGCGCTTAAGGATTGCAATGCATTCGGTTATTACGGCAACTTGAACGTATTTTTGAACGGTATTTACGGGGAGGTTATCGAGGTGCTTTCCGACATTCTCCGCTGCCTCTGTCAAAATAAGCGCGGAAAAGAGCGGCGTTGAAACGCTGCTCTTCGGCGACGTACTGGTTGAAAACGTGTTGCTTTGCGATTTGAATGATGACGGCAAACGCGAAATAATCGCGGAGATAAAAAAGAACGCCGACGGCTATAACTGCGCGGGAATACGCGTTTACGACTACGCGAACGATGTTTGCCATGAGTTTTGGGCGGACTATATGCATTACGACCTGAGCAGTTACGGCGGAACGCTGAAAGTGAACGTGTGGACGAAAGACCATACCGAGCATATATCCGAATTTGAGCTGAATAAACTCGATGAGTATACGAACGTCACTACGAACAAACCGACAGCAAGATAAAATCAAAGGCGGCATTTGAAGTGCCGCCTTTTTGTTATCCTTTTTGACCTCTTGACTGCCTTATCATATCCTCGACCACGATGTCGTAGATCTCGCCGAGAGTGCGGCAGTATTCCAGTATCTGCCAAGGCTCGTTGGTGTGGAAATGCAGCTTTGCGGTCATAACGCCGTTTTCGTCTTCGTCCGCGATGACAAGCAGCGAATCACCCTTGAAGTGCGTGCGGATATACTCGTCAAGCTCGTCCTCGAGGTCGTCCGAGGGGTTTTCCGCATCGAGCAGGAGCTGCGTGTCATATCTGAATTCGATCTCGTCCATATTACTTCCTCCATTTCATTGAAATATCAAACGCAGTTACCGAATGCGTGAGTGCGCCAAGACTGATTATGTCGACGCCCGTTTCCGCGACAGCGCGGATATTGTCAAGCGTTACGTTGCCGCTGGCTTCGGTTTTCGCTCTGCCGTTTATGAGCTTGCACGCCTCGGTCATTTCGGCGGTACTCATATTGTCGAGCATTATCACGTTCACTCCACAGTTAAGAGCCTCCCGAACCTCATCGAGATCACGCGTCTCCACCTCAATCTGGAGCATATGACCCGCTTTTTTGCGCAGAGCGTTCACTGCTGCGGTAATGCCGCCGTAAGCGTCGATATGGTTGTCCTTAAGCATTGCCGCGTCGGTGAGGTTGTAGCGGTGATTGCGCCCACCGCCCGCCGTAACCGCGTACTTTTGCAGCGCGCGAAGCCCCGGGAGCGTTTTGCGCGTGTCGGTAATGGATGCGTTCGTGCCCTTCACCGCGTCGACGCATTTACGCGTGTAGGTCGCAATTCCGCTCATGTGCTGCAAGATGTTCAGCGACGTGCGCTCGGCTTTCAGCATAAGACGTGTATGACCACCGAAATTCGCGATAATGTCACCTTTGGAAACGCGGTCGCCGTCTTTTTTCAGGCACTCGATCTTCATTTCAGGATCGAGAATCGTGAACACACGCAACGCTATTTCAAGCCCCGCGAGAACACCGTCCGCTTTTGCCATAAAATACGCGGAGGATGTGTCGTCCTCGGCGATAAGCAAATCGGCTGTGCTGTCGATGTAGTTGATATCCTCGCTGAGCGCCGTTTTGATCAGGTCGTCAACGTAAAAGGGTAAAAGTATCATTTTTCGTATTTCCTTTCGATAACTTCAGTAAGTATGATATACGCGCAGGTAACTATCGACTTGGTTTCCACGAAATCGGGAGTGATTGCCCAGCCGCCGTTTTCGATGTCGTTTTTAAGCTCGGTAATGCGTTTCAAGCCCTTTTCCGCTTCAGGATAGTCGGGATAGATGAAGTAGGATTTCTGCATTATGTGGCGAACCTCGGTGCGTATTCCACGCGGGAGCGGCTTGCCGTCGGGAACGGGGAGGGGATATTCGACCTCGCCGTCGCTGTCGTGTGTGTGCTTGCCGTTGATATCCTCCGCGATAAGCCGCGAGAACACCAGCGCCTCGAGCAGGGAATTGCTCGCCAGACGGTTCGCGCCGTGAACGCCCGTATGTGAACATTCGCCCGCCGCGTACAAGCCCTCGATGTTGGTCGCGCCCTTGCCGTCAACGTTAATGCCGCCCATTAAATAGTGCTGGCACGGGTAGATCGGGATAGGTTCTTTTGTCATATCATAGCCCTTTTCGAGCACTTTATTATAGATCATCGGGAAGTGATTCTTGACGAACTCGGGGTCTTTGTGCGAGATGTCGAGCCAGAACTCGTCGCTGCCCGTTTTCTTCTGCTCCTCCATTATGCACTTGGAGACTACATCGCGCGGGGCAAGCTCCTTGCGCTCGGGCTCGTAGCCCGGCATAAAGCGCTCCTTGTTGCAGTTGAGCAGATATGCGCCCTCGCCGCGCACCGCCTCGGAAATCAAAAAGCACTCCCTGTTATCTTTATCGGCGAACGCTGTCGGGTGGAACTGAACGTATGACAAATTTTTGATCTCCGCGCCGAGATTGTACGCGAGCTGAATGCCGTCGCCCGTGGCAATCGCGGAGTTGGTGGTGAAATCGTAAACGCGCCCGATACCGCCCGTCGCCATAATGACGGCGTTCGCACAGTAGTACTCATACTCGCCGCTCTCCGTGATGACCTCGGCGAAGAACGTGCCGTTTTCGCGTTCCAGACGGCACAGCACCGAATTGTTGATAACAGTAACATTCGTAAGCTTCTGCACCTGCGCTATCAGGTTTGTCTCGATCTCAAATCCCGTGGTGTCCTTGTGGTGAGCGATACGCCGCCGCGAGTGTCCGCCTTCCAGCGTGAGCGCGAGTGAGCCGTCCTTGTTGCGGTCGAAATCCACACCGTACTTCTCAACAAGGCGCTCAACGTCGCGCGGTCCTTGCTCGACGAGGATTTTCACGTTGTCGAGATTGTTTTTGTACTGCCCCGCGATAAGCGTGTCCTTGATGTGCAGTTCGCTGTCGTCGTGATCCTTGTCCATTACGGCAGCCACACCGCCCTGCGCAAGCGCGGAGTTGCACAGTGTAAGCTCCTTTTTTGACAGCATAAGTATGGATAATCCGCCGTTGAGATTAAGCGCGGCATAGATGCCCGAAATGCCCGTGCCGACTATCAGCACGTCGAATTTCTTGAAATTCATTATTACCACCCTTTTCGGTTTATTTGAGTTTCTTTGAATTTATCGGTTGACAAATCCGTGAAATTCTGCTATAATAATTAAGTTACTCATTCTCCAACCTTTTGCGAAAGGAGAATTTTATGTCTGAAAAAACAATTGAAAAAGCAATTTTAGTATCCGCCGATATCGGCGAATATGACTGCGAGGTCTCCGTTGACGAGCTTTCCGAGCTTGCGAAAACCGCGGGAGCGGAGGAGATAGCGCGCGTTATCCAGAAGCGCGACGCCTACGATTCCGCGACTGTTATCGGCGAGGGCAAACTGACCGAGGTCAAGGAGCTTTGCCAAAAGCTGGGAGCGACCTTGTTAATCTTCGACTGTGAGCTTACCGCGTCGCAGATACGCAATATTGAGGACGAAACGGACGTGCGCGTTATAGACCGCACGATGCTCATTCTGGATATTTTCGCGGGGAGAGCGGTCTCGCGCGAGGGCAAGCTGCAGGTCGAGCTTGCGCAGCTGCGTTACCGTCTGCCGCGCCTAATGGGTATAGGCACGAGCTTGTCCCGTCTCGGCGGAGGTATCGGTACGCGCGGTCCGGGCGAGACCCAACTCGAGACTGACCGTCGCCACATTCGCCGCCGTATTGACAAGCTCGCCGACGAGCTGAAGGAGCTCGAGGAGCGTCGCGGCTACTCGAGAACGCGCCGCAAAAAGGACAACGTTCAGGTCGGCGCTATCGTCGGTTACACGAACGCGGGAAAATCCACGCTGCTGAACCTTTTGACAGGCGCGGGCGTTCTCGCCGAGGACAAGCTGTTCGCGACGCTTGACCCGACCTCGCGGTCTATCGAGCTGCCGGACGGTCGCAGCCTGCTGCTCGTTGATACGGTCGGGCTGATACGCCGCCTGCCGCATCACCTTGTCGAGGCGTTCAAGTCGACGCTTGAGGAGGCTGCCTGCGCGGACATCATAATCCACGTCTGCGACGTAAGCGACACCGACGCACCGGAAAAAGCCGACGTTACGCTGAAAACGCTTGCGGAACTGGGAGCGGCAGAAATTCCCGTCGTGACCGTGCTCAACAAGTGCGACAAGATCACCGAGAATATACCGACCGACGATAAGACAGTCAAGATAAGCGCTCTTAAAAACGAGGGCATTGACGAGCTTCTGGAAAAAATAGCCGGAAATCTTCCGCAGACAAGCCGTCGAATGAAGCTGCTGCTGCCCTACGACAAGGCGGGCTACACCGCGCAGATACGCGAAAACGGCAAGGTGTTCGCGGAGGAATACACCGAAAACGGCATTTCAGTGGACGCGCTCGTTGACGTAATGCTCATAAAGCAGATGAGCGGATACGAGGTCAATTAACAAACGGGGGAGGGGATACCTCCCCTTATTTATTTGATTTGCTCGTCTAGCAGAACCTCCGCGCCGCCTACGGGGCGAACCATGAGAACATGGCATGAGCCCGCGCCGAATATTTTCTCCATGTTCATTTTGAACTGCTGGAGCGTGTCAAACGGCACGAATGCCTGTATCGTTCCCGCGAAACCGCCGCCGTGAACGCGGCACGCACCCTTGCGGTGGAGCGTATTTTCGGCGACGTTCAGTGCTATCGACAGGCACTGGCGGCGCACGTCGGAGCTGGGGTAAATGTTCTGGAGGTATTTGAACGAGCTGTCGCCGCTCTCTTTTACCGCAGAAAGAAAGTCGTCGAAGCGCTCATTTTTCAGTGCGTGAACGGCGCGTTCCACGCGGTCGTTCTCGTGGAAGAAGTGGATAGCGCGGAGCACCGCTCTGTCACCGAATTTAACGCGCAGATCGTTTATATTCAGCATAACGTCCGCAAGCGCTATGGAGCGGAGCGTCTCGCAGTCGAAATATCCCGCGACGGCTTTCATTTCGTGTGAGATCGCCGCGTACTCGTTCGTGAGGTCGGCGTGGTCGCCCTTTGCGTCGACGATGCAAAGCGCGTGACCATAGCTCGCGAAATCGCACGGAACGCTCTCGATAATGGGCGTGTCGTTGTCCTTGAAGTCGATCGCGACAAATCCTCCGACGGAGCACGCCATTTGATCCATAAGCCCCGAGGGCTTGCCGAAGTATTCGTATTCGGCGAACTGCGAGATCTGCGCGACCTTTACGGGCGGTACCTGACCGCCGTTGTACAGATGTGACAAAACGGTGCCGATCAGCACCTCGAACGCCGCCGAGCTCGACAGTCCCGAGCCCTTCATAACGGTAGAGGTTGTGTACGAACGGAAACCGCCGATTTTGTGTCCGTATCTGCGCATTCCCCTCGCGACGCCGCGTATAAGCGACGCGGAGGTGTTTTTCTCCTCCTCCTTGATCTCAAGGTCGGACAGGTCGATCCTATCCTCGGGGAAGCCCTCGGATTTTATCGTGATTATGTTGTCGTCGGTCTGCTCCACCACCGCGATAACGTCAAGGTCTACGCTCGCCGCGAATACCTTTCCGTTGTTGTGGTCGGTGTGGTTTCCGCATATCTCGGTACGCCCCGGAGCGGAGAAGAAGCGGTGCTCGCCCAGCGACCCGAAGTGCTCCGCGAAACCGCATTCCGCAGTTTTGTAGCGCTTTTTCTGCGCCTCAAGCTGCGCCTCGGGATAGAGAACGCTGATATTTCTTACGATAGGTTTCATAAAATTCCGTCCTTTCGATCAATAATTATTCCTCATAGAACATATGCTTAGCCTTTTCCTTATGAGACGATACGCTCAGCACCAAGCCGATATAGGCATGCATCATTATCATCGATGTGCCGCCCGTGCTTATAAACGGCAGCGGTATGCCGACAACGGGTAATACCGAGAGCGCCACTCCGATGTTTATCACACAGTGGAACAGTATCAGTGCGAACACGCCCACGCATATCAGCCGCCCAAGCGGGTCGCCCGCGCCCGAGGCGTTCGACAGCAGCTTAAGGCAGAGCGCCGCCAGCGCGATAACAACCGCGACGCAGCCGACAAATCCCATCGTCATGCCGATATATGTGAATATCATATCGTTGCCGACCTCGGGTATAAACGTAACAGAAAGGTTGTCGCGGTCAAAGCCCAGCCCCGTAAGCTGTCCCGAACCCAGTGCGATCTGCCCCTGATTTTGCTGAAAGTACGTACCGCGTATTTCCTCTTGCTGAAGCTCCTCGTCAAACAGTATCAGGATTCGGTTTCGGTGGTCGTCGTTCAGTATAAAATTCCACGCGACGTAGATCAGCGGCGGAACGGCTGCGGCGGCGGCCGCTATATACTTCCACGAAATACCCGCCATAAACAGCATAACGATAAAAATAAACACAAACACGATCGCCGAGCCGATGTCGCCTTGCAATGTGATGATCGCCACAGGGAAAAATCCGTGCGCACATAACAGCAGCAGGCGCGGCAGAGAATTGAGTTTGTCGCCGAGCTTGGTGATATGCAGCGCAAGCGTGATGATAAACACGAACTTTAGTATCTCGGACGGCTGAATGGTGATGCCGTTCTTGCCGCCTATCTGTATCCATGCCAGGTCGTCGCCGCGGTGAACGCCCAGCGGAGACCACAGCAAAAGCTGTAATATAACGGCTATCGGCGTGTAGATATACCACAGCTTGGTGATAAATTTGTAGTCGAAAAAGCTGATGACTATCGACGCGCAGATGCCCAATATCGCCGCGATAAACTGCGTTTTCACGAGCCGTTGATTGACAAAATCCGTCTGATACATCGAGTTCACCAAAAATATATCGAACGCCGTTATCAGAAAGCATATCACAGGCAGCACCTTATCAACGCGTTTCAGGTGACCCGTAAGGTAACTTAATAATTCCTTCATTGTTCTCCTAATTTTTCCCAATTATATATTAAGGCAATACTGCACAATTACCGCGCTACGCGCTTTGTCAGCGTTTGCTTGCATATTTTCCGTCATCTTGCACAATTCGTCCTAGCAAGGCATACAGCCTTGCGTCGTCCTCATTGTACAATCTGACGAAAAATCTGTCTGCGCAACCGCTCGACAATAACTGTGCGGTATTGCCTTAAAGTTATTCAATCCGCACACTTATTATTATATACCTTTTTTTTCGTATTTGCAAGAGAATTTCACCGATTTTTGCCTTTTATCTGAATTTCGCCAAAAAATAAAAAAAGCCGAGGATTGTTGAAAAATCTTCGGCTTTTTTTATAAATTATTTCACGGAATTATTCATGACCATTTTCTTGATAAAGTCCGAGGTATGGAGCGGTCTGCCGTTGATAATGCCTTGTATCAGATCCGCATCGAAACCGCGTGCGTTCTCGAGCGACCTTACATTGTCAACTCCCTTTATGCATACGGTTAACCCTTTTTCATGAGCGCGCTCGATAACCGACCTTACAAAGCCTGCCGATACGGGATCGTCGCTTAAACGGCGGCAGCGCAGCTTGAGCATTTTGATATACGGGTTTTCGAGCGGCGCGGCAGTGAAGAAGTTCCCGCCCTTGTCATCGGCGATTAAGTTCACGCCGCTTGCCGCCATTTGCTTGAGGTAATTGTTGCGCATACCCAGCGTGCCGTCGCTCTCCGATACCGAGATGCTGATGGCCTCCGGCGGCAGGGAATATTCCAGCAGCGCCTTGCGCAGTATCATAACACCGGCCTCGGAGTTAAGGATATTCTCGGGGATACTGAATGCCACGCGGAAATTCACGAGTCCCATTTCGCGCACTGCCGTGCAGAACTCGCACAGCCGTTCAACAACGAACTCGTAAATACTTTCCGAAAGTCCCATTCGTTCAACGACGGGCAAAAATCTGTCGCGCGACACAATGATTTCGCCGTTGCTCCAGAACAGGTGCGCCTCGCAGCACACAAGCTCTCCCGTATGCGCGTCCACAACAGGGGTGTACAGAAAATAGAACCCCTTGAAATCGTTTTCGGCAGCATCCATGATCAGCTTCCTCACGCGCAGGTTGTTGTCGAGCTTCTCCTCGAGACCGTCCGAGTAGCACAGAGCGTCGTGAAGGTTTCTGTCCTTGGCGAGCCTGAGCGTCTTGGTCGCCGCGCGAACGCAGTCGGCAACGTCGTCCGCATCGTTCGGGAACATACTTATCCCGGCGTAGATGTCGAGTTGATTTTCGCTGTCGTTCAGGAACCAAGGCGAGCGGAACTTGATGAGAATTGCCTGTGCCAGACTTAAAGCGTCCTCGCGTGTGGATTTGCACATAGTAACAAACAAAATATCGTTTGAGAACATATATACCTTTTTGGGATTTTCCGTCGGTATTGCCGAGATATATTCGGCAATACTCCGCACAACATCTTCGGAATACTGACAGCTGTATGTTTCGGACAGCTCCTTGAGATTGGCTATCTCAATGGAGATGAGCGCTCCGCTTGTGCCCTCGGTGATGTACATGCTGAAATCGCGTTCGAACGCGCTTCTGTTCGGTATTCCCGTGGTGGTGTTGAAGTAAGCCAGACGCAGCAGGTGCTCCTGCGACACAGCAAGCTCGTTCTCCATAAACGAACGGTAGATCACCGTCGAAATTATTTGCGTAATGCTGCGCAGCATTTTGCGGTCGCGGTTCGTCCAGACGCGGTTTTTATCAGTCGACATAAATACGATAACGCCGCGCGCACTGCCGTTGTCGTAAACTCTCGAAAGCGCACAGCTTCGTCCTTTACTGTCCGCACCCCGCAGCTCGTCCTCGGTAATGCATACGATCGCGTTGTTGTCCAGCTCCTTGTCGATCTGATCGTTGAGCGGCGTTTTGGAGATAAGCGGGATAATATCGCCGTTTTCGTTCCAGCGGTAAACCTTTATCGGGTGCGTGTTGTCCGTGCAGAACACCAGATCGTCCAACCCGAAATATTCACGTATCAGCGGGATTATGCTGCCGAACGACGCCGCCGTGTTGCGGCTGCGGAGTATCAGCGAGTAAACATTGTTGATGAGTATCTGATCCTCGAAATTCTCGCCGAGCAGCTTGTTTGCCTTCTGCGAATTTTCCATTTCCTCGTACAGTACCACATACGAATTTGCGATCTCGGAGACAGTCTGAACCATGGTATCCAACAGCTGAACGCAGTCATTGATATCCTCCAGCGACTCGCCCGCTATCACCCACGAAGCCACTGTGCGGTGCTTTACGCGTATGCTCTTTTTGCGCTGATAACTCATTTTGTTAAGATTTATCTTTTTGTCCTGCGCAGCCGCGAGTATCTTGCCGTCCTCGGCAATTATCGCCGAATACAATCCTTTAATGCGTGAAAACGGGAGCTGGATACGCTCCAGATAATCCTGTCCGAGAATATCCAACAATTGCGGCGTGTTGTTCTTTGACGAGCCCATAGAGTTTTCGACCTTGCTCTTGAACGTCCGCATGACCTCGTCGTCGCCCCCGCAGTCGAGGTATTCCGTCACATCAAACAACATACCCGTCAATTGAGAGAGCGTACCGTCCTCCCGAAATTCGGAACCCGCCGATATGTAATACCACCGGTAGTTATTCCCGCTTTTCAGTCTGACGTGAGCTTTCACATCATGTGAGTGACCGCTGACGATCTCGCTTATGATATCGCAGAACGGCTGATAATCTTCCGGGAAGATTATCTCTCCCAGCAAAGCCTTATTTTCCTCGGAGAAGGGATTATCTCCGGGCAGAAATTCAATGGGAAAATCAGGCTGATATTTTATTATGAACGCGAAATTACCGCTGTTTCTTATCGCCTGTTCCAATCCCAACATAAAAAATCACCTCTGTTTTTAAAAACAACCCTTGTCTCGGACACCCGTGTCCGCAGTCTCATATTGCGAACCGTCTGACTACGTCCGTACAGTCAACATAATCATTATATAATCACCGCAGCAAATAAATACCACATAACCGTCACCCTTATGTAAACGTTATCATTCATGTTATTGTATACATTATATCACAAAATTTTCAACATTTCAAGTACTTTTTCGTGATTTTCACAATTTTTTCATAAAATTTTATCTCTAAATTCACAAAATATGAAAAAAATGTAGAATATAACAAAACGGAACACCAACGGCATTCCGTTTTGAAAAAATATTCAAAAAAATTTGTTAATTTTTTACATTGACAAGCAATTTTTTTGAAACACATTTTGTCAGAAGCTGCCAATATTATCCTGCAAATACATATATTCCCAGGACTTCATATTCGATACTTGCCAGTAAAACGTCATCTTCGCGGAACGCAATTATATAACGGGTTCCGTCGGCGGATCTCGCCTCGATATGTTCGTCCGGAAAATCGTCGGTGAGACCGCCCGCGCTCACGTCAGGGGAAATGAGCGAAAAGCGGTAACGGCTGCTGCCGCTGTCGATCGTAAATCCCTCGCTGTCAAGCGTTATCACAGTTTCGCCGTTTGCAAGACCCGTGTCCGCTTCGGGGAATTTAGGGTCGCCGCCGCTTTCGGAGGCACTGTTTGCGGACGGTGGAACGCTTTGCGCATCCGACGCGCTGCTGCCGTCCGCAGGTGAACTCATATAATCGTTTCCGTCCAAGGATATCCCTTCGTTTGCGTTCCCCGTCACATCATTTGCGTCACCGTTGATGCTGTTCGGACGGCTGCCGCCGCCTTGCTGCATAGCACCCGCATTCTGACCCGGAACCATCATATTGCTGTCAAGGTTTATGAACCTGTTGTACGCCGTCAAAACCGTAAAACCAATGACCAGACACGCCGCTATCGAGCCGCCGATTAGCGCGATACGCTTCATCGGCAGCGGCTTCTTTTCGCGTACTTCCGTCTCGGTCTGCCCGCTCTGCGAAAGCCGTGCCATGACCTCTCTGCGGATACGCTCCGTCGTTTCGCCGGAGGAAAGCTCCGTTATTTCCTTTTTGTACTCGTCTCTGAAATCCATCAGAACTCCACCTCCCCCTTCAGAAGCGTTTTCAGCCGTTCGCGGGCGCGTGTAAGCTGCGACCTCACGGTCGGCTCGCGTATACCGAGAACCTTGGCGATATCCGCGGTCGACATGTCCTCAAAGTAAAACAGATGTATCACTGTGCGGTATTTCGGCGGCAGCGCCATGACTGCGTTCAGCACGGCTGTTTTCCGCTCCGAACGTTCGGCAAGCGTCTCGACGGTATTCGCGGACGGTATTTCGTTTTCGGCAAGCTCGTCGTAGCTTTTGTTCTCGAGCCTGTGACGGAACTGCGAGGACGACGCGAAGCTGTTTGTGCGGTTCAGCGTACAGCGTATGAGCCATGCCTTGCGGTGCTCTTCGCTCTCGTATGTAATGTCCGCCTTGAAGTACCGCAGGAAAACGTCTTGCGCAACATCCTCCGCGTCGGCGGCGTTGCGAAGCCTCGTGAACGCTATTCCGTAAACGGTCGGCGTGTAGAGCCGCATGACCTCGTCAAAGCTCTCGCGCGTCACCAGAGATAATGTCTGCATAAATTTCTCCGCCTCTATAAGTAATACCCGATAAGTTCGAAAAATGCTGCAAAATTTTTAAATTTTTTTCGCGTTTGCCGACGTGAACGTTGAAGTATCTGCAAAGGCTTTGTCGGAATATAAGTTGTTCACCGAAAAACGCTGAATTGACAAGGGCAAAGCCCAAACGGGCTTATAGCACGGTTTCTGCGTGACGTGTAACGTGGCAGCCGATATTGACCGCGACGGGCAGTCCCGCGATATGCGTGGGTGATTTTTCGATATTAACGTACAGCGCCGTCACCGTACCGCCGAAACCCTGCGAGCCAATTCCGAGCTTGTTTATCTCTTCGAGCATAGTCTGCTCCATTTCAGCGTAAAGCGGCTTGGGGTGGCGAACATTCAAATCTCTGCAGAGCGCTTTTTTCGCCAGCAGCGCCGAATACTCGAAATCGCCGCCGATGCCCACTCCCACAACGATAGGCGGACAGGGATTGCTCCCCGCGAGCGACACCGTTTCCGTAACGAAATTTACAATATCTTCCTTTGCTGCGGACGGTGTGAACATCTTAAGTCGGCTCATATTCTCGCTGCCGAAACCCTTGGGTGCGACGGTGAGCCTTATTTTATCGCCGGGAACTATCCGCGTATGGATAACGGCGGGGGTGTTGTCGCCCGTGTTGACGCGCTCCAGCGGGTCGCCGACTATGCTCAGACGAAGCCGTCCGTTGACATAGCCTTCGGCAACGCCCTTGTTCACCGCATCCTCGAATGCTCCACCGACGATATGAACATCCTGACCTATTTCCGCGAACACCACCACCATTCCCGTGTCCTGGCAGATCGGCACACCAAGCTCCGCCGCACAGTCGACATTCGCGACAATATCGCCGAGCACGCTCCTGCAAAGCTCGCTCTCCTCAAATTCGGCGCTCTGCTCGATACGCTCGCGCATTCCGCACGGTAGATGCAGATTGGCTTCAACGCACAGCCGCGCTATTGCTTTGGTTATTTCATTAGCGTTAATTTCGCGCATTTTGATGTTGTTCCTCCTTAATATTAAACGGCGGCGTTCACCGCGATCTTTCCGTTCACAATGACCATATTCGGCAAGCTCATGATGTCAAGCGGCGATCTGCCACTCTCGAACAGCACGAAATCGGCGCTCTTGCCGACCTCGATCGAGCCGAGTATACCTTCAACACCAAGAACCTCCGCCGCGTTTATCGTGATGGAACGCAGCGCGTCATCCTCGGAAAGCCCTCCGCGAACCGCTAACGCTGCCGTCATGGGCAGATACTGTATCGGAGTTTCGGGATGATCGGTGCATATAGCGCACTTTATTCCGTGTTCGCGAAGAATATGCGGTGTTGTGATGTCGTGATTGGCAAGCTCGGGTTTGCCTCGGTCGCCGAAGAGCGGACCAACAACAACTGCGGGGCAGTCCTCAGCAAGCTCATCCGCGATTATACCGCCATCTGTGCAGTGTATCAGCACGTAATCCAGCCCGAATTCTTTGGATATCCTCACCGCCGTGAAGATGTCGTCCGCGCGGTGGCAGTGGAAATGCGCTTTCAACTTGTTCTCCTTGCCGAAAAGCGGCAGCAGAGCCTCGCATTTCGCGTCGAAGTCGGGCTTTGAGACCTCGTCGTCCGTACCCTTTGTGCGCTTGTACTCGTCCAAGTCCTCTTTGTAGCGGAGCGCCTTTTGAAGCTGCTCGCGGATAATAGCCGCGGTCGCCATGCGCGTTATCGGGGCTTCGTCGCGGTCGTTGTAGGTGGATTTGGGATTTTCTCCCAGCGCGAATTTTATAGCGGCGGGAGACTTCACAATCAGCTTATCCACGCGCTTCGAGCCAAATGTTTTTATCAGCGCAAACGAACCGCCTATCGGATTTGCGCTGCCCACACCAGTGCAAACGCATGTCACGCCCGCGCTCACCGCGTCCGAGAAACACCTGTCCATGGCATTGATGCTGTCGACGGCGCGCAAGTGAGGGGTGGACGGGTCGGTCATTTCATTGCCGTCGTCGCCCTCGAGCTGCATTGAATAGCAGTCGCTCCACATTCCGAGGTGGCAGTGTGCGTCGATAAACCCGGGGAACAGCGTTTTCCCCAAGCCGTCGATCTCCTCCTCGCCCGTCGGGATATACCCGTTCATATCGCCGATCTCGGTAATTATCTCCCCGAACCGCACAAAACCGTTTTCGTAGTCCTTGTCGGACATGGTTTTAATTTTAACGTTTTTGATTACCATAATTCTCCTTTGCCGCGCCACCAAAAAAAAGTTGCATTTTTGTTCCGAAAAAAGCGTGTTTTTTCGGTATGATCCGTTGAGGAAATTCGGCTTTGTTAAACTGTTTTGACGCTTTTCCGCACATCTTTTTTCTGTGCCGTTTTCGATGCACTTTTCTGTATGATTTTGGGCTGCTTTTTTGAAAGAATTTATGTGTTGAGACTGCTCTCGTGAAATCTCACCAGCTTAACTATTTCCTCGGTGATAACGGTATCGCGTGTATTGCCGTTGACCATACACATCGCGTTGTGCCGATATATCTTTGCGCGCTTGTTGTACAGCTCCTGAAGCTGTTCGGGAGTGTTGCTTACCACAAGAGGACGGTTAGCGTCGCCCCTTATCCGTCTGTAGCACACCTCGAACGAAGTGTTGATGTACACCGGCAAACCGCTTTCCCGCGCGAACCTTGCCGTTTCATCGTTGATGAGCGCGCCGCCGCCCGTCGCGACTATGCTGCCGTCGGACAGCTCGCGTATGTACATCGCTTCAAGCCGCCTGAAATGCGGTTCGCCGTGCTTCTCGAATATCTCGGGAATCGACATTTTTTCGGCGGCGACGATATACTTGTCCAGATCGACGAAGCGCCTGTTCAGCGCCGTCGAGAGCTGCCGTCCGATATGGCTCTTTCCGCAGCCCATAAAGCCGCACAGATACACGCTTAACGGCTTGCTCATACCAAAGCCTCCATATCCGTGATCAGCTTATCAATGTCTTCTTTATTATATGCGGCGTTATCCCATATTTCATGAGCCGCCACCGCCTGAAGCACCAGCATAGCCATTCCCGTCATTGCCTTGCACCCCTTTTCGCGTGCAGTTTTGGCAAGCAGCGTCTCCTTGGGATTGTAGACGGCGTCGAACACGAACTTCACGTTATCAAGAACCTCCGGCAGACAGGGCATTCTGTCAACCTTCGGGAACATTCCCACGGGGCAGGCATTCATGAGCAGATCAAAGCTTTCATTTCCGAGGGCGGCGTTGCAAAGTCCGTCGTCCGGTATTTTCACCGCCTTTACCTTAGCGGACGGGTTCATTTTCTGTATCTCGCCGATAACGTTCGCGGCGAGCGGCAGATCGTTCTCCAATGCTGCGATAGTCAGCTCGCCGCCCTCCAGAGCGGTCTCGATAGCCATCATTCTGCCCACGCCGCCGCAGCCGATCAGCAGCACCTTGGATTTCAAAGACGCGCCCAGTAGCTCAATAGACTTCGTAAAGCCGATACAGTCTGTGTTGTAGCCGATCTTTTTCCCGCCGTTCTTGACGCAGTTTACTGAGCGATAGCGTTTTGCGCCGTCGGACAGCTCGTCGCAGTAACCGATAATATCAACCTTATGCGGTATGGTAATGTTAAATCCGTCAAGCTCCGACAAGAAACCGTATTTTTCCTGTAGTTCCTCGGGAGCAATATCCTCCAGCGTATATTCAACCTTTTCCCCCGAAAGCTGGAACAGCCGCGTGTGTATCTGCGGCGACAGCGAATGTCCGAGGGGGTGTCCTATCAAACAGAATTTTCTCATATTTTATGTCTCCTTTGTTGTTTTTTGTTTTGTGAACGTTTCGGTGCTGAGCAGGCGGGGCGCGAACGATTGCCCTTGCGGTCGGCGGAACGTATTCTCACGCATCGGCACGTAGTGCGGCGATCGTGAGTGCCCCGCCGACAGCGGTTCGCACGTCCGCCCCGATCGGTTTACAGGCGGTTTTCGTCTTGCAGCGCCAAGGGGCGGCGGGCGAACCGCTCCCCGCGTGGCTTACTTCAGTGCGGAGAGAGCCTTGTCCAGTGTCTCCGCGTTCTCAACGTTGACGTTTATTATGCCCTTTAATGTTTTCTTTACCAAACCCGTGAGCACCTTATTCGGACCAAGCTCGACAAACGCTTCTATGCCCGCGTTCTGCATTGCGATAAGCTCGTCCGCGAATTTGACGGGAGAGCAGATATGCGCCGCGAGATAGGAGGGCATATCCGAGAAATCCTCGATTTTTTTTCCGTACAGATTTGCGTAGAAATCGCAGTCGGGCGCATTGAATTTAAAGCCCGATACCGCCGCTTTAAACTCGTCCGCGGCAGGCTTCATAAGCTTCGTGTGGAATGCCGCCGAAACCGCGAGCTTTACGCTGCGTTTGCCGAGCTCGGCGAATTTCGCGATTGCCGCGTCCACCGCCGCCGTTTCTCCCGCAATAACGGTCTGTACAGGCGAGTTGTAATTCGCAGGCGCGACAAATCCGTCGACGGAAGCGCATACTTCGTCGATCTGTGTGTTGTCCGCGCCAATCACCGCCGCCATAGCCCCGTGAGCGTTCTCTGCTGCCTTAGCCATAGCTTCCGAGCGCAGCTTGATAGCCTTGAACGCGTCCTCCATCGAGAGCATTCCCGACGCGTACATCGCCGCGTATTCGCCGAGAGAGTGACCCGCGACTGCCGCGTTTTCAACACCGTTCTCGCGGACCGCACAGAGCGCTATCAGCGACGCGGTGAATATCGCGGGCTGTGAGAGACGTGTCTGTGCAAGCTCCTCGGCGGTACTGTCATTCAGCTTCTTCAGCAAGTCGAAGCCAAGAATGTCCGAGCCACACTCCAGAATTTCCTTTGCCGCGCCGTACTTCTCCGCAAGCTCCGCGCCCATGCCCGGGTATTGGGAGCCTTGTCCCGAAAATAAAAATGCTGTTTTCATAAAAACCTCCGTATATTGTGAAAATTTATTGACATATTCAAAAAAGGGTTGACAAATTTTCGAAAATAAGGTAAAATATAAAGTGGTATGTTTTGGTAATCATCGGCTCGGCGATTCGGCTTTGCCGATTTTGGAGGAATTTTTTTCCCCCGCGTATTATTATACATTATTTTGAAAATAAAATCAAGGAGTTTTTTTAATGAGCGGTATAGAGTTTTTAGGAACAGGCAGCTACGTCCCTGAATTTGTTGCCGACAACGACAAATTTTCGGAGATCCTCGACACCTCGGACGAGTGGATATTCCCGAGAACGGGCATTAAACAGCGGCACATTGCGGCGGATAAGCCCAATTATTATATGGGGGCGCAGGCGGCGCTCCGGGCGCTGGAGTCGGCGAAGATGAGCGCAGAGGAAGTGGAACTGATAATCGTCTCCACCTGTACGCCCGACTTTTTCTATCCGGCAATGTCCTGCCTTATCCAGAAGCGCATAGGCGCGAAAAACGCGGCTTGCTTCGACGTGAACAGCGCGTGCACGGGTTTCATCTCGTCGCTTGATATCGCCCAGAAATATCTCGATACGGACAAGTATAAGAACGTGCTGATCGTGTCCTCGGAAAAGCTCTCAAACCAAACCGACTACACCGACCGCGCGAGCTGCATACTGTTCGGAGACGCGGCGGGTGCGGTGTTGCTTAAGAAAAACGAAAAGCCGTTCTATTCGTTCCTCGGCGCGGAGGGCGACGAATTTGAGGCGCTGTACTGCAAGATACACTACGAGAGCAACTGTCCGTGGTTCGGCGATCAAGACGCGTTTTATGACGGAAAGTTCGATACGTTCGCGAAACAGAATTTTCTCGTACAGGACGGCAAGGCTGTTTATAAGTTCGCGGTGAACGCCATGGCGGACGCAGTAAAGAATGTCGCGGCGCAGGGAGGTTTCGACGTTTCGGGGCTTGATCTGGTGATACCTCATCAGGCTAATCTGCGGATAATCGAAAAGGCAACGGAGTTGCTCGGCATACCGTCCGAAAGGGTGTACACGAATATCGAGCATATGGGCAACGTTTCCAGCGCGTGTATTCCCGTGGCACTTGACGAGCTGTCAAAGGCGGGCAGGATCCGCGAGGGTATGAAGATTTGCTTTGTGGGCTTCGGTGCGGGCTTGACTTACGGCGCGGCAATTATGGAAGTATAAAGAAGGAAGATATTTCCAAGACTAAGGGCAAAAGTAATTACCGAAAGGATATATTATATGAGTAAAACTGCAATAATCACGGGTTCGGCAAGAGGAATAGGCGCGGCTATCGCACTGAGGCTCGCAAAAGACGGTTTTGACATCGCGCTGAACGACATCAGCGAAAAGAGCTTCGAGAACAACGATATTATGGAGCGCATAACCGCGCTCGGCGTGAGGTGCGAAAAGTATATCGCGGACGTTTCGAGTCACAGCGAGTGTGAGAGCTTTGTTAAAAAGGTCAAGGAGGACTTCGGCAGCATTGATGCGCTCGTCAACAACGCGGGTATCACGCGCGACGGTCTGCTGCTGCGAATGGCAGAGGAGAACTACGACGACGTTATCCGTATCAACCAGAAATCCGTGTTTAATATGACAAAATTTGTCGGCGCGGTTATGCTGCGGCAGAAGAGCGGAAAGATCGTAAATCTCGCGTCTGTGGCGGGTCTGTACGGCAATCCCGGGCAGATGAACTATTCGGCGTCCAAGGGCGCTGTTATCGCAATGACGAAAACTGCTGCCAAGGAACTCGGCTCGCGCGGAATTAACGTGAACGCTGTTGCACCCGGGTTCATCAAGACCCCGATGACGGACAAGCTGACGGACGAACAGCGCAATGCAATGCTTGCTCAGATCGCGATGAAACGCTATGGCGAACCCGAGGAGGTCGCTAACGTGGTGGCGTTCCTGTGCAGCGGCGACGCGGCATATGTGACGGGACAGACTATCGAGATAAGCGGCGGATTGAGTATGTAATATTAAATCGGCAGTACAAACGTACTGTCGGTCACGGAGGATATAAATAATGAGTAATGAAAGACGGGTAGTAATAACGGGTCTCGGGTGTCTTACCCCCTGCGGAAATTCCCCCGAGGAGCTTTGGGAGAGCCTGTTGGCGGGTCGTCACGGCTTTGAGCTGGACAATTGGTTTCCCGATGAGCCCGATTCGCGCGGCATCGTTGCCAAGGTCAAGAACTTTGATCCTACTGCGATCTTCGATAAAAAAGAGGTTCGCCGCAACGACGTTATCGTGCAGTACGCGGTGTACTGCGCGGAACAGGCGCTCCGCGACGCGGGTACGGACTTAAAGGATATTGACCCGTACCGTGTCGGGTGCGTTATCGGCAGCGGCATAGGCGGTTTGTGCACTACTGAGGAGGAACTGAATAATTACCGCGACAAGGGCAGCAAGCGCGTTTCCGTGTTTACTATCACAAAGATGATAGGCAATATGGCGGCGGGCGAGGTCGCTATCAGAACGGGCTTTAAGGGCAGCAACTTCTGCGTTACCACCGCTTGCGCGAGCGGTACGCAGTCGATAGGCGAGGCGTTCCGTTCAATAAAGCACGGTTACCTCGACGCGGCGTTAGCGGGCGGCACGGAGCATTCCGATATCGGGTTCTGTTATGCGGCGTTCAACAATATGAAAGCAATCACGCGCTCAACAGACGTTGACAGGGCGTCTATTCCGTTCGACGCAGAGAGGAACGGTTTCGTTCTCGGCGACGGCTGCGGTATTCTCGTTCTCGAGGAATACGAGCACGCAAAGGCGCGCGGCGCGAAAATTTACGCCGAGATATGCGGTTACGGCTCCACCTGCGACGCGTATCATGAGACCAGTCCCGACCCGGAGGGCAAGGGCGGCGCAATGGCAATGGAACTTGCCGTCAAGGAGGCGGGTATCGACCCGACCGAGGTGAACTACATCAACGCTCACGGAACGAGCACTCATATGAACGATTCCACCGAAACAATGGCGATAAAGTCCGCGTTTGGCGAACACGCGAAGAATATCGCGATAAACTCCACCAAGTCGATGACGGGACATTTGCTTGGTGCGGCGGGCGGCGTTGAAGCGGTAGTCACAGCGATGTCGATAAAGAACGGGAAGATACACCGCACGCTCGGCTATAAGATACCCGATCCCGAGTGTGATCTGGATTACGTAACCGAGGGCAGCCGCGAGTTGAAAATTACCGCCGCGCTGTCAAATTCGCTCGGATTCGGAGGACATAACGGTTGTCTTTGCTTTAAGCCCGTTGGCAATTGAGCGCCGTATCGGAATTGAAATTTAAGGAGATCAACATGAATTTTAAGGATAAAGAGCAGCATCAGATAGAGGACACTATCGAGTGCGTTGAGGCGCTCGCGAAGATTGTCAGGGAGAACGACCTCGGGCGGATAAAAATCAGCACCGAGGATCTGGATATCGTCATTGAGGGCAAACGCTGCCCTCCGCCCCCTCCCATGGGCGGGCCGGTAATGCCGCCTATGGGCGCGGTAATGCCGACTATTGCGGCTCCTGCGGCTGCCGCTGCTGCTGCGGATAAGCCCGTTGAAACGGTTTCGGGGAACATCATCACGTCGCCGATCATCGGTACATTTTATTCGTCTCCCGCGCCCGAAAAGCCCGCGTTCGTCAAGGTGGGCGATAACGTCAATATCGGCGACGTTGTTTGCATTATCGAGAGCATGAAGCTGATGAACGAGATAAACAGCGAGTTCTCGGGCAGAGTCGCGGAGATCTACGTCAACAACGGCGACGCAGTGGAGTACGGTCAGAAGATAATGAGAATTGAGTGAGGTCGGATATGGTTTTAAATCAGGAGCAGATAAAGGAGATAATCCCGCACCGCGATCCGTTTTTGCTGATCGACGAGGTGACGGAGCTTGAGCCCGGCGTTTCGGTCACGGCGAAGAAGTATCTCAAGCCCGACGAGTACTGGTACAGGGGGCATTTCCCCGGACAGCCCGTAACTCCCGGCGTGCTGATGATAGAAATGCTGGCGCAGGCGGGCGCGGTGTGCGCTCTTGCGCTGCCCGAGAATAAGGGCAAGATCGCGTTTTTCGCCGGTATTGACAAGGCGAGGTTCAGGGGACAGGTACTCCCCGGCGATACGCTCGAGCTGAATGTCGTTATGACCGAGAAAAAAGGACCGGTAGGCTTCGGAAAGGCAGTCGCCAAGGTGAACGGGAAGAAGGTTGTTACCGCCGAGATTTCCTTTGCGGTCGCCGATCCCAAGGCAGAATAATTGTTTGGAGACTTAAATAAATGTTCAACAAGATACTTATCGCCAATCGCGGCGAGATCGCGATCCGCATAATGCGTGCCTGCCGCGAACTGGGAATAAAGACCGTCGCGGTGTACTCAACGGCGGATAAATCCGCCCTCCACGCGCAGATCGCGGACGAGGCGGTGTGCATAGGTCCGGCGCCCTCAAAGGACAGCTATCTCAACACAAAGGCGATAATCGCCGCGTGCGAGGCTACGGGCGCGAACGCCATTCACCCGGGCTTCGGGTTTTTGTCGGAGAACGCGAACTTTGCGCGGCTGTGCGGTACCTGCGGCATAACGTTCATAGGTCCTACACCCGAGTGTATGGACGAAATGGGCGACAAGGCGAACGCGCGAAGGACGATGATAGACGCGGGAGTTCCCGTTATACCCGGTTCGGACGGCATAGTTCCGAATATCAACGAAGCCAAAAGAATATGCCGCGAGATAGGTTATCCCGTTATGGTAAAGGCTACGGCGGGCGGCGGCGGACGCGGTATCCGTCTTGTAGAGGACGAGGCTGCGCTGGAAAAGCAGTTTTCCGAGGCGCAGGCAGAGGCGCTTGCGTGTTTCGGAAACGGCGATCTGTACATTGAGAAGTTCGTCGTAAACCCGCGACATATCGAGATACAACTGCTCGCGGACAATTTCGGGAACGTGGTTCACCTCGGTGAGCGCGACTGCTCGTTACAGCGCCGTAATCAGAAGGTTCTTGAGGAAAGTCCCAGCCCCATTATGACGGAAGATCTCCGCGCGAGAATGGGCGCGGCGGCGGTCAACGCGGCAAAGGCGTGTGGCTACCGCAACGCGGGTACTATCGAGTTTCTGGTTGATAAGGACAAGAATTTCTATTTTATGGAAATGAACACGCGCATTCAAGTCGAGCACCCTGTCACGGAGTTTGTCACGGGTATCGACCTCGTAAAGGCGCAGATACGCATTGCGGAGGGCGAAAGGCTTTGGTTTACGCAGAATGACGTTAAGGTGACCGGTCACGCTATCGAGTGCCGTATCAACGCCGAGGATCCGCGGCACAACTTCCGTCCGTGCCCCGGGCTGATACGCTCCATACACGTTCCGGGCGGCTTCAACGTGAGAATTGACAGCGCTGTGTACGCGGGCTACGAGATACCGCCGTACTACGACAGTATGATCGCCAAGCTGCTCGTCAAAGGTGTTGACAGGAAAGAGGCAATCAAAAAAATGCACGTAGCGCTCGCGGAGTTTATAATCGACGGCGTGGAGACGAATATCGACTTCCAGTTAAGGCTTTTGAAGAATGAGAATTTTGAGCGCGGCGAGTTTGACAACGGATTTTTAAACCGCACGAACATAATGGAGGACTGAATAAATGGCTTCAATAGAGGATTTGTTTAAGGTCGTAAAGTCGCGCTTTACCGATGACAGCCACTCCGCACCCGTGGAAAAGGACGTATCCATTCCGCAGGACTTACTGTTCAAGTGCCCGAGGTGCGGAAACGTCGTGTATAACGAGGAATTTGTCCGCAATATGAAGGTCTGCCCGAAGTGCAATTATCATGCGCGGCTGACTTGGCAGGAGCGTCTGGAGCTTACTGCGGACAAGGGAAGCTTTAAGGAGTTCGACGCGGATATGCAGTCGCTGAATCCTATCGGCTTTCCGCGTTACGAGGAAAAGGTTGCGAAAATGCAGGAGGCGTGCGATACGCGCGAGGCTGTTGTTACGGGCGAATGCACGATACGCGGTTACCGCTGCGTTATCGGGATAATGGACAGCCATTTCTTTATGGCCAGCATGGGCAGCGTAGTCGGCGAGAAGATCGCGCGTGCGTTCGAGTACGCAACGGAAAAGAACTTGCCTGTGGTGATGTTCGCAAGCAGCGGCGGCGCGAGAATGCAGGAGGGCATAATCTCCCTTATGCAGATGGCGAAAACGAGCGGTGCGGTCAAGCTCCACAGCGACAACGGCGGTTTATACATCGCGGTTATGACCGACCCGACGACGGGCGGCGTTACGGCTTCGTTCGCGAGTCTGGGCGACATTATTATCGCCGAGCCGAAGGTGCTTATCGGATTTGCGGGGCGGCGCGTCATTCAGGACACGATTCGCCAGCGGCTTCCCGACGATTTCCAGAGCGCGGAATTTCAGTTTGAATGCGGCTTTGTGGATATGATTGTCGAGCGCGGAATGATGAGGAAACGGCTGTCCAATATTCTCAAGCTGCACGGGTTCCCCAAGGAAACGACTGCGAGGTAATCAATGAGCGTTGAGTTTTCACAGAAATGGGTCGGACAGGCGGTTCAAAAGCTGTTCGGCAGAAGCGCGCTCGAGCCAACAGATCTTGAGGAAATAAAGTACCTCACGATAGGCGAGAGCTTTGAAAACGATTTCTTTATTGAGATGTCGGTAGAACAGCCTCCCAAGCCGTTTGTCAATACTGACGGCGGCGACGAATGGGCGTTTTGTCTGCGCGGCAGTGATATCTCTGAATTGGTTAAAACGTATAAGGACGATTCGGGTTTTCAGTTGTCAATGTTCGAATTGGAACGCGAGGACAAAAAATGGCAGAGGTACTGCTTTTCCGGCACGGCAGAAAAGCTTTGGTCGGCATTCTCGGAGAGCGTTTTAGAGGAGCGTTATTACGAGGAACATTCCGACGAGGAATTTGACGAGTGGTACGACGGTGTTCGCGCTTCGATATGGCGGGATATCGCGTTGTTTGCGGGTGTTGAGGTATTGCGAATACACGGGTTGGAAATACCCGATCTTATGTTTCTGAAGAAGTTCACGAATTTGAGGACGGCGGAGTTTGTTGAAACGACGTTCAATTCTGCGAATGGCATTGAAAGGCTTAACGTTCTTGAACAACTGGCGTGCTGGCGCGATTGAAAACGCCATTAGGATAGGAGTAAAAATGAGTAATTTGACTGCTTGGGAACGAATGGAGATCGTTCATAACAAGAACCGTCCGACGGTAAACGATTATATACCCGCGATGTTCACGCGTTTTATGGAGTTCCACGGCGACCGGCATTACGGCGACGACGCGGCGATAATCGGCGGGATAGGGTATCTCAGCGAAACGCCCGTGACGGTCATAGCACAGGTTAAGGGGCGCAATCTTGAGGAAAACAAGAAGACTAACTTTTCTATGCCGCACCCCGAGGGCTACCGCAAGGCGCTGCGGCTGGCAAAGCAGGCGGAGAAATTCCGCCGACCCGTTATCTGTCTGGTCGACACGCCCGGCGCGTATTGCGGCATCGAGGCGGAAAAGCGCGGTCAGGGCGAGGCGGTCGCGCGGAATATATACGAGTTTATGACGCTTAAAACGCCGATCATCTCGATAGTTCTCGGCGAGGGCGGCAGCGGAGGAGCTTTGGCGCTTGCGGTATGCGACGAGCTGGCAATGCTGGAAAACGCGTTGTATACGGTCATCTCCCCGAGGAGCGCAGCCTCTATTTTGTGGAAGGACCCGTCAAGGGAAAAAGAGGCATGCGAATCACCGCGGAGGATCTTACGAGCTTCGGTGTTTGCGACAAGATTATCAAGGAGCCGGAGGGCGGCGCACATAACGCTCCCGAACAGGCTGCGGACAGCATTTACGAGTATCTGGTGGACGCGGTTTCGCGCTACAGATCGGTGCCGATAGATGAACTTTTAAGCAGCAGATACGCAAAATTTAGAAAAATCGGTATGTTTACCGAATAATTTTGGTTAATTTTACCTATTTTTTTTACGCGTTTGGTATTGATTATTTTTGTTATATGATTTATAATAGAACTTGACAAAGCTACGACCAAGTGGCAGAATAATTGGAGGTATTTTCAGCATGGATATTATGGAAAAGGTTAAGGACTTAATTGCGGATCAGCTTGACGTTGCCGACAAGGACAGCATCACAGAGGGTTCTTCGATCACCGACGATCTCGGCGCTGACTCTTTGGACGTTGTAGATCTTGTTATGGCGCTTGAGGATGAGTTCAGCGTTGAAATTCCCGAGGACGAGGTTGAGAATATCAAGACCGTCGGCGATATCATAAAGTATATCGAGGATAAGCAGTAATATCGGAGTCCGCCGTTTGTACGGCGGATTTTTTTCTGTGATTTTCTCAAACTGAACATTTTCGTTTTTTGAAAAATTATATCGCATATTGTTTTTGTCAAATTCACCAAGAAGATAAACGTGCGCTGTTGCCTAAATTTAAGTAACAATTTGTGGTATATTGTATGTGTTTTAAAAGAAATATTGTGAACTTTTAACAAAAATTTTAAACTTTTTTAAAAAATATATTGAAAATTGGAAAATACTGTGATATAATATTAACATAAAGATTAAAATGCGTTGTTGGGGAAAGCGAGGAGGAGAGCGTCGATGGAGACTGCCGCAATATTTTTTAGTGTGTTGTCAGTTATTTTACTGGGCGCACTTGCTTTTGCCGTTTATTCGATCAGAAAAATCAAGGAGTCTAAGTGCAAGAACGGTGATACAGATGATATGAGCGGTCTGCTCAACCGCGAGGGGTTTATGCACGAGGGACGGCTTGTGTTGGAGCGCGGCGGTGATATGTCGCTGATAATCTTTGATGTTGATAAGCTGGGGCTCATAAATACGTTATTCGGTACAAAGCTCGGAGACGATGTTATCCGTGTGTTCGCGCTTGCTATCGAATCGGTGAAGTCGGAGGGCGATGTTGTCGGACGTGTGAATACCGATGATTTCGCGCTTTTGACAGCGATTGATCCCGAAACCGCCGTTGAGCGCTTTGAGACCGAACTGCGCGCGATGATCACCGACGGCGAGTTGTCAGAGCAAGTGAATTACTGTGCGGGAATTTGCCGCTACGATGGTCACGACGATATTTACACACTGTACAACAAGGCAAATCTCTGTCTGCTTATGCACCCCGACGGAACACGCGTTTCGGAGTTCACGCCCGATATGGAGAACCGTATGGTCGAAAATGAGCTGCTGCGTTCGGAAATGCTGGACGCGCTGCGGCTTGGGCAATTCGAGCTGTATTATCAGCCCAAGGTCTCGTTTAAGACGGGCGATATTCTGGGTGTGGAGGCGCTTATACGTTGGCATCACCCCGTAAAGGGATTTATTCCGCCATGTGATTTTATTCCGCTGGCAGAGCAATTCGGGATAATTACGAAAATCGACGAGTGGGGTCTTATGACCGCTTGCAAGCAGTGCAAGCACTGGCAGGATATGGGTCTGCCTCCGATCAAGGTCTCGGTCAATATGTCGCAGGCGCAGTTTATAAGAACCGACGTGTACGCTTCGGTAACAAGGGCGCTTGCCGAAACGGGACTTGAGCCGAAATACCTTGAGATCGAGGTCACCGAGACTATGGCAGTGACGGACGTTGACCGCACTGTTGACGTGCTCGGAAAGATACACGATTTGGGCGTTTCCATTTCGATGGACGATTTCGGGACGGGGTATTCGTCGCTCGCGTCGCTTAAGTCGATACCGTTCGACGTGCTGAAGATCGACCGCAGTCTCGTGTGCGATCTGAGCGACAACGACACCTCGCGCAGAATTACGGGCGCTATCGTTGCGATGGGCAAGGCGCTGCGAATGATCGTTCTTGCCGAAGGCGTGGAGACAAACGAGCAAAGCAAGCTGCTCGGAGAGATAGGCTGTGATCTGGCGCAAGGGTATTATTTCAGCAAGCCGCTGCCCGCCTCGGAAATCGAGACAATGCTGATATTACCTATCGGAGCAAAAAAGAAAGTATAATTAAAGGACGGCGCAGCGCCGTCCTTTTTGTTGGTCATACTTTTTCGGTTTTTTCCGCAGACGATTTTTTTCTGCGAAACAGCAGCTTGAACACTGTGCGAATAAGCGGCTGGATAAAGAACAGCTGCGACAGCACCGCAAACGGAAAGTTAAAGCATACGAGCTTCAGCCAATCGGCGATAAGCGTGATAAAATTAAATTCCGCGTAGTAGGGGTAATACAACCACGCGGCTATGAAGCTCATTGCAGGGCACATAATTCCCACAGTGGCGCATATTATCGCGGTCTCGAAAATTACGGGGTTTGTCTCGCGTATGTTGAAAACCTTGCACGCCAGTTTAAACGAAGCGGGGCTGCCCAGAAAAATTTCCAATACAAACGCAAAGCAGAATTCCACAAGCACGACTGCCCATATCGGCAGAAAGTTCCCGAACATATAGACTCCGCCTTGCTTGTTGATGGCTGAAATTACGCTTTCAGCGCCGTTAACAGTCATGAGCGTCTGCCCGTTGACAACGTAAAGGCTGTAAAAAACGTAAGCGTGGACGGTAACTATGACCGTCAGGAATGCGAACGCGGTGCGTTCAAAACGATTTTGCGGCATAAAAACATCTCCCTAAAAAAATAAAAGCAAAAACACGCCGACAGAGGGTCTGATCTGTAATGAACGTGATCAGATTTACATACCCTCGGTACAACGTGTTTCGTCATTTTCTTTATTATAGCAGATTTGTCGGATAGTTTCAAAGGGAATTTTCAACAAGAGTTTTCAACATAGTATGCTGTGTAAAATAAATTTGCATTTTGAAGGATAATGTGCTATAATACAAAAAATGACATTATTTGAGGAGACGTAAAAATGGGTGACAAGGGTTTTCGCAGCGGATTTATGACGGCAGTTTTTATGTTTATCGGCATTGCTGTTGTGTTTCTGGTTGGAAAGAGCGTTATGCCGTCGGTGGGCGAGGCTTTTGTGCTTGAAAGCATTCCGGAGTTTTCGGAGAGTGCTTCGGACAATACGGGGTCTGCAGCTGAGAGCAGCACAATGTCGTCGGTTTCATCTGCGCCCGTTTCATCTTTGCCCGTGATCTCTTCGTCATCTTCGTCATTTTCGTCGGCAACTGAAGCTCCGCCGGAGAACTCGGCGGGTACTGCGGATGGTTCGCCGGAAATGCAAAGCATAGTTTCGTCTGAGACTGCTTCGGTTTCTTCCGAACCGCCAGTTTCGTTGTCGGAAAGCACGGCAGAACAGTCGACCGTTTCTCAGCCCGAAAGCTCCTCATCGGCGAGCGAACAGGAAAGCTCCGCGCCGCCCGTGAGCGAATCGGGGATCATCAACATAAATACGGCAACGGCTCACGAGCTGCAAGGTCTGAACGGAATAGGGGAGGTGAAGGCAAGGGCGATAATAGATTACCGCGTACAAAACGGCGTTTTTTCGAGCGTGGACGAGCTTATCAATGTCAAGGGAATCGGCGAAAAAACTTTGGAGAAAATACGCGCCGATATTACGGTTTAACGGAGGTTTCAATGAAAAAAAGATTTACGGCAATTGCGCTTGCGGCTGTTATGCTCAGCGGGTGCAGCAATTCCGCGCAGCAGAGCGGCGGTTCAACGGATACGGACGTATCCGGCGAAATAAGTTCAACGGAGGAAACATACGACATGAACAAGGAAACTTTTTACAAGGCGAACTGCGAGAACGTTAAGCTGCTGGGGCGGACGTTCTTTGACGGCGAGACGGAAAAGCTCTACTGCGCGCTTTCCGGAACGGGTGTGGAGTTCACGTTTACGGGAACGAAATGCAGTATCACCATCGCGGGTGACGGCAATAGCACCAATGCGGGCATGGCGGATAATCAGGCGCGTATCGGAATTTATGTGGACGGCGAGCGCGTTATCGACGATATGGTCGACAAGAAAGAGGAGGTCTACGAGGTGTTTCAAAGCGACGAGCCGCGCGAGGTCACAGTGTCGCTTGTAAAGCTCTCGGAGTCGCCGATGTCGACTATCGCAATAAACAATATCTGCGTAACGGGAACGCCGATAAAGCCCGTGCCGAACAAGGATAAGCTGATAGAATTTATCGGCGATTCGATAACCTGCGGCTACGGTGCGGACGATCCCGACAAGAACCACAAGTTCTCCACCAAGACCGAGGACGTTACAAAGGCGTTCGCGTACAAGACCGCACAGGCGCTCGGCACGGATTACAGTATGGTTTCGTTCAGCGGCTACGGGATAATCTCGGGCTACTCCGACGGCGAGAAAAAGGTGACGGAGCAGTCGCTGCCGCAGTATTACACCAAGCTCGGTTTTACATGGAGCCCGAACGGCAGCTTCAAACCGTCCGAGATTGAGTGGGATTTCGGCAAGCGGCAGCCCGATATTATCGTTATTAATCTCGGCACGAATGACGACAGCTACACGCTCGATAAAAAGGAGCGTCAAGAGGAATACAGCACGGCGTATACCGAGTTCCTGAAGACCGTCCGTGCGAACAATCCCGACGCGAAGATCGTCTGCGCATTCGGCGTGATGACCGACAGGCTTTTTGAGTACGTTCAGCTTGCGGTCGACAATTACACTGCCGAAACGGGCGACGGGAATATATCAACGCTCAAATTCGACGTTCAGAAAGCAGAGGACGGTTACTCTGCGGACTGGCACCCGTCGATAACCACCCACGACAAGGCGGCGGCAAAGCTCACGGAATATCTGAAAACGTTGCTTTGATATTGTTTTTGACCGCGCTGTAATGCAAAATACGGCGCGGTCAAATTTGTATATATGTCCAATATTCAGAGGAAAAATTTGTTGAAATTCATATATGTTTTACAGGAAAAAATATTGACATTTGAAGTGAAATGCACTATAATAATAGTGTAAAGAAAAAAATGCCAAGGCAGGTTTAAATCACACTTTACGGAAAGGGTAATTTGTATGAAAAAATCAGAAGAGTGTTGTGTGCTGTTATGGCGGCGGTGACTATGTTGTCAATGTCTGTTTCTGCAAGTACGGAGAATGTTATTGATGACGGCGTTCGCTGACCGAGTCAGTTGCTGCGGTCAAACCTGATGACGAGGGGTATGTGCTTGTTTCGGAAGAAACTTTTACTGATGAGAACGGGGTGACTGTCACGCATAGGAGTTATATCAAAGATAGTGGTATTAAACCTTGCGGGGGAACTTCAAAAGGTGAATTGGAAACAAAAGAAGAAAAAACATATAAAGTTGGTGTTACAGAATGGGTCACACTTTGGGTTAAAGGGCGTTTTAAATGGGATTCACAAGCAAATACTTCAACTGTAACCCTTTTGGATGAAGGGTATATTCATCATGCAAAAGGCATAAAAATTATTAAGAATGATCCGGCTGTTACCAAAGACAATCAAGGTGGGAAATGGGGTGGAAAAAGGTATTCATGTATAGATAAAAGAATTACTATGAAAGGCGGCGTTACCACTGGACTTGCAAGTGATGAAAATACGTTCCGCTTATGGGTTGATGTTAACGTAAACGGGGAGAAAAGCTTAAAACCAAATGATCCAACAGTTATGTAAGGTGGTGATTTGTATATGATCTCAGAAAAAATCAGAAATGCGGCGGAAAAGGCAGTGCCCAAGGAGCAAAAACTTATCGGGCGCGTCACGGGATTCTTCGCTAAGAAATCGCACAGGCTTATCGTAAGCGGCGTGACGGCGACGGCTTTGCTCTATCCCATATACCGTTTAACGCCCGATATTTGTAGCGAAGAAAACGTGATCCTTGCAATTCTTGGATTTATTGAACTGATAGCGGTCGGAGCGTTTTTCGCGAATATCAATGCGTTTTCCATGAAGAAATACGCGGTCGCGGTTGCCGTATGGTCGGTTGCGCTGCATTTGGCGGTGATAACAATGGGCGTTCTTTCGGGTATGGATCTAACGCAGATAGAGCCTGCGGTCGCGAGTTGGCTGGGGCTTCTAGTTATGGGTATACCGATCTGCGCGACCTCTACAGCTTTGACGGTTCTTTTAGCATATTTTACGGTTGGAAAAAGAGGACATCATGACAAGCAGTTTTGAAAATAACAGTGCGGGGGAGCTGTTTACAGCAGCGCTCTTCAAGGCATTTGAAAAAAAGCGGGTTCGTGTGATAACAAGTTTTATCGCGTTGCCCGCTGCGGTATTCTGTATAAGGGAGCTTAACTCGGGGTGGTATTTCCTTAACGAGACATGGCTTTCGTACTTGTTTAATGTGCTGCTTTTTGCGGTGGTAACGCTCTGCGGCGGCGCTCTGGTTTCGAGCATCGGCAGCTTTAAGCGCTGGAAATTCGTTACGGGCGCGTCAACTGCGGCGGTTTTGACATGGGGCACGGTGACTTATTTCGGAGTGTTCCACTCTCTTATCGTGAGCACCTACGACGAATTGTCGCGTTATATTCCCGAGTTGCTTTGTCATACGGGGTCAATAATGCTGATAGCTTTGGGAATTATCTTGACAGCCGGGGCTTTGCTGACCCGCAAAAAAGAAAGAGCATAAGATTTACGCCGAGCCCGAGGGTTCGGCGCTTTTGCTATGCTTTTTGAAAATATTTCTATATAATCGGTAAAAAATACTTGAAAAATTTAACCAAATATTGTACAATATATAGTAGATAGTCAAAGTTTTGTCATTTGGCAAATTTTGGCAAATTTCACTTATGAAAGGAAATAATTATTATGGCTAAGCTCAACAAGAAGAATGTGGAAGATTTGAATGTCAAGGGCAAGTTCGTCCTTGTACGCGTTGACTTCAACGTTCCGCTCAAGGACGGCAAAATCACCAACGACAACAGAATTACGGCGGCTCTGCCCACCATTAACAAGCTGACCGAGAACGGCGCTAAGGTTGTTCTGTGCTCGCACCTCGGCAAGCCGAAGAACGGTCCCGAGGCTAAGTTCTCCCTCAAGCCCGCTGCCGACAGACTGGCGGAGCTGGTTAAGGCGAAGGTTACCTTTGCTCCCGACGATACCGTTGTCGGCGAAAACGCAAAGAAGGCTGTCGCTGAAATGAACGACGGCGACATCGTAGTTCTGGAGAACACTCGTTTCCGCGGCGCGGACGAGACCAAGAACGGCGAGGGTTTCTCCAAGGAGCTTGCAGACCTCGTAAACGGCGAGATCTTCGTTATGGACGCTTTCGGTTCTTCTCACAGAGCGCACGCTTCTACGGTCGGCGTTACCAAGTTCGTCAAGGAGACCGCTGTCGGCTACCTGATGAACAAGGAGATCGAGTTCCTCGGCAACGCTGTTGAGAACCCCGAGCGCCCCTTTGTTGCCGTACTCGGCGGCGCAAAGGTTGCCGATAAGCTGAACGTTATTTCCAATCTGCTTGAAAAGTGCGACACGCTCATTATCGGCGGCGGTATGGCTTACACATTCCTCAAGGCACAGGGCAAGGAAGTCGGCAAGTCTCTGGTTGACGACGAGAAGATCGACTACTGCAAAGAGATGATCGCAAAGGCGGAGAAGAACGGCAAGAAACTGCTGCTCCCGATTGATACTACGATCGCGGCGGACTTCCCCGACCCGATCGACGCTCCGATCGAGGTTTCCACTGTTGACAGCGACAAGATACCCGCCGATATGGAGGGTCTTGACATCGGTCCCAAGACTATGGAGCTGTTCGCGAATGAGGTCAAGTCCGCTAAGACTGTTGTATGGAACGGCCCGATGGGCGTATTCGAGAATCCGATACTCGCAAAGGGTACTATCGCAGTCGCTAAGGGTATGGCGGAGGCTGACGCTACCACAATCATCGGCGGCGGCGACTCCGCTGCGGCTGTCGTTCAGCTCGGCTTCTCCGACAAGATGAGCCACATTTCCACGGGCGGCGGCGCTTCTCTGGAGTACCTCGAGGGCAAGGGACTTCCCGGTATCGACGCTATTCAGGATAAGTAATCAAAGCAATAGGGCGGAGCAATTCGCCCTATTTAACTGCTGAAAGGAGATCCAATGAATTTAAGCAACGAAAAGATAGAGCGTATAACCGACTGCACCGTAATGAAGCTTACCGACGGCAACGCGGAGATAAAGACATCTAGGGTCTGCGCCGTTGTTTCGGAGTGCGATTTTGGGGGCTGTGACTTTGAGCAGACCAATCTTTCGGGAAATCGTTTCGCTAGCTCCGATATGAGCGGATGTTACTTTGAAGAGGTCAACCTGTCGGGTGCGGCTTTTGAGGGCTGCGACTTTTCTGGCGTTGAGTTTATCGACTGCAAGCTTGACGGAATGACGGTCAACGGCTATGATATTTCGGAGCTTATTGAATTTTACAAAAACAATCATAAGGAGAATGGGTAATATGAAGAAGAACGCAAGAAAAGCAATTATCGCGGGCAACTGGAAAATGAACAAGACCCGTCCCGAGGCAAAGGCTCTGCTTGAGGAGCTGAAGCCCCTTGTAGCGGACGTTAAGAGCGTTGAGATAGTGGCATGCGTACCGTTCACGAACCTCGAGACCGCACTTGCCGCTACTGAGGGCACGAACATCAAGGTAGGCGCGGAGAATTGCCACTTTGAGAAGAGCGGCGCGTTCACGGGCGAGATATCCGCTGATATGCTCGCGGAAATGGGTGTTGAGTACGTCGTTCTCGGTCACTCCGAGCGCCGCCAGTACTTCAACGAGACCGACGAGACCGTCAACAAGCGCACCAAGGCTGCGCTCGCGGCGGGTCTGAAGCCGATAGTTTGCGTCGGCGAGCTGCTCTGGGAGCGTGAGTGTAATATCACCGAGGAAGTGATCGCGCGTCAGATAAAGTTGGACTTTTTCGCGATCTCCGCGGAGGACGTAAAGAAGTGCGTTATCGCGTATGAGCCCGTCTGGGCTATCGGCACGGGCAAGACTGCGACCGCAGAGCAGGCGGAGGAGGTTTGCGCGTTTATCCGTGCTCAGCTCGCGAAGCTGTACAGCGAGGACGTTGCCGAGGCTGTTACCATTCAGTACGGCGGCTCGATGAACGCAAAGAACGCCGAGGAGCTTGTCTCCAAGACCAACGTTGACGGCGGTCTTATCGGCGGCGCTTCCCTCAAGGCGCAGGACTTCACCGTAATCATCAAGGCGGCGGAGAACGGTTGATTTTATAGGGGCTGCAATGAATGAGGAAAAACGCTCGGTCGTAATGCTGAATATGTCGCTGTGGCTTATGGCGGCGTACTGCGCGCTGTTTCTGGGCGGCTACGCTTTACTGTATGAGCCGTGGGAAAACGGTCTGCTCGACAAAACCATGGGGCTGAGCTTCCCGACCGAGGTTCCGCGCATATACTCTCCCGTTATCATCTTGTCAACGCTGATTTTTTCGGCGGCGGTGATAGTGATGGATAACCTGTTGAAAAAGCGTTCGGACAGCGGACTGTGCATAGGCGCAGCGGCTTTCGCGGTGTGCGCGTTCGTGACGGACAGACTTGTCAAGGGTATCGTCCCGACCGTTTGCACGCGGTTAATGGCCGCCGCAGAGGGTGTACACGGCGTTGCTCTGGCGGGCTATCACGAAAGCGCGGTTCGTTTTCTCGATATGCTGCTGCTTCCGTTATTCGCGGTTTCTCTCGCGCTTATGGCGTGTGTTTGCTATAATATGCGCGTAATATCAATTCGAAAGGAAAATTATAATGGCTAAACCTGTTTTATTGGTTGTAATGGACGGCGTGGGCTACTCCAAGACGGGGCTTGGCGACGCCGTTACCGAGGCGAATACGCCCACTCTGGACTGGCTGCTAGCCAACTGCCCGAACACGCGCCTTAAGGCGCACGGCGACGCGGTTGGTTTGCCGACTGACGACGATATGGGCAACTCCGAGGTCGGGCACAACGCGCTCGGCTGTGGACAGATATACTCTCAGGGCGCAAAGCTCGTCAACGAGAGTATTGAGAGCGGCAAGATGTACGATTCGTCCGCTTGGAAAGAGATTGTCGGGAACGTCAAGGCAAAGGACAGCACGCTGCACTTTATCGGCTTGCTTTCCGACGGCAATGTTCACTCGAATGTTTCACATCTGTTCAATATGCTGAAAAAGGCTAAGGCGGACGGCGCAAAGAAGGCTCGCGTTCATGTTCTGCTTGACGGGCGCGATGTTCCGTCTGATTCCGCGCTGAACTATATCGGGCAGCTTGAGAATGTTCTTAAGGAGCTGAACGACGGTTCGTTTGACGGCAAGATCGCCTCGGGCGGCGGACGTATGACTATCACAATGGACCGCTATCAGGCGGATTGGGCTATGGTCGAGCGCGGCTGGAATATCCACGTTAAGGGCGAGGGCAGACAGTTTGCCTCCGCGACCGAGGCTGTTCAGACCTACCGTACCGAGCTCGGTAAGGCAGACGACCAGAACCTCCCGGGGTTTGTTATCGCCGAAAACGGCGTGCCCGTCGGCAAGATCGTTGACGGCGACAGTGTGGTGTTGTACAACTTCCGCGGCGACCGTGCTATCGAGCTGTCTATGGCGTTCGATATGGACGAGTTCGATCACTTTAACAGAGGAAAGAAGCCCGACGTTTGCTACGCCGGTATGCTGCAATACGACGGCGATTTGAAGCTCCCCGCGCGTTTCCTCGTTGCTCCCCCTGAGATACACGACACGCTTTCCGAGGTGCTTGTGGCGGCGGGTCTGCGGCAGTACGCGGTTTCCGAAACACAGAAGTACGGTCACGTTACCTATTTCTGGAACGGCAACCGCAGCGGCAAATTCTCTGAGGAGCTGGAGATGTTCAAGGAGATACCCTCCGACAAGGTGAGCTTCGACGAGCGCCCGTGGATGAAGTCCGCCGACATCGTCGACGACCTTATCGAGGCCATCAAGTCCAAGAAGTACGACTTCCTGCGCTGCAACTTCCCGAATGGCGATATGGTCGGACACACCGGCTCTATGGAGGCTACGATCATCGGCGTGGAGAGCGTCGATATCGGTCTCGCGCGTTTGAAGAAGGTCTGCGACGAGGAGGGCGTTACCATGCTCGTGACAGCCGACCACGGCAACGCGGACGAGATGCTCGAGAAGAACAAGAAGGGCGACGTTCAGGTGCGTACCGCGCACTCGCTCAATCCCGTTCCGTTCATCATCTACGACAAGGACGTGAAGTACACTATCAAGGACGGCAATTACGGCTTGTCCAATGTCGCGCCCACCGTTGTGAAGATGTTCGGGCTGACCGCTCCCGACTGCTGGCAGCCGTCGATGATATAAGGCTTAATTAAATAAAGAAGTCCGCTGTTCCGAAATGGAACGGCGGATTTTTAATCGTCAAAATGATAAAGCACGACCTCGCCGACTTCGCATCCGCAGCCGGGGCAGAGGCTCTCAATCTTGAATGCCGACGCTCCGTCGTTCACAAGATCGTAGGAATGAGCGATCAAACGTCCGTATTCGTCCTTTCCCGCGACGGCGAACGAACTGAACATTACCCCGTCATCGGGGCAGTAGACAAAGCATATATCGCCCGCAACGGCGCAGTCGGGGAGCGTGACAGTCCTGTTCGGGTTTACTGGCAGCGATTGTGCTGAGCCGAGGTGCGATTTAAGGAGCTGCATAAACATCGCCGATTGAATGGGATAACCGATAGAAAGACCTCCTGCCTGAAGAATTGCCGAGGTGTGTTCCGCGCCGTTTGCGCCGACCCCGTCCATGGGGTGGTTTATGGCGTATTTCAGCGCCGCGACGCGGTCGTATTCCTCGTTCGCGATGTTATGGCCGTGATCCTCCCACAGCAGAATATTCCTATTGTTGACAACCTCGTCGGGAAGTCCCTCGTCATCGTCGCGGTAGAAATGATAGAAAAATACCTCCACGGTCTCGGTATAACAGTCATAGCAAGGGTCGTTCATGTAGTCAATCTTGAATTCGTATTCTCCGTCGTTTGCGAAGTTGTGACACACTGCCTTAAGTCTGCCGCGCTCGCTTGTATCGACCATAAGAAGCGAATGTATCAGCGTTCCCTCGTATGAGCAGAATATCTGAACAACGTCGCCGGGGCGGGCGTATTCGGGCATTGGTATGGTGTGATCGCTTTTGTCGTATGTAATGAACTGCCCGAAGCCCAACCGCGAATTCAGCAGCTGCATGGTAATTGACGTTGAACTGGTGGTGAATTCGGTAATGCCGCCCGCAGTAAGACATCTTGAAATAAATTCAGCACACAGCCCCACATGGTTGTCCCAGTATTTTCTTCCGTAAGCCACGGCGGCGGCGGGGTCGTATTTCTCCTTGGGCTGTACGCCGCTTGCTCCCGTCCAGAGCGTCCTTGTCTCGTCCGACCACGAGAAATCGCCGTAGTAGCGCTGATAAAAGGACGTGTCAACGGAGTTAGGATTGTAGATGAAGTTGTCACCCTTCCATTCGTGAGTATCGTCAACAAATTCGAAGCTGCTGTTGGGGTCGGTCGCGGCGTTTGCCGTCGGCACATCGGAGCTTACCGAAATGTCTGTGCTTTCGGACGGGACCTTTGACGTTCCGTCCGGCTCTGCCGTGGAATTATCGGGCAAATTAAAGTAATCGTCTGGAACGCCCGCAGAACCAACGGGAACGCTTGGAAAATCAGCAGTGTCGCACGCGGTAGAGCTTATAATGAAAATAATGAGCGTGAATATTGCAAAAACTTTTTTCAAAACGTCGTCCTCCTGTGATGTCATTAGTTAATAACTTAACATAATAATTATATGTCATTTTTTTTCATTTGTCAAGTGAATTTGTTGTATATCTTTTGTAATGATTTTTCCTTAAATTTCCAATGTAAGCTGCTCGGGTTCGGGGAATTCGTTCAGATAGGCGAATATCCGCTCTTGCTGCCACTCAATGCCGTGCCGTTCGCATTCGACGATGAACGCTTCCCAGAGCTCCCTCCCGTTGGGACAGGGTATCTCGTAGCGGTCGCCGAACTCGCGGATATAGCGCTCTTTCAGCCCCGGGAAATGCCTGTCGAGCTGCGCGTAATAATGCTCGCGGTCACCGCTTCGG
Organism: uncultured Oscillospiraceae bacterium; assembly: GCA_910579125.1. GTDB lineage: Bacteria > Bacillota > Clostridia > Oscillospirales > Ruminococcaceae > CAG-115. The sequence goes on along the minus strand of CAJTTH010000004.1, from coordinate 18,772 downwards.
AGCGTAAGTCCCATTCCGAACGTGATTATCCCGCGCACATCCGCTTTTGCGCCCATTTCGACTATTGAACGTACGTTCTCAACGGTGTCATTTATATATGGAAGCTGCGGCGTGAACCAGATAACGGTCGGTATGTCTCGCTTTTTCATCTCGAGCAGAACCTCCAGCCGCCGCGCCGTCGTGCAGACGTTCGGCTCGACTATTCGGCAAAGCTCCTCGTCGGCGGTCGTGAGCGTCATCTGAACTGCGGCTTTTGTTTCGCGGTTGATTTTCTCCAGCAGGTCGATATCGCGCATTATCAGGTCGGACTTGGTGAGCACCGTCACCCCGAATTTATATTTGTGAATAATTTCCAGACAACGCCGCGTTATACGGAGTTCCCGTTCCGCGTGAAGGTACGGGTCGCACATTGCGCCCGTGCCGATCATACAGCGCCGCCGTTTGGATCTCAGCGCCTTTTCCAGCAGCTCGGGAGCGTTCTCCTTGACCTCGATATCCTCGAAAGCGTGTCCGAAATTGTAGCAATCACTCCGTGCGTCACAGTAAATGCACCCGTGAGTGCAGCCGCGGTAGACGTTCATTCCGTTTTTTGAGCTGAGTATTCCTTTTGCTTGTACCTTGTGCATAACGCTCTCCGTTCATCAAGATGATTTATGTGAATATTATATCATATATTTGTCTGTTTGTCAATCAGTTTGAGAAAAATATCTGCGGTCACATTTTAATGACAGGTATTTTTCGCCTGTCTATCGGGAGATATTTTGCATAAAATCGACCTTTTTCGGCAAAGGTAGTAATATTGCACAATGACTTATTAAAAAAATACAACGAGTTTGTGATGTTTTTTTCCAAAAACCCTTGACAAATCGTTGGAAATGTGTTAAATTATAATTAGCACTCGGGGAGATAGAGTGCTAATCAGTTAAAAGCGATTAAGGAACGCTCGGCGGAAAGGGTTGATTGCGTGGATAAAAGGGCTGCGAAAATATTGTCTGCGATCATTGACGATTACGTCCGTTCGGGCGAGCCCGTCGGGTCTAAGGCGCTTGCCGAAAAGCCCGAGATCGGGGTCTCATCCGCGACTATCCGCAACACCATGGCGGCTCTTGAGCAGGAGGGCTACCTCGACCACCCGCATACAAGCGCGGGGCGTGTTCCGACCTACAAGGGCTTTCGCTACTACATCGAGAACCTTATGTCGCCCGAGCCGATAAATCCCGACAAGATAAGCGAGATCGACAAGCTGCTCGATGATGGCGCGGTTACCGACGACGCTATAATCCAGAACGCGTCCACCGCGCTCGCCGAGATAACCAAATGCGCGGCAATATCCACAAATCACGCGTCCAAATTCTCCGTTATCACAAAGGTCGACGTGATACCGACAGGAAAGCGTATGTACGTTCTGCTGCTGATAGTCTCGAACGGAGCTATCAAAAACAAGGTCTGCCGAATGGAATTCGACATGACCAACGAGCAGACGGCGGATTTCACGCGCTTTCTGAACGAGCACCTGCGCGGCGTTAATCTCGAAAATATGTCCGAGGAATATATCAGCGGTCTTACGGCTGCGCTCGGCGGCTATATGCTGTCGCTTGCGCCGCTGCTGCACGCAGTGTACGAGTTGTCCGAAGAGATGATGAGGGATTCCGTGGAGGTCAAGGGCGAGGCTAATCTGCTGGCATGTACCGAATTTCCCATGGAGGACGTTATAAAGTTCATCGAGCGCAAGAGCGAGCTGTCAGATATGCTTGGCGATGCGCTTTCGGGTATCAACATTATGTTCGGCGAGGAGAACGGCACGTTCGCGATATCCAACGGCGCAATGGTGAGCGCGAGCTACTACAAGGACGGCAAGCCCGCGGGCTCGCTCGGGATAATAGGACCGATAAGATTGGATTACCGCAAGGTTATCCCTTATATAGAATATTTAAGCCGAAAGGTAACGCGTATGCTCTCAAACGAAAGCATACCGGAGATAGAAAGCGAGGACGACAACGATAATGATAAATGACGAAGAACTCGAGCAGGAGCTGAACGAAGAGACGGCTGAGGAGAGCGAAACCGAGGCAGAGCAGCCCGAAGCCGAAACGGAGGGCGACAAGGTCTCCGAGGAGTTTGCGGCGGTAAAGGATCAGCTTGTGCGGACAATGGCTGAGTATGACAACTTCCGCAAGCGTTCCGCGCGCGAAAAGGACGCGCTGAGAGCCGAGATAATCACCAACGTGACCTCAAAATTTCTGCCCGTTATGGACAATCTGGAGCGTGCGCTTACGGCGGAATGCTCCGATGAGAATTACAAGAACGGCGTTCAGATGATCTATGACAGCTTTATGGAAACGCTGAAGTGTCTGGGCGTTGAGGAAATCGCAAGCGACGGCGCGGCGTTCGACCCGAATTATCATCAGGCGGTACAGCGCGTTGAAAATTCCGAGGCGGAGAGCGGAATGGTCGTTCAGACGTTCGCAAAGGGCTACAAGATCGGCGAAAAGGTCATCAGATTTGCAATGGTAAGCGTTGCTAACTAGTTTGACGTTTTGGCGTTGAACTTTTAACATAAATTATTTAAAGAATATCTTTAGGAGGAATATATTATGGCTAAGATCATCGGTATCGACTTGGGTACGACTAACAGCTGCGTATCCGTTATTGAGGGCGGCGAGCCTGTGGTTATCACGAATTCCGAGGGCAGCAGAACGACTCCGTCGGTAGTTGCGTTCACAAAGGACGGCGAGCGTCTTGTGGGTCAGCTCGCGAAGAATCAGGCTGTACAGAACCCCGACAAGACGGTTATTTCGATAAAGCGTCACATGGGTTCAGACTATAAGGTCGACATTGACGGCAAGAAATACACTCCGCAGGAAATTTCCGCAATGATACTTCAAAAGCTCAAGGCGGACGCGGAGGGCTATCTCGGCGAGAAAGTAAGCGACGCGGTCATCACCGTTCCCGCGTACTTCACCGACAGCCAGAGACAGGCAACCAAGGACGCAGGTCAGATCGCGGGACTGAACGTTCAGCGTATCATCAACGAGCCGACGGCGGCGGCTCTCGCTTACGGCGTCGACAAGGAAGAGGATCAGAATATCGTTGTTTACGACCTCGGCGGCGGTACGTTCGATGTTTCCGTTATCAACATCGGCGACGGCGTTCAGGAGGTTCTCGCGACTGCGGGTAACAACCACCTCGGCGGCGACGATTTCGACCAGAGAATTATCGACTTTTTGAGAGAGGAATTCAAGAAGTCCGACGGCATTGACCTTATTAACGATAAGTTTGCTATGCAGAGACTTAAGGACGAGGCGGAAAAGGCGAAGATCGCGCTTTCCAACTCCACCACTGTCAACATCTCCATTCCGTATATCACCGCAGACGCGAACGGACCCAAGCACCTGAACGTTACGCTTTCGAGAGCGAAGTTCAACGACCTGACCGCAGACCTTGTCGAGGCGACAATGGGTCCGCTCAAACAGGCGATCTCCGATTCGGGGCTGGAGAAGAACGAAATTCACAAGATACTGTTGGTCGGCGGTTCGACAAGAATACCCGCTGTTCAGGACGCTGTCAAGAACTTCCTCGGCAAAGACCCGTTCAAGGGAATTAACCCCGATGAGTGCGTTGCTATCGGCGCGTCCATTCAGGGCGGCGTTCTGAATAAGGAGGTCGGCGGTATCGTACTGCTCGACGTTACTCCGCTGTCACTCGGTATCGAGACCGCAGGCGGCGTTTGCACCAGAATGATAGAGCGCAATACCACTATTCCTACAAAGCATTCGCAGGTGTTTACCACATATGCGGATAATCAGCCGTCCGTTGACGTAAACGTACTTCAGGGTGAGCGCGAGTTCGCGAAGGACAACAAGTCTATCGGAAACTTCCGTCTGGACGGCATTGCTCCCGCACCGCGCGGAATCCCGCAGATCGAGGTAACATTCGACATCGACGCGAACGGTATCGTAAACGTATCCGCAAAGGACCTCGGCACGGGTAAGGAGCAGCATATCTCCATTACCGCGTCCACAAATATGAGCAAGGACGACATCGACAAGGCGGTCAAGGAAGCGGAGGCTTTCGCCGCTGAAGACAAGAAGCGCAAGGAGGACGTTGACACGCGCAACGAGGCGGACTCCATGGTTTACCAGATGAAGAAGTCCATGACGGATTTCGGCGATAAGGTGACCGCTGAGGACAAGGAAAAGGTTGAGCCGAAAATCGCGGCTCTTGAGGAAGCGCTCAAGGGCACGGATATCGAGGCGATAAAGAAAGCCAAGGAGGAACTCCAGACCGCGTTCTATGAGGTTGCAGGCAAGATTTATCAGGCGAACGGCGGCAATCCCGAGGATATGGCGGGCGCGGCAGGCGCAGCGGGTGCGGCTGCCGAGGATAACGGCGGCAGCGACGACGGTGCGGTTGACGTGGAATTCACCGAGAAATAATCATTTTGAGCTTGTACACCGCGTGAATTCGCGCGGTGTATTTGCCGATTTTGGAGAGGAATGACAAAAGGCTGCTCCGTTGTTTGCGGATTTTGAAAGGGTATTATTTTATGAATGAAAAGCAAAAGGAAATCGCGCAGAAAGCGCTGTGCGAGTGGCTCACAGGACGCGAGGAAATGGACGGCAAGCCGCCGAAGAAGGTCGAGTTCGCGTTCGCTCTAAAGGATGATGAACACGACAATATGATCTTTTTCGTGTTCAAGTTTAAGAAGAGCGCGATGGGGAAGTATCTTATCGGTATTGCGGGAGGTTTCCCCGACGAGGAAAGCACCGATTGCAGCGAGGTATTCAGTGGGCTTGACGAGTTTCCCGCCGATAAGGACGAGGCTGTCGGGCTGGCGTTCAGAATGATTGATTTTATTCTTAATTTCAACAGCAGAGAAAAGGTTCAGGCGGCGTTTGAGCGGAATTTAAAGTACATCAGCAAAACCGAGGTCGACGCGGAGAAGATCGCGCGGCAGTTCGTCAAGACGGAAACGCGCTTTTTCCTCACAGTGGGTACGGTTGACGTTCCGAGCGGAAAGGTCGTTGTTGCCGATCCTTTGGCTTATTTGTCGGGCGAGCACGTTATCGCGCCGGTTCTGGAGCGCGAGATACCGAAAGGGAGCTATCCTGCCGAGGTCGCTATCTGCCGCAATAGAAACGTAGGCATAAGAATGTGCACGGCGCGGCTGAAAATAAAGGAAACGGCGGCGGTGCGGTATGAGCTTGCAAAGTCCGAGGAGGAAACGGCGGCTGCAAAGTTAAGGGACGGCGTTATGCACGGATTTCCCGTAGACGCGGGAATGATGTGCTTTATCGACGCGGGCGCGGCGAAGAATTACGCGGAGTTTATCGGCAAGTGGCATAAGGAAAATCCCGGGAAGAACCATTATGACGATTATTTCGCGGCGTTTTTCGCGGAGAGCGATAAGGCGCTGCCGGCGTATCAGCGCGAGGGCGGGGATTTCATAGCGTGGACAAATCCCGACAGCGGCGAGCGTATGGTGCAGATAAGCTCGGGGTTCGGGGACGGATTTTATCAGAGCTTCTGGGGCTTTGACGAAAGCGGCGAGGTCTGCGAGCTTATTGTGCCTATGGTCGATCCCGATATTTTTGATGATTAACGGGAAAAAACGGCATATTAAAGGTTCTGCAAAGAGTGGAACATTTTAAATAAGCAGCGGCAAAAGTCGCAAGCAACGGTGACGACGGAGAGAGCGCAAAGCGCGAACGGAGGAGTTACCGTTGGCTAGCGAACGAAGTGAGCGGTGCGAGCTTTTGCCTTTAAATAAGGAGTAGAGTATGGCAGAGAAAAGAGACTATTATGAGGTGCTGGGGCTGCAAAAGGGCGCTTCGGACGCTGAAATAAAGAAAGCGTACCGTAAGCTCGCAAAGCAGTACCACCCGGACCTGAACCCCGATAACCCCGAGGCGGAGGCTAAGTTTAAGGAGGTCAACGAGGCTAATCAGGTGCTGAGCGATCCCGAGAAAAGGGCGAAATACGACCAGTTCGGGCACGCGGGCGTTGACCCGAGCTACGGCGGCGGCGCGAACTTTACGGGCGGCTTTGACGGCGTGGATCTGGGTGATATTTTCGCGGATATTTTCGGCGGCGGAATGGGAGGCTTCGGCGGAGGACGTTCCGCGAACCCGAACGCTCCGAGACGCGGCGCGGATATCGCGGTGCAGCTCGAGATCGGCTTTATGGAGGCGTGCAAGGGAGTTTCGCACGATATAACGATAAACCGTACCGAGGATTGTCCCGAATGTAACGGCACGGGCGCAAAGGCGGGTACAAGCACAAAGACCTGTCCCGATTGTAAAGGCAGAGGCTACGTTACGGTTCAGCAGCGCAGTATGTTCGGTATGATGCAGTCGCAGAGACCATGCTCGAAGTGCGGCGGCAAGGGAAAGATAATCGAAAATCCGTGTTCGAAGTGCGGCGGTTCGGGAAAGACGACAATGAAGAAAACCGTCTCCGTAAAGGTTCCTGCGGGTATCGACGACGGAATGACGCTGAATGTCCGCGGACAGGGCAGCGTTGGCACGAACGGCGGTCAGCGCGGCGACCTTAAGGTACGGATAGCGGTGCGCAAAGACCCTGTTTTCGAGCGCGAGGATTACAATATCTGGATCGACTTTCCGATTACTTACTCGCAGGCGGCGCTCGGAGCGGAGATCGAGGTGCCGACTATCGATGGCAAGGTCAGCTACAACGTTCCCGCCGGAACTCAGCCCGGAACGGTGTTCAGACTGCGCGGCAAGGGCGTTCAGAAGCTCCAGCGTTCCGAAGGCGACCGCGGAGACCAGATGGTGAGGATAAGCGTCGAAGTGCCGAAGAACCTCAACAAAAAGCAGAAAGAGGCTTTGCAGGCCTTTGAGGATACGCTCGAGGAAAAGAACTACGAGAGACGGAAGACGTTCTTCGACAAGATAAAGGATATGTTTGCGAAATAAATTCAAAGTGTCCTTGTTTGATTATGAGATTTTGAAAGCTCGGTGCGGATAACTTGCAAAAATCCGTCGATTTGGGCGCAGATTAAACGATAAAAGAATAATTTCGGACAAGAAGTTGCATGGATATGCGCGAAATGCATAAAATGCGTGCGAAACATTTTTTTATTTTGTGCAATAAAGCAATAGACAAATGACGAAATTTCGGCTATAATAATAGCTGTAAGAAACAACGGCGTTTCGGGTGTGGGATTACTGTACTCAAAATGCCGTTTTTATTTTGTTTTGGAGGAAAGGGACAATGGAAGAGAAATTTAATGTGGTAGATCAGTTCGGCATTGACGTGTTCAACGAGGAGACGATGAAACAGCGTTTGCCGAAAAACGTTTTCAAGACGCTGAAAAAGACTATTGCGGAGGGCAAGGAGCTTGACAGCTCTATCGCCGATGTGGTTGCGGCGGCGATGAAGGACTGGGCAATAGAAAAGGGCGCGACCCACTACACGCACTGGTTCCAGCCGATGACGGGCATTACCGCCGAGAAGCACGACAGCTTTATCTCGCCAATGGGCGACGGCACGGTAATTATGGAGTTCTCGGGAAAGGAGCTTATCAAGGGCGAACCCGACGCGTCGAGTTTCCCGTCGGGCGGTATCCGCGCTACGTTTGAGGCTCGCGGCTACACGGCTTGGGACCCGACCTCCTACGCGTTCGTAAAGGAGGGTTCGCTGTACATTCCCACCGCGTTCTATTCGTATTCGGGCGAGGCGCTTGACAAGAAAACGCCGTTGCTGCGTTCTATGGACGTGGTTTCGGACGCGGCGCTGCGTATTCTCCGACTGTTCGGAAACGAGACGACAAAGCGCGTTGTGGCTACCGTTGGCGCGGAGCAGGAGTACTTCCTTGTTGACAAGGCGACCTACGATAAGAGAAAAGACCTTATTTTCACGGGCAGAACGCTGTTCGGCGCTCCCGCGCCAAAGGGTCAGGAGCTGGACGATCACTATTTCGGCTCTATCAAAGAGCGAGTTGCAGAGTATATGAAAGACCTCGACGAACACCTCTGGAAACTCGGCATTACGTCCAAGACAAAGCATAACGAGGTTGCGCCCTCGCAGCACGAGAACGCTCCCATCTTCGCGCCTGCAAATCTCGCGACCGACCAGAACCAGCTCACTATGGAGCTGATGAAGAAGGTCGCTCTTGAACACGGACTTGTCTGCTTGCTGCACGAGAAGCCTTTCGCGGGTATCAACGGCTCGGGTAAGCATGACAACTGGAGCTTGTCGACCGATGACGGACATAACCTGCTCAATCCCGGACGTTCGCCCATGCAGAACGCGCAGTTCTTGACGTTCCTCGCGGCGATAATCAAGGCTGTTGACGAGTATTCCGACCTGTTGAGAATGTCCGTGGCAAGCCCCGGAAACGACCATCGTCTTGGCGCGAACGAAGCTCCCCCCGCTATCATCTCGATATTCCTCGGCGAGGAGCTGCAAGCGGTCGTTGACGCGCTTGTCGAGGGCAAGGAGTACACGGGCGCGGGCAAGCAGATGTTCAACGTCGGCGTGTCGTCGCTCCCCGAATTCCCGAAGGACAGCACCGACAGAAACAGAACGTCGCCGTTTGCGTTCACGGGCAACAAGTTCGAGTTCAGAATGGTCGGCTCGAACCTTAATATCGCGGGTCCGAACACGATACTTAACACCATTGTCGCAAACTCTCTCTCCGAATTTGCCGATGAGTTGGAAAAGGTCGCTCCCGAGAAGTTCAACGAAGCGCTCCACGATCTGCTTGTAAAGACGATAAAGGAGCATAAGCGCGTTATATTCAACGGCAACGGCTACGGCAACGAGTGGCCCGTTGAAGCGGAAAAGCGCGGTCTGCTGAACCTCAAATCGACTGTTGACGCTATTCCGTGCGTTACCGCGCAGAAGAACATCGACCTGTTCAAGAAGTTCGGAGTATACAGTGAGATAGAGCTGCACGCTCGTCAGGAGATACTGCTTGAGAATTACTCCAAGGTCATTAACATCGAGGCGCTCACCGCCGCGGATATGGCTAAAACCGAAATTCTCCCTGCCGTTATGAAGTTCGCGAAGGACGTATGCGATATCGCAGCAAGCAAGAAAGCTGTCGGCATTGAACCGACCGTCGAGACTGAAATGGCGAAAAAGGTCAACGAGCTTACTATCGCACTCAGCGACAAGGCTCATGCGCTGTCCGACGCTGTCGTAAAGGCACAGGCTATCGAGGGTGAGGAGGCTAAGGCGCGCTACTATCACGACGAGGTATTTGCGGATATGCAGAGCCTGCGCGCGGTCGCGGACGAACTGGAAACTATCGTCGGCGAGGAGTACTGGCCGTACCCGACCTACGACGAGCTGCTGTTCAACGTATAAGGCGGTCAAGGGGCGGCTTCGGCTGTCGATTCCGACCGCAATATCCCGCTCCCTTTTCTTTGGGGCTGTCGTTTCGGCAGCCCCTTTTTTGTTATTGCGTGAATAAAACGCTTGACCTTTTGTGAAATTTGTGGTACAATAAACTAATATACTGCAAATGCTGCGAAAGGACTTTTTATGTTTTCTTATAAACTGATAGTACTTGATCTGGACGGCACTCTGCTGAACTCCCGAAAGGAGATATCCGAGAGTAATCTCGCGGCGCTGAAAAGGGCGCGTGAAAACGGTGCGCTTATCGCGTTTTCGACGGCGCGGTCGGCTGGTGCGATGAGGGAATACATAGCCGCCGTGCAGCCTGAAATTCTCATCTCGAACGGCGGCGCGCTGGTCGAGCGTAACGGTGAAGTCATATTCAGCAGACAGCTTTCCGCGGAAAGCGTGCGGCATATCATAAAGCGCTGCTTTGAGCTGTCCGGCGGCGGGTGTGAGATAACTATCGAGACCGACTTCGGCTACTTCTGGAACTACAAGCCCGACTGCGATTTTTCGTGGTACCAAACGGTTGATAACGTGCAGCACGACGACTTTACGGACTTCAACTATTCCGCTTACAAGGTGACTGCCGAGGTGGAATGCGAGGAGGACGCGCTGAAGATCGCCGCCGAGATACCCGACTGCGGAACGCTCTCGTTCCGCGGCGAGATATGGCGGAGGTTCGCGCATATCGAGGCGACAAAGCGCAGCGCTCTCGAGCATATCTGCGGTTGTCTGAAAATTCAGCCAAAGGAGATACTCGCATTCGGCGATGACCGCAACGACCTTGAAATGCTGGAATACTGTACGGGCGTGGCAATGGGCAACGCTCTCGGGGAGGTAAAGTCGGCGGCGGAGTTTGTCACCGATACCAACGACAACGACGGTGTTGCCGTTTATTTGAATAAACTGTTAAATTAAATGCGGTCTTTAGGGCAGCAGCGGCAAAAGCCGCAAGCGAGCGGTGCGGGCTTTTGCTTTTAAAATAAGGGGTGAGTTTGTTGCTTGTTACCTACGACGGCATAGTGATAGGACGGCGCGAGATCGGTGAAAACAGCTGTTTTATCGACATTCTTACGGACGAGCAGGGCATTGTCGAAGCGACCGCTCATGGCGCGAAGAAGATAAACAGCAATCTGCTGTCGTCCGCGTCGCTGTTTTCGTATTCGACGTTCTGTCTGAACAAGAACAAGCTGCGCTACACGGTCAACTCGGCGAAACCGAAATTCGGGTTCCACGAGCTGGGGAGCGATATTGAGAAGCTCGCGCTCGCGTCGTATTTCGCGCAGGCAGTGAAGTACTGCACGCCGAGCGAGCAGGTCCAGTCGGAAAACGCGTGCGACAGCTTGGTGCGCTTTTTCGCGATCGCGCTGTTCGAGATACTTCACGCGGGGGAGAACGGACGCTCGCTGAACGCGGTCAAGAGCGCGTTCGAGCTGCGTTACAGCGCAATGCTCGGCTTCGCGCCGAACCTTGTCGCCTGCGATAACTGCGGACAATACGAGTGTGAGCGCGGAATGTACTTTCTTCCGCGAAAGGCGCTGCTGCTCTGCAAGGACTGCCTTAACCCCGGATACGGCGGATTGTTCCCCGAAACGCTCTACGCTATGCGGTGCGCGACGTTTTCGCCGCTCGAGCGGTGCTTTAAATTCACGATAGGCGGCGGGGCTGAGAAGCAGCTCTCGTCGATAACCGAGGACTATTTCCTGTACAGAACGGAGCGGAGCTTTACCGCGCTGGAGTATTACAAGGGTCTGATCAAGGGGGATCAACTATGAACGGCGAAATTATAAATTATATTGATATGAAGTACTGTTCTCTGTGTCTGGAGCCGCTCGGCGCGGATTTTTCGGGCGCGGTCTGCCCGTTGTGCGGACAAAAGACCACTCCGCTGAACCTGATAAAGCGTCTGAAAGCCGACAGCGAGCAGAGTGAAAAAATCCGCACAACGCCGCGCTTCTGCGCACTGCTGGCGGGTGCGGCGTATGTTGTGCAGCTTGTATACTCGGTTATCGTATTGCTGTTTTCGGCAGGGGTTTTCGATACTCACAAGAGTGTAGAGCCTGATTTTATGCTGACGAGCTATACCGAGGAGGAGCTTCATGAAATTGAGATAGAAAGATATTATCGCGATAAGGCAATGAAATGCGACAGTTGGAAGGAGTTTATCGAGGTATGCAGTCCGCTTACTCATGATATTGATTATTATACTCGTGTCTGGAACAACGCGGGGCTGATAAAGTACATTGACAGTCAACAAAGCCAAGTACCGACAGATCCGCTCCCGCAAAAGAAAACAAATGAAACGTTCGATTTCGGGAAGATAATTTGGTGCGTTTATATGAGCGTGGCAGCGGTAGTTTCGGGCTTGGGGCTTTTCGCGTGCGCAAGGGTGCTGCTGGAGCGAGACAACTCGCTCGGCGCGTTACAGGGAGCGGCGGCTTATTCGGCGGATATATATCTGTTTTCTCTGAACTTTTTCAGCGTCGCGATACTGATATATGTCGCGTATCTTATTATGGTTTTGAACGAACAGCTCGGCGGCGGCAAATACAACCGTTCGCGGCTATGGAGGATAAAACGCGCGAAAAATCCGATAATGAACACAGGCGAATGGTGCTGCCGCCACTGCGGCTACATAAACGTAAAGACCGCAAGCGAGTGCAAGTCCTGCGGTAAGTACAAATAATTTGAGGTATTAACTATGAATAAATATTACAAAAAACTTGAACTTGATAAAATTCTGGAGCTTCTCGCGGAGCAGACGGTAAGCGACGGCTGCCGCGAGAACGCGCTGAAGCTGAAGCCCGTCACGGACTTCGCGAAAATAACCGAGGAGCTGAAAAAAACGGACGACGCGTTCACGCTGTCCGCGAAATTCGGAACGCCCGCGTTCCGTAAGATAAAGGACATCTCGGGCAGCCTGAAACGCGCGGAGACGGGCAGTATGCTCTCGTTCCGCGAGCTGCTTGACACAGCGGCGGTTCTCCGCGAGACGGCGGCGCTTTGCGACTGGTTCTCGCAGTGCGAGAATATGGAAAGCTCTATCGCGGAATATTTTCGCGGTCTCGTGCCCGTAAAGGCGTTGGAGCGGCGCATTTCCGAGAGCATTCTCTCCGAGGAGGAGATGTCCGACGCGGCGAGCGCTGAGCTTGCCGCGATACGCAAGCGCATTACCCGACAGGGCTTGAATATCCGCGAGCAGCTCGACGGCATGATAAAGAACAAGAACACGCGCTCCTATTTGCAGGACGCGGTCGTGACGATACGCGACGGGCGGTATGTAGTGCCCGTCCGCAGCGAGCACAAGAACGACGTTCCGGGTCTGGTGCATGACACCTCGGCAACGGGGCAGACGTTCTTTATCGAGCCGATGAGCGTCGTTGAGGCGAATAACGAGATACGCGTTCTGAAAGCGCGCGAACAGGCGGAGATTGAGCGCATAACGCGCGAGATGTCGGCGGAGGTCGGCGAAAACGCGGCGGCTATCGCGGAGAATTTCAAGCTCTCGCAGATACTCGAGCTGTACTTCGCCAAAGCGAACCTCGGCGCGAAAATGCGCGCGGTGACGCCAAAAATTGTCGAGCAGCCCAAGGTGATACTCAACAACGCGCGTCACCCCTTGCTCGACCGCGATCTCGCCGTGCCTATTTCCGTGGAAATAGGCGGGAAGTATGATTGCCTTATCATCACGGGACCGAACACGGGCGGCAAGACCGTCGCGATAAAGACGGTCGGCTTGCTTACGCTGATGACGCAGTGCGGACTGATGATACCCGCGGGCGACGGCTCAGTCATAGGCTGCTTTGACCGCATTTACGTCGATATCGGCGACGAGCAGAGTATCGAGCAGAGCCTGTCGACGTTCTCCTCGCACATGACGAACGTTATCAAGATAATCGACGCTGCGGACGAAAATTCGCTTGTGCTGATAGACGAGCTCGGCAGCGGAACAGACCCCGTCGAGGGCGCGGCGCTCGCCGTTTCGATATTGACCCGGTTAAAGAGTTACCGCGCGAAGGTCTTGGCTACTACGCATTATCAGGAGGTCAAGATGTTCGCGCTTGAAACGGACGGCGTGGAGAACGCCTCGTGCGAGTTCGACGTGGAAACGCTTAAGCCCACGTATCGGCTTATCGTAGGCGTTCCCGGAAAATCAAACGCGTTCGCGATAACGAAAAAGCTCGGAATGAGCGACTATGTAATCTCACACGCGGAGGAGCTTGTAAGCACCGAAAACCGCCGTTTCGAGAAGATAATCGACCAACTGGAACAATCGCGAAGGGAGCTTGAACAGCTTCGCGAGAGCATAGCCGTTTCGGAGCGCAACGCAAAGCTCACCGAGAGCGAATTAAAACAGAAGCTCTCCGAGCTTGAAGCGCAAAAGGAAAAGGAGCTCGAAAACGCACGGCAGCGTGCAATGGCGATTATCGAGCAGACGAGAACGCAGTCGAATATGCTGCTCAACGAGCTTGAGGAATTGAAAAAGGCAAAGGACAAGGAGGAACTCCGCAAGGGGCTTTCCGACGCAAAATCCAAGGTCGGCAGCCGCCTGAACAAATTGCAGGACGAGGCAAATCCCGTTATTGAAAAAAAGCTCGAAAACTACGTGCCGCCGCGTCCGTTCAAACAGGGCGATACGGTGAAGCTCGCCGACACGGGGCGCGAGGGCAGTCTGCTTACCGTGCCGAACGTTCGCGGGGAGTGCTATGTGCAAGTCGGTTCGATGAGGGTCAAGACCAACGCGAAAAATCTGCGGCTCGTCGAGAAAAAGCCCAAGGAGCAGCCGAAGCAGGGCGGCAAGGTGAAGAAGTCCGTCACATCGAATATGAACCGCCGCGGCGGAATGGAGCTCGATATCCGCGGCTATATGGGCGACGACGGCGTTATGGAGGTCGAGCGCTTTATTGACGGCGCGATAATGTCGGGGCTGTCGCAGGTGGTGATAATCCACGGCAAGGGCACGGGCGCGCTTCGCGAGGCGGTGCATTCCGCGCTGCGGAGAATGCCGATAAAGAGCTTCCGTTTGGGAGCTTACGGCGAGGGCGAAGCGGGTGTTACCGTCGTAGATTTGAAGTGATTTAAAAGAGATTTGCGTAGTTTAAAAAATTACGTAAATTTTTTGGAAAAAAGTGTAAGGTGGGGCGTTTTGAATTCGTCTTTAATTGTAGAGAATAAAAAGCGGGGTGACAAAATGGAGGACAGCGGGATAATAGCTTTGTACCGGGAACGCGACGAAAGAGCTATCGCGGAGACCGCGAAAAAGTACGGCGGCTACTGCACCGCGATAGCCGCGAACATTCTGCACGACCATCTTGACGTTGAGGAATGCGTAAACGACGCGTATTTCAGGCTGTGGAGCAGCATTCCGCCGAGCCGCCCAAAAGCCTGTGCCGCGTTTCTCGGGAGAATTACGCGCAACACCGCGCTCGACAGATACAAGCTGCTGCACGCCGAAAAACGCGGCGGCGGTGAAACGGAGCTGCTTGACGAGATAGGCGACATAGTTTTCGATTCGCGCTCGATAGAACAGGAGGCTGAGCACAAGGAGCTTGTCGGGGCTATAAACGATTTTCTCGCGAAAAATCCCGTGAAAAAGCGGAGGATATTTACGGCGCGGTATTTCATGTTCAAGAGCGTTCCCGAGATTTCCGCGTGTTACGGTATAAGCGAAAGCGGCGTTTCGGTCACGCTTAACCGTATGCGCAAAAAGCTGAGGGAATATCTTGAGAAAAGCATTTACGCGGTAACGGGCAAAACGAGCGGTCCGGGCGGCTACGACGAGCCGCGGTTTGCGCGTATCGAAAAAGACGGAAACGGTCTCGTGCTGCATATAATTGATATGCCATAGGGGTGAGTTTATTAAATTGCTGCGGTTTTTGTCGATGCGGTGATATAACGCTTGACGAATTTATTTCCGAAGCCGACAGACGGCTGGATACATATATCAACGAATAAAATCAGCGGCGGGTTTTTGCCCGCCGCTTGTTACTGCGGTTTTCCATTGCGTTTCTCCAGCTGCTCGATAAGGTATGGTATTGTCTGCTCAAAATTTACGCCGTAGGCAGGTCGGTCAGGGTCAAGCAACGTGAGCCGCGCCGCTTCGCCCGAGATCTTCACGGCGAGGTCGAGACCTTCCGCAAAGCTCCGTCCGTTTACCATCGCGCCGAGCATTACCGCCGAGAAAAGGTCGCCCGTTCCGCTGCACGAAACGTTGTACAAAGTATTGCTCTGTTCGTAGAATTTTTCTCCGTCAAAGCCCGTGCACACGATCTCGTTGCCGCGCTGAACTCCCGTTATGACCGCGTTTTCCGCGCCGAGCGCGACAAGCCGTTCGAGCAAACTGCGGATAACGCCGCGGTCCGCGTGTGCGTTATACTCCTCGCCGAGCAGCATAAACGCTTCGGTGAGGTTCGGCGTGATAACGTCCGCGTGAGCGCACAGTCTCCGCATTTTCTCGGCATATTCCTCGGTTATCTGCGAGTACAGTCTGCCGTAGTCGCCCATTACCGGGTCAACGAAAATCAGCGTATCATCGCGGCGAAACTCTCGGATAAATTCCTCTATCAGAGCCATTTGCCCGATCGACGCTATGTAACCCGTTGAGATCGCGTCAAACGTTATTTTATGCGCGTTGAACTGCTCGGATATCTTCGGGATATCGTCGGTCAGATCGTGCGAGTAAAAGCAAGGAAATCCCGTGTGGTTTGAAAGCACGGCGGTCGGTATGCCGCAGCACTCGATCCCCATTGCGGAAATTATTGGCAGCGCTACGGTCAGGCTGCATTTTCCCACGCAGGAGAAATCTTGAATTGTTGCTATTCTTTTCATTTGTCGCCTTTCTTTTTTCTTTTCGATTTGAATGCACCACTACAATTATAATTCCAAAATTCCCGTTTGTCAAGCATAATGATATTTTTTTTGCGCAAAATAATATCGGTTAACGCCGTGCTTGACACATTAAGTTTTTTGCTGCCCGCCATTGTTCCTTTTTATTGTTAATGTGTTGACGCACCGGTGACTTCTCGCAACCGCGGGATGTTATCAAAAGTAAACGAAATCACAGGGAACAGCAGAATAATATGCCTGGTACAATATGAATTTTTGCACATATCAAATACTTTTTGAGGTGATACAATAATGGAGAAGATCGCTTTTTTTGACGCGAAGCCATACGACAAGGAATGGTTCGATAAAATCAACAAGAACTACGAGATACGCTATTTTGAGGGCAGACTTCGCCCCGAGAGCGCGGGGCTTGCGGAGGGGTGCCGAGCCGTCTGCGCGTTCGTGAACGATGTAATCGGCGCAAAAACGATAGAACGGCTTGTAGAACTTAAGGTTGAAGTTATATTGATGCGGTGCGCGGGATATAACAATATCGCACTGAACGCCGCAAAGGACAAGCTGAAAATTCTCCGCGTGCCCGCGTATTCCCCATACGCCGTCGCGGAGCATACAATGGGAATGATACTCGCGCTTAACCGAAAAATACCGCGCGCTTATATCCGAACCCGAGACTTTAATTTCAGTCTTGTCGGACTTACGGGCTTTGATCTTCACGGAAAGACTGCGGGTGTGATCGGCACGGGCAGAATAGGACGTGTGTTTATTGACATCTGCAGGGGCTTCGGAATGAACGTTATTGCCTACGACCCGCACCCGTCCGATAATTCCGATATTGAATATGTCGACAAGGACGAGTTGTTCAAACGCTCCGACATCATTTCGCTTCATTGTCCGCTTACGCATGAAACGCGGTATATCATAGACGAAAGCGCTATTGCGTTAATGAAGAAAAGCGTGCTGATCGTAAATACCTCGCGCGGGCAGCTCATTGACTCCGAGGCGCTGCTCTCCGCGCTGAACGAGAAACGTATCGGCGGTGCGGCACTGGATGTTTACGAGGAGGAGAGCGGACTGTTTTTCGAGGACAATTCGGACAAGATAGTCACCGACGAAGTTATTTCGCTGCTGGTCTCCCGTCCGAACGTGCTTGTAACCTCGCATCAGGCATTTCTTACCGAGGAGGCACTGCGGAATATCGCCGAAGTCACGCTGGAGAATTTTGACGCTTACTTGCAAGGAAAGCCGCTTGTCAACGAGGTCAAGGCAAAGGACTAATTGAAAACCGCCCCGATATAAGGGCGGTTTTGCGATTTAAGTATTTTCGTCCGATTTGTTTCCCGATTCCACTATTACACATGACAAATCGTTTATCGAATCGACGATTTTCTCAATGTCGGCATACAGTCCGCGTATCCGGTTATTTATGTCGACCATGGTCTTTTTGATGCTGTTGAGCGTATGTTCGATCTCGACCGCCTGTTTGGAGTTCTTGTCCGCGAGTGTGCGAACCTCCTGCGCGATAACGTTGAACCCTTGACCCGCCGCACCCGCTCTTTTTGCCTCGATAGAAGCGTTGAAACCTATCAACGTAAGCTGTGTGGACGCATTCTCGATAGTCTTGACAATACTGTCGGTGTTTTCTACCGCTCTCGCCGAATTCGCCACCGCGTCCTTGATCATGCTGCACCCATGTTCCACTTTCTTCACAAAATCAACGGTAGTGTCTATTTTCTGTTTTACCGCGTGATCAATATTTTGTGAGTTGGACAAGCTGTCACGCGCTTGCTGACCACGCTCCGAGGAGATCAAATGTTCGTAACCCTGTTCCGCGAGCGAGGTAACAACTTCCATAAGAAGTTCGGCAGCCGATTCAACGCGGTCGTTAGATACGGATTCGAGCTTCTTGATCCCCGCAATGATATCCGCAGAGTCGATTTTCAGATCGTGCGCGAGCTTCGTCAGCTTGTTCTCGGCGGGTTTCTCGACAATTACCTGACCGCCCAGCAGAGTTCCCATATGTACGCCTTTAACAATAACGGGAACGGCAAATTCCGTAATGCCCGCAGGACAAACTTTTATAACGGGGTGAGTGGACGATGCCGCTTCGTCAATACATTCTGCAGCGTGTTTTTTACAGCTTTCCGCGCCATCGGCGGACTTTTTTATGCAGTTTTTGCAGAAACTCGTTTCGCCGCACCAATGCGCTCCAGCAGGCGAACTGCCTTTGTCTACGGCCGCTATTGCCATTCCCGTAGCTGCAGAAAAAGAATCC
>CAJTTH010000004.1:0-240 GCA_910579125.1 uncultured Oscillospiraceae bacterium | reverse complement strand
GTCGATCAATTTCATCAATGATAGCTGTTCTATATCCATTTTTGTACTCTCCCCGGACGAGTCGGAATTTTCATTTATCGGGCACGCAAGCCTTCAACTCGTGATGACACCCGTCCCTTTTTTCACTATTATACATCATTTGCACTTAAAAATCAATAGGCTTTTTGTTAAATCGTTAAGTTTTTTGATGATTTTTGTGTTTTTTCAACTAAATCACCAAAAAGGCGGTGAAATGTGAAA
>CAJTTH010000003.1:132858-133072 GCA_910579125.1 uncultured Oscillospiraceae bacterium | reverse complement strand
TTACAAAATTGAGACAAAAGGTTACAGTTTTGTCATAAATATTGAATTTAAAATAAATATGTGCTAAAATATAAGCAGACAGAAATGGATTATCAAATCCCTCCAATCCTGTGCGCCGCTGTTCATTCCCCGAACGGCGGCACGTTTTTTTCGGTGCGAAAAACTGTAACCGATTTTATTCTCCGGCATAATATGTACTGTGAAACGGAAGCTC
>CAJTTH010000003.1:132193-132838 GCA_910579125.1 uncultured Oscillospiraceae bacterium | reverse complement strand
AGGGGAGCGGAGGTTTCAGACATATTTTACAAGGAGGACTTCATTATGTGTGGTATGAACTTTGGCGGTAACAGCTGCTGCTGGATCATCATCCTTATTCTGTTGTTCAGCTGCTGCGGATGCGGCAACGTCAACGCGCAGAACGACTGCGGCTGTGGCTGCGGCAACAACAACGGCTGCGGATGCGGCTGCTGATTTAGCGCACTGCAACCCTTGCGGAGCGATCTCCGCTGAATGAACAAAGCACCGCTGTTTTCGGACGGCGGTGCTTTTTCCGTTAGATCAAATTTTTATCTCGGCTTATATGTTTTTTTCTACGGTGAGCCGTTCATTGGAAAAATTACCCAATGACGGAATATCGCTGAAATCAAAGGAACATTTTATACCCGCCGTCTCGTCGACGAGCGTTTTTTCGTCGATCACCTTAAACTCGTCTGCGGCGCAGACCGCCGACGGCCACCCCGAGACCGCTTCTTTGTTTGTAACGGTCTGCAAGCCGTTTGACAGTTCCTCATTGTAAACTATCCCCAGTCCGGGCGCGCAGGCTGCCAATATGTCCGCGGTTTCGTTTCTTTTCGGTATTATCATGACGAATTTAACGGCTCGGGTTATATCCTCGGCTATGTATTCTGGCTTGTCGTCAAG
>CAJTTH010000003.1:123802-132104 GCA_910579125.1 uncultured Oscillospiraceae bacterium | reverse complement strand
GTCGTCAAGAAAATAACGCATAGCTATTATCGGATATTCCATATCGTATATGTCCAGATAACTGCCTATTCTGTCGGGGAAAAGCCGATATTCGGGCTTGAACACCGATTGACCGAGAATTGTCGGTGCGCAATATGTTTTGCGGCTGTTTTCGGAGATCGGAGCCTTTTCGTTTTCGATCTCTATCCAAAGGCTGCGCGCGTAGATAGTGTCGGGGAAGTTTTCCTTATCGGTTCTGACGTATGAGCCTACGAGCTTTACGGTATAGTCGCCGAACGTGCGCGTTTCAAATACCATGCTCTCAAGACCGATGGGCGTTACCTCAATGGGTCTTACGCTGCCTTGCAGATCAACTTTATCGCAGTGAATATCCGGTATTTCGGTCTCGCCGTAAACGCCTCTTTCGTCGACAAAGACGCAATCCGCGCCGTTTGACGTTGCCTTTACGGGATACATATCCTCGGCGGGGCTGCTGTCGACCTGTGTTGAGGAACTGTCGCCGTTCTGTGTCGAGGAGCTGTCATCACTTTGCGCGGTGGAGCTGCCGCTGTCACTGTTGGTTGAGGAAGTCGAAACGCCGCCGACATCCGACGGGCTTTCGGGAGCGCCGTTTTCGCACGCTGTAAGAGCCAAAAGTATTAACGCTGTTGTTAAGAATGCTGTGATCGCTTTTTTCATAAATTTTCTCCTGTCTGTATAAATACTTTTATTTGGGGTCATACGTTTCATTATTGCGCAGCGTGGAAATATTTTTGCCGAAATCCCTCCTTTCGATTTTATTGTAAATAATTTAGCTTACCGAATGCGGAGATAGGCTTTTATGATGAAACTATCATCGACAAGATCGAGAAGTAATGAAACACGCTCCCCGCAATTGTAAAAATATGCCAGATAGAGTGAAAATACTTCTTCGACTTCATCGCGTAAAAGACTATTCCTCCCGTGTAGCAAAGTCCGCCAATGAGCAGAAACCACAGTGAGAGCGGCGTACAGCTTTCGAGCATGGGCTTTATCGCGAAAATTACGACCCAACCCATAGCGATATAGCAGACTACGGAGGGCTTACGGAACTTTTCGAGATCGACCGAGTTAAGCACTATCCCAAGGATAGCCGCGCCCCACACAACGCCGAACAGTACCCAGCCGTAAGCGCCGCGCAGCGGGATAAGCGTTATCGGAGTATACGTTCCCGCGATAAGGAAAAATATGGTATCGTGGTCCATTATGCGGAAAAACGATTTCGCGCGGCGGTTTGTAATCGCGTGATAGAGCGTTGACATAGTGTACAGAAGTATCAGCGAAGCGCCGTATACCGCCGAGCTCACCACGCCCCAAGCGTCCGAGCAGATCGCCGCGAACACTATCAGCACCGCTGTTCCCGCGATCGCGAGCAGACCGCCGACCCCGTGCGTTACCGAATTGAATATTTCCTCGCCGAGGGTATACCTTTTGGTTATATCGACGGCTGCCGTATTGTTTTTCATTAAGATCCCTTCTTCCAAATATATCTTACCACCCGAAAATGCTTTTGTCAAGCAATGTCACACGAATATCACACTTTATCACCGTATTTTCCGAAATTTCACAATTTGGTCATTTTTAATGTGTAATTGTTTTTCTTCTTGACATAAATAAAATATTGTGGTACAATGTAATGTGGTTTTGAATTTATTATTATCCGAAAGGCTGATATTATGAGAATGTTCTTTACGATACTGGCGTGCCGACTGGCGTATTTCGCCGGACACCTTATCGGACGCGGCTCGAGCCTACCCGGTAAGATCGCACTGAAAATGTATCCCGATATACTTTCAAAAGTAAGACTGCCCGAAAAGGTCATCGCTGTAACGGGCAGCAACGGCAAGACCTCTACTGTCGAGATGATAACGCACGTTCTCCAAACCGAGGGAAAGCGTGTCGTCTCCAACAAGGAGGGCTCGAATATGGATTGGGGGATCGCTGCGGTAATTCTGTACAACTGCACGCTCGGCGGGCGGTTCAAGGCGGACGTGCTGGTGCTGGAAACCGACGAGCGCTACGCGAAGCACACGTTTAAATATTTCTCGCCGACGCACTATGTTGTTACAAATCTGTACCGCGACCAGCTCACACGAAACGGACACCCCGAGTGGGTCTACGAGGCTATACGCGAGAGCGTTCCTGATGAATGCACGCTTATTCTCAATGCCGACGACCCGCTGGTCTCCTGTCTGGGTATCGGACGCGAAAACACCGTTTGGTTCGGCATGGACAAGCAGTCCTTTTCCACCGCCGAGAATACCGCCATGTATGACGACGGAGCATTCTGCCCCGTCTGCAAGAGCCGTATGCGCTACGGCTACCGTCATTACAATCATATCGGTTCGTATATCTGCGATAACTGCGGGCACCAAAAGCAGCCCGCGGAGTTCGCTGTGACGGACGCCGACCTGCAGAACGGCATTATCACCGTAAACGGCAGCTATGACATCACCCTGAGCTTCAAGAGCATTTACAACGTTTACAATATACTCGCGTGCTTTGCGGTCTGCGCGCGTTTGGGAATTGCTCCCGAGCGTATCGCCGCCGACATCAGCGACTATGTTCTGAAAAGCGGACGCGTTGTCGAGTATACTCTCGGAGAGAGCGAGGGCACGTTCCTCGTTTCCAAGCACGAGAACTCAGTGTCATACGACCAGTCGCTGCGGTATATTCTCGGACAGAACGAGCCGTGCGGCGTTATAATTATCGTTGACGCGGTTAGCCGCCGTTATTCCACAGGCGAAATAAGTTGGCTGTGGGATATAAATTTCGGAATGCTGAACGCTCCGTGTGTGGAACATATATATTTGCTCGGCAAGCACGCCTCCGACCTCGAAACGCGCTTTTCTTACACGGATATTCCGTCGGAGAAGATCACGGCGCTCCCCGATATTGATACGGCGGTGGGAGAGATTGCCGCGAAAAAGCACACGCGTCTTTATACGGTAACATGTTTCTCGGACAAGGAGAAATTTCTGTCCAAGGTTATTATCAAGTGAGAGGGTGAACGTATGAAAATTCTGCATTTGTTTCCCGATTTAATGAACCTTTACGGCGACTACGCGAACATTCTCGCCCTTGAACGTGCTCTCGCGCAAAAAGGCGAGGAGGTCGTAATAATGCGCCGCTCCGTCGGCGACGGAATGTACTTCTCGGAATTTGACTTTATCTACGTCGGCTCGGGAACGGAGCGCAATCAGAAGATCGCGCTGGAATATCTGTTCGATCAAGGCGAATCGCTGAAAGGCGCTGTTGACGGCGGCACGGTAATACTGGCAACGGGCAATTCGTTTGAGATATTCGGCAGAAAGATAACCGACCGCGGCAAAAAGGTGCACGAGGGGCTTGCGCTGTTCGATTTCATCACCGAGGAGGGCGCGGAAAGGATAGTCACCGACAGCATTGTCGAGTTTGAGGGGCGTGAGATTATCGGCTTTGTCAACAAGGCTAGCGGTGTTTACGGCGTTAAGGAGCCGCTTTTCACGGTAAAGCAAGGCGCGGGCAACAGTCCCAAGGACGCGTCCTCCGAGGGTATACGCGTCGGGAATTTTTTCGGAACGCATATCATAGGTCCGCTGCTGATACGCAATCCGTTTATGGCAGAGTATTTCGCCGACCTGCTTATTTTGCGGAAATAATTACCAAATGTCAGCCGTTTAACAGCGGTTGACATTTTTGGAATAAGATGCTACAATATAGATAACGATCAAGCCTTGTCAAAGGAGCGTATTATGAAAAAATTTCTAACCAAATCCGCAGCGTTTGTTTTGTCGGTAATACTGTTGTTTACGGGCTGCGCGGGTAATACCGTCTCGTATGAATCGGGTTCGGAGAGCGTTTCGGACAGCTCGTCAGTTTCTTCGGAGAGCTTGTCGGAAAGCACTTCGGAAAAGCCGTCGGAGAGCTCGGGTACTTTAACAGGCAGCGCGTCCTCGAGCGGCTCGTCAGGTACGGAAAGCAGCACCCAAAACTCGTCGACCGAGAGCGTCACACTCGAAAGCTCGTCAGCGGAAAGCAGTCAACAGCCTCAGAGCAGTTCAGCTACGCAAAGCAGCGAGCCGCCGCAGAGCAGCTCAACAACTCAGAGCAGCACGCCGCCGCAAAGCAGCTTGTCTCCTCAGAGTTCGTCAAGTCCGCAGCCCTCGGGCGGCGTTTCGTTCTCGTGGAGCGCGGGTAGCACTTGGGAGGAATCGGGTAATAAATGCGGAACATGCGAGCTCACTATCACGAACAATTCCGCGAACAATATCGGAGAGTGGACGGTGAAATTTGACGTGCCGAACGGATTTAAAATTTCCAATTCATGGAACGGCAATATCAGTGTGAACGGTACGAAAGCGACCGTCAGCAATGCCGAATATAACGGGGATATCCCCGTTGGCGGCAATGTGAATTTCGGGTTCAATTACAGCAGCCCGACAGCGTTTACGCCGCCCTCGGCCGTGGATTTTAACGGAACCCGGTCAAGCGCTCCGAGCAATAATAACAACAATCAAAATAATAACGGAAACGGTAATCAGAATAACAATCAGAACAATGATAAAAACACCTCCACACCCGCTCCGTCGGGCAATGTTGAGGAGCTTCTGAAGCGCACCGACAAGGCGAAACAGGGCGACGACTGGCTACATACCGACGGCAATAAAATTCTTGACAAAAACGGAAAACAGGTCTGGCTTACGGGCGTGAACTGGTTCGGCTACAACACGGGAACGAACACGTTCGACGGCTTGTGGAACAGCAATCTGCGCACCTCGGTAAAGGGAATAG
The DNA here is from genome assembly GCA_910579125.1 of uncultured Oscillospiraceae bacterium. Lineage (GTDB taxonomy): Bacteria > Bacillota > Clostridia > Oscillospirales > Ruminococcaceae > CAG-115. The sequence goes on along the minus strand of CAJTTH010000003.1, from coordinate 127,313 downwards.
CCGATCACGGGTTTAATCTGATACGCGTGCCGATATCCGTCGAGCTGCTCAACCAATGGTCGCGCGGCGAGTACCCGAGAGCCAATTACAACAACGCGTCCAACACCGAGCTTAACGATATGAACAGCCTGCAAATTTTCGATTATTTCTTGAAACTCGCTGAGGAAAACGGAATTAAGGTTATGCCCGATATCCACTGCGCCGAGACAAACGCTATGGGGCATAACGTCAACCTCTGGTACACCGACAAGGTGACTGTCGACGACTATTATCATGCGTTGGAGTGGATTGCCGAGCGCTACAAGGACAACGACACGATCATCGCGCTCGATATTAAAAACGAGCCGCACGGCAAGCCGAACGAGGGCAGCGCGGCGGCGATCTGGAACAACTCTACCGCTAAGAACAACTGGAAGTACACCGCCGAGACCGCCGCGAAAAAGGTGCTCGCGAAAAATCCGAATTTGCTGATAATGGTTGAGGGCACGGAGATCTACTCCAAGAAGAACGGCGACTATTCGTCCGCTAATTCGGACGACTATTACTTCAACTGGTGGGGCGGCAATCTGCGCGGCGTGAGGGATTACCCCGTCGATCTCGGGCAGTACCGGGATAAGCTGGTGTACTCGCCACACGACTACGGACCTACCGTTTACGAACAGCCGTGGTTCAAGGACGGATACAGCTACGACAGCCTTATCCGCGACTGCTGGCAGGACAACTGGCTGTACATTCATAAGGAAAACACCGCGCCGCTGCTTATCGGCGAATGGGGCGGATTTATGCGTGAGCCGAACCTCACGTGGATGACTTGTATGCGCAAGCTGATAAAGGAATATCACCTCAACCACACATTCTGGTGCTACAACGCAAATTCAGGCGACACGGGCGGGCTTGTTCTCGATGATTTTACGACTTGGGATACCGAGAAGTACAATTTCGTCAAGGAGGTACTGTGGCAGGAGGGCGGCAAATTTGTCGGTCTCGACCATGAAATACCGCTCGGAGCGAACGGCATTACGCTCACCGACGCGAAAGGATTGTAATGAATACAATAACTCCCGTGAACGGACGCTCACGGGAGTTTTGGTTATCGTTTTATTTTTTCTTTCCCTCTAAAGATTTGACGAATTCGCCCAGATCCTGCCCTTTTAGCACACGCTCCAGCAGCTCGGGCAGTCTTTGCGGAGTGCACGCGAAACAGGGAATACCGAAGCCCGAGAGCTTCTGCGCCATTTGCTCGTCGCAGTAGGGCTTGCCGCCGTCGGCGAGCGCTAGCAGACAAACGACCGTCACGCCTGAGGATTTCATTTCCTCCATTCGACGGACGAATGCCGCGCGGTTTCCGCCCTCCATAAGGTCGGAGATGAGGAAAAACAGCGTCTTTTTCGGGTTTTCGATGAATTGTTGACAGTATACGACCGACTTGTCGATATCCGTGCCGCCGCCGAGCTGAAAGCCGTACAGCAGGTCAACGGGGTCGGAGCTTTTTTCGGTGAGGTCGACAATATTCGTATCAAACGCGACGATACGCGTTTTAAGTGCGCTCATGCTGGCGAGAATGCAGCTCACCACTGACGAATATATCACTGATTCGCCCATAGAACCGCTCTGGTCGATATCGAGAATGACCGTCCATTTGTTAGCGGCGGTTTTTGACGTGCGGTCAAAGAAGTAGAAATGCTCAGGAACTATCGTTTTCAGCTCGGGGGAATAGTGCTTTAAATTGCGGCTGATCGTCATTTTGTAGTCGAGCGCCGCCGCGGACGGTATCGGCGAGTGCGCGCGCTTGTTGACTGCGGCGGTCACGGCGCGTCGGATATCCTGTTCGAGCAGGCGGTTGATCTCCTCGATTATCTTGCGGATAAACGCGCGGACACTGTCCTTGGAGCGCTTGGGGATCATCTCTTTAAGCGTTAAGATAGTTGAGGCGAGGTTGATGTCAGGCTCGGTATTTTCAAGCAGCTCGGGCTCGAAAATAAGCTGCTTTAAGCCGCAGCGGTTCATCGCGTCGTTCTGAATGACCTTTACCAAGTCCTTGTCGAACAGCGTGCGTACATCGCCGAGCCAGCGCGAGATCTGCGGATTTGACGGTCCGTGACCAGCGCCCGCGCCGCCGTTTCCGAAACCGCCCTGATCGCTTTTATTGTAGATCGCCGCGAGCGCCTTGTCCATCAAGTCCTGTTCCTCAGAGAGGGCCGGCATTTTCATTCCCGAAAGGCGCTTGTCGCTCTCCTGACCGAGGATAAGCCGCCAGCGCTGTAATTCTTGTGTTTGTTCCATAGTCTGCTCCTTTGCGTTAGTCGGTCAATTTTAAGATCATATTTACTTCATGGGTCTTTTCGTTGTTTACCTCGTCGGTCTCAATAAGACCGACCTTTTCATAAACATGCCTTGCGTGGTTGTTACCGTAAATATATGTTGTCGTCATTGTGTGCATTCCGAAGCTGTTTTTCATAAAGTTTATCAATTCGATGAGCGCCTGCGTACCGTAATGTCTGTTCTGAAAATCCGTATCGACAGCGTAATCCCACAGGAAGTAACAGCCCTCGTCAAACTTATAAAGCAGCGCAAATCCGATTAGATCGTCATTGTTATAAATGTCAAACGCTAACGTGGTGGAATAACCGATACATATTTTTATATTATCCGCTGTTTGCAGCATATCTTTCTGCTCTTTCGTAAGCGTTATTTTTATGCCGTCGGATTCTTTAAAGATCATAGCGCTGTACCCCTGTATTACAATTTTTTTATCGGAAAAAGCATATAGCTCTTACCCGTCCGCGGACAGGTAAAGTCGTGCACGGCTCCCGCGAGTGTGAGAACGTTTTTCTCAAGATACTTTATCATATCGCTGAACGTGTTCTCGTTTTCGCATTCAACGCGCAGATACTCGTAAGCGGGTATAGTCCACTTTACCCAGCCCTCGGGAGCCTCCGCGCCGTCCACGCATTCCGCACCCGCGAGATACAACCCCTCTCTGAAATTTGTCCACGGCTTGAACGAGCGCGAGAAGTCTGTCATCGCGCCCCACACTCCGAGCGGAACTCCGTTTTCATCCTTTTTGGCGAGGTGCGCAATTTCGCCGAAATGGGAATTCGCGTCCTCCCAAAGCCGTCCGATAAAGCCCTCTCCGTCCTCGGTAGAACCTTCCTTGCCGATAACCGTAAAGGCTGCCTTTGTTATTTTTTCGATATTCATCATATACTCCTACATTTTGAATATATTCATTTGGAATTTCCGCCTTTCCGCAGACCGTTCTCCTCAAAATAACCGTAAACCTCGCCGCGCTGAACGATATGCCCCTGTGCCGCGCGGAGAATCTTTCCTTTAAAGCTGAACGGCTTCAAATCAAGGGAACAGTCCAGCGCGTAGATCGTAAAACGGTATTTATGTGTCTTGCCGCGCGGCGGTTTCGGACCTGCGTAACGGTGCATACCGTAGCCGACGCCCTGAACGTATTCACCGCGCCGTATACCTTTCGGGATAACACTTGCGGCGGGGATATTCC
>CAJTTH010000003.1:80489-123733 GCA_910579125.1 uncultured Oscillospiraceae bacterium | reverse complement strand
GATCCAGTGCGTAAAATTTTTTATCGGGTGGAAAACGTCTTCAAGCGTGACAAGCAGGGTTTTCGCGCTAGGGGAGAGATTGCTTATTACAAATTCGGGCGAAATATCCTCGCCGCGCCCCGTAAACTCGCGCAGAAATCCCCCTTTGTCGTCTATGCCTTTGCAGACAATTTCAAGAACGTCCATTCTGTGTACCTCATATATCAAAATCGAAATCGTCCAGAGCCGCGATCTGCTCCTGCGATGCGGTATCGAGTACGGCGTTGACGACCTCGCTTACCTCTGCGCCGTTAAGTCCCCATATTTCGCCGAGATTTTCCGCGATACTGTCCTTTTCGCCCGAGGAGAAATCCGCGAACGCGCGGCGCAAAAACACCAGCGCCCTCTTGAATTCCTCATCGTCGAGCGATTGAATGTACTCGTCAAGGCTCTCCCAGAGCGACAAACGCGCTATCAACCCGTAGCGGTTTTTGAGCGTCAAGCCCTCGAACCACCCCGCGCCCAGATCGGCGGGAACGCCCTTTGACAGCCGCCGCGATACTTCGATCTTCAGCTCGTCGTTCGTCATTTGACTGCGTTCGAGCAGCACTGCCGCCGCAAATCCCGACAGCCGCGTGTTCAGATCGTCGCGCTGCGCGACCTGTTTCAGCGTGTTCAGCCAGTTTTCCGTTTCGAGAAATTCCTGTGCCAGTTCCACGGAATTAAGTTGGTTCATCGCCTCGGAAATCAACTGCGAAGCGTTGTCATCGCAAACGCACGAGACGGGCAGAATAAGGCACGCGCGGTAGTATATCTGCTGCAAAATGGGTACAAGCGGCGCACTGTCGGCTTTTCTGATGTCGCCGTAGGTGACGATCGACGAGAGACGAAACGCCGTTTTTGCCAGATCCTCAAACGATGCTGCGTCGACCGCCATTGCCTGCAAGACGCTCACCGCGTAGCTTGCGGCAGTCGGCATTCCGCACAGGAACGCGTCCTCGACCGCTGCCGCGACCTCGGACATATTCGCTGCTTTTTCGACCGTTTCCTTTATCGCGAACGACGCGGCAAGTTCCACGGTATCGCCGCGCAACGCGGATTCCACAAGTTGAATTTCCGATTCGGGAGTCCAACAGATTACCCACGATTCGCTCCACGTCGCGTTGTCCTGATCGTTTATGCGCGGTTCGGCGAACGTTATCCCGAGCACTTTCAGCTTGTGCAGAAAGAACGAGCGGTTCAGGTCGAGAAATGCCGATTTCTCCCCCTTGACACGGAGATTTTCGCGCAGATCAAGCCGTAAGTCCTGTGCCGTCACCGAGCGGTATTTCTCAAGTTTAAGCTCCTTTAACAACCGATAAAAATCGTCTTGGATACTCGTCCGCGAAACGCCCTCAGGCAGCGCGCCGATCTTCGTGCCGATCTCGGTATCGGCGGCAGCGACGCTTATCGCTGCAAAGCTGCCCTCGCCGATACAGGTCTCCGCCGCGTCACGGAGGTCGCGCAGCGCGGGAACAGCCTTTCCGCCGCGCATTTCCGCAAGAGAGTTCGCCAGACGAACCGACTCGATTATCTGCGCCGACGATGCCGCGTTTCCGTTTGCGCGGTGCTTTTCAGCGATCTTGCTCAGATACGCGTTCGCCGTAAACGACGGGTCGCCGCGCCGATAACTTTCCCAGATAAGCTCGAAATAGGCGGGTGCGCTGTTGCCGGCGCCGTACCCCGAGCGCGTTGACAGGCGGTAATAGGAGTAGGGCATAAGCGTGTGCAGACTGCCTGTGTGCGGCAGCTCGGGAGCATTTTCGGGAGTTTCCCACGTTTTCAGCCCCTCGACGTGATACGCGCCCGTGACGGCAACAATGCTCTCGGGAGCGGTGCCGTTCTCGACCGCCGAGCGTATGCAACAGCGCATATACGTCTCGCGGAGCTGTGTTTCCTCAAGGTCGCGCCCCGTTTTTTCGGAGAACTCGCGGATATTCGCGCCAAACAGATTTGCGCCCTCGCGGTAGCTTTCATAGTCCGCGCAGTGTTCGAGAGTGCGCTCCCAGAACGTGTCGTGACCCTCGCCGCTAAGCTCGTCAAGTTTATCGTAAACGGAAATTTTACGCTCATCGCCCGCGTTTTCGTCTATGCTCTCGTCGACTGCGCCGTCCTCGTTTTCGGCAAATTCCTCCGCGATACGCTTTTCGTAGAGCGCCAGAAAAACGTCCGACGGCAAGTCCATGAACCGAAATTCAACATGATTTTGGTGACACCACAAAATCGCCCGATACTCGGGAGAATATTCCGCGAACGGGTACAGGATCGTCCGAACGGGCGCGTGGTCGGTGTAGGCGAGAACGGCGAACGGCGGCTTTGTTTCCGCGCGGACGATATCGTCTGCGGTATCGGCAAAGTCGCTCGGCGCTTCTATCAGCACCAGCTTCGGTTTTACGCTGTCGAGGTATTTCTCCAGATAAAACGCGCCTGCGGGAGAAAGGTGGCGTATTCCGAAAAAGTTCACGCCGCTCATTCGTTCAGCTCCCGACACGCCTTGTACAAGCCGCTCCACGACGAGCCGCGCTTTTTCATTATGTTTTCAAGGTATTCTTTCCACGCGAGCGCGTCCTTGTCGTCGTCCTTGACGATAGCGCCCTGCAAGCCCGCCGCTATATCCTCGTCGGAGATCTCACCGTTTCCGAAGCTGCCCGAAAGCGCCATACTGTTGCAGAGCAGGGAAATGGCCTCCGCCGACGACAGCACGCCGCCCGGAGCTTTCACCTTTTGCTTTTTGTCGAGAGTTTCACCTTGCCGCAGCTCGCGGAAAATAGTGCAAATTTTTTCGATCACTGCGTCCTTGGGGAGCGCCGCGTTGAGGTCGAGGTTCTCAGAAAGCTGCGCCACGCGCGTCTTTACGATATCCATTTCCTCTTCGAGAGTTTCGGGCGCGGGGAGTACGACAATGTTGAAACGGCGTTTAAGCGCGGCGGACATCTCATTTACGCCCTTGTCGCGCGTATTCGCGGTCGCGATTATCGAAAATCCCTTTTTCGCGGGAACTTCTATCGCAAGCTCGGGCACGGAAATGCGTTTCTCGGAAAGCAGCGAGATAAGCGTGTCCTGAACCTCGGAGGCGCAGCGCGATATTTCCTCGACGCGCGCGAGCGTTCCCGTCTCCATAGCCGTGAACACGGGGCTTTTCAGCATTGCCTGTTCGCTCGGGCCGTTCGCGATAAGCATTGCGTAGTTCCACGAATAGCGTATCTGCTCCTCGGTCGTGCCCGCCGTGCCTTGTATCACCTGTCCCGAATTGCCGTTGATAGCCGCCGCGAGGTGCTCCGAGAGCCAGCTTTTAGCCGTGCCAGGTTCGCCGATAAGCAGCAGAGCGCGGTCGGTGACAAGCGTCGATATTGCGATCTCGACAAGCCGCTCGTGACCTATGTACTTCGGCGTGATCTTAGTCTTGCCGACCTTTCCGCCGCATATATAGGTTTTCACCGAACGCGGCGACATTCTCCAGCCTTGCGGCACGGGGTCGGTTTCGGCTTTGATAAGCGCGTTCAGTTCTACCTCAAAAAGCTGCTCCGCAGGCAGTCTTAATATCTGTTGTTCCATTTTTCATTCTCCTTAATTCATTCCAGATTCCGCCCATGCGGAAAGAGCCTCAATGTCAACATTCTTCATTACAAGTTTTCCGCTCCTCAAAAGCTCGATAAGCTCCCGCACTTCAGTGAGCCTGTATTCCTTGCTGCCCGGAAGATTTGTCGTCAGCCAACGAACCGTAGCTGTTGTACCGGAGGTGTGGATTTTACATTCCCGCACAAGAATCCCCTTAATGTTGGCAATTCCGCATTTTGCAATGTAACCGAGAAGGAAGCCTATGCTGATAATTGTGCTGCTGAGCGTTGAAAAGTAATTGCCGAGCTTTTGGCAGTACTCCTTGTCGTTTTCATCTATCCAATCGCCCAGAATTCTTGCGTATTCCCAGCAGGAACAATTCATCAGCGCGTCCGAAACCGCGCCCTTTAACGGCTGCAAAATCCCGCGCGGCTCGTTTATAAGCCACTTGTCGTTAATGGGGTCGTAGCAAGCGTTTGTCAGATAATACTTCCCGTCCTTGAAAAATATCTTCCGCAGAATTTTAAGTATACCGCTGTTGTCAAGCATCTGTTTGCTCTTTTTGCGTTCCGTATACTCCTCGGTTATCTGCTTCACCAGCCAATCCGTGCTGTCCTCTTTGCTCAAAAACCGCGCAGCCGCCTCCGCACCTGCATATATGCCCTTGGTTTCGGGCGCGTTGTTAAGCTCCATTGCGAGTGCTTTCAAGCCCTCGTCGTTTGTCGCAAGTATCGTTTCCTCAAGCCGCATATCCATTCCTACCGCTATGGGCGTGTTTTTTTCGCATCTGAATTCGCGGTAAATATTCTCGATGTCCTCGCCGTACTTGCCCCAAAGCGCGGAGTTAAACGCCCAGAAATCCGTCTTTGCTTTCAGTCTGACCTTGCTTGTTTCCGCCGCCTGCGACAGCGTTATCTTGTTTCCCTTGTCGTCCACAAGAAGTTCGCCGATAAGCCGCGCGGCAAGCCTGCTCGTCCAATCGGACGACGCGCGGTGAAGAATGTCTATGACCTCGACGGGCTTTTTCTTCGCGTATTCAGCAAAAAACTCCTCGGTCTGTTTACAGTCGAACGATACCAGCGCGGCAAGCGCGGCGGTTTTCGCCTTGCCCTTTTCGGTTTTCACAAGCTCTATGAGCTTGCCGATGTTCTTTTCATCGTGGCGGAGCAAGTAAATAAGCGCCTTGCGCACGTCTTTTTCCGCGTTTTCGAGCTGTTCAAGATAGAAGTCGTTTTCCTCTGCGCCGCACAATTCCTCGATGATATTTAAGCGCCGAACCATCTCTTTTTTGCCCTTGGGGTCGAAATCTCTTTTCAGCAGCGGAATTACATCTTTTCCCGTTTCCTTGAGAATATCGGCGGCGGTATCCGCAAGCTCCGCGTAGGAAGCACCCAGACCTTTCACCAAAGCGGGTCTGACGCGGTAATCGTTAAAAATTTTGGGAGTTTCTTTCCACGCAGCGGTGACCGTGTTGTACTGTCCGCCGCCCGAAGAAATGAGCGCGTTAATAACCGCCGAAAGCCGCGAGTACGGCGCGTTTACGATAATTGCTGAGCAGCCGTTGTCCGGCAAAGGTTCAATCTCGCCCTTGACCTCGGCAATACCGAGAGTTGTTATAACTGCGTCCACAAGCGTTATCGTGTCAAGCAGACATTCGGGGGAGTTTTCCGATAGCAGCTTTTCCGTCATAGCGTTTATTTTCGCGAACACGGGAGAACTCCCCGAAAGCGCCGCAAAGCTCTCCGTCGCCTTTTTCAGACGGAAATCCTCAGCCAGCAGATTTGTTCCCACAATCATAGCCGCGCGCAGCCGCGACCTGAGTTCAAAAATCGGTGTAATATCCAAAATCATTCCTCCGTTAGTTTGTTAAGCGAAGCGTGTCTCCACCCATTCAGCAAAATAATTTATGTCGTTTTCGGACATTGCGGTTTTCAGCTTGCCCGAACGCCAAAGCTCAATAAGCTCACGCGCTTCGGCGAGCTTGTATTCGTTATCTCCGGGAAGTATGTTGAAAAATCCCGTTACAGCCCACTTGTTGTAATCGTTGTGATTTTTGCAAAATTGCAGCGCCAACCCCTTAATATTGATAATACCAAGCTTGTTCAGATAAGTAAGGCTTCCCGCATAGGTTGAGGATTTGCTTACCGCGTGTTCGACAAACACGTCCGCAAGCTTTTGGCAGTACGCCCTGTCCTCGGGGTCTGCCCATGCGGCTAGCATGGAATCAAATATTGCGGGGTATTTTATGAAAATATCAGTGAGCGTTTCTCTTACGGGATATTCCGTAGGTATAGAAACGGTGTAGTGCCACCTGTCCTTTATAACGTCGTAATGCTGCTGCATAAGCACGAATTTTCCGTCCTTAAGCGCAATCAGTCTTATTGCCTTGATTATCGGAGTGTTGAACATTTCATTGGATCTCGCATACTCTTTTTTATCTACCTTGCGCACCTGTTCTTCCACCCATTTTGAGCAGTCCTCCTTGCCGAGCAGACGCACTATTGCCTCGGAGTAAACGTAGCAGCCCTTTGTGTTTTTGCCCGCGTTAAGTTCGAGCGCAAGCGCTTTTAACCCCTCGTCACCCGTTTCGAGGATAGCGTCGCCGAGCCGCACGTCCATTGGGATAAATTTGTCCTTGTTGTCAAATTCGCGGTATATTTTCTCGATATCCTCGCCGAATTTTCCGAACATTGCCGAGTTGAGATGCCAGAAATCGGTCTTGGAGCCCAGCTTAATCTTCTCGACGTTTGCCGCCTGCGAGAGCGTTATCTTGTTTCCCTTGTCGTCGACGAGCAGCTCGTCGATAAGCCGCGCGGTGAGCTTGCTCGACCATTCTGAGGATGTCTGCTCCATTATATCTATCACTTCGAGGGGTTTCTTTTTCGCGTATTCCTCAATAAAAGCGGCGGCTTTTTCGTTATCGAACGAAGCCAGCGCGTACAGAGCCGCAGTTTTCGACTTGCCCTTTTCGGTCTTGGCAAGCTCGATAAGCCTGTCGATATTGCACTCGTCATGACGGAGCGCGTATATAAGCGCCTTGCGGACATCCTTTTCGGCGTTCTCAAGCTGTTCGAGATAGAATTCGTTCTCCTCCGCGCCGCCGAGATTTTCAATTACTTCCGCTCGTCTGAGCATATCCTTTTTTCCCTTAGGGTCGAAACCGCGTTTCAGCAGCGGGAGCATATCCTTGCCCATATCCGTAAGCGTTGAAGCAACCTCGTCCGCAAACTCGGAGTAGGATGCGCTCAGACCTTTTACCAGAGCGGGTTTAACACGGTAGTCGTTCAGCAGCTCGGGATCGTTATTCTTGACCTCCATAAACGCGTTGTACTGTCCGCCGCCCGAAGTCGTCAACGCGTCCAGAACCGCCGATAACCGCGAGTACGGCGCGTTCACGATAACCGAAGAGCAGCCGTTATCGGGCAGATCCACAAGTTCGCCCTTGACCTCGGCAGTACCCAGAGTTGTGATGACCGCGTCCACAAGCGTTATCGTGTCCAATAAGCATTCGGGTGAGTTTTCAGAGAGCAGCCTTTCGGTCATAGCGTTTATTTTGGCGAATACGGGAGAACTCCCCGAAAGCGCCGCAAAGCCCTCCGCCGCCTTTTTCAGACGGAAATCTTCGGACAGCAGATTTGTTCCCGCAATCATAGCCGCGCGCAGACGTGTTTTTAATTCATAAACAGGAGTGATATCCATTTCAATACCTCCTTAGTACAACAGCCTTAAAACGGTATTTTCACTGTCGGGAATAATGCAGAGCGGCTGCGCGGAAATTCTGCGCTTTTCCCCGTTGAACCAGAAACCGCAGAGCATAACGCCGTTTTCGGTGAGCTTCGCGTTCGGGAGTATTTCCAGCCGCGCAACAGTAGGTTCAAGCTCGGGAAAGTCCTCAAGCAGTACGGTATCGCCGTTTTTTGTTTTAAGCGCGGTGCCGTCCTCACATTTTCCGATCTTCGAGAACGCAACCGGCTTGTACAGTATCGGGCTTGCCATAGCGTTCTGCAATTTATTTTTGATAAACTTTAATTCAGCGGAGACCGAGGGCGCGGCGAGCGAGCGTATTTTGTCGTAATCGCCGCCGTTAAGCTCGCGCAGCGACGCGCCGTCCCAACGGACGCGCGGATTTATCTCGCCCGGATATATCGCCATTGAGGGAATGTCCGCCGCCCCGAAGACAGAATCTTCCGCCTTGACGTATTTCAGCGACTTCAGCGGACGGAAGTTCTTTGTCAGATAAATATTGCCGTCATCAAGGTCACACCAAGCGCCCGTGTCGACGTACTCCTTGCGCGCTTCGTCAAACGTCACCCAGAACGACAACTGCGCCATGTGCGCGTCCTTTTTGCACTTGCCGAGCGCTTCAAGCTCCGAGAGCTTCCAGTTGCCGCCAAGCTCTTCGTAGAGTATGGTATCGTCGTTCGCAACGTCGTCGTTTTCGATTTTTTCATTTATGTACGCGCGGGATTTCTTGATAAGCGAATACAGCTTTTCGAGCGTGTCAATCGCGTTGTCGTAGTGCATTTCGAGGTTATCCCTCTGAAACTCGGTGATCTCGATCATCAGGCGGTTGAACAGCCGCTGCGGACCGTTGAGGTAGTAGTCGCCGAGCTGCTTTGAGAGGTTCTGATAGGTCGGCAGAGAAGCGCCGCCCATTGTTCCCAGACCCGCCGCAACCAAGTCCTTGACCGCCTTTTCGACCAAGTCCAGACCCTCGAGCTGTTTCTGTAGCTTCTTCTTTTTCGCGGATTTTGCGGATTTCGCCGCCGACGCTTTTTTCTTCTCGGCTTTTTCAAGCTCCTCGGGGGTCATATCCTCGGGAGCCTTTGCGGGCGCGGATTTAGCCGCTATCTTGCCGCGCTTGCGCTGAATATCCTCGGGTATCTCACATATCTCGAATTTTTTGTCGGACATCATCTCGTACAGCAGTCCCAGCGAGTGCTTGCATGGAAACTGCCGCGACGGGCACGAGCAGCGGAATACCGGATGGTCGGGGTCGATGTAATCCGCAGAGGTTATGTAGGGGTTCTTGCCCGAACCCTTGCATTCGCCCATGTACAGCGTATCGTCCTCGGAACGGTACAGCTTCTGAAAGCCGCCGCTCTTGGAAATTTTCTTGCCGTTCGCCGCCGCGGCGGAGTTCGGGGCAAGCGATAAGATCAGTTGCTCGGTTACATTTTTCATTGTTAATTCTCCTTGTATTTAAATTTGATTTGGTTTTCTTTGCAATATTTCTCGGCGAACGAGCCTTTATCTACCGTTGCGGTGAGTTTGGGGCATTCGCCGAACGCGTTCGCTTCTATTGAAATAACGCTTTTCGGGAAAACGATCTCTTCAAGCTCAATACAATCGCTGAACGCTCCGTACCCTATCTCCGTAAGCGCCGGCGGCAGTTCAACGCGCTTTAACGCCTTGCACGAGTGAAAAGAGCTCGTGCCGATCTTCATAACGCTTTCGGGGATAATGATATCCTCAAGCGCCCAGCATTGGCTGAACACTGCCTTTCGAATTTCCGTAAGTCCGCACGGAAGTCTTGCTGATCTTAACACGACACAGGCGGTGAACGCGCTCTCGCCGATATCCGTCACCGAATTCGGAATGACGATATTTTCCAGTCTGCGGCACGCCAAAAACGTGCGTTCGCCTATCGACCTGACGTTCGACGGTATGTTGATATCCGACAGCTTTTCGCAGTACGCAAAAGCATTATCGCCAATTATTTCAATGCTCTCGGGCAGCGCGATCGAAGTAATGGTTCGCCGAAATTCAAGCAGCGCGTGACGGACATTCCGCACAAACCCGACCGCGCTTGTGAACGCCGCGCAGCCTATCTCCGTCACGCTGTCCTTTCCTATCTTTTCGGGAACTTTAACCTCGGTGCGGTTTCCCTTGTAGCTTGTAACAGCGACTGTTCCGTCGCCGTTTTTGGCGAAGTTCCACGACTTTTTCAGCTCGGTCACGGAATACGGGTTTGCGTTCAATTCGCGGAGCATACGCTTTTCGGCGGCTGCCTGTTCTTTGACGGGGTCGGAGGTGCGGTTCTTGAATTCAAGCAAGAACGCCAGTGCCTCGGTCTTTCCGTTGTCCGACGCATACTTTATCATTTCGTCGCGCTTCTTCGGAGTTTTCAGCCAGCCGTGCCGTGCCGTGACTTCAAGAAGCCCGACCTTGTTTTCGTCAATAAAGCGTTTCATCAGCCAACCCTTTTTCATCTTCTGTTGGTCAAAGCGCTCCAGAATAAACTCCAGACCCTTTGGCGTTTTAATTATCGGAGCAACGCAGCAGAAAAGTATCTCGGAAAAATTTATCTTCCGACCGCCGAGTTCACTTGAAATATTGTCGACAACGGCGAAAAATTCCTCCGCGTCCATTCCCTCGAATATGTAGCAGAACTCGCTCCATTCGGTGTTGCGCCCGCCGTTTGTCAAAATATCTTTAAGGCAGTCGGGGAGCGCTTCGCCTTTTTCGCGCATTACAGAAAGCATTTCGGTATCGTTCGACAACAGCGCATAATAGAACAGCCTGCCCGAATGAAAATTGCATTTCTTTGCGTTCTCTTTCAGCAGCCTGTAAATTTCAATACGCTCCGAAGTCGGCAGCAGCGCGTATTTTTTGCCGTCCTTTGTAAATTCCTTACCTAATTCGACGAGGGTCAGGTGGTACGCTCCGTGCGCGACTTGCGCGCTGACATTCAGCAGCGACACCTCGTGATCTTTGTTATAGAGCGGCTCGCTTGTTTCGTCGAACTTCACGCCGTTTCTCAGCAGCGCTTTCACGGCGGCTATACCCTCGAAACGGCAGGCAATTCCGAGTTTTTCCGCGTCGTTTATATCCATTTACGGGTTCTCCTTGCAATCCACAAAATAAAGTGGTTACTCAAATAAATTATACTACATATTTCACAACAAGTCAATAGCGGGAATGAAAATTTTTAGTAAAAATGAAGATATTTTACAAGACATTTGACTTGGAATATGCTATAATATTCTTGTCGGAGGAGATGCGGTACTTCGGTATAGCGGTCTGCGGCGGGAAGAAAAAGGTGAACAAACTCACGGGCAGTCTGCCGCTGTTAAAATAAAGAAAAACGGCTCAACAGAGCCGTTTTTTATGCCTTGTATCTCTCCATGATCGCGATCGCGGTTTTGATGCCGTCGACTGCTGCCGACATTATCCCGCCCGCGTAGCCCGCGCCCTCGCCGCAAGGGTAGATGTTGGAACAGCTTTCAGTGAATGCGCTTTCGTTTCGCGGTATCCTCACCGGCGACGACGAGCGCGTTTCGACTGCGGTGAGAATGCTGTCGCTATCGGAGAAACCGTGTATTTTTCGCTCGAATTGCCGTATTCCCTCGGCAAGGCTTTCGCTCACGAAATCAGGGAACAGCTCGCGCAGACCGCACGGCTCGATACCGAGCGGATAGGTCGGCGTAACGCGTCCAAGCGAAAACGCTGTGCTGCCGCCGATAAACTCGCGTGTAAGCATTGCGGGAGCGGCGCCGTTTTTTCCGCATACCGCGCCCATTTCGTAAGCCTTGTTTTCCAGACGGCGGATAAATTCCGCGCCCGAAAGCGGTTCGTTCCCAAAATCGTCGGGCGAGACCGAGACCAGAACGGCGCTGTTGGCGTTTTCGCCCGCACGGTCAAAGAAGCTCATTCCGTTTGTGACGACGCTCCCCGCGCCGCTAGCCGAGGCGACAACGAAGCCGCCGGGGCACATACAGAACGTGTAAACGCCGCGTCCGTTGATATGGCAGGAGAGCGCGTATTCCGCCGGCGGGAGCGCGGGGTGTCCCGCGAATTTCCCGTATAGTGCCTTGTCGATATCGGATTGCATATGCTCGATACGAGCGCCGACTGAGAACGGCTTCGGTATAAGCTCCACGCCGTTTTTCAGGAGCATTTCAAAGGTGTCGTGAGCCGAATGCCCTATCGCCAGAACAAGCGCGCTGCATTTTATCGCATCGCCGTTCACGCGCAGAGAATTTACGCGTCCGCCGTGAATTTCAACGTCCTCCAGAGGCGACAGAAAACGCACTTCGCCGCCAAGCTCTATCACTCTTTTGCGTAAATTTTTGACTATGTTCCGCAGCTTGTCTGTGCCGATATGCGGCTTTGCTTTGGTGAGTATCTCTTTGGGAGCGCCGAACTCGAACAGCTTTTCGAGCACTCGCGAGCAAAGCGGGTCGTTTATGCGCGTGGTGAGTTTGCCGTCCGAGAACGTTCCCGCGCCGCCCTCGCCGAACTGCACATTGGTGCACGGGTCGAGCGCGCCGCCTTTCCAGTAGTTCTCCACCGCCGAAACGCGCTCGTCCATTGCCGCTCCGCGCTCCAGAACGACAGGCTTGTAGCCGAACTCGCAAAGCGTTAAGGCGCAGAACATTCCGGCGGGACCGAAGCCCGCTATCACGATATCCCCGTCAAGCGGCTCAGAACCGAATTTTACTGAAAGCTCCCTGTGCGTAAAGGGCTTTACGTTGTCGAATTTCTCGGCGAGAGAACGCTCCTTTTTCGCGCTGTGCAGTTCGATCATGACCGAGCTTACAAACCGCACCTCGCGCCGAGCGTCGACGGAGGTCTTGTATATTTTCGCGGACTTTATTTCGTTTTCGGACAGGCGAAGCAGCGCGATCGCCTTTGAAACTGCGTGATCGCGCTGCTCGTCAATGCTTGTCCGTATCTGTGAAACGATAACCGCCATTATTCCGACTCCCCGCTTGTCTGCCCATGCTCTTTCGGGACTACGTTAATCGTTACCTTATACTCGCCCGATATCCAGTACTGCTGCCGCGTTCCGCGCGTCTGTATGGTCACGCTTACGTCCTGCGAGCCTTCATGGAGCGTTACGCCGAGCAGATTAACGTTTACAGTCATATCGCTTGCGGACAGCCCCATAATTCTCGAGCTCGGACCTATAACTTTAAGCTGCAGCTCGTTTGTGATGAGCGAAACGTCGTAGTTGTCGGGAGGATTTGAGATATTGATCTTCGCCTCGGTCAGATTTACGGCGATATCCACCGTTCCGTAATTCTCAAGATCCCATTCGATACGCGCATTGTTGTTGCCCGAAAGGTTTTTGTAGCCCTCGGGAAGCACTATCGGGATAACAGAGTTGCGGTTAAGCTGAATATCCGAGATATCGACTGTTCCGATATTAAGTTCGCTCAGACTGTCAATGGTATCGTCGGGAGCGGCGATCGTTATCGTATTCGGCAGTATCTCATATTTCAGACTGCTTATGTCGAAATTGCTCGGATAGCCGACGATCGAGAGCTTCAGCGGCAGTTCTTTCTGCTTGAGAATGCTTATGTTGACCGAAACGTTATTCGTCGAGAACTGAATGTCGTCTGCGGTTATTCTCACGCCGTTAGCGCCGTAAACATACAACTCGCTGCCCGTGCGGTGCGATTCGGATATTTCGCCGTGATATGTGCTGCGCGCCTCGATATGCGTTATGCTGTTCAGCGTTTCAGCTGAGCCGGTAAGCGTTACGGACGCGGGTTCGGCGGTAACACTGTCGGCATAATAGCTCTCGGGCAGGCTGATATCCGGCGCTGTGCCCGTCAGCTGAAATTCCTTGGAGATTATCTCGTCAATAGTGAGAGTTACCGCGCGCGGCTCGGTTTTCAAAAACGTATAGTCGGTATCGGTAGTTTTGGAGGAAACGGTTATCGGCAGCGTATAAGTTCCCGCCGAACGCACATCGGAAAGGTCGACCGACGCAAAAAAATCGTCCGACGTAAGGTCGCTTATTTCATAGCGCCGACCCTCGATCTTTATGCTCGCAAGCTCCGAGACGCCCGTGACGATCTCAAGATTATTCTGCACCATATATTCGGTCAGCTGCGTTTCGATATTTATTCCGCTTATGTCCTTGTCGATAGTCGGGAACACCTGAATAGACGCGACCACCCAGAAACCGAACGCCACAAGAAACGCGAGGATAAGCGTTTTGTAATTCTTTTTTATGTCGTTGAGAAAGCTCAGAATAAGATTTTTCACATTTTATCCTCCTTGCTTGTTTTTGGAGCGCTTCTTCTTTTTTTCGAGAGACGCGCCCGGCATATACTTCCGGAGAATCGTGATAAGTCCCTCGCGGCTCTGGTCGCGCGAGAGCTGTCCGTCAAGCGCGACGGAGATAGTGCCCGTTTCCTCGGAAACGACTACGACAAGCGCGTCGGAATTTTCGCTCATTCCGACCGCCGCTCTGTGCCGCGAGCCGAGCTCCGTTGACAGATACTGATCCTTCTGCGTGTTTGGAAGAAAGCAGCCCGCCGCATAAATTCTGTTGTCACGGATTATCACCGCGCCGTCGTGCAGCGGCGCTTTATTGTAAAAGATGTTGCAGAACAATTCGGGTTCGCATTCAGCATTGATAACGCTGGTGGTCTCCTTTTCGATGATATCGCCGAGCTTTGTCTGCCGTTCGATAACGATAAGCGCGCCCGTTTTGCTGTCGTGAAGTCTTGCGCACGCGTCCGCAATGCCGAGAATGGCTCTGTCGCGCGCGGAGGCGTTGCCCGCGTTCTTCTCGACAGATTGTGTGAACGTGCTTACCTTAGTGCGCCCGACCTTTTCAAGTATACGCCGCAGCTCGGGCTGGAACACGATGATTATGGCGATAATTCCGACCTGCAAAAAGTTGTCGATGATATAGCCCATTACCTTTAATTGGAAAATTTCGACCAGCACGAATATCGCGATAATAAAGAAAATGCCCTTTAAAAGCTGTATCGCGCGCGTTTCACGCATCAGCTTTATCAGAAAATACACAAGCAGCGTCAGAATAAGAATATCAAGCACGTCGAAAAAGTTTATCGACTGAATTATTCTCAAAAAATTCTGAAAAATATCGCTGAAAAATTCAACTATTCTTTCCAAAGCAACGCTCCTTTACAACGTCGGAAATAAATGTCAGCCGCGTTCCTGTCCCCTTATGATAACGCCTATGAATTCGGGACCAGCATTGCAGCTTACCACAACGCCGCACTTTTCGACCAGTGCGGGCGCGTAGCCGACCTTCTTGGTCATTTTCTCGATGAAATCCTTTTCGAGGTCAGGGCGGGTGGTCGTGATAACGCTGTACGGAGTTTTCGGGGTCATACGCGAGGAGATAGTCTCCACAGCCGCTTCGATAACCGCCTTCTCGCCGCGCGCTTTTTTGAGGACTTCGGTTTTCTCGTCGTAGAGCACTATCAGCGGTTTTAAGCCCATAAGCTCGCCGAGGAACGAAGCCGCCGCCGAAATGCGTCCCGATTTCTTCATATGCCGAAGCTCAAAGCCGATAATGAACGCCTCGGTGTGGCTCGCCCAGTCCTTGAGATAGTTCACCACGCTCTCGACGCTCTGTCCCTCGGAGAGCTTCTTGCACGCCTCCAGCACGGGATAGCCGTAGCAGAGTGTGTAGCAGCGTCCGTCGATAACATAGACGTTAAGGTCGGAAAGCTCCTCTTTCAGGTTGTCGGCGGCGAGCTGCGCCTGCGCCCACGTCTGCGAGCCGTGCGAGTTGATAACATCGACGATTATATCGCGGACACCCTCCGCGTAAAGCTCGCGGTACTTATCCTCAAATTGTATCTGGGTTATCTGGGAATGTTTGGGAATTTCGTCGTTTTCCTTTAGCACCTTGTAGAATTCGTCGGGGGTGATGTCTATTCTGTCAAGATAGGTCTCGCCGTTGATAGTTACCGCAAACGGCATTATAACAAGATATTTCGCCCATTCCTTTTCGGACTCGGGGGAGATATCGCAGCCGCTGTCGGTTATAATTCTTACTTTCTCGTTCATATTTTTTACCCTTTCGTTGGTTAATTTACTTGATTACTTTGTCAATCCGAAGTGCCTTGCCGGAATTTCAAGAGTTTCCTCGCGCGTATCGGTATCGAAATCTGGGCGTGTGTGAGTGAAAAAAACCGTATTGCTCCGTTCAATTTCATCTGGTGAATGATACAGCGCCCACGAATTAAAATTTTTAAGGGTCGCTTCGTGGGTTTTGCACTTTTTGATCTGCTCCGTCATGATTTTCTTGTCCGGGTCATCGCAGTCGAAAGAATTTGCCTTGGTCGATTTTCCCGCATAGCTTTGCCCGTTTACAAAATACACATTGTGCAGATAGTGCTTTATCAGGTTGTCACATATCTGTATTTTCAAATGCTTTTCTCTTCATGTGTCGGTCGGAATCATTCTGCCTGTGACCAGTCGAATTTTGTAAGACTGCCGAAATTCTGCAGCTCGGGGAAATCCCACTGCCGCAGAACCTCATACGCCGCTACCGCGACGCTGTTCGACAAATTCAGACTGCGCAGCGTCGGCATCATCGGGATACGCACGCAGTCGTCCTTGTGACGGAAAAGCAATTCTTCGGGAAGCCCCGCGTCCTCGCGCCCGAAAACGATGTAGCATTTATCGGGATATTTCACGTCGG
Organism: uncultured Oscillospiraceae bacterium; assembly: GCA_910579125.1. GTDB lineage: Bacteria > Bacillota > Clostridia > Oscillospirales > Ruminococcaceae > CAG-115. Next base: position 107,736 of record CAJTTH010000003.1, on the reverse strand, counting down.
TATAGCGGTTTTGTGCCTTTGTCGTAAAGAAAAAATACTGTCCCGCGGTCTTTGCGAAGAAGTCCTCAAAACCGTCGTAATAGCCGATATCCAGATAATGCCAGTAGTCCAGCCCCGCACGTTTAAGCTGTTTGTCGGTCGGCTCGAAGCCCATTGGTTTTATGATGTGCAGCCGCGCCCCCGTGACTGCGCAGGTTCGTGCGATATTTCCCGTATTTTGCGGTATCTGCGGCTCTCCGAGGACAATATTAAGTTCCAACCTGATTTCCCCGCTTTCGTTTACAGTATACCTAATAATTATATCACAATCCGCGGCTTATTGCAATACATTTTTGTAAAATACTTGAAAAAAACGGTATGATATGATATAATATGCGTGGAATAAGCAGTTGAATAAATTGCCTTAAGTTTACGGAACACCAAGAGGATGGAGAAAAATGCTCTCACAAATTCATATAACGAAAGAAAAATACAGGTCGGAGCGCAGTGCGGAGATCGCCGTTGCGTGCGATATCACCGCCAACTCGATAAGCGTCATCTTTTATGACCTTGCGCTGAAACGCCGATACGCGCGGACGGCGCTGTTCGGCGAGAGCATTACCGCCCAAAACGCCGCAAAGGAACTTTTGCGGCTGTTTGTGACATCGCTGCGCGAATACGGGATCGGCGCGTCGAACGTTCGCCGCGTCGGAATAGCCGCGCCCGTGCATATCGAGAGCGTTCTCGAGACGGAGCTTTCGGTGGAAACGCTGCATCTTCCGCCCGAAATCGAAGTGTTTTTTGTGCCGTATATATCGGCGGGGATAAGCGGACGCTTCACTGCGACCTTGCTCACGCTCCCGGGGGGCGATTGGCTAGCGGCGGGGATAGACGGCGAGCTCTGTATCGCGCGTCAAAGCGGCGGAAAGCTCGACTGCGCGGCGTTTTCCCTGAACGGCGCGTTCGACGGTTCGGGTCTCGAGAGCGGAATGCCTGCCGAGAACGGCGCTATCGACGCGGTTCGCCGCGAAAAGGACGGCTCGATAGTCTACGAGGTCGTCGGCGACCGCGACAGCATAGGCGTTTCTCCATGCGGCGCGGCAATGGCAGTGAATATGATGCGCGAAACAGGTACGCTCGACGGCGACGGAATCATGACAGACCGTGATCTATTATATATAGGTGAGGATTTTTTCGTTTCACAGAGCGACGTCCGCGTGATACAATCGGATAAAGCGCGGTGCAGAGCGGCATTTGAGACGTTCGGGAGGTCGAAGCGGGTATTCCTGTCGGGAGAGCCGTTTGCCTCGGAGTCGGGCTTGCGGGCTATGCTCGGACTCGGCGCAATTCCGGAGTATTACGGGAGTGCGGGGTTTTGCCGAAACTCAACCGAACAGGGGATAATTATGTTCCTTGAAAGTGAGGAGGCGCGCAGCAAAGCCTTTGAGTTCGCCAAAAATGCCTGCGACATAACCTCGGAGCTGCTGTCCGCGTTCGATGAGAATTACTTGAAGTACCTCGGCTTTTAGGTGCTGTTTGCAGAATATTCTTCAAAAAATTTGTGAAAATTTGATAAAAGCACTTGATTTTTTTTTGCAATAGTGTTATAATAATAAGGCATTTAGTATCCGCCGGTATTGCTATGCCCAAAATTAAACCGCAATATGTGGTTGCTGGAAAGCGGTAGGGCGTGTGTTAATGCGCGCGAGCGTGACCGTCAAGAGGTTTGCGCTTTCAAACATTAAAAACGGGTAATCCTCTGAATGCGCGGGAAGCGACCCGCGGCAGATAAGTCCGGAAAAGCCGGGTTCAAGAATATCCGAAAAACAACAGGAGGAAATAATGGACGCATTAAAATTGATTGAACAGAGCAGTATGAAAGAAAACGCTCCCGAGATCGAGATCGGTGATTTCGTAAAGGTGTACGTGCGCATCAAGGAGGGCGATAAGAGCCGTATCCAGATGTTCGAGGGCACCGTTATCGCGAAGAAGCACGGCGGCATCAATGAGACGTTTACCGTAAGACGCGTGGCTCACGGCTGCGGAGTGGAGAGAGTATTCCCCATTCACTCGCCGTCTGTGGATAAGGTCGAGGTAGTCAGAAACGGTAAGGTTCGCAGAGCTAAGCTGTACTACCTGCGCGACAGAGTGGGCAAGGCTGCCAAGGTTAAGTCCAGAGTTTAATCCCCGAAAATCCCCGGAATTCCCGTTTGCGGACAGCGCTGACTGTACAAACCGTCTTGTTGAGCCGTTTGTATTCCGCTTTACGGGAATGCTTTGGGGATAATTTTGAGAAAAGAGTTGTGCTATGAACGATATCAACGAGGAGATCATAGAAACGTCGGAGGACACTGCGGCGGCGGAAAACGCTGCCGAAGAGACTGACGAAAAGCCGAAAAAACCGTTTGCAGACGCTCTCGATTGGGTGAGCTGTATGGTTTACGCGGTCGCGGCAATGCTCGCGCTCAATCTGTTTTTCTTCCGCTCGATAACTGTTTCGGGTCCGTCAATGCTTGATACGCTGAAGGATAAGGATAAGGTCGTGGCAACAAACTTTTGTTATACGCCCGCTTACGGGGACGTTGTGGTGATACAGGCGGATAAGCTGAAAAACAAACTCACCGATATGTGGGGCGAACCTATTATAAAGCGCGTTATCGCGGTCGGCGGCGATACGATACGCATCGACTTCTCCAAGGGCGAGGTCTACCGCAACAACGAACTGCTTGAGGAGGACTACATCAAGGATCTGACATTTTTCAGGCAGGACGACAGTTGGATCGAGGGGAACAAGGAATACACCGTTCCCGAAAACACGGTTTTCGTTATGGGCGACAACCGCGGCGTATCGAACGACAGCCGTAATCTTCCCCAGGTGGGCTTTGTGGATACGAGATTTATTATGGGCAAGGCGTTCGTTCGGGTCTCTCCGATCGAGGACTTTAAGTGGCTATGAGCGAAGTCGGAAATATACAGTGGTTCCCGGGGCACATGACCAAGACGAGACGGCTTATCGAAGCCGATCTTAAAATGGTCGACGCTGTTGTGGAGGTCACGGACGCGCGTATTCCCGAAAGCAGCAGAAATCCTATAATGGACGAACTGGTGGGAACAAAGCCGCGCATAATGATAATGAATAAATGCGACGTAGCCGACGAAAAGGCGACCGTCGCATGGCAAAAATATTACGAGAGCCGCGGGATATGCGTTATCACCTGCGACTGCCGCAGCGGAAAGGGTATCAACAGATTTATCCCGACCGTGAAAAAGCTGCTTTCGGAGCTTATCGAGCGGCGCAAGGCGCGCGGTATGATCGGCAAGGCATTACGGCTTATGGTCGTGGGTATCCCGAACGTCGGGAAGTCCTCGTTTATCAACCGCATGGCGAATTCCAAGAAAACCAAGGTCGGCGACCGTCCCGGAGTTACGCGCGGAAAGCAGTGGGTCTCCATCGAAAAGGACGTGGAGCTGCTGGATATGCCGGGTATCTTGTGGCCTAAGTTCGATGATAAGGACGTGGCGCAGCGGCTTGCGTTCACGGGGGCTATCAAGGATGAGGTCATGGACACGGCGGCGCTTGCGAGGGCGCTTGGCGAGGTGCTGCTCCGCGATTATCCCGAGCTTGTCAAGGGGCGGTACAAAATAGCGGGCGAGGGCGATATTCTTACGGAGATCGCACGGGCGCGCGGAATGCTTATTTTGGGCGGAGAGCCCGATATTGAACGCGCAGCGGCAGCGCTGCTGGACGAGTTCCGCGGCGGAAGGATAGGCAGGATAACGCTTGAAATGCCGCCCGAAACGAACGGAGTGTGACTATGGCTTATCAGAGCAAGCACAAAAAGAGCCGCGAAACGCAGCTTGTTATCGAGGGCGTTTCGTTTGAGGGGCTGTCGCTCCGTGAGTTTGACGGAGCGGTTTCGGAGCGTTTCGGCGCGGTCTGCGGCATAGACGAGGCGGGCAGAGGACCTATCGCGGGACCCGTTGCCGCTGCTGCGGTCATACTTGACCCTAACAAGCTGATAGAGGGGCTGAACGACAGCAAGAAACTTACGCCCAAAAAGCGCGAGGCGCTTTACGATAAGATTTGTGAGAACGCGTCGGATTTTCACATTACGCTTATTGCCGCAGACGAAATCGATAAAACCGATATTCTTTCCGCCGATTTGCTTGCGATGAAGTATGCGTTTGAGGGTTTAACGGAAGTATCGGGTATTGTACTTATTGACGGCGACGTGCTCCCTGAACTGAACGCCGAAATGCGGAATGTTATCAAAGGCGACGCGAAGTCTGAAGCGATAGCGGCGGCATCTATTCTAGCAAAGGTCGAGCGTGACCGTTATATGTGCGAAATGGCGGGGCAATATCCGGGATACGGCTTTGAAAAGCACAAGGGATACGGTACAAAGGCGCATTATGAAGCCATTGAAAAACTCGGATTATGCCCCATTCACAGGAAAACATTCCTGAAAAAATACATAGCCAAAGATAAAAATGGACAGACAGAGCAAGGGTAAGATGGGCGAGGACGCGGTTTGCGCGGAGCTTGAAAGGCGCGGACACGTGATAATTGCAAGAAATTACCACAAGAGGGTCGGGGAGATCGACATAATTTCACAAACCGACCGCTATATAGTGTTTACGGAGGTGAAAACGCGCAGGCTCGGGAGCATGGTCTCGGGGCTTGAGGCGGTGAACTTCACAAAACAAAAGAAAATAGTGCTGACCGCGGACGCGTATCTGACGGAAAACCCTACGGATCTTCAGCCGCGCTACGATGTCGCCGAGGTGACGGTCACGCGCGGAGACATTCCGGAAATAACGGGGCTGACGATCATCGAGGATGCGTTTTCGACCGACGGCATATACACAATAAACTGAAAGGATGAACGGTTTATGAATTACGCAAGCACAAGAAATTCTTCGCTTAAAGTGACGAGTGCGCACGCTATCGTAAAGGGCTTGTCCGACGAGGGCGGACTGTACGTTCCCGAGAGCGTTCCCGCGCTGTCAAAGGAAGAAATTCTGGGTCTTTGCGATAAGAGTTATGTTGAGCGCGCGTATACGGTGTTCTCGAAGTTTCTGACGGATTTTACCGACGCGGAGCTGCGCCATTGTGTTGAGAGCGCTTACAACACCAAGAATTTTGACACGGACAATATCGCGGAGATCGCGAAGCTTAAGGACGGAAAGTTTATACTTGAGCTTTGGCACGGTCCGACTTGCGCGTTTAAGGATATGGCACTTCAGATACTGCCGTATCTGCTGACGACCTCGGCGAAGAAAGAGGTTGACGGTAAGCAGATCGCCATTCTCGTCGCGACAAGCGGCGACACCGGAAAGGCGGCTCTGGAGGGCTTTAAGGACGTTCCCGGTACGTCGATCTCGGTGTTCTATCCCGATGACGGCGTGTCTCCTATGCAAAAGCGCCAGATGACCACGCAGGATGGCAATAATGTTAACGTCTGCGCGGTAAAGGGCAACTTTGACGACTGCCAGAACGGCGTTAAGGCTATATTCACTGATAAGGAAATTGAGAAAAAGCTCGCGGAGAAAAACGTGCTGCTGTCGAGTGCAAACTCGATTAACTGGGGCAGACTTGCGCCGCAGATCATTTACTACATTTCGACCTACGCTCAGCTTGTAAAGGACGGCGATATCGCGTATGGCGACAAGGTGAATATTGTGGTTCCGACGGGCAATTTCGGCAATATCCTCGCGGCCTATTACGCAAAGCTTATGGGTATTCCTGTGAACAAGCTGATTTGCGCGTCAAACAGCAACAACGTGCTTACCGATTTCATAAACACCGGCGTTTACGATAGAAACAGAAAGTTCTACACTACTATTTCTCCGTCTATGGATATTCTGATCTCGTCTAATCTGGAGCGCTTGCTGTATCACCTTACGGGTGAGAACAGTGCGCTCATAAACGAGTGGTTCGACGCGCTGAAAACCTCCGGCAGATACGAGGTCGGCGACGACGTGAAAAAACAGCTTTCGGAGCTGTTTTACGCGGGATGCTGCTCCGACGGGGAGACAAAGGCGCAGATACACAAAACGTTCACCGAGGAGAAGTATCTGCTTGACACGCACAGCGCGGTTGCCGTCAAGGTTTATGAGGATTACAGAGCAGCGACGGGCGATACGGCAAAGACGATAATCGCGTCCACGGCTAACCCCTATAAGTTTGGCAGAGCCGTTTACAGTGCGGTCGGCGGAAAGGCGGACACCGAGGACGAGTTCGAGCTTATTTCTCATCTCGAACAGGAAACGGGAACGACAATGCCCGCTCCGCTTGCGGCTACAAAGGACAAGGCTGTTCGCTTCAAAAATACCGTCGAGAAACAGGAAATGGGCAGCGTTGTGCTCGACTTTCTGAACGGATAACGCTCCGAATGAAAGGAGGGGCGCTGTGCTCTACACAATAGGCGATCTTCATCTGCCGTTCGGCGTTGATAAACCGATGAACATATTCCCCGGTTGGACAAACTATGTTGAACGTCTGCGGGAGAACTGGAACGGCAAGATCACTGATGAGGATACGGTGGTGCTTGTCGGCGACCACTCGTGGGCGCTAAAGCTCGAGGAGAGCCGAAAGGATCTGGAGTTTATCGACAGAGAGCTTAAGGGCAGGAAAATTTTGTCAAAGGGAAATCACGATCTTTGGTGGTCGACCACGAAGAAAATCACCGATTTTGTTGAATGCAACGGCTTTTCTACCATTAGTTTTCTGTTTAACAACGCGTTTTCGGTCGAGGGTGTTTCGGTTTGCGGAACTCGAGGTTGGATAAGCGAAAACGGTGAGCCGGCCGATCAGAAAGTGCTTAACCGCGAAGCAGGTCGGCTGGATGCTTCACTCCAAGCGGGCGTTAAGCTCGGCGGAGAACTTGTGGCGTTTATCCACTATCCGCCGATATACGGCACGGAGGAGAACGCGCTCATAACGGAGATCCTCAGGAAATACGGCGTGAAGCGCTGCTATTACGCTCATCTTCACGGATACAGTATAAAAAACGCTTTTAACGGCGAGCGCGGGGGTGTGACCTACAAACTCGTTTCGGCGGACGGTCTCGGGTTTGACCCGATGCTTGTCAATTAAAGTAAATGAGGGCGGAGCGTGTTTACATTAACGCTCTGATTCAAGAAAAAAGTTGTCTTAACGGACAAGGAAGGAAATTGAAATGGAAATCATATCTCAGAACAACACGGCGACAAATACTTACGCGATCGAGGTTAATTTCAGCGCAGACGAATTTGAAACGGCGCTGAATACGGTTTACAATCGTCAGAAGTCGAAGATTACTATCCCCGGCTTCCGTAAGGGCAAGGCTACAAGAAAGCTCATCGAGACGCACTACGGCGCAAACGTTTTTTATGATGACGCCGTAAATCTGCTGTACAATGACAATATCGAAGAGATCGTTGACAAGACCGGTCTCGAGGTCATCAACGTCGAAAATACCGAGGTCGTTGAGGTAAGCAAGGAGAGCGGCGTTTCGATGAAAGCCGACATTATTGTAAAGCCCGAGGTTGAAGTTTCCGACTACAAGGGTATAGAGGTCAAGAAAACTGTCAAGACTGTTACCGACGAGGCAATAGACGAGGAACTCAACAAAATGCGTGAAAGAGTTGCGCGTATCGTTACCGTTGAGGGCAGAGCCGTTCAGGACGGCGATACCGCTGTTATCGACTTTGAGGGTTTTGTTGACGGCGTTGCATTTGACGGCGGCAAGGGCGAGAAGTTCCCGCTTGAGATAGGTTCCAAGACGTTTATCCCCGGCTTTGAGGATCAGGTCATAGGCAAAAGCGTTGACGAAGAATTTGACGTGAACGTTACGTTCCCCGAGGACTATCAGGCGGAGGAGCTTAAGGGAAAGCCCGCGGTTTTCAAGTGCAAGCTCCACGAGATCAAGGCTAAAGAGATGCCCGAGCTGGACGACGATTTTGTAAAGGACGTTTCCGACAAGGATACCGTTGACGAGCTTAAGGCGGAAATCAGAGAGAAGCTCGAAAAGCAGTATGCCGAGGAAGCGGAGGACGAGTCCGATTCCGAGCTTATGGACAAGATGCTCGGCAATATGAAAGCTGAGATACCGCAGGTAATGTACGAGCGCCGCATTGACGAGATCGCACGCGAGTGGGTAGCGAGAACACGCATCAACATCAACGATTATCTTAAGTATACGGGTATGACTATGGCGCAGTTCCGCGCTAATTTCAAGGACGCGGCAAAGCGTCAGGTCGACCTCCGTCTGTGCCTTGAAAAGATCGCGCAGCTTGAAAATATCGAGGTTTCCGCAGAAGATATCGAGAAAGAGTACAATGAGCTTGCGGAGCAGTACAAGATCGACCTTGAGAATGTTAAGGCGGCTATCTCCGAAAAGACCCTGACTACCGACATCAAGATCGAAAAGGCTCTCGACTTTGTAAAGGACAACGCGAAGGTTGAGGAAGTCAAGGCGTAATCACGGCATATTGACGGCGTTCCGCGTTTGCGGAGAAAGGAGCTTACAATGGCATATATTCCTTATGTAGTAGAGCAGAGCAGTCACGGCGAGCGTTCCTACGATATATTTTCGCGCTTGCTCAACGACAGGATCATTCTGCTGCACGACGAGGTAAATTCCGCAACGGCGAGCGTTGTTGTCGCTCAGCTGCTGTATCTTGAGGGGCAGGATCCCGACAAGGACATTTCCCTCTACATCAACAGTCCCGGAGGCTCCGTATCTGACGGAATGGCGATCTACGATACCATGCAGTATATCAAGTGCGACGTTTCCACGATCTGCACGGGTCTGGCTGCGTCAATGGGCGCGTTTCTGCTTTCGTCGGGTGCTAAGGGCAAGCGTTACGCGCTGCCGAACAGCGAGATAATGATCCACCAGCCGCTTATTTCGGGCGGGGGAATTTCGGGTCAGGTAACGGATATCCAGATACGCTCCAAGTACCTCCAGCGCACCAAGGACAGGCTCAACCGTATTCTCAGCGAGAACACCGGCAAGGATTACGAGACAATTTGCCAAGATACGGAGCGTGACAACTTTATGACCGCCGAGGAGGCTCTGCAATACGGGCTTATCGACAGAGTTTACGACAGACGCGAAGAGAAGAAGAACTGACGGGGGTATCGCTGATATGCTGATTTGTTCCTTTTGCGGGAAAAACGAGACACAGGTAAACCGCATTCTGTACGGTATGGGTGAACATTCGGTGATTTGCAGCGACTGCATTCTCACCTCTTACAATATGCTGGTGGAGAGCGGAGATATCCGCCCCGCCAAGCCGGGAAAGCAGGCGCGTCAGAAGAACAGTTCGGACTTTCTGTCCAACGCGGACGAGCTTATGACTCCCGAGGAAATCAAGCGTTATCTCGACGAGTACGTTATCGGACAGGAGGAGGCTAAGAAAGTTCTCGCGATCTCCGTCTATAATCACTACAAGCGCACATTCCTCAACAGCGATGAGGTCGACGAGGTGGAACTCCAGAAGTCGAACGTGCTGCTGCTCGGGCCTACGGGTGTTGGCAAAACGATGCTTGCGCAGACTCTGGCTAAGCTGCTGAACGTGCCGTTCGCTATTGCGGACGCGACTACGCTCACGCAAGCGGGTTACGTCGGCGAGGACGTTGAGAACGTTCTGTTGCGGTTGGTTCAGGCCGCCGATTACGATATTGAGGCTGCCGAGCGCGGCATTATCTACATTGACGAGATCGACAAAATTTCGCGCCGCAGCGAGAATACGTCCATTACGAGAGACGTAAGCGGCGAGGGCGTTCAGCAGGCGCTGCTGAAAATAATCGAGGGCACGGTTTCCAACGTTCCGCCGCAGGGCGGCAGAAAACACCCGCACCAGGAGTTTATTCAGGTCGACACACGGAACATACTGTTTATATGCGGCGGAGCGTTCGAGGGTCTTGAAAAGATGATCGCGAAACGTGTTGCGAGTTCGGCACTGGGATTTGGCGCGGACGTTCAAAGCTCCAAGGAAAAGGAAAGCGCGGATATGCTGAAGCAGGTAACGCAGCAGGACTTGGTGAAGTTCGGAATTATCCCCGAGCTTATAGGTCGTCTGCCGATCGTAACGCCGCTTGACGGACTTGACGAGGACGCTCTTGTGAGAATACTTGACGAGCCGAAGAACGCGCTTATAAAGCAGTACAAGACTTTGTTCAAGGCAGACGGTATTGAATTGGAGTTCGACGATGATGCAAAGCGGGCTGTCGCGAAAAAGGCAATAGAGACCAAGACGGGTGCGCGGGGTCTGCGCTCGATTGTCGAGGACACGCTGCGCGATATTATGTTTACCGCGCCGAGCGACACGTCGATCTCGAAGATAACTATCACGGTCGACTGCGTGAACGGAGAGGGCAAGCCGCTCATCACGCGTGACGGGGCAAAGACAAAGCCGCTTGCAAAGCCGGTTAAGAAAACCATAAAAAAAATAGGTTGATTTTCAAGGCAATGCCGCATGGTGTTGCCTTTTGTTTTAGAAATTCGGTTTCAGAGGAAAGCGAGGGCTTATGGGAAAAGTTTACAGACGGCAGATGATAGAGGGTGTGACCGTCCCCGCGATAATCAGAAACGGCAGCTACTTCTGGCACAGCATGGCGGTCTACGAGGACGGTACGGTAAGTTGCTGGAACAAGGTCGACTTGAGCGGCGTTCCGCAGAAGATCGCGTCGGGGTGGCTGCAATTCTCCGTTCCGGTTGGGCAGACGCTCAGCATCTACGCGCTTTGCTGCGTTAAAATTCTGTCCGCGGATTGGCGGTTCGACGGGAAGAGCTACTATGATTATATCATCGAGACGGTGCGTTCTATGAACCCCGAAATGGCAAATATTTACATGACCACTCAACGCGAGCACGATAAGTGGGAGAAATATCGCGTCTCATTTTCGGCAAGTCCTACTCCGTGCAAGCTGAGCGGAAATTTCGGTTACGATCTGCTCAAAGGCGACAACGCAAATATCTTCCTTTACAAGGACGGGAAACTGATCCTTACCGAGCTGTACGCCTATAAGGACGGCACGTTCTCGGTCGACGGGCTTGATGAGGGCTATCTTTCGTTTGAAGAACTCGGAAAGCTGTTCAAGGATAAAACGCTCCGCACCTCGCCGAAAAGCGGTGAGGCCGTGAGCTTCAGAGCGCTCGGCGCGGCGGAGGTCGAGGCGGTTTCCAAACCCGTATCGGCAAAACAGAAGCTCTCGGAGATCGAGAACAAATCGCTGCGCGTACAGAACAAGCCCGATGCGCACGACCGATGTATTGCCGCATATCACGCGTATCTCGTTGAACCGAGCGAGTTTTACAAGGAAAAACTGCGTGAGGCTTACGAGGCTGTTCCTGAGCACGAGCGCTGCTTTCTCGGCGATATGGACACGCGTGACGGAGATTATCGGCGTATACTATACACCAACGACAAGAGGGAAGTGTAATGACGACATTTGAGAAAATTTATGAGATCGTGAGAAAGATACCGCGCGGCAAAGTAGCAACCTACGGGCAGATTGCCGTGCTTGCGGGAAACGCGAGGTGGGCGAGGACGGTCGGTTACGCGCTCCATGCGAACCCCGACCCGGACGGAATACCGTGTTACCGCGTGGTGAACCGTTTCGGAGGGCTTGCTCCCGCGTTCGCGTTCGGCGGAATCGACGTTCAGGCGGATATGCTGAGGGCGGATGGGATAGAGGTTCGCGGCGACAACACGGTCGATCTCGAAAAATATCTTTGGAACGGATTGTAATATTGTGCGGTGTTGCCCTTGAGACAAAATACAAAATATTTTACAAAATAAGGACAAAATTCGTAAAACATATTGATTTTTTGACAAAAATATGAGATAATAAAAAAGAGTGTACTTGCATTATATTAAGGGAAAGAAGTTTTTTATGGCAAAGTTTTTTAATTTTGAGGAGGACTACTACGGTCTTACTGCAAATGAAATTGAAAAAAAGCTGTCAATGTATGGCTTAAATACATATACCAAGTCTCCGCGCGTGTTTATGGGATTTTCCTATAAGGACGTTCTGCTGTCGCCGTCGGTGCTGCTTATGTTTTTTGCGGGCGTGCTGTGCTTTTTCGGCGCGGGTATCGGAATGGGAATTGCCGTGCTGATCATCGACGCGTTTTACGCTGCTGTGGAGATACGTTTCCGCAAATCCGCGGACGACCGTCTTGATGAGATCGAGGAGACAACGGCGATGAAGTTCCGCGTTATACGCGCGGGCAAACTGGAGCTTATCGAAAAGGAGTTTATCGTGCCCGAGGACACGATAGTCGTACAGGCGGGAGAGCGCGTTCCCGCGGACGCGTTTATTCTCGAGTCGCGCGATCTTACCGTTGACGAGGGCATATTCACCGAGAACAATACTCCTGTCGCAAAATATGTCGGGGCAATGTCAAAGGGAGCCCTTAATCAGACGTTTGTGTACGGCGGTACGACAGTAATCTCGGGTATCGCGGTGTGTAAGGTAAGATCAACGGGCGTTGACACGAAGTATTACCAACGTTTCGGCGATGAACCGGATCGTCACCCGTATTACACCAACCTCGAAAAGGTAGTGCGCTCAATGGTTCCGCTTTGCAGCGTTGTCGCGATAGCGCTTGTTATCGCGATTATCGTTATAAAGCTCGTATCGGGCGCAGATATCGTTTCGTCAGCGCTGAGCGGCGTTACGTTGGGATTGTGTTTTATTCCGACGGGAATAGGATCGGTTATAAGACTGTACTACACCAAGGGCGCTATGAGCCTTATCAAGGGCGGCGCGGTGGTGAAGTCGCTGTCCGATATCGAAAAGCTGAACTCTCTGTCCGTGCTCTGCGTGGAAAAGGAGGGCGCTATTTCCCGCAATTCGCCCGAGGTAAGGGGCGTTTACGCGAAAAGCGAGGAGCTGCTGTACAAAGTTGCGGCGCTCGCCTGTGACCCGAACACCGTCGACCCGTCCGAACGCGCGCTTATGCAAAAGGCGTCGTTCTTTGACGAGAAGATTACTGACGTTTATACCGATAACGTTTTCATAGAGAAGATATCCGACGCGGGCGAGTCCATGAGCGGCGCGGTGTGGAACGTCGGCGGCGGAAGATTGTGCTGTATAAAGGGCATTCCCGAGCAGATACTGCCAATGTGCAGACTGAACGGCGACGCGCTGTATGCGGCGCAGAAGAAATACGAGAGCTATTATTCCAAGGGCTGGAGCGTTATGGCGGTGGCTTGCGTCGACTCGGATACCGAGAATATGGACGTGACGGCGGGCTTTTCGTATACGTTTGTCGGGTTCGTGGCGTTTTCCGCGCCGCTGAGGGATTCGGTTTCAGCGGCGGTAAAGACCTGCCGCCGCGCGGGAGTCCGCGTTGTTATGCTGACCGAGGAAAATCCGAGCGTAGCGGAGTCCACGGGCAAGATGATAGGACTTTCCGCAAATGCGGTCATCACGGGGAAACAGATTGAGGAATCGCTTGACTACGGTACGCAGCTTGATTTTGACGCGGATATCTACGCGAAATTAACGCCCGAGCAGAAGCTCTACGTTATCGGCAGGCTCAAAGAGAACGGCGAGGTCGTCGCTATGACAGGCACCCGCACGGGCGACGCGGAGGCTCTCAAGGCGTCGGACGTTGGTATCACGATCTCGCAGCACTCGGCGGGCAGCGCCTACGAGGCTGCTGACGTGATAATGAACGACGACAATTTCTCGACGATCGCGGATATGATCGCCGCCGCGAGACAGGTACACCGTAACATAAAGCGCGCGGTCTCGCTTATGATCTCGGGGTATATCGGGCTGATGATCCTCATTACGATCAACCTGTTCAGTGAGACGCAGCTTATGCTCACGCCCGCGATAATCGCGCTTGTGACTATGATTTTTCTGCCGTTTGCGGGACTGGGATATGTTGGTTGCCGTTCGGATATGAGATCTGTCATGCCGCCATCGGATTTCGTTGCCGACCGCAAGATAAACTATCGCTTTATCGGTATGTCCGCGCTGTTCGGCGCTTTGTCGGGAGCGGTCGCTGTCGCGTCGTACTTGTTTATGTACAAGGGCACGAATTTCGAGCCCGCGAGAAGCTGCGCGTTTATTTCCTACGCGGTATGCTCGGCGGCGTTTGCGGTGCTGCGCCATTCCTACGAGTTACCGATAAGGACGTTCCTCGACGCAGATACGATGTCAAAGGTATCCGTGGCGCTGTTTGCGTTTCTGCCTATCGCGCTTGTTTACATTCCTTTTGTGAACGCCGCGTTCGGCTTGGCGGCAATTGACATTCTGGCGCTGCTTATCAGCGCGGCGACGGGCATACTGCCTGCAGCGGCTTTCTTCTTTGTAAGTCACTTTATTAAATTCGATCATCAAAATTAAACTAACTAAGGAGCATTCATGAAAAAATTTATTGAGTATCTGAGATATTTTCTTTGCGGACTGGTTTTCGGCACTGCCAACGTAATTCCCGGAGTGAGCGGCGGCACTATGCTGGTCGTTTTCGGCGTATTTGACAGGCTCACCGAAGCAATTTCGGGCATAAAAAAGATTTTTCGGAATTTCTGGTTTCTGTTTACTTTCGCGCTCGGAGCGGGCGGCGGCATAGTCCTCTCTGCGTTTGTGATATCGTCGCTGTTTCAGAATTTCGGCGTGCAGACCAATATGTTCTTTATCGGGTTGATTTTGGGCGGAGTGCCGCTTATCTACAAATTCGGCACGGAGGAGCATAGCGTAAAGCCCTCGTGCATTGTGCCGTTTGTTATCGCAATGGCGGTCGTTATCGGGCTTACGGTTCTGGAGAAAATGGACGTGTTCAAGCTCGCGCCCGACGTCGTAACGGGCTTTGACGTTGTAATCTCGCTGAAGCTGGTGGTCTGCGCGGCAATCGCGGCGGTTACTATGATAATCCCGGGTATTTCCGGCTCATTCGTTATGATGCTGTTGGGCGTATATGAAACGATAATCGGCGCTATCAAGGATATGAATTTCTTGGTGATCGTTCCGTTCGCGATAGGCGCGGTGATCGGAATTATCGGCGGCGCAAAACTCATTTCGATACTGATCAGGAAAAACAAGCTTATGGTGTATTCGGCGCTTATGGGCTTGGTTATCGGTTCGGTATACGCGATACTGCCTGACGGTTTCGGGTTCAATCTGCAAACGGGCTACGGGTTCGCGTGCGCGCTGTTCGGAGTACTGGCGGCGCTGCTGGTCGAAAAACTCGGCAAATCGGATAGTTAAAAAAGGAACGATAATTCACATGGCGTTATCAAAGGAAGAAAGCCGCATAAAGCGGGAACGCAAACAGAAAATCAACGATATACGCAGTATCGTTCTGTTTGTGCTGCTGACTGCGGCTTTCTTTTTTCGCGTAAACGACGCGTTGCTGCACATTGACGGAGTTCCGTCGTCTTATGACGTTCTGCGTTTTTTCGGCGGCGGAGCAAAACCGTTCGTTCAGCTTGCTGAAAATGAGGTGTCAGTAAGTTTCATTGACGTGGGACAGGGAGACTGCGAGCTTATCACGGCGGGTGTACGCAATATTCTGATAGACAGCGGTGACATAATGTGCGTTGACAGAACGATAGGTTTTCTGCGTTCAAACGGAGTAAAGCGTCTGGATATCGTGATAGTAACGCACCCTCACGACGACCATTTCGGCGGTATGTCCGAGATATTGAAGAGCTTTCCGGTCGGACAGGTCATTATGCCGAAAACGGAAGTGCGCGGCAGTTCGTTCGGGAAAATGATGAGCGTTCTCGAGGAACGGAATATTCCGCTGCAAAACGCCGAGCCGGGCAAGCGGTTCATACTTGGTGAGAGAACGTTTCTGGATATTCTCGCGCCGCTGTACGACGACTACACGGAGGAAAATAACTTTTCGGTCGTGACAAGGCTTATTCACGGCGAAACGTCGTTTCTGTTTACGGGCGACCTTGAGAGAATGGGAGAGCTTGACCTTGTGGACAAGGACGTTTTTCTCGATTCGGACGTGCTCAAGGTCGGACACCATGGCAGCGCGGGTTCAAGCTGCGCGGAGTTTCTGGAGCGTGTCACTCCGAAGATCGCCGTATTCGAGTTGGGCGGAATAAATTATTACGGACACCCGCGCAGCGAGGTCTTGGACAGGCTTGCGGCGGTCGGTTGCAGGGACACGTATTCCACAGCCAACAACGGCAACATAGTGATAGTAAGCGACGGTGCGGAACTCCGTGTTGAGAACGAAAAGGGTTCGGCATACGCGCTGATACAATAAAAGCATTACAAAATAAATGCCCCCTTGATCAGAATATGGGGGCATTTCAATTATCGCTTTGTTACTTTTCGGGAGCCATAAGGCGCACCATAACCGCTTTCTGCGCGTGCAGACGGTTTTCAGCCTCGTCGAAGATATCCGCTGCGTGCTGCTCGAATACCTTTGCGGTGATCTCCTCCTCGCGGTGAGCGGGCAGACAGTGCAGCACCATAGTGTCGGACTTAGCGACGCTCATCACATCGTCGTTTATCTGATAGCCCTTGAACGCAATTTTGCGCTTTTCAGCTTCGCCCTCCTGACCCATGGAGGCCCACACATCGGTGTAGAGAACGTCCGCGTCCGCAGCCGCCTCCTTGGGGTCGGCAACGAGCTTGAAGTTGTCGTAAGCCTTTGCAAATTCCAGTATCTGCGGGTCGGGGTGATATCCCTCGGGGCAGGCGAGCGAAACGCTCATGCCGACCTTAAGACAGCCCACGGTAAGCGAGTTCGCCATATTATTGCCGTCGCCGATGTAGCAGAACTTCAACCCGTCGAGCTTGTTCTTGTATTCGCGGATAGTTTGTAAGTCGGCGAGCACCTGACACGGGTGGCAGAAGTCCGTCAAGCCGTTGATGATCGGGATACTTCCGTATTCTGCAAGGTTCTCGACCTCGGATTGTTCAAACGTGCGTATCATAATGCCGCTGAGGTAGCGCGACAGTACGCGCGCGGTGTCCTGAACAGGCTCGCCGCGTCCTATCTGGAGGTCGCGCGAGGACAGGAACAGCGCCTGACCGCCGAGCTGGTACATACCCGTTTCAAACGAAACGCGTGTTCTCGTGGAGGACTTCTGGAAAATCATTCCGAGGGTCATACCCTTTAAATGGTGGTGGGGAATACCGTGCTTCTGCTCGTATTTGAGCTGGTCGGCAAGGTTCAGAATGTCGATGATCTCGTCCGTGCTGAGATCCAACAGTTTCAATAAATGCTTCATTTCAGTTTTTCCTTTCAAAGTTAAGTTTATATAAACGGAAATTAAGTGTCTATCCTGACTATTTCCGTCAACGCCTTGTTTCTGTAAATAAGATCGCCGCGCGAAGTAAAGCCCATGCGCTCCCAGAACGCGTTGCCGTCGGCGTTGCGGTCAAACACGACCAGCGCGGTCTTGTTTATTCCCAAGCCTTGCAGCGCTCCGAGCGCGGAGTTCACAAGCGCCCTCGCAATGCCGTTTCTGCGGTATTCGGGGTCTACGGCGGTATGGTAGATATATCCGCGCCGTCCGTCGTTCCCCGCGATTATCACGCCGACGATACCGCCGTCCTCCGCGACAAAGCAGGTTTCAGGATTGCGCTCCAGAAAGCGCGCTATGCCCTCGCGCGAATCGTCAAGATTATTCAGCCCCATGCCCTTACAGGACAGCCAGAGCGCGTAAACCTTGTCATAGTCGGCGATCGTCATTTTTCTGATGTTCATATTTTTTTTCCTTTTGATATGCGTACCCGAAATGAATGGGCGGCGCGGTGACCGAAACGTACACAAATTCCCTGCCGCCGTCGTTCAGCAGACCGTGAACGTCCTTATCGGCGAAACGAACCACGTCTCCCGCCTCAAACGGCTTTTCGGCACCGTCCTCGAGCAGCAGCTTTCCCGAGCCTTTCAGCGCGTACCATATCTGCTCTGACGCTTCGTGAATATGCCGCGGCTGACTTGCGCCCGCTTCAAGATGCACCTCGGTTATCGTAACGCGTGTGCTTGCCGAGTTGTCGGGGTTCAGCAACTGCCACGAAACTACCCCGGGATTTGACATTGCTTTGATTTCACTTGATTTTATAAATTCCATTGTTTACCTTCTGTCGTTATCCTCACGTCGATCTCATCATCGGACGGCGGCTCAAATATCGCCCCGAATTTCGCGGCAAGCCCGTCGTCGACAAAGTACGCGGAAAGCTCACCCTTAGCGATATCGTTATTCCGTTTTTCAATACGCTCGCGCCATACCTCGTCCGAAACATCGATATAATGCAGCTCGTATTCAATACCGCGTGATTTGTAGAATGCTCTCGCTTCGTCACGCTCGGCTTTAGTTCAAACGCCCCAGTCAAGAACGACGTTTATTCCGCTGTTAATAATTTCCAGCGACTTGCCAAACAAATATTTCTCCGTCCTCGAAACGTATTCATCGTGCATTTCGCCGACGTTCTGCCCGAACACCGCCAGCATTATTTCGTCGATTGAGAGCAGCACCGCGCCGTGTTCACGCCGCAAGCGCTCGGCATAAGTGCTTTTTCCGCTACATATCTTGCCGCAAGTCATTATCACCTTAGCCATTGCAATCCTCTTTCAGAGAGTCGCTGAACGCCTTCAGCTCCTTTTTCTTTTCCTCGGAGAGCCTGTTGTATTCGGTGTTGTATATCGCGCCCTCAAGGGTATACAGGTGAACAAGACACACTTGCGGGTACGTTTCCTTCAGCTTTCGGAACGCTCCCATAGAGCCGAGCTTAATCAGCTTTTCGGGAGTATCAATCCCGACCGACGTCAGTTTTCGCGCCATTTCCTTGCCTATATTCATCATTGCGGTAAGCTCGGACATATCGTTCTCCTTTCAGTCCTTGTAAAAGCCGCCTGTGTGGAAATTTTCGCCGCCAAGCTTTTCGGCGGTGAGCCTGAACGTCACCACACCGTCGGGGCATACAAACTCCTTAACGTGCGGATCGTCGATAACGTTCCCGAAAGGGGAGAAGCCGCCTATCCGCCGCAGATCGCCGCCGCTCCGTACCGCCTCGAGCATAGGAAACAGATACGTCATCGCTTTCTGGCAGAACCCGCGCCCGTTTTGGTTCACGGGGCAGTCGTAGGTGCAGCGGTAAATGTCGCCTACCTCGTCGCCGTTGCGGCAGCGACCCTCGGTTCTGCCGTCATGCGAAACGGCAATGACCTCAACGGTAAAGCCATACTCCTCATCGTACCACTTGTTCATTTCAGCAGCTCCGTCAGTATCGCCAGCCCCTTGTCGATCTCCTCATAAGTGATCGTAAGCGGCGGCAGCAAGCGCACCTTGGTCTTTGCGGTGAGCAGCAGCAGTCCCTCGCCGAGAGCAGCCTTTACAACGTCCGCGGCGGACTTGGTTCTCATCTCTATACCGATCATCAAGCCCATTCCCGAAACGGACTTCACCTCGGAGATTTTCATCAGCTTTTCGCGGATATATTCGCCCTTTGCCGCAATTTCACCGAGAAATCCCTCGGAGTTGACCTTGTTCAGCACTGCCAGACCGCCCGCGCAGCAGATTGGATTTCCGCCGAACGTCGAGCCGTGCGTTCCGGGAGTGAGCACATCTGCACACTTTTCACCCGACAGGCACACGCCGATAGGCACGCCGCCAGCAAGCCCTTTTGCAAGCGTAGTCAAGTCCGCCTTATGACCGAAATTATCTCCCGCAAGGAACTTTCCCGTTCTGCCGACGCCCGTCTGCACCTCGTCCGCGATAGTCAGCACGTCCTTTTCGGCGCAGAGCCTGTAGATCTCATCGACAAATGTCTGTTCCAGCGGCATTACGCCGCCCTCGCCCTGAATATACTCGAACATTACCGCGCACACAGTATCGTCGAGCTTAGCGCGCAGGTCGACGATATTGTTTGCCTCGACGTTCACAAAGCCCTCCACGAAAGGGAAAAAGTAGTTGTGGAAAACGTCCTGTCCCGTCGCGGAAAGCGTACAGAGCGTCCGCCCGTGGAACGAGTTCACAAGCGTGATTATGTTGTGGCGACCCTTGCCGTACTTATCGAAGCTGTACTTTCTCGCGATCTTGATAGCGCATTCGTTAGCCTCCGCGCCCGAGTTCCCGAAGAACATATCGGTGTATCCCGTCGTTTCGCAGAGCGCTTTCGCGAAATCCGCCTGCACCTTGGTGTAGTAGTAGTTCGAGGTATGCTGGAGCTTGCGCGCCTGTTCGCAGACTGCGTTCACCCAGTCCTCATTGCAGTATCCAAGGGAGTTCGTGCCGATGCCTGAGCCGAAATCTATGTATTCCTTGCCGTCCTCGTCCTCGGCGCGGCGACCTTCGCCCTTGTCCATAACGAGGTCGTATCTGCCGTAGGAGTGCATTACATATTTGTTGAATTGTTCAATAGTTCCCATAACGCTCACCTCACGCAATTATCATAGTGCCCGCGCCTATGTCAGTCAGAAGCTCGATAAGAATGGAGTGCGGAATGCGCCCGTCAATGATATTCGCCTGTTTAACGCCGCGCCGAACGGCCTCCACGCAGCAGTCTATCTTTGGTATCATGCCGCCTGTGATTATACCCTGTTTTTTCAGGAACGGCACCTCGCTCACACCCACGGTGCGGATAATGGTGTTTTCGTCGTCCTTATCCTCGAGCAAGCCCTTGATATCCGTCAGCAGAATAAGCGACGGAGCGCCCATTTCGGCGGCGATACGCGCGGCGGCGGTGTCCGCGTTGATGTTGTAGACCGTACCGTCCTTGCCGCGTCCTATCGTCGAGATAACGGGGATATATCCGTTGTCAAGCGCGTTGCATATGATTTGCGGATTGACATCGGTTATCTCGCCGACAAGCCCAAGGTCGGGGTCAAGCTGCTCCGCTTCGATAAGATTGCCGTCCAGACCACAAAGCCCGATAGCCGTACCGCCGTGGCTTTCCAGCATGGAGACCAAGTCCTTGTTGACCTTGCCCGCGAGCACCATCTGCACAATGTCCACGGTTTCTTCATCGGTGTAGCGCAGTCCGTTTACGAACTTGCTCTCCTTGCCGACGCGCTTTAACATATCGTTAATCTCGGGACCGCCGCCGTGAACCAGCACGACCTTAATGCCGACCGTCGACAGCATAACGATATCCTCCATAACGGCGTGCTTGAGCCTGTCGTTGGTCATTGCGTTGCCGCCGTATTTCACCACGACGACCTTGTTGTTGTATTTCTGAAGATAGGGCAGAGCCTCTATCATCACGTTTGCTCTTACATCATAATCTATCTGCATTTTTCTGCTCCTTTATGCCAATTCGCAATTTACAAAATCCTTAAGCTTTTTGCCGCTTTCGGAGCATTTCAGGTTGATAACCACCCAGCTCCATATATTCACGCGGTTGTCTGCGGTAAAACTCATTCCGTCGGGCGGATTTTCGATCATCTCCTCGGTGAACTGCTCCTCGTCGTCAAACTCTATCGACATTTCGACTTCAAAATCACGCTCGTCATCGGCGGCAGCGTCAACAAGTTCACTGTCGGGAACGGAGACCCCGTCGCCGCAGATAAAACCGTCGTATGCGTGCTCGGCAAAATCGAAAAGCTCAAACTCCCTGCCGCAGTTACGGCACGATGCTTTTACAACAAGCGCGTACCTGTTGTCTTCGACCGCTTGAACGCCTACGCAGTGAGGCGGATAATTCTTGCCGAAATACCTTATCCCGAACGTTTTGCACCCGCATTCGCAGACGATATTTCCGGTCAGCGTGCCTCGGTCATCGTATTCGCTTACGCGGAGTATTTTTTCAAGATGCCCCGGAATAAGCATAGTCCTTTCTCCTTAGGTCCTGTATTCGGCGTTAATCTTGACGTAATCGAACGTCAGATCGCAGCCCCAAGCGATAGCGCTGTATTCTCCGTCGCGCAAGTCAACCAGTATCTTGACCTCGTCCTCGGATAGAATTTCCGCCGCAGTTTCCTCCGAGAACGCGATTCCCGCGCCCTCTGCGCAAACGGTGAGCTTGCCCTTGGAGCTTGCCAGTTCAACTGAAACCTTTTCGATATCGAAATCCGCGTCCGCATAGCCCAGCGCACAGAGAATACGTCCCCAATTCGCGTCCGCCGCGAACAGTGCAGCCTTTACGAGATTTGATGAAATTACCGATTTCGCCGCCGCTCTCGCCGCCTTTTCGCTCGGTGCGCCGTTTACAATACACTCAATGAGCTTTGTAGCACCCTCGCCGTCGCGCGCGGTCTCGCGTGCAAGGTTCATCATTACCGCGTACAGAGCGTTCTCAAATATCTCGTAGTTCTTGTCCTCGCATATAATTTCGCTGTTTTTCGCAAGTCCCGAGGACATCAGAATAAGCGTGTCGTTGGTGGATGTGTCGCCGTCGACGCTCACCATATTGTATGTGAGGCAGTTCACCTTGCGGAGCGCCTTTTCGAGCAGCTCGCGTGCGATCGCGACGTCCGTTGTGATGAACGCGAGCATTGTCGCCATATTCGGGTTTATCATGCCGCTGCCCTTGGAGATGCCGCCGACGTGGCACTTTCTGCCGTCAAGCTCGAACTCCACCGCGATTTCCTTTTTGCGCGTATCGGTCGTCATTATCGCCTCGACCGCGTCGCCGCAGTTTTTCGTTGAAAGCGATTTCGCAAGCGTGGGTATCATAATGCGTATGGGCTTGATGTCGAGCTTCTGTCCGATAACACCCGTCGACCCCA
The DNA here is from genome assembly GCA_910579125.1 of uncultured Oscillospiraceae bacterium. Classification (GTDB taxonomy): domain Bacteria; phylum Bacillota; class Clostridia; order Oscillospirales; family Ruminococcaceae; genus CAG-115. The sequence continues at coordinate 85,111 of CAJTTH010000003.1, read as the reverse complement.
CAAGAACGTCGTCCGCGTCAATATCGAGCGCCTGAGCGGTAAGCTCGCACATTTCCTCGGCAATCTCAATGCCGTCGGGATTACACGTGTTCGCATTGCCGCTGTTCACGATTACCGCCTGTGCATACCCGTCCTTTAAATGCTCCTTGGACACGATGATCGGCGCGCCTTTGACCTTGTTCGAGGTGAACAGCGCGGCTGTCTTGCAGCGCTCGGCGCAGTATATCATCGCGAGGTCGCGCTTTGTGGTGTTGCCCGTCTTTATCCCAGCGATAACGCCGCCCGCGGTAAATCCCTCGGCGGCACAAACGCCGCCGTCCACAAATTCATAATTTTCAAATTTAACCATTTTAAAAACCTCTCAAAAAATTATTCGTTTTTCAGTTCATTTTGAAGCCTTTTCGTGAGCTTGCTCACCACATATTCATACGAGCTGTCGATCATTCGGATAATTTCCTCATCGGGAACGCCGCCGCGAAGATTTACCGTATTGAAATACGGCTGCTGAACAGGCGGACAGTGATAGCCGCGTTTCACGTCGTCGGGGAACATTTTGCGGTAAAATTCGCCCGTGAGCGCGTCTCCGTTAAACGTGAACATAGGTTCGCCTTTAAGGAAAAACAACTGCGCGAAAATGCGCTTTTTGACCTTTACGCAAATCGAATTATCGCCGAAAGGGGAATCCTGATAAGCCCCTTTTTTCGCAAGACAATGTTCCAATATTTCCTCATGTGTCATTACAGCAAACCGTCCTCTAATTGCTCTACTATCAGCGACCAGAAGTTTTCACTGTCAGACAACGCGTCCTTGTCTAAACTCTCCAGTTTCCTTGCAAATTGTTGAGCGCTTGCCTCGATCATCTCATCAGAAGCGTTTATGGGAAGAGGGTCACAATTTTTAAAAAGCATCAATTCAGCACAAAAAGTTGAAAGATCCTTTGCGGTGTATATTTCGACTTTTTTGCCGGAACTGATATCGCAAGGGTCAAGGAAATAAACCCTGCCGTAACCATCAACGCCAATGAGATTTTTTACATAATCCTCTGCAACGATAACATATTCTTTATTATTAAACATCAAAGAATAAAATTCCTCACGCTTAAAGAATTTTATTTCAAGAATAATATCATCCGGAAGCGAAAAGTTCAATTCATCAAAATACATAAGTCAAATCAGCCCCGTTTTCTCGTCAATTCCCATCATAATGTTAAGGCACTGCACCGCCGCGCCGCTTGCGCCCTTACCTAAGTTATCCAGCCGTGAGCAGATTATGAGCCGTTCGTCATTACCGTTTACAAATATTTCCATAAAGTTGGTGCCGCTAAGATTGTTAGAGCCGATAAAGCCGTCCTCGGGTTCTCCCTCGGGCATTACTTTTACAAAGTACGATTCTGCGTAGTATTCGGCAAGCGCCTTGCGGATATCGTCAACGCCGTACTTTTTCGCCAGCAGACGCGTATGCAGCGGCAGTGAGACCACCATTCCGCTGAAAAAGTCGCAGATGAGCGGATTAAACGCGGGAGCGTACTCCAGACCGCATATCTTCTGCATTTCGGGGAGGTGCTTGTGCTGCTGCGTGAGCGCGTATTGCCGAGGGCTGTCAAATTCGTCGGGGCGGTCGGCGCTCTCATAAACCGCGATAGCCTTTTTTCCCGCGCCGCTGTAACCCGAAACGGCATGCGCCGCAACGGGATAATCGGCGGGTATAATGCCGAGCTTCACAAGCGGATAGACCATAGACGCAAAACCGCTCGCGTAGCATCCCGGAACGGCGACGCGGCTGCTTTTCGCTATCTTTTCGCGGAAATCCCTGCCAAGCTCGGGGAACCCGTATGCCCAGTCGGGGTTGGTTCGGTGCGCCGTTGACGCGTCAATAACCCGGACGTTCCCATCCGCCATTGCGGCAGCCTCGCGCGCCGCAGCGTCGGGCAGACAAAGGAACGTAAAATCCGAGGAGTTTATCATGCGCTTGCGCTCGTCGTTATCCTTGCGCTTATCCTCGTCAATGCGGAGCAGATCAATGTCGTTTCTGCCCTTGAAACGCTCGAGAATTTTCAGCCCCGTAGTGCCCTCTTGTCCGTCAATATATATTTTTGTCATAGTCTTTCCTCGTTTCTGTAAGCGCCTTGACCTCGGATAATGTCGGGGGATAAAGCGCAATGGGATATTTCGTACAGGCGATACCCGCAACTGCGCTCGCAAATTTCACAGTATTATCGTCGCTCATCTTGTTGAACAGCGCGTAAACCACGCCCGCTTTAAAGCTGTCGCCCGCGCCCAGTGTTGAAACTACGTCAAGAGAGTAGGGCTTGAACCGCTTGGGCGGCTGTCCTTTTCTGCCATACATAAGCTCCTTTTCTCCCATGGTGAATATCACCAGACCGTTCGTGTTGTCGGTATAGAGCTTGAGCAGCTCCTCAAAGCTCATATCGGGGTAATGCTCCTCTAAATGCTGATGAGAAACCGTATTTACCGCGCAATATTTGTGAATATAGCTGTCAAAAGCGCAGTCGATCGTCACGTAAGGCTTGCCGTGCTTTCGGCAAAGCTCTGCGGACATATCGCCGAAAAAATACGGGTCGATACCGCAGCATTCCGCGTTCTTTATTGAGTTTTCGCAAGGCGGATCGTAAAACGGCTTTTCTCTGCCGTAGAGCTTTTCCCATTCGCCGAAGCAGGTGCGCGTATTTTTGTCAATAAACACATAGTCGACAACGCCGTCAAAATCCTCTTGTACAAGCTCCGAAACGTCTGCGATATCCTTGAAATAGTCGGCGATAAGCGCTTTGTTGAGCGTTCCCAGATGCGTTCCGCCGAGCTTGACCCTCACGCCAAGCGCCGCCAGAACCGCCGAAGCAGTTCCCGTTTCGCCGCCGACAAGGTGATAGTGCTCCTTGATCTCCCCATACCCGTCGGGAGCTGGGAAGTCCTTTAAAAGAAAACTCTGCGTGGACATTATCTGTCCGTACATATAAACGTATTTTTCCATTTTACAGCGTTTCCAAAATTTTCTTAACGCTCTCGATCTGCGCGAGAACGCTCTCGGGTGACGGTCCGCCGAACGATTTGCGCTCCTTGACGCAGGTATCAAGACTTATCGCCGCGTAAACGTCGTCCTCAAAAAGCTCGCTCTGTTGCTTGTAGTCCTCGATTGGCAGCTCCTCGAGCGTGGTATTCTTGGAAATACACAGCGCCACGAGTCCTCCTGTGATCTTATATGCTGTACGGAACGGCATACCCTTTTTAACGAGATAGTCCGCGCAGTCGGTCGCGTTAATAAAGCCTTTAGCCGCCGCCGCGCGCATATTGTTCTTGAGCACCCTCATAGTGTCGAGCATGGGGATAAACGTCACAAGACAGAGTTTGATATTGTCAACCGCGTCGAAAATTGCTTCCTTGTCCTCCTGCATATCCTTATTATACGCAAGCGGCAGACCTTTCATCATGGTGAGCAGGGTCATATTGTCGCCGATAACGCGCGCGGTCTTTCCGCGAATAAGCTCGGTAACGTCGGGGTTTTTCTTCTGCGGCATTATGCTCGAACCCGTTGAAAACGCGTCGTCCAGCTCGATAAACTTGAACTCCCACGAGCACCACATAATTATTTCCTCGGAGAACCTCGACAAATGCATCATACAGATAGCCAGTGCGCTCGCAAGTTCAATGCAGAAATCGCGGTCGGAAACGCCGTCCAACGAATTTGCCATGGGATAATTCATTCCGAGCAGGGAGGATGTGCGTTCGCGGTCGATATCGTATGTCGTACCCGCCAACGCGCAGCTCCCGAGCGGACAAACGTTCATACGCTTCTCGGTATCGTTCAGCCTGTCAAGATCGCGCAGCAGCATCTGCGCATACGCCATAAGATGATGACCGAACGTAATCGGCTGCGCTCTTTGCAAGTGAGTATACCCCGGCATAATGGTGTCGGCATGTTCTTTTGCGATCTTGCAGAGCGTTTCAATAAGCTCCTTTATCAGCTTTTTAGTCTCGGCGATCTCGTCGCGCAGATACAGCCGAATATCGAGCGCCACCTGATCGTTTCGAGAACGTGAGGTATGCAGACGCTTTCCCACGTCGCCGAGCCGCTTTGTAAGCTCCGCTTCGATAAACATATGGATATCCTCGGCGTTGGGGTCAAATTCCAGCTTTCCGCTCTCGATATCCGCAAGAATTTCCTTTAAGCCGCCGATAAGCTCCAGGCTGTCGCTCATACTTATTATGCTCTTTTCTCCAAGCATGGTCGCGTGAGCAATGCTGCCCGCGATATCCTGCCTGTACATTCTCGCGTCGAACGCTATCGAGGAGTTGAAAGCGTTCACCTTGCTGTCGACCTCCTTGGAAAATCTCCCCGCCCACATCATTGCCATATCAAAAAACCTCCGAATAAATCATTTCAAATTACTTCCGGACAATTTAGCGTTATATCCCGCCGGAAAATAAAAATGAGACTGCCCGCAGGCTCGGTTTATGAGCCATCATATCTATCGGTATTAAAATATCGAATGTATTAAAACGTATCAAAGCGGGAAAAGCCGTTTCCCGCTTTGAATGAAAATCGCAGAACAGGTTCTTACTTGTTTCTCTCCGATTTCAAAGGATAAGAAGCTGTTAATGCCTGAT
>CAJTTH010000003.1:0-80479 GCA_910579125.1 uncultured Oscillospiraceae bacterium | reverse complement strand
AGCGCCTTGACCTTGATAGGCAGACCGAACAGGTTAATAAAGCCCGCACTATCCTTCTGGTCGTAGACGTTGTCCTCGCCGAACGAAGCGAAATCTTCGCTGTACAGGGTGTATGGAGAAGTTACGCCTGCGTTGATGATGTTGCCTTTGTAGAGCTTGAGTTTAACGTCGCCCGTGCAGGTCTCCTGGGTCTTGTCGACGAAAGCGTCCATAGCCTCGCGGAGCGGTGTATACCACTGTCCGTTGTACACGATATCCGCGTACTTCTGCGCAAGACCCGCCTTGTAGTGCTGGGTCTCCTTGTCAAGGCAGATAGTTTCCAGAACCTCGTGCGCATGATACAGGATAGTGCCGCCGGGTGTCTCGTAAACGCCGCGCGACTTCATGCCTACCAGACGGTTCTCCACAACATCAAACAGACCTATACCGTTCTCGCCGCCGAGCTTGTTCAACGTCTTGATGAGCTTCACGCCGTCCATTTTCTCGCCGTTCAGTTCGGTCGGAATGCCCTTTTCAAAGTGAATGGTGATGTAGGTGGGCTTGTCGGGAGCCTGCTCGGGCGAAACTCCAAGCTCCAGAAAACCGGGCTTGTTGTACTGCGGCTCGTTCGCGGGATCCTCGAGGTCGAGACCCTCGTGCGAAAGATGCCAGAGGTTCATATCCTTGGAGTAGTTGGTCTCGCGGTTAATTTTTATCGGAACGTTATGCGCCTCCGCATAGTCGATCTCCTGGTCGCGCGATTTGATATCCCAAATTCTCCACGGCGCGATTATCTTCAGCTCGGGAGCGAGCGCCTTTATCGTCAGCTCAAAGCGCACCTGATCGTTGCCCTTGCCCGTGCAGCCGTGGCAGATAGCGTCCGCGTTCTCTTTCTTCGCGATCTCGACAAGTCTCTTCGCAATAGGGGGACGCGCGAACGACGTGCCAAGCAGATAGCCCTCATACTTCGCCCCCGCTTTCAGCGTCGGGAAAACGAAGTCGTTTACAAATTCGTCCTGGATATCCTCGATGTAGAGCTTGGAAGCGCCCGTTTTCTTGGCTCTCTCCTCAAGACCCTCCAGCTCCGCGTCCTGCCCCACGTTGCCCGCAACGCATATTACCTCGCAGCCCTCGTATGTTTCTTTCAGCCACGGAATGATAATGGACGTATCCAGACCGCCCGAATATGCTAAAATAACTTTTTTGATCTCCTGTGCCATAATAAAAGTCTCCTTTTGGAATAATATTTACAATAGCTATTATACACCTTTTTTAAAAAATGTCAAGTAGTTTTATTCATAAAACGGAATATTATTCAATAATATGCAGTTTTTTTGAATATTTTTTGTGATAATCTTCTTTTTAGTGGATTATATGCAAAATAATGAATAAAATAATTTTGCCGGCGGGTCTTGACAAATTTGATGTTCACTGATATAATATAAGTGTGAATGTCTGTAATTTTCAAATTACAAAGACATATTTTCAGGAGGATATACGTTATGAAGATGAATGAAAAACTGGATATTATGCTTAACAGAAGACGCATAAGACGCGTGGATTTCGCGGAGAGCGTGGGCATTACATACCGCGCGTTCGCTTATTATATGAGCGGCACGCGCAAGCCCAGAAAGAGCGTTCTCGAAAAAATTGCAAAGCAGCTTGACGTAACGCCCGAGTTTCTCGCGGACGACAACATTGATATGGAGCTCACTATTGAGGAGCGTTTTATCAAGAGAATTACCGACAAGGGACAGGATCCCACTGCCGCAATGAAATTCCTTGTGCAGTCGCGCGGTCTGTTGGCGGGCAACTCCCTTTCAGACGAGGACAAGACCAACCTTATGCGCTGCCTGACCGAGATCTACGAGGATTCTCTTAAGAGCGGGAAGTAATAATGCGCCATATTATCGAAAAGGCGGAGGAAATCCTTGAAGAATTCGGCGGAAGAAACATTTTCGAGACCGCCGAAAATTCGGGAGCGAAGGTGTGGTACCGCCATCTGGGCGGGCTTAAGGGCTTTTATATCTGCGAGAACGGCTGCCGCTATATTGTTGTGAACGACGAGTTGGACAGGACGACAAAGGCGGTGGTGTGCGCTCACGAGCTGGGTCACGATATGCTGCACCGCGAGCTTTCGGCGGGCGGCATACGCGAGAATACGCTTTTCCTCAGCAGCGACAAGACCGAGCGCGAGGCTAATCTGTTCGCAGCGTGCGTGTTGATATCCGACGAGAGCGTTCTGGACGAGGTGTCCTATTGCAACAGCATGGACGTTCTGGCGGCAAATCTGGGTTTTCCGAGCGAGCTTGTCTGGCTGAAGCTGGAAACGATGAACTTCAAGGGATACAATTTTAACCTCGCCGACATAAAAAATAATTTTCTGAAATAGGAAGTGAATTGTTTTGGATATTAAAGCGGCGCTCAAGGCGCTGACTGAGGAGACAGGCGTTTCGGGCGACGAGTTTTCCGCTTCCAGTAAGGCTGCGGAGTTTTTGTCACAATACGCGGACGGCATTTCCGTCGACGATTTCGGGAACGTGACGGGCTTTATAAAATGCGGAAGACCGAACGCGAAAACACTGCTTCTTGACGCGCATATCGACAGCGTGGGTCTGATCGTGACCTATATTGGCGACAAGGGCTTTTTAAGCGTTGGCGCGTGCGGCTCTCCCGATATAAAGACGTATCTTGCGCAGTCCGTTACCATTCACGGAAAAAGAGCTGTACAGGGTGTTGTTTCCACGCTGCCGCCGCACGTTTCCAAGGACAATAAAACGCCCGAGATCGGCGATATTTCGATTGATGTCGGAATGACAAAAGAGCAGGCGGAGGAGGTTATTTCCCTCGGCGACCGCGTTACGGTCAATTCGCGTTTCCGCGAGCTTTGCGGCAGTCTAATTTCCGCGCCTGCGGTGGACGACCGCAGCGGGGTATGCGCAATTCTGGAAGCGCTTGATATACTTAAAGGCAAGCCTTTGAGGTACGATCTGGCGGTGTGCTTCTCGGCACAGGAGGAAACAGGTTCGCGCGGCGCGAAACAGGCGGCGTTCCGCATACAAGCCGACGAGGCTATAGCGGTCGACGTATCGTTCGGAGGAACTCCCGACAGCGATCCAAAGGAGACGGCAAAGCTCGGCAGCGGCGTTATGATAGGCTTTTCGCCGTGTCTTGATAAGGAGATGTCGAACGCGCTGCGGGAACTCGCAAAGAGCCGTAATATCCCTTTTACAAGCGAGGTAATGCCAGATCTCACGAGCACAAACGCGGACGAAATCGCCGTCGCGGGCAAGGGCGCGAAATGCTGCACGCTTTCATTCCCGATACGGTATATGCACACTTCCGTTGAGACTGTAGATTTAAATGACATTTCGGCAACCGCAAGGCTTATCGCCGAATACGCGGGAGGTGCGGAAAATGCTTGACAGACTGAAAGAGCTGTGCTTGTTGAACGGCGCGTCGGGCGATGAGGCTCTGGTGCGTGAGTTTATATGCGCGAATATCCGCGCTGACGAGGTTTTCACGGATAATCTCGGCAATCTTATCGTGTTCAAAAAGGGAAAGAAAACCCCGAAACGCAAAATAATGTTCGCTGCGCACATGGACGAGGTCGGCTTTATGATAACCGACGCGGACGAGGACGGTTTTCTGAGCTTCGGCGCGGTGGGCGGCATAAATCCCGCCGTCGCGCTCGGCAGGGGAGTGACCCTTGAAAGCGGCGTTTCAGGCGTTATCGGAACGAAAGCGATACATCAGCAGTCCGCGGACGAGCGAAAAAAAATTCCCGATTTCGGCGAGTTGTATATTGATGTCGGCGCGTCAACTCGCGAGGACGCGGAGCGGCTTGCTCCGCGCGGCAGCTATGCCTATTTTGACGCGGACTTCTTTGAGTTCGGCGACGGTTTCATCAAGGGCAAGGCTATTGACGACCGCGCGGGCTGCCTTATTATGATGGATATGATAAACGGCGAACCCGAATATGACGCGTGGTACGCGTTCACTGTGCAGGAGGAGGTCGGAACGCGAGGCGCAAGGGCGGCGGCTTTCACGGTTGCTCCCGATATCGCGGTAGTTCTGGAGACCACGACAGCCTGTGATGTTGCGGGAGTTTCGGGTTCAAGGCGCGTCTGCGAGCTCGGAAAGGGCGCGGTGGTGTCCTTTATGGACAGAAGCACCGTTTATGACCGCGGACTGTATTCGCTGGCATTCGAGACCGCAAAGGCGAACGGTATCCCCGTGCAGACCAAAACTTTGGTTGCGGGCGGCAACGACAGCGGCGCTATCCACGTAAGCGCGGGCGGGGTGCGCACCTGTGCGATCTCCGTGCCATGCAGGTATCTGCACTCGCCGTCATGCGTCATCAAGATGAGCGACTTTGAGGCGGTCAAGGCGCTTGCGGACTTGATGCTTTCGGCTGTCGGCGAGTTATGATAAGGCGCGCGCAGACGGACGGGGAGTTGGACGGACTACCGAAACACGGTATCGAAGCGCAGAAAATTCGCGCGCTTCTGTTTTGCTATGGGCTGAAATACGATTTCTGCCGCTTTTACGTCGGGGAATTTCACGCGGGATGTGCGTTCCTCGCGGAATTGAACGGTGGTTTTGTGCTGTCCGAGTGCGGAGTATGCGGTTTTGAGGAGCTTGCGGAGTTTTTCGTGTTCTGCGGATTTGCGGAGATATTCTGCTCGGAAACTGCGGGCGAGCGCTTGTCAAGGTTGCTGCCGTGCCGTCTTGAAAAGGTGAATGTAATGCGGTTTAAGAGTAGTGCCGTGCCGTGCGATATCGAAACGGAGCCGCCGCTCGGCGACGTTTACGGCGTGCTGAAAACCGCTTTCGATATCGAATACGAGCCCTGGTACCTTGATATGTCGCACAGGACGCGGCACGGTGTAACGCGGTTCCGCAGGCTGGACGGCTCTGTGCTTGCAATTCAGCATGACATTAACGGTGAGGCGCTGCTTTCGCAAATTGCGACGCTCCCCGAAAAACGCGGACGCGGAAACGCACGGCGGCTTATTTCGGCGGTCTGCGCGGAGCTTTCCGAGAGCAGAGTTTATGTTATCTGCGAGGACGGACTGCTCGATTTTTACCGCAAGTCGGGGTTCGTTCACGTCGGATACGCCTGCCGCCTTTTATCGGAATAGTATTGCGAACGCTTTCGGGCTTGATTTCCCAAGGCGTTTTTGTTTTTTTACTGAAAATTTTTCGTAATTATTGACTAAATTACATTTTTATGGTACAATATATATGTATTATTATGTTATGAGAGCAGGTAAAATATGGGAAAAGGAAAAGTTATTGTTTTAGAGGGATTGGACGGCTGCGGAAAATCCACGCAGCTCGAGCTTGCCGATAGTTATCTCAAGGACAGCGGCGTGAAATGCCGCGCGGTCAGCTTTCCCAATTACAAGGCGACAAGCGGAAAGCTGATCTCGGAGTACCTTAAAGGCGAGATACCGTGCGAGGGAATCAACGGCGCATATGCCGCTTCGGCAATGTACGCCGTCGACAGATATATCAGTTATATGACCGACTGGCGCGATTTTTACGAGGACGGCGGAGTTATTCTCTCGGGGCGATACACCACGTCCAACGCAATTTATCAGCTTGCAAAGCTGCCGCCCGAAAACCATGAGAGCTTCCTGAACTGGCTTATGAAGTTTGAGTATGTGAAGCTGGGACTGCCCGAACCCGATATGGTAATTTATCTCGATATGCCGATCGAAATATCCCAGAAGCTCCTCAAGGAGCGCTATGACGGAGACGAGAGCCGAAAGGATATTCACGAGGCGGACATAAAATTTCTGGAGGAGTGCCGCAGGAGCGCTATGTATACCGCAGATCAGTGCGGATGGCAGATCATCAACTGCGCCGAGGGAGATCATCCGCTTGCTATTGAGGATGTTTATATGCAGATTTGCGATATGATGAGGAATTTGTTAAAAAATGGCTGAAACGGAATTTAAAAGAATTGAGTTATCCGATATGGAAAAGGCACGCGAACTATTGGCAGAATCTGATTTTCGCGGCTGCGAGTATACGTTCGGGAATAATTTCGTGTGGCGCAACGTCTATAACGTTGAGGTTTGTTTCGCAGAGGGATTTTATTTCGTCAAAAACGGCAGCGGAAAAGGAACACGGTTTATTTACCCCGCAGGCGGCGGAGATATGAAAAACGCTGTCGGACTGCTGCGCGAATACTGCGCGGAAAAAGACATTCCGCTTACGATAGTCGCCAACAAGGACATTACGCAAAGGCTGACGGAAACATACCCGAACGCGAAAGCCGTTTTAAATCGCGATATCTGCGATTATGTGTACCTTGCGGAGGATCTGGAGAACCTCGCGGGGAAGAAATATCACGGCAAGCGCAATCATCTTAACCGATTTTATGAGAACGATTGGAGCTTTGAACCGCTTACCGCCGACAACATCGCTGAATGCAAGGAGATGAACGATCGCTGGCGTTCGGAGAACGTCGACAAATGCGAGATGTCTGAGCTTGCCGAGAGCAAGCGCGAGGAGCTTTGCATCGTGGAGTGTTCGTTCAAGCATTACGGCGAGTTGGGGTATACCGGCGGCGTGCTCCGCGTAAACGGCGAGGTACAGGCGTTCACGTTCGGCGAGAGGTCGTCGGAGGACTGCTTCGTTGTTCATGTTGAAAAAGCGCTGCGAGAGTTTCAGGGCGCGTACACGGCGGTGAACCGCGAGTTCGTCAAGTCGCTCGGCGGAAAGTACAAGTATATTAACCGCGAGGAGGATACGGGCGCGGAGGGTCTGCGCAAGGCAAAATTGTCGTATCACCCGGTTTTTCTTGAGGAAAAGTTTGTAATAACGTTTGGAGGAGATCAACTATGATTTATGTTTTTTTAGCTGACGGATTTGAGGAAACTGAGGCTATCGCACCAATAGATATGCTGCGCCGTGCGGAGCTCGACGTGGTCACGGTCGGAATTAAGAACGACGCGGTGAAAAGCTCTCACGGCATACCCGTGCTGTGCGATATGACCGATATGCAGGTGGAGTTGGACGAACGTCTGGAGATGATAGTGCTGCCGGGCGGTATGCCGGGAACACTGAATATCGAGGCTGATCCCGTGGTTCAGGCGTCGGTGGATTACTGCGTAAAAAACAGCATTCCGATAGGAGCTATCTGCGCCGCTCCGTCAATTCTCGGTAAAAAGGGATTGCTGGAGGGCAAAGAAGCAATCTGTTTCCCGGGTTATGAGAAATTTCTGAGCGGGGCAAAGCTCTCCGATAAAAAGGTTGTCACGGACGGCATTTTCACTACTGCGGCGGGAGCGGGTATGGCAATTGAGTTCGGGTTGGAATTGGTACGCGTGCTGTGCGGCAAAGAGCGTTCGGACAAGGTTCGCGCGGCTATCCAATGCGCGAATTGAAAAAGCAGCTCCGCCGCGAGCTTATAGAGCGGCGAAGGACGATGAGCGCGGCTGAAAAAAACGCTGCCGACGAGGATATTTTCGAGCAGCTTAAGCCGTATGCCGACAATGTAGGGGCGGTGTTTACCTACGCTTCCACCGATATCGAGGTCGATACGCGGCGGCTTATCGCGTACTGTCTTGAACGGAAAATCCCCGTGGCGCTGCCCGTAAGCGGAGATACCGAGCTGTCGTTTTACTACATAACCGACATTTCGGAGCTGAAGAAGGGGAAATTCGGGATAGACGAGCCGCCGCCCGACAAGCCCGCGTTTGCCGATAAGGACGCGCTGTGCGTTGTTCCCGCTTTGTGCGCGGACGGCTGCGGTCTGCGGCTCGGCTACGGACGAGGGTATTACGACAGATTTTTGAGCGATTTTCGGGGACGCAGCGTGATTTTGTGTTACAGCTCGTTCAAGCGTGACGTTCCCGCAGAGCCGCATGACATAAGGGCGGATCTTACAATTTTTGACAGGCACTTGACGGAGGTCGGATAATGGACGAAAATCAGTTTCAGAATAATGAAAACACAGAGGACGAGGACTTCGGCAAAACGCAGGAAATGGACAGTATACAGCTGCCCAAACTCTCGGATAGCGCGAACCACGGGATAACCCCGCGCGACGAGTTTACCGAGCTAAATTCGGCAAACGATATGTCAAAGACGCTGCTTATGGACTCGGTGGCGGGCGAATTGCCCTATGACGAGGAATACCCTCCCGCCGAGAATCCCGTCCGCAAGCGCAAAAAGAAGCACAAGAAAAAGCGCACCAACCACACGCGAACTATGGGGCAGATATTCCTCGGGGTGCTGCTGTCTGCGGGAGCGTTGGCTCTGGGCGTGATTCTGTCGATACAGGTTATCAGCGGAATACGCGATATAACCGGACTTGCCAAGCCTAACAAGCTGATGGAATTCGAGATCGACGAGAATATGGGCATTAATGAGATTGTGGATCACCTTCACGACGCGGGAGTGATCGAAATGCCTGTGCTTATGAAAACATATATGAAGCTCACCAAGCAGGATACGGGCTTTTTGAACGGCATTTACACGCTTGCATCGAATATGAGCTACAATGACCTTATCGAGGTGCTTACAACCGAAAAGCATTACACTGAGACGGTCACCGTTATGATACCCGAGGGTCTGACCGCCGCGGAGGTCGGAAAAATTCTTGAGGAGAATTATGTCTGCCGCGCAGTTGATTTTGAAAAATACTATAAGAACAAGCTGAATAAGTTCGATTTCGAGGAGGATATCAAACCCGATCCCAACAGGCTCAATATGCTGGAGGGCTACATTTTCCCCGATACCTACGAATTTTATGTTATCGACGATCTGAAGAAGCGTCCGAATTTCGATACGACAAAATACGCTGCGGACGTTGCGGAAACGATGTTTAACAACTTCGATTCCAAGATAACCAGAAGCATGAGACTGCGTATGGCGGAACTCGGACTTACGCTTGACGATACCGTTAAGCTCGCCTCGCTCATTCAGTGGGAGGGCTATAATGAGGAAAATATGGCAATGGTTTCCTCGGTATTCCATAACCGCCTAAACGATCCCGAAACGTATCCTCAGCTTCAGTCCGATACGACCGACACCTATATCGACGCGGTTATTAAGCCCGCGACAAATTCCTCGAACAGTGAAAAAATGCGGGCGATCACCAACGCATACGACACCTATGAATGTAAGGGACTGCCTGCGGGGGCTATCTGCAATCCCGGAATTGAAGCTATCAACGCGGCGCTCTATCCCGCCGATACCGAATATTACTATTTTGTGGCGAGCGAAAGCGGCGAGTTCTTCTGGGCGCGCACCTTGGAGGGTCACGAGGAGAACATTGCGTATGTAGAACAGCTTGACGCACAACAGGAAGAATAACAATGAATAGTTATCATGATATAAGAGCGGAGCTTCTTGCTCCCGCGGGTGACGAGGAATGTCTGCTTTCCGCGCTGGATTACGGCGCGAACGCGGTCTACCTTGCAGGCAAGACATTCGGAATGAGAGCGGGTGCGAAAAACTTCGCGGAAGAGGAGATGTTCAGAGCCGTTCAGACCGCGCACGAAAGAGGCGTAAAGGTCTACGTCACGTGTAACACCGTTCCCTCCAACAGCGAGGTAGACACGTTTCCCGCGTTTATAAGAGCGGTCGATGAATGCGGAGCCGACGCGGTGATCGCGGCGGATATCGGGGTGATCTCCATGATAAAGGAGTACGCTCCGAGGCTGGCGATACACGCTTCGACGCAGACGGGTATCGTCAATTACCGCACGGCTATCGAGCTGTATAAAATGGGAGTTTGCCGCGTGGTTCTGGCGCGCGAGGTCGATCTGGAGAACATCCGTACTATCAGGGCGAATATCCCCGAGGATATGGAGATCGAAGCGTTCGTTCACGGGGCGATGTGCGTTAGCTTTTCGGGGAGATGTCTCATCTCGGAGTATCTTACAGGCAGAAACGCCAACCGCGGTGAATGCGCTCAGCCGTGCCGCTGGGGATACTACCTTATGGAGGAGAAGCGTCCCGGCGAGTTTTACAAGGTCTTTGAGGACGAAAAAGGCTCGTATATCCTCAACGCGCGCGATATGTGCATGATAGAGCACCTTGACGACGTTCTTGATGCGGGTGTTACGAGCCTTAAAATTGAGGGGAGAGCCAAGTCGGCATATTACACCGCGCTCACCACAAACGCCTACAGAGCGGCTCTGGACTGCGTTCTGCGCGGCGAAAAGCCGTCTGCGTGGGTGCTCGACGAGGTGAACAAGATAAGTCACAGACCGTACTGCACGGGATTTTTCTACGGCCACCCGAGCGACGGCAGCGGCTCGCAGGCTCCCAACGAGATAACCAACGGCGGACAGTATTTCACCGACAGCGGCTATATCCGCGATTATGATTTCGTCGCGACGGTCGACAGGTGTGAAAACGGCACGATGTACTTAACGCAGCGCAATTATTTCACGCTTTCCGACGAACTGGAGATACTTGCGCCGAATCGCGAGCCGATAAGGTTTTCGCCCGAAAAAATGTTCAACGCCGATATGGAGGAGATAGACGTTGCCCGTCACGCCATGAGCAAGTTGACTATTCCTACAGATATCGAAGTTCCGGCACATTCGCTTTTACGGAAAAAATTGTAAGACGCAGTGCGGAACGCGTATACAAGCGCGTTTCGCGGTCGGAAAAGGAGAAAATTATGCCGCAATTCAAATTTCAAGATACCGCTTTGTCCGTTGACGAGCGCGTTAGAGCATTGCTGGACGAGCTTACTCTCGAAGAAAAGCTGCTTTTGATAACCACGCGGCAGCGGGAGATACCGCGTCTGGGGATAAAGGCGTTCAATATCGGTGCGGAGGCGGCGCGCGGACTGGTATGCCGTTTCAGGGCGGACAATGAAAATGTCGACACGGAGCTGCCGACCACGGTATTCCCCGAGCCGTTCGGACTGGCGGCGACGTTCGATACCGAAATTATGCGGCAGATGGGTGAGGTCACGGGCGTTGAGGCGCGCATTTACAACAAACAGGGTAGAAATTCGCTTTGCTTGTGGGCGCCTACGGTCGATCTAGTGCGCGATCCGCGTTGGGGAAGAACCGAGGAGGGCTACGGCGAGGATCCGTTCCTCACCGGCGAAATGGCGGCGGCGTTCACAAAGGGAATGTACGGGAACGACGAGAAATACGCGCGCGTTATCCCGACTTTAAAGCACTTCTACGCCGATAATAACGAGGAGGACAGGACTACCGACAACGCCTCCGTTCCTGTCGCGCTGAAGCACGACTATTATCTGAAAGCGTTCGAGCGTCCGATAAAGCGCGGCGGCGCGCGCAGCGTTATGACCGCGTATAACCGCGTCAACGGTGTTGAGGCGTTATGTGCTCCCGAGCTTACTCCGCTTTGCAAGAACGAATGGGGAATGCTGTTTTCGGTGACGGACGGCGGTGATTTCGTCCAGAACGTCACCAACCACAAAACCGACGACACTCACGCGGAAACGCTCGCGCGCGTTTACAAAAGCGGCGGAGCGGATATTATGACGGACGACAGCGAAGTTGTTCAAGCAGCCGCGAAAAAGGCGCTCCTCGACGGCGCGATAGCCGAGAGCGATATTGACAATGCCCTTTTCGGAGCTTTAAAGGCGCGTTTTTTGCTTGGTGAGTTCGACGATGACTGTCCTTATAGCGATATTCCTCAAAAGCTGCTGTGCTGTAACGAGCACCGTAAAACAGCCCGCAGCGCCGCCGAGGAATCCATTATACTGCTGCGTAACAAGCACCTTACACTGCCGCTGAAAAAAAACGAGCGCATTGCGGTCGTCGGCGTTCACGCGAATATGAATTTCCGCGACTGGTATACGGGCTATTCCGACAGAAACCCGACCATTCTCGACGCGCTGAAGGGGCTTGTTGACGAGGAAAATTTAAGCTACGAGTCGGGAAACGATATTATCGCGCTTCGGAACGCCGAGAACGGGTTCTATTTCTCCGTGAACGAGGACGGCTCGTTTGTCTGCGATACTCCGCTCATCAGCGAGGGCTGTCTGTTGGAGCTGTATGAGTGGGGAGACGACTATATTTCGCTACGCTCGAAATTCACGGGAAAATTCCTCAGCGACCGCGGCGTGATCAGATGCGATTCGGACGAACCTTACGGTTGGTACGTCCGCGAGAGATTTACATTTCTGAGGAACGGCAACCGCTGCACAATGAAGAACTGGCAGGAACGCTGGCTGTACGTTACGCAGTCGGGTGAGATCGCCGTTTCCGATAAGATAAAGCCGCCGCGCGGTTCCGAGTTTGACGTGGAATTGTTTGCCTCGGGGCGCGACAGGGTGAGCAAGATCGCCACCGAGGCGCGTAACGTTGTGCTGTTCTGCGGCAACAACCCGATGATAGGCGCGCGCGAGTGTTATGACCGCAGACACCTCGATCTCCCGAAAAGACAGCGCGAGCTTGCGGAGCTGGTATTGTCAATTAACGAGGACGCAGTGCTGTTTATGGTCTCGGGCTATCCGTACGCGGTCGACAGCCGTTTCGGAGCGGTTCTGCATACTCCGCATTCCGGACCGGAAATGGGCGCGGCAGTCGCACGGACGCTTTTCGGCGAGATATCGCCCGCGGGACGCTGTCCGATAACGTGGTATTCCTCGGAGAACGAGCTGGGCAGCATCAAGGACTACAACATAATCCGCACTGAAAGCACATACCGTTATTACGGGGGCGAGCCGCTGTTCCCGTTCGGGCACGGACTGTCGTACACTGCGTTTCATTACGGCACTTTGCGGCTGAATAAGACCGAATTTGCAAAGGGTGAGCGCGTTGAGGTCACCTTTGAGGTAAAAAACGTCGGAGCGCTCACTTCGGACGAAGTCGCGCAGCTTTACGTCTCCTCGCCGAAATTCTCGAGCGCCGTACCGAAAAAGGAGCTGCGTGCGTTCCGCAGAGTGCATATTCCCGCGGGGGAAGCCGTTACGGTCTCGCTGGCGTTCGACATTGACGAGCTGGCAATGTGGGATATCAACACGGATGGCTTTGTGCTGTTCGGCGGCAGATATGAAATTCAGGTCGGCGCTTCGTCGGAGGATATTCTGCGGACAGTTGAAATTACCGTAAGCGCGAAGGAATACAAGGGGATAGACGTTACAAAGCCTGTTCCCGCGGCGGTCTCTTGGGAGTATACGGGCGTGGAATTCCTAACGGACAAGGCGATGAACGAATACGCGCTGCTGAACGACTGGCAGAGCAGTATAAGCTATGAAAACTGCCGCCTTGACCACGAGCGCAGACTGGAGATCGTTGCCGCAAATCCTGCAGCAAGAACCTCGCTTCGGATATTCTGCGTGAACACGGGGAATCTTATCGCGACGGCGGATATTCCGTCGACGGGCGGTTTTTCCGAGTTCACGACGGTGACCGTCGACGTTGCGCCGATATGCGGTATGAATACGCTTAAATTCCAAGCGGGCGGAATGCTGGCGCTGAAATCGTTCAAATTTTTTGATAACGGAGATAAAAATGGATAATTCGGAAATTTTTCCTCACATAGACCACACGCTGCTAAAGGCGACCGCGACCGAGGAGCAGATAACGCGGCTTTGCGAAGAAGCGCTGCTGTACAAGACCGCGAGCGTGTGTATTCCCGCAAGCTATGTTAAATTCGCGCACGGGAAATTCCCCGAGCTGAATATCTGCACGGTCATCGGGTTTCCGCTAGGTTACTCGACGACGGCGGTAAAATGCGCCGAAGCGCGCGGAGCGATAGCCGACGGCGCGAACGAGATAGATATGGTGGTAAATATCGGTTGGGTAAAGGACGGCAAATTTGCGGAGGTGCGGCGTGAGATCGCAGATATCAAGGCGGTTTGCGGCAATAAGATACTTAAAGTGATAATTGAAACGTGTTATCTTACCGATGAAGAAAAAATTGAGTTATGCAAATGCGTTTCCGACGCAAAAGCCGATTACATCAAGACCTCGACAGGCTTCGGCACGGCGGGCGCGCGTATCGAGGATATACGACTGTTCAGGGAGCATATCGGCGGCGGAGTTAAGATCAAGGCGGCGGGCGGCGTCAAGACCAAAGCCGATCTCGAGATGTTCTTGAAAGAGGGCTGCGAGCGTATCGGAACAAGCTCGGCGGTAAAGCTGCTGACGGGAGGGGAATAGATGAAACGTGTTTTTTTGATAGTTCTCGACAGCTTCGGTGTCGGAGAAATGCCCGACGCGGAGGATTTCGGCGACAAGGGCGCGGATACTCTGCGCTCCTGTTTCAACACGGGAACGCTTAACGTGCCGAATATGCGTAAACTCGGACTGTTCAACATTGACGGCGTGACGGTCGGCGAAAGGGTCTCCGCTGCGGAGGGCGCGTTTCTGCGTATTGCCGAGCGTTCTAAGGGCAAGGATACGACCACGGGGCATTGGGAGATAGCGGGCTGCGTTTCGGAGAAACCGTTCCCGACATTCCCGAACGGTTTTCCGCCCGAGATCATTGAGAAATTCGAGCGTGCGGCGGGGCGAAAGGTGCTATGCAACAAGCCGTATTCGGGAACAAAGGTTATTGCGGACTACGGCAGGGAGCACGTTGAAACGGGCGCGCTTATCGTCTACACCTCAGCCGACAGCGTGTTCCAGATAGCCGCGCATGAGAACGTTGTTCCCATTGAGCAGCTGTATGAATACTGCCAAGCCGCGCGTGATATTCTTACAGGTGATTTCGCGGTGGGGAGAGTTATCGCGCGTCCGTTCGAGGGCGAACTCCCGTATACGAGAACTCCGCGCCGCCACGATTTTTCGCTTGTGCCGCCGAAAGATACCGCGCTCGATATTCTCAAGGAAAACGGCAAGGACGTTATCGGAGTGGGCAAGATATACGATATTTTCGCGGGCAAGGGCTTGACGGATTTCAACAGAAAAATCGGCAACGCTGCCGATATGGAGATAACCTCGGAGTATCAGAACCGCGACCCGAGCCGGGCTGCCAATTGGAACGGGCTTTGCTTTACTAATCTTGTGGACTTCGATATGCAGTACGGACACCGCCGCGACCCCGAGGGTTACGCCGCCGCGCTGAACCGCTTCGATGAGTGGCTGGGCGGCTTTATGAGCAAGATGCGTCCCAACGACGTGCTTATCCTTACGGCGGATCACGGCTGCGACCCTTGTCACAGCGGTACGGATCATACACGCGAGCATATCCCCGTGCTGATCTGCGGCGAAAAAATAAAGCCCGTGAATCTCGGCACAAGAACGTGCTTCGGCGATATAGGCGCGTCCGTTCTTGAAATGCTGGGCGTTTCGGGGAATATCGACGGGGATAGCTTCGCCGCCGAAATTATGCGGTAGTTGCGCGATGAGGGGCGGAGATGTTTAAATTCAGTGTGCGTCCTGCGGGTTTCGGCGATTTTCCTGCAATTTATAACCTGAACGTGAAAATTCTCGGTTCAACGCTCGAACGCGAGGTTATGGAGTGCGCCTATCGGAACGTTCTGACGGATACGGAGCAGGTCGTTTTCGCGGTGATACATTCCGGCAGGATCGCGGGGTATATTCACGCGAGACAGGTCAATAATCTTTACGAGGGAGCTTATACCGAGGTTGTCGGTTACGCGGTTTACGATTATTACCGCAGCAACGGCGCGGACAGGGCGCTTCTGACCGTTCTGGAAAAATGGTGCGTTCAGATGCTGTCAAATAAAATAGTCGTCAGTCTCGGCGCGGAAAATCCGCAGACGGGGAATTGTCTTATTGAAAACGGCTTTCGGGAGAAAAATTCCGTAAGTTATGAAAAAAATATATTCTGAAAGGAAACAATTATTATGAGCGAATGTACACATGATTGCAGCAGCTGCGGAGAAAACTGCTCGGAGCGCCAGCCCGAGAGCCTTATAGAAAAGCCTCACGAGCTGTCGCATATCAAAAAAGTCATTGGAGTAGTAAGCGGAAAGGGCGGCGTTGGAAAGTCGCTTGTCACTTGTCTTTCGGCTGTGCTGATGAACCGCCGCGGTTTCAATACTGCGGTGCTGGACGCGGATATTACGGGTCCGTCCGTGCCTAAGGCTTTCGGTTTGACGGAAAAGGCGCAGGGCGATGAGAACGCGATCTATCCCGTCGTTACCAAAAAGGGTATCAAGGTAATGTCGGTGAACCTGCTTTTGCCCGACGATACCGACCCCGTTATCTGGCGCGGTCCGATAATTGCAGGCACGGCTAAGCAGTTCTGGACGGACGTTGTGTGGGACAACGTGGATTATATGTTCGTAGATATGCCTCCCGGAACAGGCGACGTGCCGCTCACTGTTTTCCAGTCGATACCGCTTGACGGTATTATCGTCGTTACCTCGCCGCAGGAGTTGGTTTCGCTTATCGTCGGGAAGGCCGTAAAAATGGCGAATATGATGAACGTTCCCATAATCGGCTTGGTCGAGAATATGAGCTACGCGCTCTGCCCCGACTGCGGAAAGCACATCAACGTTTTCGGTGAGAGCCATATCGACTACACCGCAAAGAAATTCGGACTTAAAGTTCTCGCTAAACTTCCGATAGACCCCGAAGTCGCGAAACTGGTCGACGGCGGTATGCTCGAGTTAACCGAAACGACAGCGGCAGACCCGATCGCGGACGCTGTCGAGGAGTTCTGCAAATGAGCGGAATGACAAGGGGCGACGCTGCGTACAATAACTTTCTTGCGGGCTATAACTGTACGCAGGCGATAGCAGTCGCGTTCGCGGATGAACTCGGACTTGACGCAGATACGGCTGCCAGGCTTTCATGCGGTTTCGGCGGGGGAATGGGCAGATTGCGCGAGGTCTGCGGAACATTCTCGGGAGTGGTCATGGTGCTGAGTTGGCTTTACGGCTACTCCGAGCCGAAAAACCTTACCGCGAAAAAGGAGCTTTACGAGAAAATACGCGCGCTCGCTGCGAAATTCAGAGCGGATAACGGCAGTTTAATCTGCCGTGAGCTGCTTGGTCTTGAGAAAGCGGAGGAGTCCGCAACACCCGAACCACGCACTCCCGAATACTACAAAAAGCGCCCTTGCCCCGAATTGTGCCGTTACGCGGCGAATTTGCTGGAGGAGTTCATCAGGGAAAACCCGCCCGTCTGACAAAAGCAAGGTAAATATGAAGCTGCGCTGAAAAGGCTGTCGAAAGAAGATAGAGCTTGCCGGCTACAAGTGTCCGTTTTGCGGAAAAGTAAATTTTCACACCGATGAGGAGGTTCGCGCTGCGTATAACGTTCGCGCTCCAAGAAGTCGCTGACCGTACATACAAGCATAATGAGCGACGAGGAAAAGCAGCGGCTTGACGGCGTTTCTTATCCTTTTGAACTTGTGGTTATTGAATAAATAAACGGCAGTCGGAAAGCTGCCGTCTATTTATATCAGTACGCCGCCGCAATGATCGATCTCATGCTGGATTATCTGTGCGGTAAAGCCCGTGAACGTCTTTATCCGCGTCTGAAAATCATCGTTCTGAAATCGTACCTTTATTTTCTTGAAGCGTGTTGTCGGGCGCGGCGCTCCGAGCAGCGAAAGGCAGCCCTCTTCGGTTTTGTACGGCTCGGATTTTCCGATTATCTCGGGATTGAACATCACGCGGAATGTTCCGCTCTCGTCGAACACGATAACGCGTTTTTTAACGCCGATCATATTCGCCGCCATTCCCACACACTCGTCCTTGTGCGCGGTTATCGTGTCGAGGAGATCCTGTGCGGTTTGTCTGTCGTTTTCGTCGGCGGGCTCGGACTTCTGTGCTAAAAATATCGGGTCGTGAATAAGCTCTTTTACCATATCACTTCTCCCTCTCGAACGGCTTGTCGGTGAGCATTTTCAGCAGCGGCAGGAGCATTCCGCCGATGCTGTTTCCAACAATTACCAACGGCAGATAAATTCCCGCGTCGATTATTCTGCCCGTGAGGAACAGATAGAACATATCCGCGATACAGTGGTTAAATCCGCAGAGGATAAACACCATTACGCAGAAAATCACGCCGACCGTCTTTTCGATATGTCCGCCTTCGGCTCGCGAAACTCTTGCGTTATCGACCGCAAGGAACATTAGCAGTCCGCAGAAAACCGCCAGAATAAACGCGCTCAGATACTCGTCGCCGAGTTTCGTTTCCACGCTCGTCAGCGCTTTCTCATTTAGCGCGGAAAACACCCTTGTCTGCCGCAAGAGAAACGCGTCAATGAACGTTCCCAAGGCATTGCCGATAAGCGTGAACAGGCACTCGAGCAGATACGGCGGCTTTCGCAGCGGAATATACCCGACCTTGCCCGTATACAGTCCGAACCCGAACTGAACTATCGCGAACAGCCCCAGCGAAAACAGCAGTGAGCCTATGTATTTATTGTCGCAGGAAAGGCTTACGCAGCCGCCTATGCCGATCAGCATACCGCCGATAACGCCGTTCACCAGCTGCGAACCTATCCGTTTAATGGTTGTTTTTGTATCCATAAAAACCTCTTTTTTGGGAGCTTATTTAACGTATGTAACTTTATTATAACACATTACGCTAAAAAAGACAAGTACACGACTTGAATTTTTCGGAAAAATATGCTATAATATTAAGGCAATATTTTTAAAACAGGAGAATAAAATGGATATTAACCAAATTCTGGCAGATGAATTTAAGCTCCGCCGCGAGCAAGTTGACAACACGATAGCGCTAATAGACGACGACAAAACGATTCCGTTTATAGCGCGTTACAGAAAGGAGCAGACGGGTTCGCTTGACGACACCGTGCTGCGCGAGCTTTCGGACAGGCTTACATATCTGCGCAATCTCGAAAAGCGCAAGGAGGAGATAATCTCTTCGATAACCGAACAGGAGAAGATGACGGACGATATCGCCAAAGCAATCGAGAGCGCAATGACGCTTGTAGAGGTCGAGGATATTTACCGCCCGTTTAAGCCCAAGCGTAAGACACGCGCGTCCGTTGCGCGTGAGAAGGGGCTTGAGCCGCTCGCGGAGCTGCTTATCGCTCAGGACAGAAAAACCGACCCCATTGCCGAAGCCGTCGCTTATGTCAGCGAGGAAAAGGGCGTGGCGACCTCCGAGGATGCGTTACAAGGCGCAATGGATATAATTGCCGAGGACATCTCCGACAATGCGGAGCTACGCAAGCGTTTAAGAGAAGCGTTTTTTAAAGAGGGCACGATAAGCTCCAAGGCAGCCGCCGAGGACTCCAACGAGGTGTACAAGAACTATTTTGAGTACGCTGAGCCTGTGAATAAGATTGCTGGACATCGCGTTCTCGCGCTTGACAGGGGAGAGAAAGAGGAGCAGCTCAAGGTCGCGATAGACGTTCCCGAGGGCGTTGGAGAGGGAATGTGCACCTACGAGTACGTCAAGAACAACAGCAAGTGCGCAGAATACGTCCGTGCGGCTTGCGAGGACAGCTACAAGCGCCTTATTTTCCCGTCGATCGAGAGGGAAGTACGCGCCGAATTGTCGGCGGAGGCGCAGGAGGGTGCGATAAAGGTGTTCGCGTCAAATCTCCGACAGCTTATTATGGCGCCGCCCGTCAAGAACACGGTAACGCTCGGTCTTGACCCGGGATACGCTCACGGCTGCAAATGCGCGGTGGTCGACAGTACGGGAAAGGTTCTCGATACTACGATAGTCTACCTCACGCGCTCCAAGAATGAGCTGGAAACGGCAAAGCGCGTTATAAAAAATATGATCGAAAAGCACCACGTTTCCACGATAGCGATAGGCAACGGCACGGCTTCCCGCGAAACGGAGCAGTTCACCGCAGATCTGCTGAAAACCATAACCGAAAAGGTTTCGTATATGGTCGTTTCCGAGGCGGGAGCGTCGGTGTATTCCGCGTCAAAGCTCGCTGCCGAGGAGTTCCCCGACTACGATGTTTCGCTGCGCTCGGCGGTTTCTATTGCGAGGCGCTTGCAGGATCCTCTCGCGGAGCTTGTCAAGATTGACCCCAAGGCTATCGGCGTGGGGCAGTATCAGCACGATATGCCCAAGGCGCGTATGGACGAGGCGCTTAAGGGCGTTGTCGAGGACTGCGTAAACTCCGTCGGTGTTGATCTGAACACCGCGTCGTATTCGCTGTTGTCGTACATTTCGGGGATAAACGCCGCCGTTGCCAAGAATATAGTGGCATACCGCGAGGAAAACGGCGCGTTCACCGACAGAAAGCAGCTGCTTAAGGTCAAGAAGCTCGGTGCGAAAGCATACGAGCAGTGCGCGGGATTTCTTAGAGTTCCGGGCGGTAAAAATCCGCTCGACAACACTGGCATACACCCCGAGTCCTACGACACGGCAAAAACGCTTCTCGAAAAGTGCGGGATAACCTCCGAGGAGCTCGGAAAAGCCGAAATGGTACGCGAAAAGGTAAAGTCGGTCGGCTTGAAGAAAATCGCCGAGGAAACGGGCGCGGGAATGCCCACGCTCTCCGATATCGTCAAGGAGCTTGAAAAGCCGGGACGCGACCCGCGCGATGAGCTGCCGCCGCCCCTTATGCGCAGCGGCGACGTTATGGAGATCAAGGACTTAAAGCCCGGTATGGAGCTTATGGGAACGATACGCAACGTTATCGATTTCGGCGCGTTCGTCGATATCGGTGTTCACGAGGACGGACTGGTGCATATTTCGCAGATATGCAATAAATTTATAAAGCACCCTTTGGAGGTAGTCAAGGTCGGCGACGTTGTCAAGGTTTGGGTTCTGGACATTGATGTAAAGCGCGGCAGAATTTCGCTCACAATGAAAGACCCGAATAAGGGCAGCGATAAAAAAATAAGAAAATCGTAATTTTTTTAAGTAAAAACAAACATGAAATTCCGCCATGATACAATATAAGTATCGCGGCGGAAAATTTTTTTTGAATTTTTTTAAATCGGGTGTAATTTCCCGCAAAAAAATACGACATAGTTTATAGAGGAGGGAGAATATGGACGATTGTGAAATTGTCAGGCTCTATTTGGAACGTGACGAGACGGCGCTCAGGGAGACCGAAAAAAAGCACGGGAAACGCTGCCGTATGATCGCCGAGAATATTCTTAACGACCGTGAGGACGCGGCGGACTGCCTTATTGACTCGTACTTTAAAGTGTGGAACCTTATTCCCCCCGAGCGTCCGAAATTTTTCGGCGCGTTCGTGTCCTCAATAGTTAAGCACACCGCGATAGACATGCTTAAAGCGAAGCGCGCTCAAAAACGCGGCGGCGGTGTTATCGAAAAAGCGATAGAGGAACTTGCTGACATGGTTTCCGACAACACCGACGTTGAGCGTACATACGAAAACAGGGAAATTATTGAGAAGATAAACGATTTTCTGGAGGGATTACCGTTTGAAAACCGCAAGATATTCGTACTTCGGTATTGGTACTGCTGCGAGATATCCGAGATAGCAGAGCGTTTCGGAATGCGGAAAAACTCCGTTTCCGTAATGCTCAACCGCACCCGCAGGCGGCTGAAAGAATATCTGGAAAAGGAGGGATATTCTCTATGAAGTCAAGAGAGCTTTTTATGCTCATCGATCAGATAGACAGGCGCTTTGTCGAGGAGGCATGGGAGGGCAGCGAGGACAGCGGAAAAGCGATCGAGATCGTTCTCGAACGCAGACCGTTTCACGCGGTAAAATATATCGCCGCAGTCGCCGCTTGTATAGTGCTGTTCGGTGTGGGATTTTTCACTATCGCCAATATCCGTATGAACGACCCATTCAGACCAAACTACAGCGAGATAAGCACGGAAAACAGCGGCTCTGCGTCAAGCAGCGGCACAAGCTCCGAAAGCAGCAGCATAAGCTCCGAAAATGAGAGCAGCGACATTGAAAGCGTCGAGCCGATTGACGAATTCGATAAAACGGGTATGTACGCGCTGGATTTTACGATGTTTCCGGATGAACAGGTTACGTTTTCCGAAACCATGGAAAAGGGTGACAATTATAATTATGCGGTAATTTTTGTTGATGAAACGAACGCAACCGAAGAGAATCCTATCATCGCGATGATTTGGAGTGTTGATGTAAACGGAGAACGCAAAGACCCTGTCAGCGAAGAACTGTTCATAACGGGAAGAGGAAAATACGGATTTTATTATACCGAGCTGCGCGGCGCAGGTTCAATGTGTGTGCTGGCGCTGGAGGTGAAAAATAAGGCTGATTATGAACCCTTAAAAATAGTAGGTACGTGGGTGCCGTAAAAACGAAAAGGAGTGGCAAATATGGAAATTCTTGACAAGAACAATGAACATCAAATTTCGGAATACGAGCGTTTTAATTTACTTCACGGCTGTTTTATGCAGTCACTTAAATGGGCGAACGTCAAGAGCAACTGGGCGTGGGAGGCGGTGCTTTCGCGGAACGAACGCGGCGCAATCCGCGGGGTATGCCTTGTGCTGATACGGAAGATACCGTTTACGGGAACAGCTTTTATGTACGCGCCGCACGGTCCGATAGTCGATTGGTCGGACAGGGAAACGGTCGGGGATATTTTTGAGGGAATAAACGTTATAGCCGAAAAATACCGCGCTTACCGCTTTATGTGCGACCCGCTTTTCGAGGAGAATGTGCGTGCGCTGAACGCGCTCGGCTTTTCCCATAACGAAAACGCGGAGGAAACCGTACAGCCGCGCGCGAATTACGTTCTGAAAAACATCGGCGGCAAGACCGAGGAAGAGCTTATCGCAATGTTTAAGCCCGATTGCCGCAACCGCGTCCGCAAGGCGGCGAGAAAGGGCGTTTATTGTCGGCGGTGCGGTGTTGAGGCTCTGGACGACTTTTACCCGTTAATGCGGCAGACTGGGCGACGCGACGGACTTTTTTATCCGTCCGCGGGAATATTTCGCGCGTTTCCTGAACAGCTTTCCCGAGGAGCAGTGCAGACTGTTTATGTGCTATGCGGAAATAGACGGCAGGGAAGTTGCGCTTTCGGGGGCGGTCGCGGTGAGGTACGGAAACGTCGGTTCATACGTTTACGGAGCGTCCTCGGACGATAACAGAAACCTTTACCCGAACTATCTTATGCAACTTGAGATGATAAAGTGGGCGGTGGAGGGCGGCTGCGATGTGTACGACTTCGGCGGCATTCCGCACTTCGACGACGAGAACGATCCCGTCTACGGGCTTTACAGGTTCAAAAAGGGCTTTAACGGCGAGGTCGTGGTGTATTCGGGGGAGTACGTTTACGATTTCAGACCGAACACCGCAAGGCTCGCGGATATCTGCTCGGGGATAGCGTTCGTCCGCCGCGAGCACGAGCGCCGCAATACGCAGCTCAAGCACGAAAAAATAAACGTCTGAACCTATTGACAATTTGCCGCAAATATGCTACCATATAAACAATAATTACCATACATTAAGCGGAGGAGCTATGAAAAAATTTGCGGCAGCGGTCATTACGGCAGCAGTCTTGGGGGTGGCGATGAGTATGGGCGTTTTTGCGGAGAACGAACCAATCAAAATAACAGTGACTCCGTCGGAGGGGCATAAGGCGGTCTCGCCTTACATTTACGGCGTGAACAGCGGCGCGGATCTCAGCGCGGTCTCGGCGAAGTCGTTCCGTCTGGGCGGCAACAGATTATCCGCGTACAACTGGGAAAACAACGTTTCCAACGCGGGTTCGGACTGGAAAAACAGCTCGGATATGCATCTTATTCAGAATATTGCGGACGAGTTTAAACCGGTTCCGGCAGGCGTTATACTGAACGCAGCCGACGAAGCGAAAAGGGGTGGTGTGCCGTATACCTTGATAACGTTGCAAATGCTCGGTTATACCTCGTCCGAGAAAAAGGGGAACGTTCACGAGGAGGATGCTGCGCCGTCTGACTATTGGTTCAAGGTAGTAAACCGTAAGGGCGGCGAGTTCGGCGAAAAACCGAACCGCGATGATGACGTTGTGTATATGGACGAGCTGCTGAATTATCTGATAACAAAGCTCGGCAAATCCGATACGGAGACGGGTATCAAGGCGTATTCGCTCGACAACGAGCCCGCGCTATGGCACCATACGCACAGTCTTGTTCAGCGCGAGCAGCTTACCTGCTCGGAGCTTATCGAAAAGAGCGTCGACCTTGCGTCAGTCGTCAAGGAGATGGACGGCGGCGCGGAGGTTTTCGGTCCCGCGCTTTTCGGGTACAGCGCTTACGATTCGCTGGCGGGCGCTCCCGACTGGAACGGTATCAAGCAGGAAAACGGCTACCGCTGGTTTATCGACTTCTATCTTGACGAAATGCACAAGGCGGAGGCTGCGAACGGAACGCGACTGCTTGACGTTCTCGATCTGCACTACTACACCGAGGCAAAGGGCGCGTGCGGAGAACGCTCGTGCAGCCACTACGACAACGACGAATGCGTTAAGGCGCGGCTTGACAGCGTGCGTTCGCTGTACGACCCTGATTACCGTGAGAACAGCTGGATAATCGACACGGGCGCGAAGTTCTTTCCACTGCTGCCGAACGTTCAGCAGTCGATCGACAAATACTATCCCGGTACAAAGCTCGCGTTTTCGGAGTATAATTTCGGCGGAGGCGACCATATTTCGGGCGGCGTCTGCGAAGCCGATATGCTGGGAATTTTCGCGGAGTACGGCGTTTATTTCGCGGCGATCTGGTCGTTCGATCAGAACGAGTATCAGCTCGGCGCTATCAATATGTTCACGAACTATGACGGCGAGGGTAACGGCTTCGGCGATACGCTTGTAAGAAGTAAGCACAGTGACGGCGATATTTCGGTTTATTCCTCGATCGACGGCGAGGACGCAAACACCGTGAAGATAATCGTTACCAACCGTTCGATCCACGACGACACGTACGTCAGCATCACGCTTTCCTCGGAAAACGCATACGGCAGCGCGGAGGTCTACTCCCTGTACGGCGACAGCCCGCTGGTTCGCCGTCTTGACGGGGTGGACGAAATATCGGAGAACAGTTTTACTTACACGCTGCCCGCGCTTTCGGTTACGGAGTTCGTGGTGAGCGTTCCTCAAAATGCCCCCGAAATTTCGTCCGACGTTGTTTCGGACAGCGTCGGTAGCGAAAATGGCGGCAGTAATGTTCTGCCTTTCGCGATAGGCGGCGCTGCGGCTGTTGGAGCGGCTGCTGCGGTTACGGCGGTCGTTCGCGGAAAAAAGAAAAAGTGATATCAAGCCCCCCGATTATGTCGGGGGTTTCCGTTTTAGCAAAATATGCTAAAGTTCTGAGAATTTCTGCCGATATAATATATGAAATTATATTTTGAGGTGATCTCCATGAAAATAGGCGAGGCAAGCCGGGTATATTCCGCGAAAATAAAAGAGCTGAACGAGCGGCGCAGCGCCCTCTACGAGCAGAAAAAGGCTCTTGAGGACGGGAAGATCGAAATGACCGACGAGGAGGTCTCCGCGCTCGGAAAGGCGATAGACCGCGTGGAATCGAGCTGCGAAAGCGCGTCAAAATTTATGGAGGGCTTTAACGCGAAAAAGATGTTTCTGCAAAACGCCGAAAGCACCAAACGCGCGGGCGAAGCGGCGGCTAGGCAGGCGGACGAATACTCGAAGTGTCTGGAAGTCGCGCGGAGAATAGCGCGCGGCGATAAAGTTCCTCCGAAAGACGAGCAAAAGCTTTTGGAATTCAGCTCGGAGATGTACCAGATGGCGAAAAATATGGCAGCCGCGGCGCATAACGAAAAGGTCAAAAAGCACAAGAGTATGTGGAAAGACGAGGACGAAAGTCAACAACCCGAAAAGTCCGTTGACGAGGTCGTGGACAATATGGAATGCGGAATGACGATGCCGCCCGAGATATCTGCGGATATTGACGCGGGCATTGAATGACGGAGGTGCGAATATGGCGGTAAACAATGTTAATAACAGTTCGGGCGCGGTGTGGAACGACAGGGTGGCGGTTGGCAGGTTGGAAAAGGTTGATTTTACCAACGCGTTAAAACCCGCAAAGCTGGATAAGTTCGAGCTTAATCTGCCAACCACCGAAACGATCTATGAACGCAAAGAATTTGTTACAAACGAGACTATGAGCGAGGACTGCGCTTTTTGTTATACGTATATGGAAAGGAAGCTCACGTTCGCGGACGGCAAGGGCGGTAATTTAACTATTATAAGCGGCAAAAGCGATGGGGTCTGGCAGCTGAATATGAAGGGCAGCGAGCGGACGTTCGGCAAGAGTGGAGTGAATATGACCGAAATAGGTAACGCTGTTGAGGAAACATGGGAACGCAGAGAAAGATCGGTGGAGCAATGCACTATAAGCGGCAGCTTGCCGGGCGCGGTTACGGTAAACGGCAGTACGGTCGGCGGCGCTCTCGGATTTGCGGTGCAGAGTACATTGTACAAGTATTCGAGCGCAAGCGCGACTAAAGGAACGGTCACTTATAAAAACGGCGCTGCGGGCAATTACCGCGAAACTGCGTCGTCAAGCCGTGAGCTTTACAACAAATGCGCGGTATTTCTCGCGGAGGCTTTTGGAGAAAATAGCTCCGAGCTGGTTCTCGGGGAGGATACTTATAACGAGCTTTTCGGGAAACTCGGCGGCGACGAGAAAACCTTTACCGTAAATATGGCGCAAAGACGTGAAAAACTCGACAAACAGCTTAACAGGCTCAAGGAATTTATGGATAAGCACCTGTCCGCCGTTCGGCGGAAAGACCCAGACAATAAAAGTCTGCGTACTTTCGCGGATACTTACCTGAAACTCAGCACGTATGACATATCCGATCTGACCTCTCTTGTGGAGAAAATATTCGCTGCCGAAAAATCCGTTAATGCGGAAAAGTAATTTGCAATTCGAAAATTAAAATGCAATAAAGCGGAGAACTGAACACTCTCCGCTTTTGTGTTGAATTTGATTATCTTATGCCGTATTTTTCAATAATGTAGTCCATATCCTTGTCGCCTCTGCCGGAAAGGTTGATGAGGATCGAGCCTCTGCCCATTTTCTCGGCGAGCTTCATCGCGTAGGCTACAGCGTGAGAGCTTTCTATCGCGGGGATAATGCCCTCCAGTCTCGACAGTGTGAAGAACGCGTCGATCGTGTCGTCGTCGTTGATAACGTCGTACTTTACGCGGTCAATGTCGTGCAGGAACGCGTGTTCGGGTCCCGACGACGGATAGTCTAGTCCGCTCGCCACGGAATAAACGGGTGCGGGATCGCCGTTTTCGTCTTTCAGCATAATGCTGTTGAAGCCGTGCATAATACCCTCCGAGCCATAGGTAAGGCTCGCTGCGTGGTCTCCGAGTTTTGAACCTCTGCCGAGGGGTTCAACTCCGTAGATGTCCACGGGATCGTTCAGAAATCCCGAGAAGAAGCCCATAGCGTTTGAACCTCCGCCGACACAAGCAACTATTGCGTCGGGGAGCTCGCCCGTCATTTCGAGGAACTGCTCGCGCGCCTCAATGCCGACAACGCTCTGGAAATCGCGCACCATCATCGGGAACGGGTGCGGTCCTACGACCGAGCCGATACAGTAAATGCAGTCCTTGTAGTCTCTGCTGTACGCCGCAAACGCCGCGTCCACCGCCTCCTTGAGCGTCGCCAGACCGTCCGTTACCTCAACGACGTTCGCGCCGAGTATCTTCATTCTCGCGACGTTGGGAGCCTGCTTCTTGATATCGACAGAACCCATGTAGATGTCGCATTCCAGACCGAAATACGCCGCCGCGGTCGCCAGAGCGACGCCGTGCTGACCTGCGCCTGTCTCGGCGATCACCTTTTTCTTGCCCATATATTTCGCCAACAGAGCTTCGCCCATACAGTGGTTGAGCTTGTGAGCGCCTGTGTGGTTCAGATCCTCGCGCTTTACGTAGAGCTGAACATGACCCAGTTTGCCCGAAAGGCGCTCCAAGTAGGAAATGGGCGTAGGTCTGCCCTGAAATTCCTTGCGTATTCTGCGCAGTTCGTTGATGAACTTGCTGGACTTGCAGATCGTGAAGTATGCTTCGGTGATCTCGTCCATGGCGTTCTTCAGCTCGTCGGGGATATACGCGCCGCCGTATTTGCCGAAATATCCGTTCCTGTCGGGATAATTCTTAAAGTAGGTATCAAAATCAATTTCTCCGTATTTCATAAAAACCTCCGGGAATTATTAAAATTTATCAATTAAATTTTATCACTTTACCGCGGATTTGTCAAGTAGTTATTTAAAAAAGTGCCGGATAAGAGGAGCGGAATATGATATAATGAAATTATGAAAGCGGCAATGATCGGCGTTGAAAAAACAACAACGGTTTAAAGCGGCAAGTCATGAAAAAATATATCTGTTGTTTTCGGAATATGTTTGTTGTGCGCGATAAGCGCCTGCGGCAGCAATGAGAGTTTCGCTCGTGCTGCCGCAATACGGCACGGAGATAGGAAAGACCTCGTCTGCGGATAACTTCGTAAGCTATGCCGACGAAACGGAAAACGAGAACGGTTTTTATCCGCAGGAACGCGAAAAGCCCGTTGAAAATCCCGACAGCATTGAAAATTTCAACGGCTTTTCGGGCGTTAGAAACCTGTCTGAGATGCCGAAGTTCGGGAACTCGCAGCAAAATCTTACAGGCTGCCCGGCTTACTTCGGGGTCGTTTGTGCAGACGAAGATACTGTTTATTACACCGCGCTCGGGTACGATAATTTCCCGCAAAAAAACAGGGCAAACGGACGAGGTTGTTCTTGAGAAAACCGTCCGGGGCATAAATATTATAGGCAGACAAATGTAATGCATCATTAACAGTGAAACCCACGTTAAGGCTTTGATGCTGTACAGTCACGGCGATATTTACCGCACTAAAATTACATTTCCCATGATCGCACCAACGGTATTTTTCACGGTTCTTTTGTCGATAGTCAACAGTTTCAAAATTTTTAAGCAGAGCTACCTGTTTTACGGCACGAATTACCCGCCCGACCATTCGTATACGCTTCAATATTACACGAACAAAAACTTCCTCAAGCTCGATTATCAGAGCCTTGCGGCGTCGGCGGTGATCTTCCTTATTTCGGTGCTGATATTGTACATGTTCTTTAACGGAAATCTCGAAAAGGGATTAACCCTAGGGGAGTTGTCATGATGAAAAAAACTGCTGATAATGACGGTTTTATTCTTCACGGCAATGCTTTTTCTGACATT
The DNA here is from genome assembly GCA_910579125.1 of uncultured Oscillospiraceae bacterium. Lineage (GTDB taxonomy): Bacteria > Bacillota > Clostridia > Oscillospirales > Ruminococcaceae > CAG-115. Next base: position 51,477 of record CAJTTH010000003.1, on the reverse strand, counting down.
TCCCGCGGAGAAAATTCACGAAAATTCGCCGAAAGACGGGCGTTTAGCGTTAATGTGAACACGCTCTAAAATTCCGCCTGAATTATCCATATACCATAACGACCTTGCCGTTTTTCGGCAAGGTTTTTAATATATGCGGAGGTTTCGTTGTGTGTTGCTGACCGCGCATATCTGTTTTCCGTTCGCTATTGACTTTTTTGAAGAACAGTGATATAATATTTAATGTGTATGAAATTATTTCAAGGAGTGGATCAAATGACGATTTTTTATAAATTCGAGGGGAAAATGTATATCAATATCACAAACGGATGTCCGTGCGACTGCGTGTTCTGCTTAAGGAATAATGCCGACAGCATCAAGGACAACGACAGCTTATGGCTGGAGCACGAGCCGTCGTTTGAGGAAATCTGCGCGGCTTTTGACAAATTCGATAAAACAGGTATCTCTGATGCGGTATTCTGCGGCTACGGCGAGCCGACGGTTCGCGCCGATATGCTGCTGAAAACCGCCGAGTATATCAAGGCGAATTCCGATATGTTGATACGCGTGAACACCAACGGCTTGCTGAAGCTCATTCACAAGGAGTTCGACCTCGCGCGCTTCAAGGGCTTGGTCGACAGTGTTTCGATAAGCCTTAACGCGCCGAATGCCGCGCGCTACAACGAGGTGACGCGTCCGAGCTTCGGGGAGCGGTCGTTTGACGTTATGCTCGACTTTGCGGTTAAGATGAAAGAACTCGGCATAAAAACGGGCTTTACGGTAGTTGACGTTATAGGCGAGGATGAGATAAGCGAGTGTCAAAGACTTTCCGATAAGCTCGGAATACCGCTCAGAGTACGCGCTTACGTCTCCGATAACGAGAGCTACACATGAGAATATTGGGAATTGACCCGGGTTACGCGATAGTCGGATACGGAGTTCTCGAATATGACAATACGCGCTTTAAGGTGATAAACTACGGCGCTATCACTACCGAACCCGATACGCCGTTCGATAAGCGGCTCGCGGAGATATACAACGATATATGCAGCATTCTCAATATGTTCAAGCCCGACTGCATGAGTATTGAAAAGCTCTACTTCAACACGAACATAACCACGGGAATAGACGTTGCTCACGCGCGCGGGGTGACAATGCTCGCCGCCGTTCAGCGCGGCGTTCCTATATTTGAGTACACGCCGCTGCAGGTCAAGGTTGCCGTAACGGGCTACGGACGCGCCGAAAAGCATCAGGTACAGGAAATGATTAAGAACATACTACGCCTTAAGGAAGTTCCCAAGCCCGACGATACCGCCGACGCGCTTGCTATTGCGATATGTCACGGGCACACGGGCGGATCGAGAATGTCCGAGCTTATGCGTGCAAACGAGGTCGCACAGTTAAACAAGAAACGAGGATAAACTATGATATACAGTCTGCATGGCGAACTTACACATTGGGAGGCGGGGCTTGCCGTTATCGAATGCGGAGGGGTGGGCTACGCCTGCCGCACGACAATGAATACGCTCTCAAAGATACGCGAGCTAGACGAGGTAAAGCTGTTTACATATCTGCACGTTACGGAGAATTCTGTTGATCTGTTCGGTTTTGCGGACAGCGCGGAGCTTGCGAGCTTCAAGCAGCTCATTTCGGTATCGGGAGTAGGTCCTAAGGCGGCGCTCTCGATATTGTCTGACATTACGCCGTCAAAGCTGGCGCTGTGCATTGCGACGGGCGACAGCAAAACGCTTACGAGATCGCCGGGAATAGGCTCGAAAATCGCCCAAAGAATAGTGCTGGAGTTAAAGGACAAGGTCGCCAAGGAGCAGAAGTTCACTTCCGCAGAGTTGGCGAGCGTTCCCGTACAAGGGGGCAGCAATATCGCAGAGGCGATAACGGCTCTTCAAACTCTCGGTTTCAATCCCGCACAGTGCGGCGCGGCGCTCTCCGGGGCAGCCCCCGACTTGAGCGTTGAGGAGCTGATTAAATTCGGACTGAAAAATCTCGGCTGACAACGAGCGTAAGGAGGTTATTACATAACAACGATGAAAAACGAAAAAGATAAGAAAGGCTTAAACGCGCTGCTGATGTTTATTGTCGGCTGCGGTGTCGGCGTTGCGATAATGTTTTTTTATTACCCCGACGATGTTCCTTTTCTGGGAACGGTGGGCTGGATGTTCGGGATAGCGGCGCTTATGTCGCTGACAACATTTATTCTCGCGAATATCGTGATGCCTTATCACAACAGAAGGAACGCCGCTATTCGTGCTCTCGGCAAGGACGGAATTAAAATAATGCGTCACGACGAGACCGCAAAGCTAGCCTATAAAGGAATCTACGCGATAATGGACGGCAAATATCCGCAGGCGGAGGAGTATCTTCAGCAGGCTCTTGCGCACTCGGACGTGCGCCAGAACCAGATGTTTTGCGTTGAATGGCTTATCCGCCTGTATGAGGCAATGGACAACGAATCCAAGATGCTGTGGTGCTACCGCAAATCGGTCGAGTTTTCCCCCGATAACCCCGACGCGCAGTCGCGGCTCGGTCATGCGTATTTTGCGGACGGCAAGCTCGATCAGGCGCTGTACTGCTTTGAACAGGCGCTCCGCTACGACCCGAACAACGGCTATTCGTATTTCAGTATAGCGCAGATACAGCTTATACGCGGGCAGGACGCGGAGGCTTTTGAAACGCTTCAGCAGCTTGTCAAGATAAACGAAAATCACCCGCTTTGTCATGCGGAACTTGCGGATTATTACGCGCTTCAAGGCGACCGTGAAAAAGCGGAGGAGGAGTGCAGAAAGTCGCAGCTTTGCGGCTTTAAAGACCCCGACGAGCTTAACCGCCGTATCAACGCGATGCTCAGCTTTAATGAAACAAAGTTTACGGGCGGCGATCTGCCGACGATGTATTTCCGCAAGATTGAAAAGCCGTCTGACGGACCTGATGTTCATTCGGGAGGACGTAATGCTCTTGACAATTGATTTGTCATATTTAAGAGGAGATTTGAAATGACCAAGGTTTATTTTGTACGGCACGCGCAGTCGGACAATACGGTTCGCGACAGCCGCGCGAGACCTCTCACCGACGACGGCCGCCGTGACAGTAAGGCGGTTTCTCGGCTGCTTGCCGACAGGGAGATCTCCTGCATAGCGTCAAGCCCGTATGTAAGGGCGGTCGATACGGTCTCGCATTTCGCGGAGCTTGCGGGTCTGGAGATAAACGTATATGAGGATTTGCGGGAACGCAGCGCGGGCGGCTGGCAAGGCGATAATTTTTTTGAGTTTGTCGAAAAGCAGTGGGCGGATTTCGATTACCATATCAAGGGCGGCGAGTGTCTGCGTGAGGTACAGGAGCGCAATATCCGCACTCTGAAAAATCTGCTGTCGGAGCACGAGGGTAAAAATATCGCGGTGGCGACTCACGGCACGGCGCTTTCAACTATGCTGAACTATTACTATCCGCAGTATGATTTTGAATGCTTCAAGAAGATAGTAAACTTTATGCCGTTTGTGATACGGCTGGATTTTGAGGGAGATACGCCGGTGAATTATCAGGTCGAATTGATAATTCACAAAGAATATAAGTACTGAAAGGTAATCCGAAATGTTAGAAATGTCAAACGACGAGTTCGATTTTAACGCCAACGACCGTATTGTCGAACCGTCATTTAACGAAGCGGACAGCGAGACCGATCTGACGCTACGTCCGAAAACCCTTGCCGAGTACATAGGACAGGACAAGGTCAAGGAGAATATGGCAATATATATCGAGGCGGCGAAAAAGCGCGGGGAATGTCTCGATCATGTTCTTCTGTACGGACCTCCCGGACTTGGAAAGACCACGCTGTCGTGCATTATCGCGGCGGAAATGGGCGTGAATATCCGCATAACGTCGGGTCCCGCTATCGAAAAGGCGGGCGATCTGGCGGCGCTGCTGACGAATTTACAGGCGAACGACGTGCTGTTTATTGACGAGATACATCGGCTTTCGAGGCAGGTGGAGGAAGTCCTCTATCCCGCAATGGAGGACTACGCACTGGATATCGTCATGGGAAACGGCCCTGCGGCGCGTTCTATCCGCATTGACTTACCTAAGTTCACGCTTATCGGGGCTACAACGCGTTCGGGGCAGCTTTCCGCGCCGCTCCGCGACCGTTTCGGAGTGGTGCAACGGTTGGAGCTGTATACTCACGAGCAGCTCTGCGATATCGTGCAGAGGTCGGCGGTCATACTCGGAATACCGTGCATGAAGGACGGCGCTATGGAGATTGCGCGGCGCTCGCGCGGCACTCCCCGTATCGCGAACCGTCTGCTTAAACGCGTCCGCGATTTCGCGGAGGTTCTCGGAAACGGTAGGATAACGCGTGAGATAGCGGATATTGCCTTACAAAAACTGGAAATAGATGAGCTTGGGCTTGACAGCCTTGACAGGCGTATGCTCGAAATGATGATAAAGGGCTACAACGGCGGTCCCGTGGGGCTTTCCACGCTCGCGTCCGCGCTGAACGAGGAGGCGGTCACGCTTGAGGACGTGTGCGAGCCGTATCTTATGCAGCTCGGGTTTGTCGCGAAAACGCCGCGCGGACGTGTCGCGACCTCGCTCGCCTACCGTCATCTCGGCATTTTGCAGGACGGACAGCAGACGCTGGAGGATATTTAATGATTATGAACGGCGGCTTGAATTTGGCGAAAACTTCCTTGAAATAGCGAATTTCAGGTGCCGGCCCGAGGAGGCTGCAAGAGGAAATCAGTACAATTCTTTGTTTGATCTGAACGTTCAAAGCATGAACGGCAAATTTGCAGGTGTCGGCGACTTTGAGTGCGACGTCAAGCAGATTTGGCAATTTGCGGACGAAGTTGATGAAATGTATGCTTTTAAGCGCAATTACGTAAAGCCGGAAAGTCTTATAGGCTATGAACAGGAGATCGAGCTTATAATGGAAAAGACGGGACAGATCACTGTTTGCGGCACTATCACGAATTTTACGCACACGATGGAGTTTGAGTTTGATTCGGATCAAACGGCATTGCTGCCATTTATCAAGGTTTAAAAGGAAATATTAAGGGAGTACGAACGGTGAGCAATATGATCGCTCTTAATTCCGAAACGATTTGCATGAGCAACGGATTGACTGACGTGTTAATCGATGTGCTTGTGCTGAGCGGCTCGCGGCTCGCGCGGACCGTTGACGAAAAGCGGCTTATCGTGTGGCTTGCGGAAAAGGATCAGAGCAAGGTCGGTATCGGAACGGTGGGCTTTGATATTCGCGAAATTCCATGGAATATCGCGCGTTTCGAGAAAAACCGTCAATTTCTGCTGAAAACCGTTGAGCTTGCGCAAAACAGAACCGATTGGGACAAGTTGGATTATACGCCCGATGAGGATATGCTTTTTCCCGTACTGCAAGAATTTTTGAAGATGATCTCAAAACTGAACGCCGAGTGCGTTCTCCCGAACGCATTGGGAGAATGGATATCGGCGGCTGATAAGGACGATCCCGTATTATGCGGTTTTCCGAGATGTGAAAAGCACGGTGTGCTGCGGTCCTGTTTCGGCTGCCATATATGCAATAATTGAGATAGTTCCGCAAGGTCGGAGGAAAAATGCTAACAAAACTGAAATACGGAAACACTAACACCTACTTTGTCAACGGATTGCTTATTGATACCGATTACGCGGGAACGCTTTCCGCGTTTTACAAGGAAATAAAGAAAAGCGGAATATCCGTCGCGGATATAAAATACGTTTTCGCTACGCATTACCACCCCGATCACATCGGGCTGGTAAGCGAATTGATGGAGCTTGACGTTAAATTGTTGCTGATGAAGCACCAGTCGGAATACGTTCACTTTTCGGACGGGATATTTCAACGTGACCCTCGGCTGAATTATATGCCGATCGACGAAAGCAAAGCCGTTGTTATCGCCTGCGAGGACAGCCGAGAATTTCTTCGCGGGCTTGGAATAAGCGGCGGGATAATCCCGACAAAAAGTCACAGCAGCGACGGTGCTGCCGTTATTCTGGACGACGGCAACTGCTTTGTCGGAGATCTCGAGCCGTTTGAATTTATTGGCGCTTATGAAAACAATACGGTATTGCAGCGGGATTGGGAGCAGATATTAAGCTATGCTCCTGTGACAATACATTACGGTCACGCGAACGAGAAAATGATGAGGTGAACTATGCGTTTCAAATTCTGCCCCGATTGCGGGGAAAATCTGATAATGAAGCCTATCGGCGACGAGGGCGAAGTACCGTTCTGCGAACGCTGCGGACGACCGTGGTTCGATATGTTTTCAAGCGCAGTGATAGTGCTCGTCGTTAATGAATACGGCGAGGTTGCGCTGTTGCAGCAGGACTATATGTCGACGGAACATCGCGTGCTCGTTTCGGGGTACGTCAAGCCCGGCGAGAGCGCCGAGGAAACCGCGCGCCGCGAGGTCGCCGAGGAGATAGGAATCGAGCTTACGGACAGCCGTCTTGTCGGAACATATTGGTTCGCGAAAAGGGGAATGATGATGATCGGCTTTATCGCTCACGCGAAAAAATCGGAGTTTACGCTCTCGGGAGAGGTCGACAGCGCGGAGTGGGTTTCTGTTGAGAATGCGATAAATATGGTTCACGGTAAGGGCAGCGTTTCGTATGAGTTGTTGGACGAATATCTTAAACGGAGCGTTTCCGAATGTTTTATCGAGGAGGTAAGGTCGATTAAGTGGTTTAAAAACGGCGGAGTTCCGACGGAAAAGTATCTGCTTGTGCGCTCTGTGTATGATGCTTACGACAACTGGAACGAAAATTATTTAAGCGTCTGGGAACCGCCGATTTGTATTTTGGAAAAAATGGCGGATAAGATGATCGGAGATGACGCGGTTGACGATATTTTTGAGACAGTTTCATTGGCTTTAGACGGCGATATTTGGCGTGAATTTCAGGCTTTCAAAGAGCGCGCAGGTCTTGAGGAGGAAAATGCACTTGACGAGGAAATCGTTGATATGGCAAAGCGCGATTTGTGTTGGGCGGCTGTGGAAAAGGCGCTGAACATAACGGGATTTTTTACCGAACTGCTTGACATTTATCGTGACGGTTATTTTCCGTGCGGTTGGGATGGCGAATATCCGAACGGGAGAGCGGCAGTTATGTAAATTAGGAGGAAGAGATGTTATCTGAAAAAGACAAGCGTTGGAACAGGTTCATAGATGAGGTAACAGGCAGGGACGAGCTGTCCGAAATTCAGCGGGCGGCTGTGTTGTGCTTTTGGTATGACGCGGAAATGCAGAGCGGCGGTCACAGCGGATATTTTGACTGCTATCCCGAAACTGTTCCCGGGGAGCTTATCTCCGCGATAAATCTTATCGGGTATAAGGAGATTGCCGACAATTTTCAAAAAGCATTGGAGGAAAAGGAGCGAGACGACGGTGACGAGGACGGCTACGAAACAGTCGATAACGCGTATTACGATTTTGAACCGTCACTTGGCGAGCTGCTTATGGAGTTTGTGGAGAACAACAAAGAAGAAATATTCAGAGGTATTTTATGAGGGTTTCCAAAAACTGGATAGACTATGAACTTATCGATACTGCCAACGGCGAGCGGCTGGAGCGGTGGGGTGATGTTACTTTGATACGTCCTGATCCGCAGATAATCTGGAAAAATGAGGGCGAAGCCGTTGAATGGGGAACGGCGCACGCGCGGTATATCCGCTCATCATCGGGGGGCGGTACTTGGGATTACCGCCGCAAGCTCCCCGAGAGCTGGCAGATAAGCTACGGCGAACTGCGATTTATGGTGAAGCCTACGGGGTTCAAGCACACGGGTCTGTTCCCCGAACAGGCGGTCAACTGGGATTACTGCGGCGATATTATACGCGCGGCGGAGCGTCCGATAAACGTGCTGAACCTGTTCGCGTACACGGGCGGCGCGACTTTAGCTTGCGCGGCTGCGGGAGCGAGCGTTTGCCACTGCGACGCGGTAAAGGGAATGGTCGATTGGGCGCGCACCAACGCAAAGATCTCGGGGCTTGACGATAAGCCTATCCGCTGGATAGTTGACGACGCTAACAAATTCATTCGCCGCGAGATACGCCGCGGCACACGTTACGACGGCGTTATCCTCGACCCTCCGAGCTACGGGCGCGGAACAAACGGCGAGATGTGGAAGCTCGAGGACAGCATTTTCGGCTTAATGGAGGACATTACGGCGCTGCTGTCGGACAAGCCGCTGTTCGTGCTGCTGAACTCGTACACTACGGGACTGTCCGCTTCGATAATGAGCTACCTGCTGCAAATGACTGTCGGAAAGCGTTTCCCGATAGAGGTGCTGTCCGAGGAGATAGGTTTGCCTGTAAATCAGACGGGTCTGCCGCTGCCCTGCGGAAGTACCGCGATAGTAAGTTTTAAGTGATATTACATAAGAGCCGCGTCGTCGGCTCTTTTTTATCAAATTTTCACTTGACTTATATGTATCCTTTGGTGTATAATATAAAATGTATGGCTGTATGCAGAAAGGGAGAAACGGCAATGGGCTTGACGGAAGAACAGCGCGCAAGAATGAACGAGCTGCGCGAGTTACACAAAAAAGCCGCATGGGAACGCAGCATAGCAAAAGAAAGGGCGCGTATTGCCGAATGTGTCGAAAACTTCACAGAAAAATACGCATTTGCCGATGAAAACGCTACGGAAATGCTTAACGGTATTCTTAACGAAATGCCTTTTACGAATGCAGGTCGGCTTGATCTCGAGTGCTTTCCCGAGCACAGGGAAGTCTCTGTGGACGAGCTGAGCAGCCGAATGGTATGGATATGCTTTTTGATGGGCAGTCCGGAAACGTTTGAGATATATGTTTCGGGGGAACTCGGGAACGTACTTGGTGATTATGACGGCTGGTACAGTATCAGCCCGTATTTGCTGCTGATGTACGGCGATCTCGTCGGTTTCCTTTATATCGACGACGACGGAAATATGACAAAGGTTGTTCTTGAAACAAATAAAGACGGAACAAAAGAGGAATGAGAACTTGGACATTATAAAAACGGAAAATCTGTGCTATGACTATATTCTCCGCGACGACGACGGCAAGATAATCGAGCAGTCGGCGGCACTGCGGAACGTCAGTCTTAGCGTTCCCGAGGGGCAGTTTCTGGCGGTGCTCGGGCATAACGGCTGCGGAAAGTCGACGCTCGCGAAGCACTTCAACGCGATACTCACCCCGACCTCGGGAAAAGTCACGGTAGACGGGATAGACACGGCGGACGAGAACAGGCTGTTCGATATACGGCAGACGGTGGGAATGGTGTTCCAGAACCCCGACAATCAGCTTGTCGCGACGATAGTCGAGGAGGACGTTGCGTTCGCGCCCGAAAACCTCGGCGTGCCGCCCGAGGAGATACGCGTCCGTGTTGACGACGCGCTGAAGCAAGTGGATATGTATGAATTCCGTGAGCACGCGCCGCATCAGCTTTCGGGCGGACAAAAGCAGCGTATCGCGATCGCGGGCATAATCGCCATGCGGCCGCGCTGTATCGTCATGGACGAACCGACCGCAATGCTCGACCCAAAGGGAAGACGCGAGGTCATGAAAACAATAAAACGGCTAAACAGGGAGCAGGGGATAACCGTTATTCTGATAACGCATTATATGGACGAGGCGGCGCAGGCGGATCGCGTTGTCGTTATGGACAAAGGCTCGGTGCTTATGGACGACGTTCCGCGGAAAATTTTTGCGCGCGCGGACGAGCTTCGGTCGGTAGGTCTCGACGTTCCGCAGGTCACGGAGCTGTGCGGATTGCTGCATAAAAGCGGCGTAAGTATTTCCGAGGAAATTATTTTCGAGGACGAGTGCGCAGCGGCGATAGAAATGCTGCCGCTTAAAAGCAGAACCGCCGATATGACCAAGACGGTCGCCGCAAAGATAGTCGGCATCGGGGAAGAGGCGGCTCGGCTGGAAAATCTTACCTATAAATACAGCATAGGCACGCCGTTCGAGAAAACCGCTGTTGACAATGTGAACTTAACTGTAAACAAAGCGGAGTTCGTCGGCATTATCGGGCATACGGGCAGCGGAAAATCCACGCTGATACAACATTTGAATGGTCTGGTGAAGCCGACCTCGGGGCTTGTTTTCATTGACGGCAAGGATATCTGGGGCAAGGACGCAAATATCCGCGATATCCGCTTCAAGGTCGGTATAGTCTTTCAGTACTCTGAGCATCAGCTTTTCGAGGAAACGGTAGCCAAGGATATCGCCTATGGACCGAAAAATATGGGGCTCTCGGGCGACGCGCTTGACGCGCGCGTAAAATCGGCAGCAGAGAGTATGGGTATCTCCCACTTACTGGAAAAATCCCCGTTCGAGCTGTCGGGCGGACAGCAGCGGCGGGTGGCGCTCGCAGGCGTTCTTGCAATGGATCCCGAGGTGCTGATACTCGACGAACCCGCTGCAGGTCTCGACCCCAAGGGCAGAGATAAGATATTGTCGCTGATAAAGCGCTATCACGAGCACTCGGGGAAAACAGTGCTGCTGGTTTCCCATTCCATGGAGGATATCGTGAAATTCGCGACAAAGGTGCTTGTGATGAACAAGGGCAAGGTGTTCTGCTACGATGAAACGGACAAGGTTTTCGAGCGCACGGACGAGCTTGTCGCTATAGGACTTGACGTGCCGCAGATAACGCGCCTGTCACATAGACTGCGCGAAAAGGGCATTGACATAGGAAACGATATATATACTACAGACAGGGCGGCGCAGAGACTGCTGTCGCTTATCAAAGGACAGGACAAATGATAAAGGATATTACGATAGGGCAGTATTTCCCGGGAAAGTCCGTAATTCACAGAATGGACAGCCGCGTGAAGCTGCTTCTGGATATATTGTATCTGGTGATACTGTTTACCTCGCAGACCTTTACGGGGCTGCTGGTCGGCATTTTGTTTATGGTGATATGTTATCTGCTTTCACAAATTAAACTGATAATGATACTGAAAAGCATAAAACCGATACTTCCGCTTATGCTGTTCACGGGAATACTGAACTTGCTGTTTATAACAGGCGAGGAGCCGCTTTTCAAGTGGTGGATAATCTCGATATACCCCGAGGGTATACGCACGACGCTGTTTATGCTTTTGAGAATACTGGCGCTGATAGTCGGTATGTCGCTGCTGACGTATACGACCTCGCCGATAATGCTTACGGACGCGATCGAAAGGCTGCTTTCGCCGCTGAAAAAGGTGCGGTTTCCCGTTCACGAGCTTTCGATGATGATGACGATAGCGCTCCGATTCATCCCGACGCTTATCGAGGAGACGGACAAGATAATGTCCGCGCAGAAAGCGCGCGGAGCGGAGCTCGACACGGGCGGGCTGATGAAAAAGGCGAAGTCGCTCGTGCCCGTGCTGATACCGCTGTTCGTTTCGGCGTTCAAACGCGCGAACGAGCTTGCAACGGCAATGGAGTGCCGCTGCTATCACGGCGGCGAGGGCAGAACGCGTATGCGGCAGCTTAAGACCGCGCCGAGGGATTGTGTCGCGATTGTGATAATGCTCATGCTGTTCGCGGGAGTGATCGTGCTGAACTGTATTCCGATAATACCGTAAACGGAGGTAAAATGCGTAATTTAAAGGTTTTTATCGCGTACAACGGCGCGGATTATCATGGCTTTCAGCGGCAGGATAACGCGATAACCGTTCAGGAGGTCGTTGAAAAGGCGATTGGCAGGCTGCTTAAAACCGAGCCGCCCGTCATATACGGCTGCTCGAGGACGGACGCGGGAGTACACGCGCGGAGATTCTGCTTTAACGTGCACATCGACAGCTCAATCCCGTGCGAGGGGTTCATCAAGGGAATAAACACGCTGCTGCCCGATAGTATCGCGGTATTGTCTTGTGAGGATGTCGACGAGGAGTTTCACGCAAGATTTTGCACAAAGGCAAAGGAATATGTGTATCTCATAAATAATAAACCCACGCGCGATGTTTTTATGCAAAAGCTGGCGTACCATTACCCGTATTCGCTTAATATCAAAAAGATGAATGACGCTGCGGCGTTATTTATCGGCGAACACGATTTCGGGGCGTTCTGCCGTGCGGAGGGAAAATCGCGCGTCAAGACCACGGTTCGTACTATTTATGAACTTGGTGTTGCACAAAAGGACGGGATTTGTGAAATAAAAATACGCGGCAACGGTTTCTTGTATAATATGGTAAGGATAGTCGCGGGCACGCTTATTTATATCAACGAGGGAAGACGCGAGGTCGACGATATCGCCAAAGCGATCGAGACGGGTGAGAGAGGCTTTGCGGGAGTTACGCTTCCGCCCGAGGGCTTATATCTTAATAATGTGCTGTACGAAGAAGAGGAGGTCGTCGACTACAAATCTGAGCTGATAAAGAATTTCTCAATGCTTCACATAAAGGGAATGGGCAGAGAGCGCATGAAGAAAAATATTTACCTGAACACCAACAATCCCGTTAGGTGGTGCAAAGCGATAATCAGTGACGACAGGAGCGTCGTCGTCAAAAAAGGAAAAAACTATTATGTGATAGGCATGGGCGTTATAATCACGATAAACTCGAATAACTTTAACGTGATAACCGCCCACCGCAATCTGCCGCGCAACTATCCGCAGAGCTTTGCGGAGGGTTTTCCCGATGTGACCGATGAGTGAATAAACGGGGCTTTTTCGGGGCTTGACGAAACGGGTGTGAATGTGGTATAATATATAGATAAACCAACGCTCGCCGTATGAGGAAAAATAAATGGACGAAAGAAACGATATAAATAAATTCCGCAGGAAGCGCAAACAAAAAAGCATTGCGGTGAGGGGCATGGTGTTCCTTATTGTGCTTATTGCGGCGATATTGATAGCGGCCAACTGGAGAAAGCTGATTGAGCCGTTCAAGGACGCTGCTCTCAATACGGGCGACGGCGGATTTCCCGTATTGCTGCCGGGCAGTACGCAGTATGCTATGGGCGAGCTTGGCGAGAATTTCTATCTGCTCACCGATACGTATCTGTATACGTATAACGCGGTCGGAGCCGAACTTTCGGGAATACAGCACGGCTTTCAGAACCCAGCGTCAGACTCGAACGCGCGCAGGGTCGTGGTTTTCGACAGGAACGGCAGCGGATTCAAGGTTTTTTCGAGGACGTCCGAGATCTTCTCAAACGTCACCGAGGACAGTATCGTTTTCGCCAAGGCGGGCAATTTGGACCGCTGTGCGGTGGTTACTACTTCGTCAAGGTATTCCAATTATTTGTACATATTCAACGGAGAAGGAAAGCAGATATTCCGCTGGGCTTCTCCCAATGAAAAAATAATGCAAGTATGCTTCGGACCGAACGACGACAGCGTTTTTGCCGCGGTGGTCGGGGAACGTGACGGCGATTTGCAGACGAGCGTGCTGCGTTTTGACTTCACAAATTCCGAAAGCGAGAGCTGGCGGAGTTTTATCGGGAACGATGTTTCGTTTTCACTGGAGCGCTGCAGCGACGGTATTTACGCCGTAACAAGCGGCGGAGCGTTCCTTCTTGACGAACAGAACGGCGATATTTCCGCGCAGAGCGAGTTTACAAGGCAGGTCGTCGGTATTTCCGAAACGGACGGTCTGCGTGCGGTGTTTTTCCGCGATTCGGCTTCCAACGGCGAAATTGCCGTCGCGTACAGCGAAACGCTTGATGCCGCAGCGGCAATAACGCCCGATGCCGTAACGGCGTTTGACGTGTGCGACGGAAGGCTGTATATTCTCAGCGGCAGCAAGCTGTATACTTACAATTCAATGCTTGAATGCACCGAAACGCACGTTCTCGAGGACGAGTATTCCGATATAAAGATAATGAACAATTGCGCTTATTTGCTGGGCTACAACAGCGTTCAGCGGATAGAGCTTTGAGGGGAGTAATATGGGACAGGAATTCGCAATAGTATTTGACGTGGTGATCGTTGTGATAGCCGTTGGATTTTTTTTCGCGGGCTTGAAAAACGGTTTCGCAAAGGTGATCATCGGTATGATAGCGGTCATTGCGGCGTTTGCGTGCGCTATGATATTCAGCAAGCCTATTGCCGAGACGGTTTATGATAACTTCATTCGGCAGCCGCTGGAGGAGCAAATCGACAATGCCGTAGACGAGGGGCTTCGTACAATGCGGCTCGGCGGTATTCCCGATATCGACTTCTCGAAGGTAGAGGTCGGAGGAGTGCCCGTAACGGAGATAACTCCCAATTATGCGGGAACGGGAAAAGCCGTTTTCGACCTTTCCGATGTTGACTTGTCAAATACGGGAATAGACAGCGCCGATCTTAGGGCGGTCGGTCTGAACGACGATCTGGATATATCCTCGCTGAACGCCAAAACGGTGGATTTCACAATGGACGATATTGAGAAATACGGGCTTGGCAAGCTTGTTGTGTCGCAAGTGGTCGCGGTAAATCTCGTGGGACGAGAGGATTTTGAGCAGTTCAACGAGATCGCGGGTACGGTGGTGAAGTATATGCCCTCGATAACAGGAACGACCAACGCCGATACGCTCGGAGTCGGCGCGGCAAGAACACTCGCGCTTACGATGATCGAGACAAAGGACACTATCCGCGGCTCGATCGTAGACGGAATAATCGCTCCGAACTGCATTATAATACTGCGCACGATCGCATTTATTCTCATTTTTTCGATAGTTTCCATAGTGCTCGGAGTTGTCGCGAACTTCACGAAGGTGATCAACAAGATACCCGTTATCGGCAAGGCGAACGCTCTCGCGGGCGGACTTGCGGGGCTGTGCGAGGGAATAGTGGTGATTTGCGTGGTCTGCCTGATAACACGTTTTATCGTGTCGATGAGCGTCGGAAACGTAATTCTGTTCAATCAGACGGCAATTGATTCAACATATTTGTTCAAAAGGATTTATGAGGTCGATTTTCTTAATTTTTTGACTTGATCCCATAGAAAATGAAAGGGTGATTTTTATGATGATGTGTTCCAGATGCAAAAAGCGTCCGGCTGTGATGTTCATTTCGACAATGAGCGGCAGTGAACGCAAGAGCGAGGGGCTTTGCCTTAATTGCGCAAAGGAGCTCGGTCTGCCGCAGGTCAATGAATATTTGCAGCAGATGGGTATCTCGGAGGAGGACTTCGAGGGCGCTGTCGATTCCATCTTCGGCGAGGACGGCGTTGTTGACAAGGAGATGCTGAAGCAGTTCGGCATAGGCGATAAGGACGATCCTGACGACGATGACGACGAGTTTGAAGACACCAAGGACAGCGATTCCAAGGACGAGGATAATCTTTTCGAGCGCGGCGGCGCGGGTACAATGCCGAATTTCCTGAAAAATCTGTTCGGGTCGGATAAGGACGATACAACACAGGAGAAAAAACCGCGCAAAAAGCAGGAGAAACCTGACAAGAAGCGCAAGTGTCTCGAGACGTACTGCACAAATCTCACCCGCAGAGCAAAAGAGGGCAAGATAGACACGATCGTCGGGCGTGAAAAGGAGATATATCGCGTATTGCAGATACTCTCGCGCCGCACCAAGAACAATCCATGTCTGATAGGAGAGCCGGGCGTCGGCAAGACCGCGATTGCGGAGGGCATTGCGCTGAAGCTCGCGAGCGGCGACGTTCCGTTCAGACTTCAGGGCAAGGAGCTGTACTTGCTTGACCTGACCGCGCTCGTCGCGGGAACGCAGTTCCGCGGACAGTTCGAGAGCCGTGTGAAGTCGCTGATCGACGAGGTGAAGAATGCGGGCAACGTTATGCTGTTTGTGGACGAGGTGCATAATCTTGTCGGTACTGGCGGCGATTCCGAAGGTTCGATGAATGCCGCGAATATCTTCAAGCCCGCACTTTCGCGCGGCGAATTGCAGGTCATCGGCGCGACGACGTTCTCCGAGTACCGTAAGCATATCGAAAAGGACAGCGCGCTGGAGCGGCGTTTCCAGCCCGTTACCGTAAACGAGCCGTCTGTTGATGAGACGATTACCTTACTCGGCGGTATCAAACAGTATTATGAGGAACATCATAAGGTTCACGTCTCGGACGAGATTGTGAAAATGTGTGCAGTGCTTTCAGAACGCTATATCAACGACCGTTTTCTTCCCGATAAGGCGATAGATTTGCTTGACGAGGCGTGCGCGTGCGCGTCGCTTGGCAGCCCGAGCATTACCGAATACGAGAAGATGAAGCTGGAGCTTGCCGCGCAGAAACGCGAGGAAAGCGAGCTTGCGGGGGATTCAAATATAGACTACGCGCGTCTTGCGGAGCTGAAAACCACGATTGCGCAGAACGAAAAGAAGATCAATGGTCTTAAAGAGGCAGCTGAAAACGTTTACGTCAATATGGACGATCTGTCTAAGGTCATAGAGCTATGGACGGGTATTCCCGCGAATAAGATACAGGAGACCGAGTTCAAGCGTATGGCGACGCTGGAGGACAGTCTTAAAGCAAAGGTCATCGGTCAGAATGAGGCTTGTGAGTTGGTCGCTAAAGCGATAAAGCGCAGCCGCATACAGCTTTCCGACCGCCGCAGACCCGCGTCGTTCATCTTTGTGGGACCCACAGGCGTGGGCAAAACGGAGCTTGTAAAGGTTCTCGCAAAGGAAATGTTTGATACGGTCGATCCGCTTATTCGTCTTGATATGTCCGAGTATATGGAGAAACACAGCGTTTCCAAAATAATCGGTTCGCCTCCCGGATACGTCGGCTACGACGAGGCGGGGCAGCTTACCGAGCGCGTCCGCAGAAAGCCGTATTCGGTAATTCTGTTTGACGAGATTGAAAAAGCGCACCCCGATGTTATGAACATTCTGCTGCAAATTCTTGACGAGGGCAAGATTACCGATTCGCATGGCAGAAACGTAAGCTTTGAGAACACGATAATCGCCATGACCTCAAACGCGGGTTCAACGGGCGGTATGAACGGCATCGGCTTCTCGAAAACACAGGAGGATATGAGCCGCGAGCGCGTAATGAAAGGCTTGCGCGACTTCCTGCGTCCCGAGTTTATGGCGAGAGTGGACGAGATCGTGGCGTTTTCGCCGCTGTCCGAGGAGAGCTACGCGAAGATCGCAAAACTTAATCTGGAGGAGCTGCGCTCGCCGCTTGAGGAAAAAGGATTGTCACTTGATATTGCTGAGGAAACGTATGCGGCTATCGCGAAAAAGGCGTTTGGCGGCAAGTTCGGCGGACGCGATATCCGCCGCGTGATACGCTCCGACATTGAGGATAAGATCGCCGAGCTGCTTATTGACAACAACGAAAAGACGCTCTCCAAGGTGGCTATAACCGCTGAGGACGGCGAGATCGTTGTCAGCGTTGAATGAGCACGGTTCTGATTACGGGCGGCACGGGAGCGATCGGCGCGGCTCTCGCAGAGGAATTCGCGAAAATCGATGACGTGATATTCACATACAACACTGCAGCGGAACAGTCTCGGTTGCTTACGGAAAAGCTGAACTGTTCCGGCATACCTATGGATATTTCGGATATTTCCTCTGTGAATGATGCGGTGAGGAACGTCCTGCACAGGTTCGGACATATAGACGTTCTGGTGAATAATGCGGGAATTTCCATGATAAAGCCGTTCCTTGACACATCGCATGAGGATTGGCGGCGCATAATCGACGTGAACCTTACAGGCGTTTTCAATGTGACGCGGGCGGTCGTTCCGTCCATGGTGAGCCGAAAAAGCGGTGCGGTTGTAAACGTTTCCTCGGTCTGGGGAGTTTACGGCGCGTCCTGCGAGGTCGCGTATTCCGCGGCAAAGGCCGGCGTTATCGGCTTTACGAAGGCGCTTGCAAAGGAACTGGGCTTGTCGGGGATAACTGTGAACGCGGTCGCCCCGGGAGTTATTGACAGCCCCATGAACACCTCGCACCTCACCGCGGAGGAGCTTGCCAAGCTTGCGGAGGAAACCCCGCTGAACCGTCTCGGACAGCCGTCCGAGGTCGCGAAAGCCGTTCGTGCGCTTGCCGAGAACCGTTTCATTACGGGGCAGATACTCGGCGTTGACGGAGGTTTTGGCGGCTGATATATACGACGGCATGGCTTTGTGATAATAATATATTTTTTTAACGGTATTTTGTGCAAAGTGCTATATTTTAAGGGTGAAACTTTGTTAAAAAAATTTTATATAAGTGGTTGAATTTTTTGTTAAAATATAGTATAATGATTTTGATTTCGGAAATAATTCTCGATTTTTTTCGAGCGAAAAAGGAGTAATTATAAATGAACATTGCGTTTAGTATGCTGTCGGAAAGCGGCAGCGCTATCGAAAGGATTCAAGGCTTGGGAAGTGCTAAGGATCAGCTTGGCGATCCCGATTACTGGGGTTCGGTCGGCATCCTCACCATTACGGGGATCATGGTTGTTTTCCTTATTCTGGCAATTCTCATTTTCTTCTTCTGGTTAATGGGAACGATCTTCAAGGCTATCGACAAGAGTAAGGCGGCGAAGAAAGCTGCGGCGCTTGAGGCGGAAAGGGCTGCTGCTCCCGCGCCCGCATCGGTTGTTGAGGCTGCCGCTGAAGAGGAAGCGCCGGATAACGACGAGGAGATCATTGCGGTCATCAGCGCTGCGATCGCCGCTTATGCTGAGGCGGAGGGCACTGCGTACACGATAACCGGCATAAGCAAGCACAAGTCCGCTCGCACACGATCCGCGTGGAGCATGGCGGGTGTAAACGACAATATGCGTCAATTCTGAGAAAGGAAAACCGAAATATGGAAATATTTAAAAGTACGATAACCGGACTTATTGATACTTCCGGTTTTACGGGATTGAGCGATATCAGGTGCATAATCATGATACTTCTGTCGTTCGTCCTGTTCTATCTTGCAATAGTCAAGCAGTATGAGCCGCTGCTTATGCTGCCGATAGCGTTTGGTATGCTGTTGACCAATCTGCCGCTCACGGGGCTTTATCACCCCGAGTTGTGGGATCCGGCGACTAACCCCTACTTTGCGCCGACGTATGTTGACGCCGGTATCGGCGGACTGTTTATGTCGGTGTTTACGCCCGAGACCTCGCTCGATTACGGCAAGGTGCTCCATGAGGGCGGTTTGCTGGATATGCTGTATCTGGGTGTTAAGCTCCAGATCTATCCGCCGCTCATCTTCCTCGGCATCGGCTCTATGACCGACTTCGGTCCGCTTATCGCAAACCCCAAGAGCTTTCTGCTCGGCGCGGCTGCACAGGGCGGTATCTTCTTCACGTTCCTCGGCGCGTGCTTGCTGAACTTCTTCGACCTTTCGGGGATCGGCTTTGACGGTTTCACGCTTAAGGAAGCGGCTTCGATCGCGATCATAGGCGGCGCGGACGGTCCTACGGCGATCTACCTTACGTCTAAATTAGCACCGCAGCTGTTGGGTTCGATAGCCGTTGCGGCATATTCGTACATGGCGCTTGTTCCGGTAATCCAGCCGCCCATTATGAAAGCGCTTACGACCGAAAAGGAGCGTTCCGTAAAAATGGGTCAGCTCCGTGAGGTATCGAAGATTGAGAAGGTCGTATTCCCGATCGCTGTTACCGTTATTGTTTCGCTGATCGTTCCGTCGGCTGCTCCGCTGGTCGGTATCCTTATGTTCGGTAACCTGATGAAGGAGTCGGGCGTATGCGACAGACTTGTCAAGACCGCTCAGAACGAGCTTATGAACATCATCACGATATTCCTCGGTATTACCGTCGGCGCTACCGCTGTTGCAGACAACTTCCTCAGTTGGAAGACGATCTTCATTATCGTGCTCGGACTTATTGCGTTCTGCGTAGGTACCGCGTGCGGTGTGTTGCTCGGCAAGCTGATGTATATCATTTCGGGCAGGAAGATCAATCCGCTTATCGGTTCTGCGGGTGTATCCGCAGTTCCCATGGCGGCGCGCGTATCGCAGAAGGTTGGCGCGCAGACCAATCCCTCCAATTTCCTGTTAATGCACGCAATGGGCCCGAACGTGGCGGGGGTTATCGGTTCGGCGGTCGCTGCGGGTGTTCTGCTGTCAGTATTGGGGTAAGCCATGCCGAGAACGATAACAGTAAAGGGAATAGGCACTGCCTCCGTAAAGCCCGATTTTATCGCGATAACGCTCAATATCGTCTCCAAGGACAAGGAGTATGCCAAGTCCGTTGAGGGCGCGAATAAGCGCATTGAGCTGCTGCAAAGCGCGGTTGTTTCTTCGGGGTTCGCCAAGGATGACTTAAAGACGCTTTCGTTCAATGTACGGACGAATTACGAGGGCGAGACTGACGAGCGCGGAAGATACCGCAATGTTTTTGCGGGATATGTCTGCCGTTATACACTCAGACTGTCGTTCGATATGAACGCGAAGAAGCTCGCGGAAACGCTCACGGCAATATCAAACAGCGGCGCGGACGCGGAGTTTTCGATAAAGTTTACCGTAAAAGAACCCGAGAAGATTAGCGCGGAGCTGCTCAGAGCGGCGACCGAAAATGCCCGTCAGAAAGCTGAAATTCTCTGCGCGGCATCAGGTGTGAAGCTCGGTACGCTCCTCAATATCAACTACGACTGGACGGATATAAACGTCTATTCGGCGAGCGCATACACAATGGAAATGGAGCGCGGAGCAGTCTCGGCAGGCGCTGTTCCCGAGTTTGAACCCGAGGACATCAATTCAAGCGATTCGGCGGATTTCATCTGGGAAATAATATAAAATAAAGGCTTGTCCAAACGGGCAAGCCTTTCGCTCTTGAAAAAAATACGCAAATGTGTTATAAATAAAATCAGTTTTAATAAACGGAGGAAAAATGAAACATAAACTCACAAAATACGAGCTGCTCGGCTCGTTGGCGTACCCCGTCGTAATCGTTATATGGGCGGCGTGGAAATATTGGGGTACGGTTCAGATATTCGGCAGCATAAGTCCTCAATATTTTCAGCAGTGGGGATACATAATCGCGGCTGCTGCGTGCGGCGTGCTGCCGATCATCTTCACGCTCGTTCTGCAGATCGACACCTCGGAGCAATTTTTGCCGCGTCTGCTGATTTTTGTCAGCACAGTCGCGGTTACTTCCCTGGCTAAGCAGTATATCGACTACAAGACCATGTTTACTGCAAAACCCGTTATGCTGCTTATTTCGCTTGTCTTTTCGGGACTTTTTTTCTACAAGGCGCGCCCTGTGAAATTCTCCGCGTGGCTGATAATCTTCCTTGCAAATCCGACACTCGCGGATTTTTTCACCTATCTTACACAACTAAAGGACATCAATCTTTTGGTGGAGCGCTATAACTTGACGTTTCTGTGAGGAGAAAGAATATGGTAAACAGGCTCACTGTAAGGCAAGGGATAGGGTCGCTTGTGTTTCCCGTTATGGTTTAAGAGTGGCTCGTTGTATCCCTCTCAAATCCGATGCTCTGGCTCGGCATATGGCTCATTGCTTTTTCAATAGACGCCTCGCAGGATGTTTTTCTGGAATATTTGTTTTAAAGTTAAAAGCCGGGCATATCGCTCGGCTTTTGTTGTTACAGAAGAATTCGCTCGTCGCAGTACTCGCATACCAGAATATCGCCGCGGTTGATAAAGCTGTGCGGCAAATACTCCTCGGTCTGTGTAACGCACTTCGGGTTGGTGCAGCACACCTTATTATGTATCTCGCCGACCAGCAGCGGCTTTATCTTCGGCTCTCGCGTCATTGTGTACATGATAAGCGCCATACGAACATACATTCCGTTGTTGGCTTGGCGGAAATATGCAGCTCTGGGGTCGTCGTCAACGGCGACCTCGATTTCGTTTACGCGGGGCAGAGGGTGCATTACGATCATATCCCTGCGCGCGTACTGCATTTTCGCTTTAGTTAGACAATACACGTTTTTCTGGCGCTCGTATTCCGAATCGTCCGCGAACCGTTCGCGCTGGATGCGCGTCATATACAGCATATCGAGTTCCTTTATCGCTTCATCTATCGTCTTTACCTCGGTGAACTCCAGACCGTGTGCTCTGATAACGTCCTTGATATAGCTCGGCAGTGCGAGATCGGGCGTGGAGATAAGCACGAATTTGTTATTCGGATAACACGACAGTGCTTTAACGAGCGAATGAACCGTCCGACCATATTTTAAATCGCCGCAAAGCCCGACCGTAAGGTTGTCCAGCCGACCGAGCTCGCATTTGAGCGTAAGCAAGTCTGTGAGGGTCTGCGTCGGGTGAAGATGTCCGCCGTCGCCCGCATTTATAACATGGCAGTCCGCGACCAGCGCCGCCGCTTTGGCAGAGCCCTCTTGAGTATGCCGCATTACCAGAATATCCGAGTAAGTGCTTACTATCTTTATCGTGTCCTTGAGATTTTCGCCCTTGGCAACAGAGGAATTGCTCGGATTGTCAAAGCCGATGATATTGCCGCCGAGCCGTATCATTGCTGCCTGAAAGCTCATCTGCGTGCGCGTTGACGGCTCATAGAAAAGGGTCGCCATAATCTTCCCCTTGCATTTTTCGCCGTATTCCTCGGGGTTCTCCTTGATTTTCTCAGCCAGCTCGATTATTTCATTCCACTGCGGAACGGTGTAATCGTCCATATCGATCAGATTGTTAAAGTTGTTCAAAAAAACCACCCACCTTTTACAATAGATTATAACAGATTTTGACACAAAAAACAAGGCAATTATAAAAAAAATCTCTGCTTTACCAAAACTTGCGCTTGTCGTCCGTAAGTCCGCAGAGATAATCCAGTGATACATTATAAAAAATTGCCACCTTTATCAGCAGGTGGATAGGCATTAAGGCACGTCCCGCTTCGTATCGTTGATAGGCTTGTTGATTTGTAAGCCCCAGCGCCTCCGCCATATCCGCTTGACGCAGATCTCGGTCTTCCCGCAGATCACGCATTCGTTCATAGTAATTTTTCACAAAAATACTTCCTTTCTTTTATAACTTTGTACAAATTATATCATACTACATATTTGTTGTATTGACAAAACTATAATTGTGTAGTATAATAAAAATATTAAAACTACATAAAAATAGTAATATACAAATGTAAAGAAATATGGGCATAAGAAAGGTCGCCGAAAGACAAAAAACGGATATAGCCACGATGTGGTTATATATAAACCGCCCGAATTCCTCGGGTGAAAAATTTTTTACAGGAGGTCTTTACTATAATAAAGAAGCTTCAGGCTCTCAGAGCAAAAAAGGCTTTACGTTGGTTGAGTTGATCGTTGTTATCACGATAATCGGCGTACTTGCTGCAATTCACGTTCCTACCATGATAGGCATGGTAACAAAGTCCAGAGTTAATCTCAATGATATGCGCGCTAGGTATAAGCGTCGTGACGATAATCTGCGCGTTATCCTCAGACGTTCGTCCATGACCTTAAAAGACCGAGACCTCGGAAAATTCCGGGGTCTCTTTTTTTCAATAATTCTCGGGGCAGATCTGAAAATAGCTCTGCGGCTTGGAACAGACGGGACAGGTTTGCGGTGCGCTCGTTCCTACGACGATATGACCACAGTTGCGGCACTCCCAGACCTTGACCTCACTGCGCTTGAAGACCTCTTGCATTTCCACGTTCTTCAAAAGCGCGCGGTAACGCTCTTCGTGGTGCTTTTCGATCTCCGCGACAAGACGGAACTTTGCCGCAAGCTCCGGAAAGCCCTCCTCGTCGGCGGTTTTCGCGAACTCGGCATACATATTCGTCCACTCGTAATTTTCGCCCTCGGCAGCGCCCTTTAAATTCTGCGCGGTGGTGCCTATTCCGCCGAGCTCCTTGAACCAGATCTCGGCGTGCTCCTTTTCGTTGTCCGCCGTCGTCTGAAATATCTGCGCTATCTGCTCGAAGCCGTCTTGTTTTGCCTTTGCCGCGAAAAACGTGTACTTATTCCGTGCCTGCGATTCTCCCGCGAAAGCTGCTTCGAGATTGCGCTCGGTCTGCGTTCCCGCGTATTTGTTCTGATTTCCCGCCTGAATTTCCGCGATATCCGAGCCCGTTGCGCCGCATTCGGGGCAGACCGCTTCGGCATGGTTCGGCGCGTCAAAAACCACGCCGCATACGCTGCATTTATATTGTGCCATAAAAACCTCCTAAAAAAATTATAGGTATAGTTTTGGCGTTTTTCGCGCGATTATGCAAAGAAATACAAAATCCCCCGGACTGTTGCCCGAGGGATCGTTTTGTAATTCTTGACCGTACTTACTTAGCGTTCTGCTCGTAGGATTCGATCATTTTCTTTACCATCATACCGCCGATAGAGCCTGCCTGTCTTGCGGTCAAATCGCCGTTGTAGCCGTTGTTGAGGGTAACGCCGACTTCATTGGCTGCCTGCATCTTAATGTTGTTCAGGTTAGCCTTAGACTGTTTGTTAGACATAATCAAAATTCTCCTTGAAATCAATAATAGCAAAGGCAAAAACGATCAATACGGAATTTAAGTCCGAAGAACCTTTGCGCTATTATTATTTTCACGCGGCAGCGAATTATTAAAGGTAATTGTTTCTCAAAAAGACATTTTTTCACGAAAGGACTTGCATTATCTGTAAAAATATGTTATAATGTTATGGATTATTATATAATTAAGGAGACAACGTATGGAATTCAACATTTTTACCGTGATAGCGTTCGGATTGTACGCGCTTATCATTCTCGGTATCGGAATATGGTCGTTTAGGCGCTCGAAGAATATGAACGACTATTTCCTCGGCGGACGGCAGCTCGGCAGCTGGACGACCGCGATCTCGGCGCAAGCCTCCGATATGAGCGGTTGGCTGCTTATGGGATTGCCCGGCTCGATTTTAGTCGGCGGACTTGCCCAAAGCTGGATAGCTATCGGCTTATTTATCGGTACGTACCTCAATTGGAGGATTTGCGCGTCCAGACTGCGCAAGATGTCCTATGCGGCGGGCGACGCCATTACTATCCCCGAATATCTGCAAAAGCGCTTTTTCAGCACCTCGCCCGTGGTTCGTTTCGTTTGCGCGGTAATCATTTTCTTCTTCTTTCTGATTTACACTGCTTCGGCGTTCAGCGGCGGCGCAAAGCTGTTCAACTTCGTTTTCGGTGCGGATTACGTTCTCTCGCTTACTATCGGCGCTCTGATAATAATTTCGTATACGTTCCTCGGCGGATTTCTCGCGGTTTGCTGGACCGATCTTATTCAGGGAATGCTGATGTTCGCGGCATTGGTAATTGTTCCCATTGTGCTGCTTGTTAAAACTCCCGACCTCGGCGGCGCGTTTCAGAACGCGCTTAACTCGAACGCGGTCACCGAGTACTATTTCAGCTTCATTAAAGCTCCCGACGGCTCTCTTGCCGTAACGACCATTATTTCCGGTCTGGCGTGGGGTCTCGGCTACTTCGGAATGCCGCATATTCTTGTGCGCTTTATGGCAATAAAGAGCAGCGACCTTATCAAGAAATCGCGCCTTATCGCGACGATCTGGGTGTTTGTAACGCTCGCGGCGGCGGTTCTGGTGGGCGTGTTCGGAATGATGTTCCTGCATAACCCCGAAAACGCGGAACTGCTCGCGAAATTCAACGAAATGGGCGACAGCGAAAAAATCTTTATGTTCCTGTCGAGTTCGCTGCTGCCAGCTCTTATCGCGGGAGTTATTCTTTCGGCAATTCTGGCGGCTATCATGAGCACGGCGGATTCCCAGCTTCTTGTAACATCGTCTGCGGTAACGAACGATATGTTCAAGCTCTTCAAGAAAAACGCAAGCGAGAAAACCCTTATGTGGATATCGCGCGGCACGGTTATCCTTGTCGCGGTCATCGCTTACGTTATCGCGCTCGACGAGAACAGTTCCGTTATGGGATTGGTATCCTACGCGTGGGCGGGTCTCGGTGCGGCGTTTGGACCTGTTATGCTGCTGTCGCTCTTCTGGAAGAGAATGACAATTCAAGGTGCGGTCGCGGGGATAATTACGGGCGGAGCGTCCGTTATAATCTGGGAGAACGTTCCCGTGCTTGCCGCAACGGGGATCTACTCGCTTGCACCGGCATTTTTGATTGCAATGGCAGCCGTAATAGTTGTTTCGCTGATAACGAAGATCAACGGCGCAAAGGTGAACGAGCTTTTCGCCAAAGCGTCAAAGACGGAGATCGGCGGCAAAGAAGCGTAATTTGAATAACAAAGCCCGGGCAATGCTCGGGCTTTTTGTCTTTATATATTGTCGTTTTCGGCGCATTCGCCGCAAATCCCCTTTAGGTTGAGTGAAACGTCCGTGATTATATGCCCGTGCCTTTTGAGAACGCGCTCCTCGATACCGTCGGGGGTCTCGCATTCGATATCGAAAACGCGTCCGCAGCGCTTGCAGAGCATGTGGCAGTGTTTGTCGGTCCGTGCGTCAAAGCGCTCCGGTGAGTTGTCGATATGTATTCTGATGAGCATTCCCGTTTCCGAGAGCAAATGCAGATTTCGGTAAACCGTGCCTATGCTCAGATTGGGGTGCTCTTTTTTCAGCGCCGTGTATACCTCGTCCGCGGTAGGGTGGACGGGGTAATTTTTTATCCGATTGTAAATTAACTCGCGCTGCTTTGAAAACTTGCGGTTGGCCGTAACAGTCATAAAAAACCACCTTATCGGTAAAAGCTACTGTTATTATAGCATTTAATCGCGTCTTTGTCAACAGGAAATATTTTCCGAAAAAATGTCCAAACTATCATACTTGCCTCTATACAAGCATACAATACTAGCGATAAAGCATTTTACGCCACAACAAGGAGGATTACTATGGAAGAAATCACCAGATCTGCGGTACATATCGACGAGACCGTTTTTGACGGACAGTCGGAGCAGGGCGTTGAGCTTGACTATGTACTGCCCGATTACTGTCCCGACATTTTCAAAATATTGTCATGCACGTTGACGCCGAAGATCGTGTCGTACAGCGTATCGGGCGACTGCAAGCTGAACATTGACGGAGTAGTGTACATAAAGGTGCTCTACCTCGCCGAGAGCAGCGCTGACGTTTTCTGTATCGACCAGCGTTATACCTATTCCAAAACCGTTGATATGAGCCGAAAGGGAGCAGCCGCCGTTTCGCCGGTTGTATCGCTGCAGATGAAGACCGACTACTGCAACTGCCGCGCGGTAAGCCCCAGACGTATCGACGTCCGCGGCGCGGTATCCTGCCACATTAAAGCGGTCTCAAGCGTCGGATACGCGCTCCCCGAAATGCCCGACGGTCTGCAGTTACGCACCCGCGAGATCGGCTGCTGCGGCGAAACGCTCTGCGCGGATAAGCAGCTTATTGTCCGCGAGGAGATAGAAACGGGCGCGTCGGGAATAGCGTTTATTCTGCAATGCGACACCGTGCCGAAAATAACCGATCTGCGCGTTATTGCGGATAAGGCGGTGTTAAAGGGTACGGTCACAATAAACGCGCTGTACGGCGTTTTCAACCCCGAGACCAACGGCTGCTCCGAGACCGAAAAAATGTCGGCGGATATTCCCGTAAGCGCTATTCTCGACATAAACGGCATAACCGACGCGCACAAGACGTTCCCCGAAATAGGCGTGATGAACTGCGAGCTTATTCCGAAGTCCGACAGCGGCATTATCTCATGCGAGCTGTTGGTGGAATGCCGCGTCCGTGCGCAGCTTGAGGAGACCGCGCAGATACCGACCGACGTTTATTCCACAGACTACGAAACGGAGTTCACCGCAAATCTGCTGAAGATATCGACAGAACCGAGAACGGTCACGCAGAACCTGTCGGTGCGCACGGAGCTCACCACCGACAAGGAGGACGTGCGGTCGGTGTGGGATGTTTCCAGCGAGCTGAAAAATCCTGTCTGCCGTCCGAAGCCCGACGGAGAGCTTGTGCTCACGGGGCAGCTTTATTGCAGAGCGTTCGGCACAAACACCGACGGTGTGCCGTTCTGTGCCGAGAAGCAGGAGGCTGTCGAACAGGTTATCCCTGCCGCGAACGTAACAGAGGATACGATGATCGACTTTAACGTAATGGTCACCGACACGGGATTTTCGATAAAGTCCGACGGCGGTCTTGAGCTTTCGACTGCGCTTGAATTTACCGCAATACTTCATAACAGCAAGCCCGTTGAGGTGATAAGCGCTGTCACTGTACGCGAGGATAAGCCGAAGGACAAATCAGACGAATTTGCGCTCAGAATATGCTACACGGACGATTCCTCCGACTGCTGGAGCATTGCAAAGCGCTACAATACCACTGTTAAGGCACTTATGGAGGAAAATGAGATAGAGGACTGCGACGCGCCGCTTTCAGGCATGATCCTCATTCCGACAGTATAAAGGAGCGTGACAAATAATATGAATCATTCAATTTATTCCGATATTGCCAGACGAACGGGCGGCAATATCTATCTCGGGATAGTGGGTCCGGTGCGTTCGGGAAAGTCGACCTTTATCAGCCGCTTTATGAACAGCCTTGTTATCCCGAATATTCCCGACGAGTTCCGCCGCGAGCGCGCCAATGACGAGCTGCCGCAATCCTCGGCGGGTAAGACGATAATGACGACCGAGCCGAAGTTCGTGCCCGAGGAGGCGGTCGCGATCGAGCTTGAGGACGGTGTAAAGATGAACGTCCGGCTGATAGACTGCGTGGGATATATCGTTCCCAGCGCTATAGGCTACATTGAGAACGAAGCCCCGAGAATGGTCATGACACCTTGGTTCGACGAGGAGATACCGTTCAATATGGCGGCGGAGGTCGGCACGCGCAAGGTCATCACCGACCATTCCACCATCGGTATCGTTGTAACGACCGACGGCAGCATCACCGATATTCCGCGCGGAGAGTACGAGGAGGCGGAGGAGCGCATTATCGGTGAGCTCAACGAGATTAACAAGCCGTTCGTTGTTCTGCTGAACTGCGAGAACCCCAAAAGTCCCGAGAGCCGCGCGCTCGCCGAGCAGCTCTGCGAAAAGTACGGAACGGACGTTATCCCCGTGAACTGCGTTGACCTCGACGAGGAGGGCATACGCGGGATACTTGGCGCTGTTTTGCTGAAATTCCCCGTGCGCGAGGTCAAGATACGCATGCCGCGCTGGATAACCGCGCTCGACAAGGAGCATTGGCTGAAAAAGGACGTTATAGGCTGTATCAAGTCGGCTGCCGCAGAAATCGTCGGAATAAACGACGTTAAAGCCGCCGCAGACGCTATCTCCGACTGCGAGTATGTAAAACGCGCGGTCGCCGAGGAGCTGGACCTGGGCACGGGCTCGGGAATAATCGACATTATGCTGCAAAACGAGCTTTTCTACAAAATTCTCGGTGAGGCAACGGGTCTTGAACTTAACGGCGAAAACGATCTTATGCCTTGTATGATAGAGCTTGCAGGCATAAAGCGCAAATACGAGCGTGTGAAGAACGCACTCGACGAGGTGGCGGCAACGGGGTATGGTATAGTTCTGCCGCAGATGGACGAACTCACGCTCGAGGAACCTGAGATAATCAAGCAGGGCGGCAAGTATGGTGTGCGCCTGAAAGCCTCCGCGCCGTCGATACACATGATGAGCGCGAATATCACAACCGAGATAAACCCGATAGTCGGCACAGAAAAGCAGTCCGAGGAACTGATAACGTATTTGCTCAACGATTTTGAGGAAAATCCTACCAAAATCTGGGAGAGCAATATCTTCGGCAAATCGCTCTCCGACCTTGTAAACGAGGGTTTACACAACAAGCTCAACAGAATGCCAGTTGACGCGCGGCTGAAATTGCAGGAGACCATTCAGCGCATTATCAATGACGGCTGCGGCGGGCTTATCTGCATTATTCTCTAAAATACGTTCGTTTGATCCTCCTTTTTATAACGCGGCTTGGGAGACCTCTTTATTCCCGAGCCGCCTTTTTGTAACAAATTGCGTGCCCGTTTTTTGTAAAAAATATTGAAATTTGTTTTGAGTTGTGGTATAATATACAATGTATAGTTGTGTTCGGGCTGTTTTTGCCTGTTTGAACAGCGCCGCGCATATTTCCTTTTTGTTGTGAAATAATACTTTCAAAAACAAGAGGAGATAAGTATGAGCGATGAAAACAATGCTCCTTTTTCGGAGGAGCAGAACCAACAGATCATTGATACGGGAATTGTCGCGGCGAACAACGCTCCGCATAATATCCGCTGTCTGTCTATAATCGGACAGATCGAGGGGCATTACATTCTTCCGCCGCAGAACAAGACCACCAAGTATGAGCATATTATTCCCGCACTCGTCGCTATAGAGGAGGACAGCAGTATTGAGGGCTTGCTCGTTCTGCTGAACACCGTCGGCGGCGACGTCGAGGCGGGGCTTGCGATCGCGGAGCTTATCGCGGGTATGTCGAAGCCGACAGTCTCCATTGTCGTGGGCGGCGGACATTCGATAGGCGTGCCGCTTGCGGTGTCGGCGAAGCAGAGCTTTATTGTGCCGTCGGCGACAATGACGATACACCCGGTGCGTATGAACGGCATGATGCTGGGCGTTCCGCAGACCATGCACTACTTCGAGAAGATGCAGGAGCGCATTACGCGGTTCGTTACCTCCAACAGCAAAATGAAATCCGAGCGTTTCAAGGAGCTGATGATGGAGCGCGACGAGCTTGTACTCGACGTGGGCACGGTACTGGAGGGCAAGGCGGCGGTTAAGGAGGGGCTTATCGACAACCTTGGATCGCTGTCCGACGCGGTGAAGTGCCTGTACAAGCTCATTGAAAAGGAAAATAAATCGCCGCGCGGCAGACCCAAGGGTTCTGCGCGGAAAACGACTGCGAAAAAGGTTGCTTCCACAGCCAAGTCCGTCAAGTCGGAAACCGCGGCGCGGCGCGGAAGAAAACCCAAGTCAGCCGCCGCTGCGGTAAGCGAATCCGACGGCGGACTTTCGCGCGGCGATATGAGATTGGGAGATTGGAGTGGTGAAAGATGAACTATGAGATAACAGACCCGAACGAGACATCCGCAAAGCCTGAACGGCAGAACACCGAGGAAAAGCTCGACAAGCATATCAAGAGTGCAATGGCTTTCGACGTAATGCGGACGATGCTTTCTAACGGCAACTGAATTCTGACCTCGGCGGCAACCCGTCGGGGGTACATATAAAGGGGAATATTATGGACTACATAAATGTGATAATACAGGCGATAGTACAGGGACTGACGGAGTTCCTGCCGGTGTCAAGCTCGGGACATCTTTCGGTGGTTCAGCATATCACGGGATATTCGGGGGAAACGGCACTCGTTTTGTCGATAGTGCTGCACCTCGGAACTCTCGTTGCGGTTTTTGCGGCGTTCTGGCGAACGATACTCGGCATGATAAAGGAGTTTTTCCTGATGTTCGCGGATATCTTCAAGGGGAAATTCTCGTGGAGGGAAATGAACTCAAACCGCAGAATGGTGTTTATGGTGATAATCGCCACGCTTATTTTGGTGCCCGTGTATTTCGTCAAGGACTTTTTCACCTCGCGGCAAGGCGACGGCGACATTATCTTCGAGGGCGTTGCGTTTCTGTTTACTGCGGTGCTGCTGTTTCTCTCCGATAAATGCAGCGACGGCACGAAAACGGGCGAGCAGATGAAGGTCAAGGACGCGGTCGCGGTCGGTTTGTTCCAATGCGTGGCGCTGTTTCCGGGAGTATCGCGCTCGGGTTCGACGACGGCGGCAGGACTGTTCTGCGGTCTGGAGAAGAACACGGCGGTAATGTTCGCGTTTATACTCGGAATACCCGCAATACTCGGCGGCAGCGTCCTCGAAATCGGCGATGCTCTGAAATCCGATGTGGAGCTTGATTGGGTAATGCTCGGCATTGGCTTCGTTACCGCGGCAGTCGTGGGATTTCTCGCGATAAAGCTCGTTAAGTGGCTGCTCGACAAGGATCGTTTCAAGATTTTCGGCGTTTATACGCTGCTGATAGGCGTGCTGTGTATTCTCGGCGGTATCTGGGAGCACGCTTCGGGAGTGACTATCGCTTCGTTGTTCGGCAAATAATTTGTTTGGTTAAGTAATAAGGGAAAATAATACATAAAGGAAAGATAAAAATGGCAGAGAGAAAAACGACCTCGCGCGGCACGGCAAAAAGCGCGGGAAATACGGGGAAATCAAGATCGTCAACGGCGGCGAAATCGCGCTCCAAGAAAGCGGCGGAGTTGGAGGCGCAGCGTATCCGCGAGGAGGCGCTCCGCAGAAGCATACGCCGCCGTCACATCTGCTCGGTCATAATGCTTGCGCTGGGTGTTGTGCTGACGCTGCTGGCGCTTATTCCGGGGAGTATGGGCTGGAAAGCGCTGTTTGACGTAATGCACGGACTTTTCGGGTTTGCGGCGTATGCCGTCGGACCGCTTATGATCTACGCGGCGGTCGCTATATCGGCGGGCAAGCCGAACAATACGATCGCGTTCACGATCTTCAGAATTTCGCTGTTTATCATTCTGCTGTGCGCGGCGGTGGAGATATTCTCCGTCGGCGAGGTTCGCGGAGAGAACTTCGGCGAGGTGTTCGTCAACCTTTACAAGAACGGCGTTTCATTCAGCGGCGGCGGGGTGTTCGCGCTGATACTCGGCGTTCCGCTGCTGTTTCTCGGCAGGCTCGGCGCGACTATCATCATAATTATCGCGGTTCTTGTTGCGCTGCTGCTCATCATCAACATTCCGCTGCCTGAGTTGTTTTCGGGTATCGGGGGATTTTTCCGCAGCGTTGGCGATAACGTTGCCGAAAAGAACGAGCGTCGCCGCGAGGAAGCGGCTATCGCAAACGAAGAGTACCGCCGTATTCAGCAGGAAAAGCAGACGCGGCGTGAACAGGAGCAGCAGTTTAAGCGCGAGCAAAGACAGCGCGAAAAATTCGCCGAGAGGGAAATTGAAAAGCAGCGTAAGCTCGACGATATGCGCGACGTGGTGAACAGCGTGGGCAAGCCGCTTGAGGAAACTCCCGCGCCCAAAAAGCCGGAGAAATCCGCGGATAAATTCGATATGCCCGAGCCGCTTGATGCCAAAAAGGAGCCGCCGCTCAAGCTGCCAAAACAGGAACAGTCTGCGGAGCTTATTGAAGAGCAGAAGCAGGACAGCCGCGATTACCAACAGGCGCTGAAAAAGTATATGGAAAAGCGGCATCCGATAATGCGCGACCCCGAGCCGCCCGACCCCAACAAATTCGAGGACGGCGACGCGGACTTGGTGCCGATAATTGACGCACTCGACAAGCTGAACGCGGAAAAGGGTCCCGCGCGTGTTTCGAGAATAGTCGACGCGCCGAAAAAGGACGTCACCACCTCGGACAAGCTGGCGGGGGAGGGGAGCGCCGACGATATTTCCGATGTTGACGAGGCGGAGCTGCCGTTCGATCTCGACGATATTATCAACGAGAACCGTCCGTTACAGGGAAATTCGGGTTTTGTCGAGCCGCCGGTTTCCAAAACCGATCCGAGCCGAGAGATCGCTCCGTTAGGCAGCGAGCCGTTCAGAAGCGGCGGCGATCAGGTCACGCTTTCGGAGGTGTATACACTGCCGCCGATGAATTTGCTTAACCCCGTAAAAAAGCCCGTTCAGCAAGCGGATATCGACGTGGAGATACGCCGCAACGCGGACAAGCTCGTTGAAACGCTGAAGAGCTTCGGCGTACAGACTACCTATCTCGGGGCGAGTCGAGGACCGTCCGTTACGCGCTATGAGCTACAGCCCGCGCCAGGCGTGAAGATAAGCAAGATATCCAACCTCGCGGACGATGTCGCGCTTAACCTCGCCGTGAGCGGCGTGCGTATCGCGCCCGTTCCGAATAAAGCTGCGGTCGGCATTGAAATACCGAACAAGGTCAAGGATACTGTATTTTTCCGTGAGCTTGTCGATACGCCGGATTTTAAAAAGTCGTTCAACAAAAAGCTGGAAACGGTTCTCGGAAAGGACATCAGCGGCAATTCCGTTACATGCAACATCACGAAAATGCCGCATCTGCTTATCGCGGGAACTACGGGTTCGGGCAAGTCTGTCTGCGTGAACTCGCTGATAATGAGTATTCTGATGAAGTCGACGCCCGACGACGTGCGGCTGATAATGGTCGACCCAAAGCAGGTTGAGTTTATGATGTACAACGGCATTCCTCATCTGCTGATACCCGTCGTTACCGAGCCGAAAAAGGCGGCGGGAGCGCTCGCGTGGGCGGTCACGGAAATGGAGCGCCGCTATACGCTCTTTTCTGAGAATAACGTGCGCAATATCGACGGATTTAACGATGTTGCCAAGGACGATGACGAACTGGAGCGTATGCCGCATATCGTCATCTTTATCGACGAGCTTGCCGATTTGATGATGGCGTCGCCCAAGGACGTCGAGGACAGTATCGTCCGTCTCGCGCAGAAGGCGAGAGCGGCGGGAATGCACCTTGTTATCGCGACCCAGAAGCCTACCGTACAGGTGGTTACGGGACTTATCAAGGGCAATATCCCGAGCCGTATCGCGTTGTTGGTTTCGTCGAATATCGACAGCCGTGTAATTCTCGACGCGAGCGGCGCTGAAAAGCTCCTCGGAAACGGCGATATGCTGTATATGCCCGTGGGAGTTCAGAAGCCGATACGACTGCAGGGCTGCTACGTTTCGGACGACGAGGTGGAGCGTGTCACAGAGTTTATCACGCAGACGTTCCGTGCGGAGTACGACGAGAGTATTATGGCGGAGATTGAGCGTCAAGCGGAGATTGTAAGCTCGGGCGACAAAAATTCAGCACCTGAGGACGATTCCGAGGGGGACGACCGCGACGAAAAGCTGGACGACGCGATAGAGTTCGTTGTGACAGCGGGACAGGCGAGCACTTCCGCTTTACAGCGGCATCTGAAGCTCGGCTACGGCAGAGCGGCGAGAATAATCGACACCATGGAGAAAATGGGCATTGTCGGTCCCTATGAGGGCTCAAAGCCGCGTCAGGTGCTTATGACCAAGCAGGAATGGTACGAGAGAAAGCTGCGGAGTTAAGAAAAGGAAAAAACCGGAATGACGGAAAAATTATATAAAAACACCGAGATGATGAATAAGCTGGACGAGTTTCTGCTCGATATCCAGAAGCCCGCGCGCTACATAGGCGGCGAGGTCGGCTCGATTATCAAGGACAAGAGCAAGGTGGACGTGCGGTTTGCGTTCTGCTTTCCCGATACCTACGAGATCGGAATGTCGCACCTCGGAATGAAGATACTGTACGGCTTGAAGAATGCCGTGCCGAATTATTGGTGTGAACGTGTGTTTATGCCGCTCCCCGATATGGAGGAGCAGATGCGCAGACGCGGTATTCCGCTATACGCGCTGGAAAGCCTTGATCCGATACGCGAATTTGACTTTATCGGCTTTACGATACAGTATGAGCTTTGCTACACGACGATACTTGAAATGCTCGATCTCGCGGGGCTGCCCGTGCTTGCCGAGGAGCGCACGGAGCTTACGCCGCTGGTCGTTGCGGGCGGACCGTGCGTCTGCAACGCCGAGCCGCTTTGCGACTTTATAGACCTTTTCATTATTGGCGAGGGCGAGGAGGTAAATCTCGAGCTTATGCGGCTTATGGAGCAATGCAAAAAGGAAAACGCGTCGAAGAGTGAGTTCCTTGAACGCGCCGCGCAGATCGAGGGAATTTACGTTCCGAGCTTGTACGACGTTGAGTACAATGCCGACGGCACGGTAAAATCCATAACTGCCCGAGAACCCGCCCCTCAGACCGTTACCAAGCGGATCGTTCACAATATCGACAAGATGTACGCTCCCGAGAATTTTGTTGTGCCGTTCTGCGATATCGTGCATAACAGAGCGGTCGTGGAGGTGCTTCGCGGCTGCATTCGCGGCTGCCGTTTCTGTCAGGCGGGGTATATTTACCGTCCGTTCCGCGAGAAAGGAAAGACCGCGATACTCGACCAGACGCGCTGCCTTTGCGAGAATACGGGCTACGACGAGGTGTCGCTTTCGTCTCTTTCCACAAGCGACTACAAGGATATTGAGGGCTTGCTGAAGACTCTCACCGACTACACCTCGAAGAACGGAATTAACCTTTCGCTGCCGTCGCTGCGCGTTGACAGGTTCAGCGAGGAGGTTTTCAAGGAGATTACCGACGTGCGCAAGAGCGGTCTTACGTTTGCGCCCGAGGCGGGTTCTCAGCGGCTGCGCGACGTTATCAACAAGAACGTTACCGAAAAGAACGTTCTCGACAGCGTGAAGATCGCGTTTGAGGGCGGTTACAGCGCCATAAAGCTGTACTTTATGCTTGGGCTGCCTACCGAGACCGAGGAGGATATCGAGGGTATCTACGACCTTGCGAAGGCGGTAGTAGAGCAGTTCTACGCCAATCCCGACCGCAAAAAGGGGAAAGCGCCGTCAGTGTCGGTATCGCTGAGCACGTTTATTCCAAAGCCGTTCACGCCGTTCGAGTTTGAACCGCAGGCGAGCGAGGAGGAAATACGCTCCAAGCAGAAACACATCATGGAGTACGCTAATGACAAGAAGATAACAATATCGCGCTCAAAGTACGACGTTTCGCTGCTCGAGGCTGTTCTGGCGAGAGCGGACAGGCGCGTCGGCAAGGCCGTTTATCTGGCTTGGAAAAAGGGCTGCAGGCTGGATGGTTGGGAGGAGTATTTCGATATGAATAAGTGGCGCGAGGCATTCGGGGAGTGCGGTCTGGATATGAGCTTCTACGCCAACCGCCGCCGCGGATACGACGAGACCGCGCCGTGGTCGCACATCAATATGCTCGTCAGCCGCGAGTTCTTCATTAACGAAAACAAAAAGGCTCACAAGGGCGAAACAACGCCTAACTGCCGCGAGCAATGCTCCAACTGCGGAGTTATCAAGAACGTTGGAGGTGATATCTGCCGTGCCATCCGTTAATACGCGCGTGTTTTTCAGCAAGACCGACCGCGCGAAGTATATTTCGCACCTCGATCTGAACAGGGTAATGCAGGGCGCTATAAAGCGCGCAAAATTGCCCGTGTGGTACACCGAAGGGTACAATCCGCACATGTATGTTCAGTTTATGCTGCCGCTGTCGTTGGGGCAGGAGGGCATGCGCGAGGCTGTGGATTTCCGTTTGCTGGAGGACGTTCCGTTTGAGGAGGTCACCGAACGGCTGAACAACGCGCTACCGCTCGATATCCGCGCTGTGGAGACCGCCGCGCCCGTGCTGAAAAATACCGACATCACCACAGCCGAATATGAGATAACCGCCGATATCGACAGGGAGAACTTTTTCAAATTCACGGAAAGTGAGAAAATTATCGTTGAAAAGAAAACCAAGAAAGGCACATCCGAAATCGACCTTAAACCGCTTATTTCGGAGCTTTCCGTCGACGAAAGGATAACGCTGCGGCTGCCAGCGGGCAACGACTTTAACATCAATCCCATGCTGCTGCTGGACGCTTACCGCACCGCCTCGGGCAAGGAGCTGCCGCGCGTGCGTATCGTCCGCACCAAAATACTTTGCGCGGACGGCAGCGAGTTCCGTTAGGTGATTTTTTTGTGTAAAGACTTGCTTTTTCGGCAAAAATAGGTTATAATGATAACGTATTATGTTTGAGGTATTATGTTATGGGCAGGAAAAAAAGTAACTATCCGAAGCGGGAAAAGCTCCCGAGGTCGGTGATTTTGATCAATATCATTATGGCGGTAATAATTCTGGCGATCTGCGCGGTTGTTTTTCTTGTTATGTTCAGCAACATGAAAAACATCGCCGCTGTCGCCTAGATCGGCGGTGAGGTGTGCTATGGCAATAGAATGCGGCGCTATTACGGGTGTATTTTTGTTGTTTGTGCTGATTTTTTACAAGTCCAAGCGCAAGGAATGGGTGTTGGCTACGCTGCCGCTTATGCTTGTTCCGCTGACTGATTTTGTGCTTGAAATGGTTGTTGTGCAAATGTTTGATGTTGAGGTGACGGCATTCGGCGGCATTCTGTCGCTGCTTATCGCGGTTGCGGTTTCGGCGGCATGGATCGGAGCGTCGGCGAATTTGCTCAAGCACAAGCGTACTATGGCAACATATATAGGTATTTCTAATGCCTTTAATATCGCGCTTGCGGCCATTCTGATAAACGATATCCTGTCGAATGCGGGGCAACTGGAGTCGCTTATTAAATAGCTTCAC
This sequence comes from uncultured Oscillospiraceae bacterium, assembly GCA_910579125.1. Taxonomy (GTDB): domain Bacteria; phylum Bacillota; class Clostridia; order Oscillospirales; family Ruminococcaceae; genus CAG-115. The sequence continues at coordinate 13,517 of CAJTTH010000003.1, read as the reverse complement.
GATCGTGATACGGAATATTTTGTAAATTTTTTCCGCGCTCTTTTGAGTGCGGAATTTTTTATTCTTACGGTTTCCGTATGCATTGTGCTGTAATGCGCTCGGAAGTGATTTATTTTTGTTAGTTTGCTGAATCGTTAAAAAAATATGAAAATCACCTTGACAAAAGCTGTCAAATACTATATAATAGAAATGTACTGTATAAACGATACAATATGTAGTAAAGCTAAGGAGTGCTCGGATAATGGCAATGATAACGATGATAAAAAAACGCGACGGAAGAGAGGTGCCGTTTAATATTGAGAAGATAGCGGGGGCTATTTTCAAGGCGGCTCAATCTGTCGGAGGAAAGGACTACGGGGAGGCAATGCAGCTTGCGGACGACGTTTGCCAAAAGCTCTCCGAGTCGATAATAGGACGCAATCCCTCCGTTGAGGAGGTTCAGGATATGGTGGAGCGTATTCTCATCGAAGAGGGGCACACCAAGACGGCAAAGGCGTATATTTTGTACCGCGCAGACCGCACAAGGCAGCGCGAAATGAATTCCACGCTGATGAAGATTTACGAAAATCTGACGTTCTCATCGGCTGCGGACTGCGATATCAAGCGCGAGAACGCGAACATCGACGGCGATACGGCTATGGGCACCATGTTGAAATACGGCAGCGAGGGCGCGAAGCAATTCAACGAAATGTATGTGCTTGACCCCGTTCACTCAAACGCCCACATCAACGGTGATATTCATATACACGATCTGGATTTTTTTACGCTGACAACAACCTGCTGCCAGATAGATCTTCTGAAGCTGTTTCACGGCGGATTTTCGACGGGTCACGGATTTCTGCGCGAACCGAATGATATCGCGAGTTATGCGGCGCTTGCGTGTATCGCGATCCAATCGAACCAGAACGACCAACACGGCGGGCAGTCCGTTCCGAATTTCGACTATGCCATGGCGGAAGGTGTTAAGAAAACCTTTAAGAGAATGTATCTGACAAATCTCGCAAAGGCTGTTATGTACACGTTCAACGCGGACTACGACGAGATACGCGGAAAGCTCAAGGCTGCCGAGGAGAAGATCGAGACTGAGTTCGGGCTTTATCCGAGATTACAGGACAACTACGATTACAAGGCTAAGGAGTGGGAGATACTCGCGCCCGAGTTCGGTGACAAGTTTACGGGGCTTCAGGACGAGGCGGAGAAGCTCGCGGAGGCGGAGACCGACCGCACGACGTATCAGGCTATGGAAGCGCTTATTCACAACCTCAACACCATGAACTCCCGTGCGGGCGCGCAAAATCCGTTTTCCTCAATAAATTACGGCACGGACGTTTCCCCCGAGGGCAGAATGGTTACGCGGAACGTTATGCTCGCGACCGAAAGCGGTTTGGGTAACGGCGAGACGCCCATTTTCCCAATTCACATTTTTAAAGTGAAAGATGGCGTTAATTATAACGAGGGAGAGCCGAACTACGATTTGTTCAAGCTGGCTATGCGAGTTTCGGCTAAGAGAATGTTCCCGAATTTCAGCTTTATTGACGCGCCTTTCAATCTGCAATATTACAAGGAGGGCGACTACAACACCGAGATCGCCTATATGGGCTGCCGCACGCGCGTTATCGGCAACAATTACGACAAATCACGCGAGATAGTTACCGGCAGAGGAAACCTCAGCTTTACCACGATAAATCTGCCGCGGCTCGGTATTGAGGCAAATCACGATATCGACAAGTTTTTCAAGTCGCTTGACATAATGATGGAAATGGTGTTCGAGCAGCTTTTGCAGCGATTTAAGATACAGTGCCGCAAATTTGTGCGGAACTATCCGTTCCTTATGGGACAGGGTGTTTGGATCGATTCCGAGAAGCTGTCCGAGAACGACAACATCGGCGAGATACTCAAGCACGGTTCGCTTTCGACAGGCTTTATCGGCTTGGCGGAATGTCTTGTATCGCTTATCGGCGTTCACCACGGCGAGAGCGAGGACGCTCAGAAGCTCGGCTTGGAGATAATCACTCACATGCGCGAGAAAACGGAGGCACAGTCGGCTAAAACGGGGCTGAACTTTACTTTGCTCGCGACGCCCGCGGAGGGACTTTCGGGTCGGTTTATCGCCATTGACAAGCGCCGTTACGGGGAGATTCCCGGGATAACCGACAAGGATTATTACACAAACTCGTTCCATGTTCCCGTTTATTATCCGATAACCGCGTTTAAGAAAATTCGCATTGAAGCGCCCTATCACGCGCTGACTAACGGCGGACATATCAGCTACGTTGAACTGGACGGCGACCCGCTCAAGAACCTTGACGCGTTTGAGCAGGTGGTTCGTTTTATGAAGGAGCAGGGGATAGGCTACGGTGCGATAAACCACCCGATAGACCGCGACCCGTGCTGCGGATTTACAGGGATAATCGACGACGAGTGTCCCATGTGCCACCGCCGTGCGGACGAAATTCAGCTTGACAGAATTGAACGTCCGAGAAGATTTACAAAAGAGTAAATTACAACAGCCGCTTTTCGGCGGCTGTTTTGGGAGGGAGTATTATGGATATACGGATATCTGGCACAGTTTCGGAGTCGATCGTTGACGGACCGGGGTTTCGGTACACGATTTTTGTGCAGGGCTGTCCGCATAATTGCCCTGGCTGCCACAACCCGCAGACCCATGACTTTAACGGCGGTAAGGTCGTCGATACGGACGAGCTTCTTCGTGAATGTACCGAAGACCCGCTGAACAAGGGCGTGACTTTTTCGGGCGGCGAGCCGTTTTCGCAGGCGAAAGCGCTTTACGAGCTCGGCAAACGTTTCAAGGAGTGTGGGTATGATATATGGTGTTATACCGGCTGGACGATGAGAGAATTATGGCAGATGCGCAAGAGCGAGTATTACGTTGGACAGCTGATGTCGATAATAGACGTGTTGGTTGACGGACGTTTTATCGAGGAACGAAAAACGCTTTCACTGCCGTTCCGAGGAAGTGACAATCAGCAGCTTATTGATATGAAATCGACATTCGAGGAGCATATGGTTATCGAATATACCATATAGAACCTTTGAACAGTTTTTATTGGAGCTGAGGAGATCAAGTTGAAAAGATAGCGTTTGGACAGGGATTTGAAATGGGGATTTCAGCACTTCCCCTACGGAAGAACAGTATAATGACGCTCTAAACGAATGTGACTTGATAATCACGGAAATGGGAGCCGATATTGAGGAAACCGAAAAGCGGTGCTGCGATATCCTTAAAATAATGTATACGCTAATAATTCGCGGCTTGAAACCGATTGAGAATAGAATAAGCTGCGAAAAAAATTATTAACTCAACTATAAAATTGTAAGAAATTTGTAACATTTTTTTGTTGATTTTCGTGCTGATATATGCTACAATAAATATAGAAAAAAGCGCAAGGGAGCGATTGACATATTTTTTTTGAAAAGGATCGCCGCCGTGCTTTCCGCGAGCCTTATGCTTATTACGGCGGGCTGCGGCAGAAGGGAAGACGACGGCTGCGATTATTCCTACACATACGATATTTCCTCAAATCCCGTTACTCTAGATCCCCAGCAAGCGGACGAACCGAATTCAGAGCTGATAATCGAAAACGTTTTTATGGGGCTGCTGACGCTCGGCAATGACGGCTCGGTCAAAGGCGGCGCGGCTTCGGATTTTGTTGTTTCGGAGGATGGCTTGACTTATAGTTTTAAGCTGAGACAGGACATATATTGGATAGACAACAACGAGTTTGAACGACAGTGCACTGCCAAGGACTTTGTTTACGGGTTCACGAGACTGTTCTTGCCGGAAACGGGCTCTCCGAGAGCGGAAGACTATTACTGCATAAAAAATTCTAAGCTTCTGCATACGGGAAAAATCACCGACAGCTCTATGCTCGGCGTTAAGGCAAAGGGCGATTTTGAGCTGGAGATTACGCTAGACTATCCTAACGCGCGTTTTTTGACGATGCTTACCGAGCCGCCCGCCATGCCGTGCAACGAGGAGTTCTTTTTAAACGCGCAAGGGAAGTATGGTCTTTCGGCGGAATGCACTCCGTCGAACGGGGCGTTCTATATAAGACGGTGGCTTTACGAACCGTATGCAGGGTTGGATTCAAATAATATTATTTTGAACAGAAATTCCAAAAACGCCGAAGCCCGCGAGATATGTCCGTCAAGTGTGACTGTTTATATCGACGATGAAAAAGAATTTATTAACAATTTGCTCAAGGGTGATATAAGCTGCCTTGCGGTGTCGAACGATGACAAGCCGCTTATAAAAGGTGATTTTGGCTGCGAGGAATTCTGCAATGTGACTTGCGGTCTGGCGTTCAACAGACGCTCCGACCTGTTTAAAAACAGCGACTTTTGCATGGCGCTTTCGTTGCTGGTTGACCGCGAAGCTGTGATGTCCTCTATTCCCGAATTCAAGGCGGCGCAGGGAATAGTTCCGGAGCAGGTGTCGATGATCGACAAGAGTTACCGCGAGCTTACGGGCGGCTGCACATTCACGGATTATGACGCGAACGCCGCACAAGGTTATTTCAAAAAAGCAAAGCCGTCGCTCGATCTGAATAAGTTCACCGGAGCAAAAATTATCGTACTGAATTCCGTAGCGGAGACTGCCGTTTCGTATGTTATGCAGGAATGGCAGCGTGAATTCGGGTTCTACTGCGTTGTCGAAAATCTTCCCGAAAATGAGTTCCGTGAAAGATTCAACAGCGGGGATTACGATATTGCGGTGGTAGAGCTTTCAGGCAAGTACAACAGTCCGTCTGCGTATCTGGAGCAGTTCAGTTCGTCGAACACAGCCAACTGTACGGGTTTCAGCGACAGCGGATTTGAAACGCTCCTTAAACAGGCAGAGGAGACTGCGGAATTATCCGAAAGTGCGGAGCTGTACAAAAAAGCCGAACAGGCTCTTATTGACATGGCGGCGTTTGTTCCGCTGTATTATAAGAACGAGTACTTTTTCACCGTTGAGGGCAGCACGGATATCGTGTACAATCCGTTTTCAAAGACCGTGGATTTCAGGCTGGCAAAGATGTTCAACTGAACAAAACCGTCTCGTGCGTGACGCTCGGGACGGTTTTTATTATGATGAATATTGTACAAGTGTGTCGAATATACTTAAAATACGCCGACTGAAACAGCGGACGGCATGAATTTCTTTAAAAATTCCCGTTCGTTTCGTAGGCGTCGCGGTAGAGCGATTTTTTTATTTTCGCGAATTGATCTTCGGACAGGGGGGATGGTCTTGACATTATCATAAGACGAACCGCTTGTTCTCCCTTGTGATAAGGTGGCTGATAATATTCGTATTCGTTCGTGAAAAAGCCGAGCCGTTTGTAAAAACCTATTCTGCGGACGGCTGTTTCACCCGATTCGGGCGGTTCGACCTCGAGAACTATCGGGCACTTGACGATCTCGCAGAGCTTTTCCATAAGCTCCGAGCCAAGACCTTGTCCGCGCTGCTCCTTGGCAACGGCGAAATGCTCCAGATACACAAATCCGTTAAGCTGCCAGTAATTCATAAAGCCCGCGATATTTCCGTCTGTCTCGTACACGAGCGAGCGGAACGGCGGTTTGTTAAATTCGGCATAGTGATCCTCGAAATCGCGGCGTTCGCTTTTTGGAAACGAGTATTCTATCATCGCGAATATACGCGAAAAAAGCTCGCGGGAGATCGGATTATCAGCACTGTAAACGGTTATATTATTCATATTCTGCTCCTTTTCTGTGCGGAGGTAATTTTATGGGGGTTCTGCTTTTAAAACTGGCGTTGGAAAATTTGCTTTTTTTCGGTCTGCACTTTGAACGGAAGAATTTGTTCCCGAAACAGCTTACCCCAAAAGAGGAAGCGGAGTGCATTCGGCAGATCGCGCAGGGCAACGACAAGGCACGTGACAAGCTGATAATTCACAATATGCGGCTTGTTGCGTATATCGTCAAGAAAAACTATCCCGAGGCAAGGGACGCGGACGATCTTGTTTCTATCGGTACGATAGGCTTGATACGCGCTGCTGAAACGTTTGACTATCAGAAAGGTAATCAGTTCAGCACTTATGCTTCTAAGTGTATTGATAACCAAATAAAAATGTACTTCCGCAAGATAAAGCACCAGCTCACCGAGGTGTACATAAACGACCCGATAGAGAGCGATAGTGAAGGAAATTCGCTTACAATCGCGGATATTTTCAGCAGCGGAGTAAACGTTGAAAACGATGTTGAACTTAAGATCAATTCCGAAAAACTGTACAAATTCATTGAAGAAGAACTCGACGACCGCGAGCGCGAGATCATCTGTAAGCGCTACGGCGTGACCGACGCTGACGGCAGCGTATGCAAGCCGCTTACTCAGCGGGAGATCGCAAAGCAGCTCGGCATATCGCGTTCATATATTTCGCGAATAGAAAAGCGCGCGTTGGAAAAGCTGCGTGCAAGGTTCGACGTGGAGTAAAACCATTTGCGCATTATATGATTTCGCTGCAAATCAAAAAACAGGCTGTCATTTATCAACAACGACAGCCTGTAACTTTTTGTTTTGCGCTGAAAGCGCAACGTTAATTTCTTGTTACTTCTTTTTGAACTTGATAGCCACGATAAACGCCACTGCAGCAACAGCGAGCACAACCATTACGATAACTATCCACATCACTGCGGTATTGTCGGACTTTTGCGCTTCAGAGCCCTCGTTCCTACTTGTATCGGAAGCCGTGGAGCTATCGGACGAATTATCGCTGATCGACTGTCCGCCGCTGTTCGACGGTGATCCGCTGTTGTCGGTGCTACCGCTGTTCGACGGCTTTTCCGAATCAACTGCTGACGAACTTCCCGAGCTTGAAGAACTCTCTCCGCCGTTTGAAACCGTCGACGACGTACCGCCGCTGACGGAACTGTCCGTTCCCGACGGAGCGTTGTTGGCGAGGACAAGCATACCAATCGCGTTTTCAAGCACTAGCAGCGCTTCGTCGACTTCCTCCTGAGAAGCGCCCTTGTCCGAGAGCACCGTCTCAGCTTTTTTCAGCACCTCGGCGAGCGTACCGTAGCTTTCCTCAGTGTAATCGGCACGCTTATAGCCACCCGCTCTGTTCACCGCGTTCGTAAGAGCGGACGTATCGGCAGGTTCGACGGGTACTACAACGGGTTCAGTTTTGTCCGAGGAGCTTGTGCTTTCGGGAGGTTCAGAATAACCCGGAACGCTCGGAACCGACGAAGATGACGACGGCTTTGTTGAAGGAGCCATTGACGGGGAGGACGGAGACGACGGCTTATTTGACGACGAACCACCCGTCGAAATAGTCACCGTATTCGGATATGCAATGTCACCGCTCGGTGTCACAAGCTCGCTGCCCCTTACGAATTTTATTGAACCCTCCTTTACGCTGACGCTTGCCGAAGCGCTGCTTCCGTTGAGCTTTATCCTGCCGACCGTAAGCGGCGCGTTCTCTGAAAAGAGCGCCTTTGTGCCTGCAAGATAGACCGTGAGCACACCCGTATCCTCATGATAACGGCTCTCGACGATCTTCGCGGGAAGTCCGCTGTCGGGCACAAACTCAACGTCCGCGCCGCCCGAAACGACGAGCGAGATTTGCATTGAAGCTATTTCCTCGGCGGCAGCCTGCGGAAAATCCATGACAAGCACTGCTTCTCCGCCGTTCGCGCTGAGCTTCACAGACTGCGCCGCCGCCGCGAAAACGCCCGTTCCGAGTGCCGCAGCGCAGCACATAAGTGCCGTGACAACCGCAAGCAGACCGTATTTCAAATTCACTTTAAATACCATTATTTACCGTTCCTTTCCCGGTATTCCGTCAAGAATTACTTCCTAGGGTGATATTCGGAATATCACTCGGAATATCGATAAAGAACGAATCGCTGACAAGTCTCTCGCCCTCGTTCGTGAGCGCGTTGTTTACGCGGTAAAGCTCCGCGCGAACCTTGCTAACATAGTCAAGTGCCGTCGTATCTGTCCAGTATATCCAAGTGCCGTCCGAAACGTTTCCAATAAATCCGTCCTCGGGGTCGTCGGCGAGGATTATCTGCTCCGCGTTCAGGCTGCCGTCATCGGCGATACTGCCCACAACGTTGCCGTCCTGATCGAACAGCATTACGACGTTGTACGCGGGGTTACCCTTGAACGTTCCCGTGAATACCAGAGAGCCTTTGGGAATAACTGCGCCTTCGGCAAATCTGTAATCGTCTGTGAGTATACCGACAGCGGGAGTGCCATCGCCTGCGCGTCTGAAGTCAACGTTGTCGCCGCTTGCTCCCAACAGATCAAATTCCGCGATAGAAATATCGACCGCGCCGTTAATAACCAGCTTCACGGCGTCCGTTTTGTAGGTGCTTACGTATTTTCTGTCGTCATTCTCGAACCATACGGTCTTATTGCCGTCGAGCGAGCCGTCTGCGGCATTGCGCCACGTTCCGTTCTCGCGAACCATAAGAGTGTAGTTCAGTGCGTTTCCGACATACTTGAAGCCCGAAATCGTCTCCTGCTTGTTCAGCTCAAAGATTATCTCCGCACCCGCAGCTGCGCTGCCCGTATAAATCGTTGCCGAATCGCCATCGATCGTGCGGATAACGGGGTCAACAGGCTCGGGGTCGCACGGAGAGCTGTCGTTTCCTGTGCCTGTGATAATGCCGTCCGCCTTGATACCCGAAGCGCTTGCTGTCCAGCCGCTCTTGTTGAGACTTCCGTCATCGGTTATCTTGATAGGATCAAGCGCCAATGGAGCGGAGCGGTAAAGATACCTATCCACAGCAACTATCTCGTAGGTAACCACGCGGTTGTTAAGCCCCGCAGCGTAGTCCGTGAACGTGTTTTCGGTCGTGAAGCCGACCGCCTCGCGCTGAACGCGACCCTCTGCTGTCGTACAGCGGATTATCTCAAAGCCGAGCAGCTCATCCTCGGGAATGTTCACGCTTTCAAGCGTAAGGTTGATCTGATAAGCGTTTCCGCTTGCGGGAACTGCGGAAGTACCGCCGCCAACCGCGTTCACATCACCGTTTGTTCCAAGATAGCCGCCGTCAGGGTGGTTTATGCGGTAAACGCGCGAATTATCATCCGCGTAGTAAATTGCGCGTTCCTCGTCGGGGAACTGCTCCGCATACTTCACGGTAGCGCTGTCTGGTATTTTGCCCCAGCGCTCGAAAAATTCCAGCACGTTCTTCTCGGCAGCCGCGCAAGCAAGCCGCATAAGGCACTGATCCGTGCCGCCGCTCAGCGTAAGCGCAATTCCGTCGGGGGCGGGAGCAGTAGAGGGAGTACGCGCATACGTGTCAACCCTCGCGTAGAACAAGCTGTTTAGCTGCTCCGTGTGGTCGTCGAATGTCTTGTAGTTGTATTCCTTATCGTAAGCCGTATGCAGCTGCCAGTACATACCGAGCTGCGTTGCGAGGTTGGACGAATTTCCGAGAGTGCGCGATGTCACCTTGTCATAAATATTCTTGTAGTTGAAGCGCATTCCGTCATTAGTATCCTTAGCCTGCGCGAGCTGCGCAAAGTAGTTGTTGGTTATCTCAGCAACGGCATAGCAGCCCTGATTTATGCAGTGACCTATCTCGTGACCGATACCCCAACCGAAGTAATTGCCGCTAATGTATTTGCCGTTCTCGTCGAACTCCACAGAGCCGCACGAGAGCATACCCGGGCAAGACCCATACTCAATGCCGATATGGTTGCCTGCGGCATACATAAATGCGTTCGCGAACATTCTCTGATAGCGTATATTAAGATGACCCTTGGGGAAGCTGTTTATCGCTTCTAAGGCATTTTTGTTCAGACCCTTGTGCTGATAGAACAGGTTCATCATCTCTTGCATTGCGTCAAGTGAGGTAACGGCTTTCGCAGCTCTTTCGTCTGCGCTGCCGGAGCCGGCTCCCGCGAGTATCTGCGCCGCGGGGAGCGACAGCAGCATATCGTCAAGCAGAATGTCCGAAGCGCCCAGAATGCAGTTCTGCGCCTCATAAGTGTAAGCGTTCACGTTTTTGTTAGACGAAGCCGCGTGATTTTCGGCGTGAAGTTTCTCCTGCCGTGCCGTGTAATCCGCAAGCTCGGTCATATAAACTTCTGTTCTTTCCAGCTTCTCCGCCTCGTCGGAAACTCCGTACAGGTCGAGTATAGGCACCTTAACGCCGCCGCTCATGCGCACAGCGTAACGGTCGTTCGCGTTGCTGCCCGTGTACTGAACGTACAGCGCGCCGCCCGACTCTTTGTCAACGGTCCAGAGCTTGGGAATGTCAATAATGTTTACGCCCACCTTGAGCGAACCGACCACCTTAGCGACCGAGCCCGACTCCGCGTGATACTGCGTAGCGACAAGTTGAAGATTGGTGCTGTCACCCGTTTTCTTCGTGTTGTGACCAACATAGACGGTAATTTTATCACCCGCTGCCGCCGTTACACCCACAGGCTGCCAAGCGTTCAGACCGCTAAAGCCTCTGTTAACATCGTTAGTTGTTATAGCACTGTGAATATAAACCGGAGCATTCAAATTTTTGCATTTGAGGATATCCTCGGCGTTTTTCAGCTCGCGTTCGAGAAGTTCCCTGTCGGGATTAAGCTCTCCGCAAGCGGGGTCGGGAGTATTTATGCGCTTGCGCAGCGCGTCAATATCGGACTGCGTTACGTCGTCTCTCAGCACAAGGTGCAGATCGTCCTCGTACAGCGCCATAATGTCGTCCGCAATGCTGTCATAACGGTAAAAATACACCTCTGCGATATTGATACGTCCGCTCGACACATAGTTTGCAAGCGCAATCTGAATACGTTTCGCGGATATCTTTTTCGGAAGATCTACCTGAAAATACTTCCGTCCCTCGCTGTCGAACTTCTTGGAAACGGAGAGCCTGCCAAGCTCGGTCTTGTTTCCGTCCCCGTCCCAATAATTGACGCGCGCGTAGAAAAACTCGGGACTGCCGTAAACGGACTCATAGAGCGCGATTCGCTGCATATCGTAAACGCCGTCGAACTCGTAGTACAACCCGCGGTCGCCGATATTGTTGTAGCCGCCGTCGTCCCATGTATTGCGGTAGTAGTACGATGCAGCGTCGTGGTCGACCGTGCCCCAGGCGCTCTTGTCATCGTCGAGAGCGCTGTCTATCATCTCGCCGTAATTATGCGACGCGTCAATGATATGCGCGCCCTTTTCGCCCTTTTCACCCGTGTTTATAAGGTTGAACTTCGGCATTTCAGGAGGGTTTATGTCGGTAGTCTCCGCGACTGCCGACAGCGACGGAGCGCTCTCGCCGAGTTCATTCAGCGCAGTAACGTAAATCGTGTACTTCGTCTTGTCATCCAAATCGGATATTGTATAGCTTGTAGCGGAGATATCGGGGATCTTTGTGAACTCGCTGTCACCGGATTTCTTGTAGTAAAGATTGTATTTATTTGCATCTTCGGTCTTTTTCCACGATGCTTTTATACTCTTATATCCGCCGACAGCGTTCAGTCCGTCAGGCTTGAGAGGTTTTTTGGAGGCCTTCGGAGTAACGTCCACCGAGTCGCTCCAGCCGCTTCTCCACGCGCCGTTCACAGACTGTACTCTTGCGGAGTATGTCGTGCCGTTCACAAGCTCCGACGTGCCGAACGACGAAACGCTGATCGAGTTGCCCGTCACCCTGTAAAGCTCGGAGCGTCCGTTGAGAGTTACCTCGACCTCATAGCCCGTTACGTTCACACAAGAATCCCATTTGAGAACAAATTGCTTGTCGCCGATCTCAGCCGAAAGTTCCTCGGGAATATCGGTAGCAGGCTCGGAAATCTTGTTCTCCATGCCGTTCACGAACTCAACGGAGGAAATTTCGGCAAGCGTGTCGTCTTTCTTCATGCCGAAGATCTTGAACGTCACCTTTTTCACCGCAATCTGTGAGCCGAGGTTGATATGTATGTTTCCATGCCCGTCAACTTCAACGAGAACATCTTCACTGTCGAGCAGATGATGAACTCCGTCCTCAACAAGCGCGACCTGAGTTGCCTCAACACCGTTTTCATCAACATAATCAATTTCAAGCTGAGCCTTTGCAACGGGGTTATCCTCCGCGACGGAAATAACGATACCGTCCGCTTGCGCAGCCGTCTTGTCAGTTATCTCGAACTCCAGCGAAACGGGGTCGTTCTCCGAGATCGCACCATTTGCAGCGCTCAACTTTACACTGCCCTTGTTGATAAACAGGTCGTCAAGACTGCCCTCAACGAGCGTTCCCTCTCCCGCCGTCGGCGAAATGACCGTCGACGGTATTATCGTCTCGGAGACCGCGTGTGTGTTGTCCACGTTGTAGCCCTTTGCAAGGTACTCGAGGTCGACGAGGTTGAACTCGCCATCGCCGTTAAGGTCAATGAGACCGCCCGTGCTGCCGCCGTCTACCGCGTCTGTTAGTTGCTGCCTATCCTTATCGTCGATCATGCCGTCGTTGTTGGCGTCACCGATGAGCAGCGCGCCCGGGTGCGGTCCTCTTTGATAGTCGATACCCTCCGCAAACCCCGTCATCAAGCGAACACTAGCCGCCTGGCTGCCAACGTTCACGGTCTGAAAATAGTCCGCGAAGCCGTCGGCGGTGACCTTCAGCTCATACTCCCCCTGTGTGAGGTTGGTAAAGCAAGCTTCACCGCAGATGCCGTCACTGCCGAGCGTAATTGTTTGAGCGTTCCCCGAAAGCTCTGCCGTAAAGTCCACGTTGCCTGTCATGGCGAGCGCGGAGGCTATCGAAACGTTCACCTGTCCCGTATAAGCGTCCGCAGCAGCGCTTTCCGCGTTCTCCGCGAAAACCGCACAGTTAGCCTGAACCGCGAACATCAGCGCTGCGGCCGCGGATGTCAGCCTTTTCACCCTGTGTTTCATAAAATCGTCCTTTCCCCATGGAGAGAAACGAGGGCAGCAAATATTGCATGTCCGTTCCTCTTGTCTCTGTCGTGCGTGTAGTCTCTTTGAAAGGGTCAAAGAGCGGAGCAGTGCCGTTATACTTATTTAATATACTAACTAACACTGCTTATTATTAGCATAATACCATATTTTTCACCAAATTTCAATAAGCAATTTGCACAAATTTTGACTGTTTTTTACTTATTCGCGCACAAGGACGGTAAAAATCAAGCCGCCCGTGCTTACACGCCGAGCGGCAATGAATTATGGACTTGCGGGTATTTTTATTTATTTGCCCGAAGCGATAAGCACGGTGAGCGATGCGGCCTCTGAATCGAGTTTGTTTGCAGTGTCGTGCACCTATCGGGGAAATATGGGTATTTCTCTAAGCGACCTCCGTGATACGCTGCATACCGCCCATTGCGTTATTAACGTTGTCCGCCTGTTTGTCGGAAGCCTTTGAGATCTCTCCGAAAAGGCCGACGCTTTTCTCAATACCCTCATTCGTGCTCTGCAAGGCTTCCGCTGCCTGTCGCGCGATAACGTTGCCGTTTTCGACCGTGTTCATGGTCTCGGAAATGAGCTGAGTGGTATTTTTCGCCGCCTCGTGCACCTGCAGCATCGGAATGAACCTTAACACTTGTGCTGTCAATGCAGACT
>CAJTTH010000002.1:43509-140598 GCA_910579125.1 uncultured Oscillospiraceae bacterium | reverse complement strand
TTGTTTAGTTGTCTCCTTTCTTTTGTTCTACACATAATTTTATAATTTGATTTTTGAGCCTGCACAGGCTCATTTTTTTGCCGTTTTTCACAAAAAACTATGGAAATTTTCACAATAATGTGTTATAATTATAAGGTATGGTTTTTTACAAATAAATCAAAAGGACTGATAATTATTTTTGAACAGAAACAAATAGGAAACGGCGTATACTTTTATAAATATACGGACAAGCGCTTTAAGACAAACGAAATACAGGTGCTGCTGCACACCGATTTCGACGAGCTATCGCGCGCGGATTATGCGGCGGCGGAATATATTCTCGGCGACTGCTGCCGTAAATTCACGACTTACTCCGAGCTTTCAAAACGGTTGGCGGATATGTATGGCGCGTCGCTGTACTCGCGGTCGACTATTACATGGTTCGAGAAGCGCTGCACGAGCCTTACGGGTTCAGTTCTTGACGACCGCTTCGCGCTGAACGGCGAGTGCCTTGAAGCTGAAATGTGCGATATTCTCTGCGAGTGTCTGTTGAACCCGAACGCGGACGGCGGCTCGTTTGACAGGCAAGTCACCGAGCTGCAAAAAACGCAGCTTATCGACGACATTGACAGCGTTATCAACGAAAAAGCAAGCTACGCCGCCATGCGCGGAAGCCTTGCCGCGTTCAGGGGCGAGCCGTTCGAGCTGCCGATAACGGGAACTCATGAGCAAGCCGAGGCGGTCACTCCCGAATCGGCGTATGCGGCTTATGAGAGAATGCTGAAAACGGCGCGTATAGAGGTTCTTTGCGCCGGTGCGAGTGATTTCGCCGAGGCGGAGAAAATTTTCACCGAACGGCTTGCGGCGCTCGAACGCGGAAAAATCTGCGAGCTTATCAAGAAACCGTCCGCGCTCAAGGACAAGCCCGAAACGTTCGCGGATACGCTGCCCATGCAGCAAGCCATTCTGCGTATGTACTTCAAAGCGCCGCAGCTTGAGGACGCCTATTTCGCGGGAATTTTGCTTTCGTGCATTCTCGGAGGTATGACGACCTCGCGGTTCTTCCTTAACATTCGCGAAAAGCAGTCGCTGTGCTACTATTGCAGCTGTGTGCCAAACCGCATTCTGCGCACGCTTATAGTGTATTCGGGCGTTGAACCGCAGAATATCGAACGCGTAAAGGCGGCTGTCCTCGCGGAGCTGAACGATATATGCGAAAACGGAGTTACCGAGGAGGAGCTGAACGCGGCACGGCTTGAAATGCGCAATTCGCTCTCGTCCATGAACGACAACCCTATGGCAATGATGAACTGGTATCACAACCAGATAATGGACAACAGGATACTAACTCCCGAGGAATATTGCGCAAAATTGGACGAGGTTACTTCTGAGCGCATTCGGGACGCAGCGCGTATGTACTCGCTCGACACCGTGTACACGCTGTGTTCGCCCGACTTTAACGCGGAAGAGAGCACCGGCGGAGAGGAGGCAGCGGAATGATAGAGAAAATTTACGACGACATTATCAAGGAGACTTGTCTGAAGTACGTTCACGAAAGCGGCGTACAGGTGCTTATGCTGCCTATGGCGGGTTACTCGACGGCAGTTGCGCAGTTTTCGGCGAAATTCGGGTCGCTTGACAACGCGTTCTCCGTGAACGGCGGAGAGCTGCATAAAGTTCCCGACGGCACGGCGCACTACCTCGAGCACAAGCTGTTCGAGAGCGAGGAGAAGGACGCGTTCAAGCTGTTCGCTCAGACGGGGGCTTCCTGCAACGCGGGTACGAGCTTCGACTACACGCAATACTATTTCAGCTGCACGGACAGTTTTCGGAGAAATCTGGAAATACTGCTCGGGTTTGTTCAGGAACCGTATTTCACAGAAGAGAACGTGGAAAAGGAACGCGGCATAATCGGACAGGAGATAACGATGTACCGCGACAGTCCCGGATGGAGAGTGTTCACAAATCTGCTGGAGGGCTTGTACAGCGTAAATCCCGTGCGCAACGACATCGCGGGTACGGTGGAAAGCATCGCCGAGATAACCGAGAAAACGCTCTACGACTGCTACAACGCCTACTACAATCCCGCAAATATGTTCCTTTGCGTGGCGGGGAATTTCGACCCCGATGAGGTCGTTTCCGTATGTGCGGAGAAGCTGAAAAATCGCGAGCCGCTGAACGTTAAAACAGCGGAGTTTGACGAGCCGCCTGCCGTCAACCAAAAGCGTATGGAGCTTACAATGCCCGTCGCTAAGCCGCTGTTCGAGGTAGGATTTAAACGTCCGACAACATCGGGTCAGGAGCAGCTCGACGAATATATTTACTTTAACATACTGTTCGATATGATCTTCGGGAACGTTTCGGACTTCTTTGAGAGAATGAGAGACAAGGGCCTGATAAACGAGCAGTTCGCGGACGGCGTGTTCAGCGGACGCGGTTTCTGTTTTCCGTTCGCGAGGGGCGAAAGCGGCGACCCTGACGCGGTGCTCGCGGAAATGCAGAACGTTCTGCGCACGTACAAGAAAACTCCGCCGAAACGTGAGGATTTCGAACGTATCAAGCGCGCGACCTACGGTTCGATGGTGCGCAGCTTCACTAACGCGGACTCGGTGGCGGGAACGCTGTCCGACTCAGCGCTGAGGGGGGGCTCACCGTTCGCCGTAATAGATACAGCCGCCGCAGCAAGCTACGATAAAATGATTGAGCTGCTCGACGGTTTAGATGAGGAAAACGCGTGTATTTCAATCGTAAAAGGAGACAATTAGAATGACTTCAATGCTTTTCGCCGCACAGGAGGCGCTGACCGAAATGGAGGTCGAATTTCCTAATCTGTTCGGCGGCACGGCGATAAACTACTACCGCGGATTTAACCTGTTCGGCGTGAACATCTACTGGTACGGCGTTATTATCGCGGCAGGCGTGGTTCTGGCGTATCTTTACGCGATGCGCCGCGCCACAAAGGACTTCGGACTGGTCAAGGACAGGGTGTTCGACGTGGTGTTCGCGGCGATAATCGGCGGGTTTGTCTGCGCGAGAATTTACTTCTGTGTATTCACCGAACTGAAAAATCCCGGAACGTACACGTTCGCGACCGTATTTACCGGCATACGCGACGGCGGACTGGCGATATACGGCGGCGTTATCGGCGCGTTCCTTGTGGGATTTGTGTTCTGCAAAATACGCAAGGTCAACTTTTTCGCTATGGCTGATCTCGCCTCGCTCGGATTTCTCATCGGACAGACGATAGGGCGCTGGGGTAATTTCATCAATCAGGAGGCTTACGGCGAGGTCTGCTCCCCCGACTGGGTGTTCGGTATGAACGGCTCGAAAATAGCGTCCGAGGTTGAAGCGGGAGCGCTTGTTCACCCGTGCTTCCTCTATGAAAGCGTGTGGTGTCTGCTGGGATTTGTCCTGCTGCATTTTTACAGCAAGAAGCTGCGGACATTCGACGGCGAGATAACGCTGATGTACGTCGCATGGTACGGGCTTGGACGTTTCTTTATCGAGGGACTCCGCACTGACAGCCTGTACGCGGGCAGTCTGCGCGTTTCGCAGATCGTTGCGGGAATATCGTTTGTTGCCGGGTTGGTTTTGTTTATTGTGTTCAAGATAGTTACCGCGAAAAAGGAGATTCCGCTTTACGTCAACTCGGACGCGTCTAAAGAACTCATCAGGCACGATCTCGCGGCTGACGAGGAGAAAAAGCGGAAAAAACTCGCCAAAAAGGAAAAAGCAGCGCCGAGTATTCTCGGTGAGGGTGTGAACTTGGAGGACGACAGCGACGCTCTTTCGGACGGCGGTGAGGCTGCGGAAGATGTTCCCGAAACGTCGGACGAGCCCGTCATTCCCGAAAAACCCGTAATAGACGAGGAAAGCGACAATAAGGAGGAATAATTATGGCTGCAAATATTATTGACGGAAAGGCGATATCCGCCGCCGTAAAGGAACAGGTACGCGACGAGATAGCGCACGAGGAACTTAAGGTCGGGCTTGCCGTGGTAATCGTCGGCGACGATCCCGCGAGCCGCGTGTACGTCAACAACAAGAAAAAGGCGTGCGAGTTCTGCGGCATTAAAAGCTATGAATACGCACTCCCTGAGGAAACGACGCAAGAGGCGCTGCTGGAGCTTGTCGACACGCTGAACGCGGACGCGAATGTGAACGGTATTCTTGTTCAGCTGCCGTTGCCGGAGCATCTCGACGAAAAATCGGTCATCGAGCGCATTTCGCCGAACAAGGACGTAGACGCTTTCCACGAAAGCAACGTAGGGCGCATTATGATCGGAAATTACAGCTTTCTTCCCTGCACTCCCGCAGGCTGTATGGAGCTGATCCACAGCACGGGTGTGGAGGTTTCGGGCAAGGAGTGCGTGGTCATCGGGCGCTCGAATATCGTCGGAAAGCCCATGGCTATGCTGCTGCTCCACGAGAACGGCACGGTCACAGTTTGTCACAGCAAAACGCGTAATCTCGCCGAGGTCTGCCGCAGAGCCGATATTCTGGTGGCGGCGGTGGGTCGTCCGAATTTCGTTACAGCCGATATGGTGAAGCCCGGCGCGGTCGTTATTGACGTGGGCATTAACCGTCTCGACAACGGAAAGCTCTGCGGTGACGTGAAGTTTGACGAGGTAAGCGAGGTCGCAGGGTGGATAACTCCCGTTCCCGGCGGCGTAGGTCCTATGACTATTGCTATGCTTATGCGGAATACTGTTACGGCGGCGAAAATCCAAAAATGAAGAATGCCAAGAGTTTTTTGAGAAGCGCGATAATCCTCACTATTGCGCTTGTTATCATTTGCGTTTTTATGCCCGAATGGGGCGTTGTGCAAATCGTTATCGTTCTGCTGGTCGCGCTGCTTACGGGGTTTCAGTGGTTCTTGTTTTTTTACATAAAAAAATAAAGTAAACAAACAGAAAGAGCGCGTTCTCATTAACCATAAAAAACAAAAGGGCAAGATCGCTCTTGCCCTCCGTATTTAAAGCCCAAAGCTGACGGACAATGCGTCGTTCACCTGCTGCATGGAGCTGCTGTCAAGCTCGCCCATGCGCTCCTTAAGACGACGTTTATCCAATGTACGCACCTGCTCCAGAAGTACCACCGAGTCCTTTGCCAAGCCGCAGGACGACGCTGCCACGGATATATGTGTCGGGAGCTGGGATTTTTCCTTTTTACTTGTTATCGCTGCCGCTATCACCGTCGGTGAGTGCTTGTTCCCGACGTCGTTCTGCACTATCAGCACGGGACGTATACCGCCCTGTTCCGAGCCTACTACGGGGCTTAGATCGGCGTAATATATTTCACCGCGTTTAACTAACATTAAAACCATTCCTTTCATTATTATCGTGAATTTGCTCACTTCCCTGTCGAGAATATTATTGACGCTGTGCTTTTGATTATTCAAGAATTTTCCGACATTATATTTTATTCCGAGACGCATTGAATTGTTATCGGAGAACGGAGTTTTTATGTTTACATGGGACAAGCTGCTTTGCGCTAAGCGCGAGCGCGAACACATCTCGCCCAACCCCAACGACGTGCGCACCGAGTTCCGCAAGGACTACCACCGCATAATCGGCAGCGCGTCGTTTCGGCGGCTTCAGGACAAGGCGCAGGTCTATCCGCTCAACCGCGGCGATTTTGTAAGAACGCGGCTTACTCATTCGCTGGAGGTAAGCTCCTTTGCGGGTTCGCTCGGCGATACGATATTCAGGCGGTTAATTGAGGAAAAAAAGCCCGAAGTTGACGAGATAGTCCGCGAGAATTGCTGTGATATTCTTGAGTGCGCGGGACTGGTTCACGACATCGGGAACCCGCCGTTCGGGCATTTCGGAGAATTTTCCATTCGACAGTGGTTCGAGGAAAATCTGCCGCGACTGACATTTAAAGGAAAACCCGTGTCGGAGCTGCTCGACGATCAGATGAAGGGCGATTTTCTCAACTTCGAGGGCAACGCTCAGGCGCTGCGCGTGCTTTCCCGTCTGCACTGCCTTATGGATATGGATACGGGAATGAACCTCACCTACGCGCTGCTGAACACTATCGTCAAGTACCCCGTAAACTCGACGGGCATCAACAAAAAAAGCGGAGATATACGGACGAAAAAAATGGGATACTATCTGTCCGAGGAGCCGCTTTTCCGCGATATCACCGAACGGACGGGCGCAGGCGGCTGCCGTTATCCGCTTACGTTTATTCTGGAGGCGGCGGACGATATCGCGTACAAGACCGCCGATATCGAGGACGCTGCGGTCAAGGGTCTGCTGGACTATCACAGGATAATCGCCGAGCTGCTAAGCGCGAAATTCAGCGAAAAATGCGGTTCGCCCGAGGAAATGAAGATACTGGAGAATGCCGCCGCGGAGCTTGAAAAATCGTTCAGATCGGCTGAGAGCTTCAATATGCGCGACCCGCAGCTAAAGGCTGTTCAGCGCTGGATAGTTAAGCTCCAGAATATGCTGATATACGCGGCTTCGGACGCGTTCTGCGAAAACTATGAGCTTATTATGCGCGGCGAATTTAAAAACGAGCTGTTGGCGGCAAGCTCCGCGAACGTGCTCGCATATGCGCTCGGCGATATTGCTTATCGGTACGCGTTTCGCTCGTCGGCGATAGTGCGCAGCGAGCTGTCCGAAAATTCGATGATGACGCTTCTGCTGGATAAGATTGTCGGCGCGGCACTTCGGTTCGACACGGACGAACAGCGTATTTTCGACCGCGACCTCACCGAGGTGCTTTCCGAGAATTACCTCGAGATATGCAAGCGCGCGTGCGTCGGGAAATCAGACGCGGAGCAATGCTACCGCCGTCTGCTGTTCGCGACCGACTGCGTATGCGGAATGACGGACAGCTACGCCGAGGAATTCTACCGTATGATTAACGGAAACGAGGGTTGATATGTACAAGGTTTTTCTTGCCGAGGACGACGACGGCATCGCAAATTCGATAATAAAACGGCTTTCCGAATGGGAATTTGAGGTTCGGCGCGCGGACGACTACCGCGACGTTCTGGGGGAATTTAGAAAATTCGATCCTCATATTGTGCTGTTGGATATTTCGCTGCCGTTCTACAACGGATTTCACTGGTGCAGCGAAATCCGCGCCGTGAGCAAGTGTCCGGTGGTGTTTATTTCGTCCGCGTCGGATAATCTGAACATCGTCACGGCTATGAATATGGGCGGCGACGATTTTATCGCCAAGCCGTTCGATTTAAGCGTTATGGTAGCCAAGGTTCAGGCTATTCTGCGGAGGAGCTATGACTTCGCGGAGAATATCGGCGTTATCACGCATAAGGGCGCGGTTCTCAACACGTCAAACGCGACGCTGACATTCAACGGCGAAAAGATCGACCTCACCAAGAACGAGTACCGTATTCTGGAAACACTTCTTGAAAACAAGGGAAAGGTCGTCAGCCGCGAGCTGCTGATGAACAAGCTCTGGGCGACCGACAGCTTTGTGGACGAAAACACGCTCTCCGTCAATATCGCGCGGCTGCGGAAAAAGCTGGAGCAGGCGGGGCTTCATGATTACATCGGCACAAAGGTCGGAATGGGATATATCGTTTGATTTAATGCCGTGCGGCGTTTACCGCGCGGCATTATTTATTGTCGGCAAACCGCACCGTTATGCGGTGTAAAAATGTTTTTGCACGAAAAAACACCTAATTCAAAAACGTTTTGATAGACGAAAATGGCAGATCATGGTATAGTTAAAGTGAAAGGAGGCGGAGTTTTGGAGATAGGAAAAAAGCTGAAAGCGGCAAGGGCAAAGTTCGGTCTTACGCAGGAGCAGGCAGCCGAAAAGCTGTACGTTACGCGGCAGACCGTATCAAACTGGGAGAACGAAAAGTCCTATCCCGATATCGTGAGCATAGTCAAGATATCCGAGCTTTACGGGGTGAGCTTGGACGAACTTCTTAAAGGAGATGATGAAATGATGAAACACCTTGAGGAAACGACGAACGTCGTAAAAAGCGGGAAACGTCTGTTCACGGCAATAATTCTGAACATTATCGTAATGATAGTGATGTTTGCCGCAGCTTTCCTCCTGCCTGACAGAGTATACGTTACGGTAGTAGTATTCTGTCTGGCACTGGTGAGCACGGCGTTTTTACTGTATGAGATCATCAAGAGAATATGAGGTGAACAATGAGTATTTATATTATTGCGGCGGGCGCAGCGGTACTTCTTGTCGGCGGAGCGTTCTCAACATATCAGTTGTATAGGCTGGTGCAGACCGACGCGTCATGCAGAGGAATTGAACATCCGCGCTTATGGGGATTTCTATCCGCTTCGGGGAACAATCAATCGGGGATCGTTCTGTACCTTATTTACAGACGGCGGTATCCGATTTTAAGCATATCCGGCGAACAGCGGAATTTTATGGACAGGTGCAGGAAAAAATTCGCCGTTGGGCTGATATTCCTTGTTGTCGGCGCGGCGGCTTGCGTTTGCGGAGCGGTTCTTCTGTAATAAAAAAGCCCGTGTCGGAATAACACGGGCTTTAACTGTTAGGTTACTGGCACTCGGGAAGAGTGAGTATACACTTTCTCGGACAAGCCGCCGCACACACTCCGCAGCCCGTACACTTCGAGTAGTCGATAGTAGCATGGTTATCGGAAACGGTGATAGCGCCCTCGGGGCACTTTTTCTCGCATATCTTGCAGCCGATACAACTGTTCTTGCATATATCCTTGGCGACCTTTCCGGGGTCTTTCGATGAACAGCGCACATCAACCTTCTGTTTCGCGGGGTGAATTACAATAAGGTGGTTCGGACACACAGCAACGCACTTTCCGCAAGCAACGCATTTCGCGGGATTTACCACTGCAACGCCGTTGATTATCGAAATAGCGTTCTCGGGGCAGACTGCTGCGCAGTCGCCGTAGCCGTCACAGCCCGTGCGGCAGTTGCCCTTGCCGTTGTAGAAACGCTCCGTAGCCGCACAGGACGGCGTGCCGATAAAGGTGTAACGCTCCTCGGTCGCGCCCTTGCAGCCGTTGCAGCGCACGAAAGCGACCTCCTTTTCGCTCGCGAGAGCCTCCTGCCCCATAATCGCGGCAATTTTTTCCGCAGCGGCAGCTCCGCCGGGCTTACATTTGTTGTTGGGAGCTTCGCCCGCCGCAACCGCCTTTGCGTAGCCCTCGCAGCCCGAATAGCCGCAAGCGCCGCAGTTCGCGTTAGGGAGCGCCTCGGCGATCTTCGCGACGGTCTCATCCGTTTCCACCGCGAGGAATTTCGAGCCGAGCAGCAGCAGTCCGCCCGCCGCCGTGCCGATCGCCGCAAAAATAATTACGGGGAGAACATAAGTCATAAATATTTCCATTATGCACCTCCGAACAATCCGTCAACCAGTCCGCCGAAGCCGACGAACGAGAGCGACACGATAGACGCCGCAACAAGAGTTATCGGCATACCAGCGAACGCCTTGGGAACGTTGCAGCGCTCCAGCCGTCCGCGAACGCCTGAGAATATCAGCATTGCCACCATAAAGCCCAGACCCGCGCCGAGCGAGTTCACAATGCTCTCGAGGAAGCTGTAGCCCTCCAGATTGAGCAGCGTAACGCCCAGTACCGCGCAGTTTGTGGTGATGAGCGGCAGATACACGCCCAGCGACTTATACAATGTGGGAATGTATTTTTTCAGCACCATCTCAATCAACTGAACCAGCATCGCGATGATCAGAATAAACAGTATCGTATTCAGGTACTCCAACCCCATGGGAACGAGGAACAGGTAATACAACGGATAAGTTACCGCCGTCGCGAGTATCATTACCGCCGTAACCGCGCAGCCCATTCCGAGCGAGCCGCCGGAGGTCTTGGAAACGCCGAGGAACGGACAGATACCGAGGAACTTCGACAAAACGAAGTTGTCCGTCAGAATACCCGTGAGGAGGATCATCATCATACTTTTTGCAAGTTCCATTATTTGTTATCCTCCTTTTCCGTATTTTCGGTTTTTTCAACGCTTATGCAGCTTTCCCTGTTCGGACAAGCCGCGCAGCCCGTTGCCTCGGGGGGCTTGCGGTTGGCGATTTTGTTCACCAGCGCGATAACGCAGCCGAGCACGAAAAATCCTCCCGCCGGCAGCACGAATATCGTCATCGGCTTTATAGCCTCCTGAGCCGCTTCGGGGATAAGCGGCAGACCGAACCACGTTCCCGAGCCGAATATCTCGCGTATCGAGCCGACCGCCAGCAGCGCCAGCGTAAAACCGATACCCATTCCCGCGCCGTCAAGCGCGGACGCGGCTACGTTGTTCTTAGAAGCGAACATTTCCGCGCGCCCGAGAATTATGCAGTTTACAGTGATAAGCGGCAGATAGATGCCCAACGCATCATAGACTGCGGGTACAAACGCTTGCAAGATCAAGCTGATAAGCGTTACAAAGCCCGCAATAACCACGATATACGATGGCAGACGCACTTGCTTCGGGATAAACTTCTTCAGCAGCGAAATTGCAACGTTGGAGCAGATAAGCACGAACGTTGCCGCCGCGCCCATTCCGATAGCGTTGCTCGCCATGGTGGTTATCGCGAGCGTCGGGCACATTCCGAGCAGCGTTACCAGCGTCGGATTTTCCTTGACAAGACCTTTGGTAAATTCCTTTAAGTAGCTCACTGTGCCTCACCTCCAATTGCTTTAAACGCTTCAAGCGCGATATTGACCGCGTTCGCAACACCCTTCGACGAGAACGTCGCCGACGTTACCGCCTGAACCTCTCCGTCCTTGGACGGCGCTGTCTTGACGATCGTTGCCTTGTCCGTAATTCCCTTGAAGCTGCCGAGAAATTCGGGGTCGTCGGTGTTCGTGCCGAGACCCGGGGTCTCCTCGCCGACAGACACTATCGCAACTCCCGCGACCGCTCCGTCCTTTACGCCGACCATAATGTCAAACCCTTTCTTGTAGCCCTTTACAAGGCACTCGAACGCCAGACTGCCGTCGCTCTTTTTCCTGATGATCTTCGCGATATCCAGACCCGCGTCAGTCAGCTTTTTGCTTATCTCGGTCGGTTCGTCTTCGTTATTTTCATTTTTGATAACGAGCGGTACGATCTCATAATCGTCCTTTGTGCCGCCGTAAATAGTCGTTACCGCCGCAGCCTGTTTATCCGTGAGGATATTCGTGGTATCAACATAGGTAAGGTTGTACACCACGATGATAAGTCCCGAAATTATTGCTGCGATAAGCGCCAACACATATATCGGTTTCAGTTTCTGTATCATTGCTTACCCTCCTTTTTCGGCTTCACCGTTCCGAGAGCCTTCGGCGCGGTAAATCTGTCGATAAGAGGAGTAAGGCAGTTCATCACCAGAATGGAGAACGAAACGCCCTCGGGCATCGACGCGAATTGACGTATCGCGAACGTGATAAGTCCGCAGCCCACACCGAAGATGATCTTGCCCTTTGTCGTCAGCGGAGTTGTCGCGTAGTCGGTCGCCATAAAGAACGCGCCCAGAACCAGACCGCCCGACATAAGCTGGTACAGCATAAAGTTCACGTCGCAGCCGCCGTAGAAGAACGACAGCACCGCGACAGTTCCGATAAAGCAGACGGGAGTAGTCGGACGCACCAGTCCGATAAATATCAAATACAGACCGCCCAGCAGCAGTGCCGCTATGCATGTCTCGCCCAGACAGCCCGCGCGGAATCCGAGGAACATATCCGTAAGAGTCGGCAGCGTCTCCGCGGCAAGCGGAGTAGCGCTTACCGTAGCGTCCACGCCCTCTTTCCACGAAAACGGCGCGGTCCATTTCGTCATGCTCCCCGCGAACGACATCATAAGTACAATTCGCGCAGTAATCGCGGGGTTCGCAAAGTTTTGTCCTATTCCGCCGAACAGGCATTTCACAATAACTATCGCGATAAAGCAGCCGATTATCGCCATATAAACGGGCAAATCGACAGGCAGATTGAACGCCAGAAGCATACCTGTCACAACCGCCGACAAGTCGGAGATAGTGTCCTCGCGTTTGGTGATCTTGTTGAAAAGGAACTCCAGCAGCACGCACGACGCGCAGCATATGACCGTCAGCAGCAGCGCCTTTATGCCGAATATGTACGTGGACATAACGAGCGCGGGGCAAAGCGCGATAATTACGTTCAGCATTATCTTCTGCGTAGTCCACGCGCTGCGTATATGCGGCGAGGACTCGACAAACAATTTATTCATTTACCCCACCTCACTTTCCTTGTTGTTTTGCTTTGCTCTGCCGCAAAAAATCCTTGGCAAGCTGATTTTTCTCGGCAAGCGGACGCTTTGCGGGACATACGAAGCTGCACGCGCCGCAGTTCATGCAGAGATTGACCTTGAGCTGCTCCAGAGCGGCAGCGTCGCGCGCATCATAGGCGCTCTCAAGCTCTGTCGGCATAAGGTTTACGGCACAGGCTCTCACGCAGCGTCCGCAGCGGATACACGCGCTCGTCTTGCGCTCCTTGGTGTCGCCGAACAGCAGCACGGCATTGTTGGTCTTGCCGAGCGGCGTATCGGGGTCGAAAGCGCACGAGCCCATCATCGGTCCGCCGAGGACTATTCTGTCGGGCTGACGTCGAACGTCCGCAAATCCCACGATCGAGTGGAGCAGTGTTCCCACGGGAATAAAGAAGTTCGCGGGGGAATTTACGATATCGCCGTCTATCGTGATACGGCGCTTTACGAGCGGAATGCCCGTCTTGATGTAGCTGTAAATAAAGCCCGCCGTCGAGACATTCATAACCATACAGCCGACGTCCGAGGGGAGCTTGCCCTCGCCGACTACGCGCCCCGTTAGCGTGTGGATCAGCACCTTCTCCGCGCCCTGCGGATACGCGCTCGGCAGCCGCCTAACAGTAATGTTCGGATAACGTATCGCGAGCTTTTCCAGTTTCGCAATAGCCTGAGGCTTGTCTGCCTCGATGCCGATTATCGCGTTCGGAATCTCCAGTCTCGTCATTACCATATCAATTCCCGCAAGAACGTTGTCGGAGTTCTCCATAAGCTCACGGTAGTCGCTCGTGATATACGGCTCGCACTCCGCGCCGTTGAGCAGCAGATAGTCGATCTTGACCTTGCTGCGGTCGTAAGCCAGCTTAACGTGTGTGGGAAATCCCGCGCCGCCCAAACCTACCGCGCCGCTCGCGCGCACCGCCTTGATGAACTCCTCGCGCGTGTCCGCCTTTGGCGGCTTGATGTCGGGCGACATCTCGTTCTTATTGTCGTTCGCGATGACGACCGTTTTGCACAGCCGCCCTCCGACGTTCATTACGTCCTTGATCTCCTTTACCACGCCGCTGACCGATGCGTGAACCGGCGCTGACATAAATGCCTCGGTATCGCCGATCTTCTGACCGATCTTAACATTGTCGCCGACTACGACGCACGGCTCGCAAGGTGCTCCGATATGCTGAAGCATACTTATTGCTACCAGCTCGGGAGCGGGGATCTTTCTCGTCGATTGCTCCGCCGAGCCGCTGAAATGCGGCAGCCGAACGGAATGCAGTTTACCCAAAACTCACCAATCCTTTCTTATAGTTAAAATTTTCACACTGTCAATAACAGTCTTAAACCGCCGTTCACAAGCGCAGATGAAACCTTTGCGCCCTGCTGAGCAGCGGTCTAAGTTAATTATTTACATTGTAATGTCACCGATATGATCAACCTTCGGGTGTCTGGGTGTGAGTTTAGGCTGATCGGGCATTGAAACGTCCTTATCGGCTCTCGATTTTAGCTGATTTATCGTCTCCGTAGGCTTAAGCTCGGTAACGATCTCCTCTCCGTTCTCATCGAACTCCTTGGGAGTTTCAACAGCAGCGGTTTTTTCAGTGGGAACCTCCGTCTGCGTCTTCGCCGCAGCAGCTTCCTTTATCGCCGCCTCGCGGTTGACGGGGGACGCGTTATCCTCGTACCACTTTGCCGCCATCATGGGGCTGAGCACCAGATCGAGCACCTCGGGAGCGCCGTCGTAAACGGTTTCGGGAACTTTGGTGTCTCCCGGTTCAACAATATCATAAGTTACCTGTCTGCGGAATTTAACGCGGCAGTACAGGAACTCGGGCGGGATATTGTCTATCTCTCCGATCTCCTCCAGCCACAGGAACGGGGTCATTCCACCGACGCTTATGTCGTCGATGAGCCAGCCGGAAGCGGCAGCAGCATCGTTCCGGCAAAGATACAGCGAGAAGTTGAACTTCTGTTCCTTTTCACCGTTCATAAGTCCGATCGAAAACTTCTTGACAACAAAGCTGTTGAGCACACCCGTTTCGTAGCCGCAGCACGGGCAAACGCCGCCGTAGCCGTAGAGCTTCGCGTTTATGTCGCGCGCGAAATAGTTGCGGTATGCCTTTATGTTCTCTTTTTCGTACGGCGCGATACGGCATACCTGCTCACGCAGATAATCGAACTCCTTGCGCGTGATCGAAGGTACAGGCTTGTAGTAATACGGCAGCTGATCGAGCAGCACCAGATTAGGCTCTTCCGTACCGGAATAAAGCGCCGAAAGCCTGTTCTTGTTCGCGCCCGTAATGAGGAACTCCGCGAAGCCCGCGTACTGCGGCTTGGTCATTTCATCACGCAGAATAACCACCTTGGCGCTCTTTTCCATATCTTCGGGTGCGATCGGAGCGGACAGGTCGACGATCTTCATCAGCTTGTTGTCCTTATCCAACAGCGCGATCTTATCCATACCGAGGTCGCAGACGTAGGTCTTGGACATTATCTGCTCCACAGCATCTGCGTTGCGCGCGTCGGGGAGCACCGACAGAATGTCCTGCGTGTCGAAGTTGAAGCGTCCCGCGGAATACGGAAAGTCGAATAAGCGATTGTTGAGCAGTCCGCTCTCGATAAGCGCGTAAACGTCGCCAATGATATCAAGCAGCTCCGCGTTGGTGATGTTCGGCGGGATCATAAACTGCTTTCCGTAAACAGAGAAGCGGTAGCGCTTGTTGATATCGAGCGCCAGCGTTACTTCGCCGCCCTGGCTCTTGATCTCTTGCAGGAACTGAATGGTGTCCTTGCCGTTCGTAAACGAGTTCACCATCAGCGTTATTACCTGATTGAAGATCTGATGATTTTCAAATCGCATCTCATGAGCCGCCAGCGTATCGTAAGCCTTTTTGAGGTTGCCGATATTTATCTTGGATATCTCAAACTGAACGGATGCCGTGCCGGACGTGATGACGAACTGGAAGTACTTCATCGAAATGCGGTAGTTTTCGCCGAACATCTCGTCGATAACCGCGAACGCCTCCGCCAGAGCGTTTTCGTCCGCAACAGAGCCGTTTACTATGCTCTCATTGAGTTTAAGACTGATTATGCTGCGGAAGCTCGCGCCAAGCTCATAGTCCTTGACCTTGCGGCCGTCGGAGGACATGAGATATTGGTTTCCGTCCTGATAGAACGAATACAGATACTCCCTGCCGCCTTCGTCCGTTCCCGCGACCGACCAGTCGTACCTTGCGACAAGAACGTGGTTGTCGTCCTTGCCGTACCATGTGTTCATCTGCTCAATATCCTGCAGGAGCATCTTCGCGGCGCTGCCGTCCTCATGCTCTTCTTTGGAAACGTTGTCGCGCTCGGTGAAGAAACCGTTCTTGCGCAGACCATCAAACAGCACGGGCTCGGGCGAATGCGGGAACAGCACGGAAACGCTGTCGCCGAACTTTTCGCGCAGACCCTTTACAATGCCGCTGGTGTTTATATAATTGTAGAAGAACTCAAAAACATACGCCCTCGGACGAAGCATATAACGGTCGGGAACGTCCTGCCGCTGAATAAGTTCCAGCACGAACAGCTTTTTGTATTCCTCAGCAACGGAGAGTATGCCTTGCTCTATCTTGCCCGAGCACTCCTCCAGCGAGTCGTACTTGATACCCGAACGGTTATTTGTGATGTATTTATTCGGCACGGAAACGAAGAACGCCGAAAGCTGCTCATCAACAAAATCAACGTTGTTTGCACGGACAAAGCCCGTCAGCTCGTATGTGGAGAAGTAGTTGTACTTGTTCATCAGCACCTTTGCCGCATCGCGCTTTGCGCCCGATATCGCATACGGGATAAGGTATGTGAAGCCGTCACGCTCCGCGTGCAGAAAATCCGCGACGCTCTTGCCGTTCTCGAAAAATCTTACCTTGGGAACATCGTTCGCGTCCTTGCGGTAAAGCTGTATCTTATAAACGACCTCGGGCTTGCCATAGTTGATTATCGCGATGTTGAACGTTCTCTGAATGCACTCCTCGTCATCAACCGCTTTCAGATTTTTCTTCCTGATGAACGCAAAACAGAGGTCTACCATATTTATGTACACGCCCTTTTTCGACGTGAGCGTGGTGAGGTTCTCGTGGAGCGCCTCCTGCTCGTTTTCGGGCAGCGCGAACACGATCTCCGTGTGCGGGAAATGCTGTCCGTTGAGCTGAAGCTCGCGCACTTTTAGAGTTCCTTCGTCGTTGACTACACGCAGCGAGTAATCGTTCGAGCGCATTTTGAACCAATCGACGTTCGCGAAAACGCTCTTAGCGCCCAGACCGAAACGACCCTCGCGTTTTTTGTCGCCTTCGTTGCGCCCTACCGAAAGATAGTAAAACACTTGCGCCAGCGTAAATCCTGTCTCGTTGTAGGTGAGTTTTACCTGTCCCTCATCGAGGAACTCGATCATAACCTTGATATCGGGCGAATCGTAATCGCACCCGAAAACGTTCTGCAAAAGCTCGCGTATAATGGATTCCCTCGGATAATCCTTGGCGATGCCGTTTACGTTTATCGCACCTCTGCCGGCATACATATTGTTGAAATAGTCCTTGAACCGGTCGCTGTCAACACTACCCGACTTCAGCTTCTGCTGAATATCGTCGATAACCGACTTCATACCCTCTTTGTCGCCCGCTGTGTTTCGCTCAAAAAAATCGCCGAGCAGCTTTTCCACTGTTTCATAGCTCTCGCTCATTATCTACGCCTCGTTTCTCCGCGCTTTTATAATTATCGGATCGGCTCTGCACGGTTGAGCCGTAAACAACTTTGGTCAGATACCGTCGTTGTATATCTTGATGTAATCCTTAAAGGAGCGGTCGGAATCCTGTTCCTTTGCCCTGTACTTCCATATTCCGTACAATACGGGATATTGCATACAGTCGTTAAGAGAAACGATCTCCTGTTTAATCTTGAGGTGGAAGTCATCGCTCTTGTGAAGCTCGTCGATCTGCGCCTTTGCATCGGCGAGACCCTTGAGAGCGTCCAAGGCGAACGGTTGATTGGAGTAGCTGTCGTTCGTAAACGAATCCGACATTGCCGCGCAGTCGGAAGCCTTTTTAAGCTGTCCGTCGCTTACTATGCACAATCCGCCAAGCCCGTTGATCGCCGCGGAAATATCGTCCTTCGAGGAGCTTTCGTTCAGACCGAACAGCTTGTATACGCGTTCAAGCATATTCTCCGCGAACTCCGCGAGCTGCCTGCTGTTCTGGATACCCTCCGTTTCGGGGATCGCATATTCGCACTTTACCTTTTTAACGAGGTCAAGGCAGTTGTCTATCTCCTTGGCAACGCCGCGAATGTATTTCAGATCGTTGATAAGGTGGTTAATGCAGTCCGCTTTTTCGGGAACGTCCAGCAATATGCTTCTCGCGGGCAGCTTGCCGCAGAAGCCGCTTTCAAGCTGCAGATACAGCACTTTTTCAAGAGTGCAGGTATCGAAAAGGTTGTTGCTGTCGCGGAAGATGACAAAGCGCCTCTCCGCCTCTTTCGCGTTTCCGTGACGGGTCATTCTTCTTTCGAGCAGCGCAGGAGACAGCGGCAGTTCGTAGTTGATAATACAATTTATTCCGCTCATTCCGTTGCCGACTGTGCCGAGACCGTCTGTTCCGATAAGTATTCTCGGATAGCTGCGTACAGCGTTTACGGA
Source organism: uncultured Oscillospiraceae bacterium (assembly GCA_910579125.1). Lineage (GTDB taxonomy): Bacteria > Bacillota > Clostridia > Oscillospirales > Ruminococcaceae > CAG-115. Next base: position 122,754 of record CAJTTH010000002.1, on the reverse strand, counting down.
GAGCTTTACCGCAATATCGTCGGGATTGGACAGCTCGTCGCGCGCCACACGGACGTCCGCGCCGAACATACAGGTCAGCGCCTTGCGCAGATACTCGACGGATTCCTTGCCGCAGCAGTAGATCATTATGCGGCTGTTCTCCTCGGAAAGAACGTCGGTCACATAGTTTATAAGGCTGTCGAGTTTCTTGTCAAACGCTCTCAGGTCCTCAACGTCGGAACGCGTGTAGGACATCTTTATGTAAGTGCGGCGCTCTTTCTCAAACCTCTCGCAGTCATAAGCCTCGAAAACATTTCCTCCGAAACGGTAAACAGGCAGACCCGAACGCAGATCGACGCGTCTGCGGAGGCTCACCAAGATGTCCTCGTCAAAACCGTAATCCACGAACGACACCTTGCGCTCAAACTTGTCGGAGTACGCGGGCACATCAAAATATCTCATTACCGCGGACTCCTCGTCAAGACGCGCCGCTCCCGCGTCAAAGCCGATCTCGTCGGCTTTCGCCGCTTTTTCACTGTTCGAGAGCACACTCTTGATAAGCTCGGCAAGCTCCTTTTTATCGTTGTCATTCCTTGCGGGGAACGGGGTGTTCACAAGCAGCTTTTCACTGCACCAGATAATATTCTCGCGGTACTTTTTGTAATCGGGAACTCCGGGGTTTTGTTCCTCGTCAATAATGATAAGATCCCAGAGGAAATTCTTGCCGGCTTTATTTTTGAGGACGTTATCCCCGAAAAGGGTATCGGAGGACATCATATACAGTCCCGCCCCGAATTCGTTGAAAAACAGCAGTGAATTGGGTGCGCCGGTGATAATTTTAAAATCAGCGCCAAGCGTTGTCACCATTACCCTGTACCAGCTGTAAAGCTCGCTGTTCGGCGTAACGATAAGTATGTTCGGGTTTTCCTTTTCCGCCAGCACATCGTAAATGCAAAGCCCGGCCTTTGTGTATTTCTCCGAGCCGAATTCTCCGCAGTTTACCGCGAACCTGAATCTGCGCAGCTTTTCGGCAGCTGCGAGATTTGCGGCGGACAGGTTCAGCCCCGCCAGCGGCATCCATTTAAAATTGCTCAATATATCGCACCTCCAAAATTATGTAATCCGGTATAAAAATAAAGTACCCGCAGGCAGATGCTCTCCGCCTGCAAATTTTGTGCATCTATATAATCCTATAATTTAATTATACACCAAATACTTAATTATTACAAGTCCGACAATACCCATAATTATATAGAAATATGACGGGTCTTTTTTGTGTAAAGTGCACAAAAGTAATCGTTATCAGAATTTTTTGCTTAATTTACGCAAAAAACATCACCTTGTTTAAGCGTATCCCGCTGATCGACATACTTTTTGGTTAAAAAAATCCTTACAAAATCAACATATACAAAATTTCCTATAAATTTTTGTTAATATTTCACAAAGCAAGAAAATACCATTGCATTTACGGCGAAAAAAAGGTACAATATATATAGATTAAATTTTGCAAGGTGATTTTATTATGTTCAGAGCTGTGCTCTCCAAAAAAGACCTCTCCACGGTCAACGACTATTACAGCTGTGTAAGCGACTTGCTTGACAATAACTCCGTGCTGAGTTTGAGCGAATTCGGACATCACTACGGCACGACGCGGCTTCAGCACTCGCTGAACGTGTCCTACTACAATTTCCTTCTGTGCCGTTTCTTCCGCCTTAACGCAAAGTCCGCAGCGCGTGCCGGACTGCTGCATGATCTCTTCTTTTACGACCGCAAAACGCACGAACGCATTGCAAATTCCCACGCTGCCGAACACGCGAACATCGCGTTCTACAACGCGTCGCAGATGTTCCCGATAAACGAGCTTGAGGGCGATATGATAATCAATCATATGTGGCCTATGACCAAGCACCTTCCGCGTCACCGCGAGACGTTTATGATAACGCTTGTAGATAAGTTCTGCGCAGTTGCCGAGGTTGTAACTTACGCTATGCGGAAAACAGGCTCAAAGGTTAGGCTCGCGGAGAGTTTCGCACTGATGATGGTGCTCAGGCTTACATTACGACTTTAAAAAATACGGGGCTATGCAGCGGCATAGCCCCATATTTTTTCGTCGTTTTTAGCGTAACACGGTTTTGTACTTGCAAAAACAGGGAAAACGTGGTATAATACATTTATAATATAACAGGAGGACACAAAAATGATAGTTCAACCAAAAGTAAGAGGCTTTATCTGTACCACCGCCCACCCTGTCGGCTGCGAGGCGGCAGTCAGGGCACAGATAGATTACGTCAAGTCCAAGGGACGGCTGAACGGCGCTAAAAAGGTATTGGTCATCGGCTCGTCCATGGGGTACGGACTGGCTTCACGAATATCGGCGGCGTTCGGTTGCGGCGCGGCTACCCTCGGCGTTATGTTTGACAAGGAGGGCGGCGGCAGCAAAACGGGCACGGCAGGCTGGTACAACACCAAGGCTTTTGAGAAATTCGCGGCGGCGGAGGGACTTTACGCAAAGTCCGTCAACGGCGACGCTTATTCAGACGAGTGCAAAAAGGAAGTCATCGACATTATAAAGTCCGACCTCGGCAAGGTGGATATGGTCGTGTATTCGCTTGCCGCGCCGCGCAGAACCGTCGGCGAGACCGTCTACAAGAGCGTTCTCAAAACCACGGGAGCTCCCTACACCAACAAAACGATCGACCTGCGCAGCAACACGGTCTCCGAAATAACCATTGAACCCGCTACCGAGGAGGAGATCGAGGCTACCGTTAAGGTCATGGGCGGCGAGGACTGGGAAGCGTGGATCGACGCACTCAAGGCTGCGGACGCTCTCGAGGACAGCGCGGTCACGCTCGCGTACTCCTATATCGGTCCCGAGCTTACTCACCCGATGTACTACGCGGGTTCGATCGGCAGAGCCAAGGCGCATCTGCTTGCGACTTCAAAGAAGATCACCGAAAACGGTGTGAAGGCGTATGTTTCCGTAAACAAGGCGCTTGTGACGCAGTCGTCGTCGGCTATCCCGATAGTGCCGCTGTATATTTCCATTCTCTATAAGATAATGAAAGCACATGGCAATCACGAGGGCTGTATCGAGCAGATGTACAGGCTGTTTGCGAAGCTGTGCAATAACGAGCTGAATCTTGACGGCGATGGGCAGATACGCATGGACGATTGGGAAATGCTCCCCGAAATACAGTCCGAGGTAACAAAGGCGTGGGAGAGCCTGTCCGCCGACAATTTCAAGGAGTTTACCGATATTGACGGCTATTGGAGCGATTTCTACGCGATGTTCGGCTTCGGCATAGACGGCGTGGACTACGACGCTGACGTTGAGATTTAAATTAAGGCGGAGATTTTCTCCGCCTTTTCTGTAAGATTTTGCGTGATTTTACGTCAAAATTGTTGAAAGGGAAAATTTTCCGTAAATGCATTGGAGGTAAATAATATGAGATCGAGAATTACAGTAAGTATATTCAGCGTAATGACTGCGGTTTTATCCTTGTCAATAGGCGGTTGCTCGGGTGATAATTCCGAAAGCGCAGCCGATATTACTCAAAGTAATATTGAGCAGCCGATCAACAGTACAGACAGTTCCTCTGCGGCGGAAAGCTCCGAAAGCAGCTCGGAAAGCTCGGACGAAAACAGCAGCGCCGAGAGTGAGCCTGCCGATCCGCGCGGCGAGCCGACGATCTTTATAGGTCCGGACGATGAGCCGATCTATGATACCGAGGTCACAAAGATCATAAACTATATCTCGGAAACAGACAAAAAGCCCTCGGAGATCACAGCCGAGGACGAATATATTACGGTTTTTTGCGAGGGCTTTCAATATTTCAAGGAACCCGGGAACACGGCATACAACAGCTATGAAAACCCCGAAATGTTTGACGGATTTGAGTTTAAAGGCGAAATGCCCGAAAACAAAAACGCTTGGAAACGCGTAAACGTTGGCGATGAAATATGCGGGCTAAAGCTGAAGTACGCCGTATCGGCGTTCGTTATGGGAAACAGGACTGAAAACGACTTTGACAAGCGCGGAACGTATTACGACATTGAAGACCCGTACCTTTATCAATATGACGGAGACAAAAAGCCTGTCGAATTTGAGGGCAGCATCACGCTTACGGGATTTCTTTCCAGTTCCCCGCGAAGTTTCTACTTTCCCGACGGCGGTTTTATGACGTTCTGCCCAACGGAAAATAAACTCCCTGTTATGTGCTACAACAATTTTAAAACCGAGCCGAATACTTACAGCGTGATAGGCGAAAACGACGCGACGTGCACGGTCGGAGAGAGCCTTATAAATATCAGGATACGGGAGGACTCCGATAATAATCAGCAGAAAATCGAATTTGTCGACGGCTGCCCCGACATCGGCGACACGGTTCTCGTGCGCGCAACACTTTCAAATATAACCTATTCGTATGGCTATTACTTAGCGGACTTTTCCGACATTGAGATTTTATCCGATGTACTGGCGCATGAGGACGACCAACTCTAAATTTAAAACGGCGGGGCAATCGCTCCGCCGTTAGTGTTTAATGAAATCCGTAAAGCTGCACCTGCTCGAAACCGTCAAGCAGCGAATCGGACATCTTGAACGCCTCGTCGACGCCCCTTGCCACGCATTCAATGGGATTGTCCGCGATAAAGCACGGCGCTCCCACCCTGTCGGTTATCAGCTCGGGAAGTCCTCCGAGCAGCGCTCCGCCGCCCGTGAGCAGTATGCCGTTGCTGAGGATATCGCCCACCAACTCGGGCGGTGTGGATTCCAGTACCAACTTTACCTGCTCGACTATCTCCATTGCATTTTCATGAATTGCCTCATAGGTATCGAGGTCGCTTATCTCAACGCTCTCTGGCAAGCCCTTGAGCAGATGTCTGCCGCGAACCGTCATTTTTTTCAGACCCGTGGGCTTGAATACGTTCGCAATCTCCATTTTGGCCTTTTCGGCAGTCTTTTCGCCGATGAGTATCTTATACTTCTGTGTGATGTGACGGATTATCGCCGCGTCCATTTTGTTGCCCGCCATTTTCACGCTTCGCGACTGCACGATACCGTTGAACGAAACAATTGCAACATCAGACGTTCCGCCGCCGATATCCACGACCATTGTGCCGTTCGGACGGGAAATGTCGATCCCCGCGCCGATAAGCGCCGCGATAGGCTCCTCAATAAGAAAAACCTTTCTCGCGCCCGCCGAAAGCGCCGCCTCAACGACGGCTCTGCGCTCGACATCGGTAACGGAACTGGGCACACAAAGCACTATCCTCGGCTTCACCATAAAACCGCCGTTTACTATGCCGATGAACTCCTTTATCATTGCCTGCGTCATATCGTTGTCCGAGATAACGCCGTCCTTCAGCGGACGTACCGCTACAATATACTCGGGTGTTCTGCCTATCATCTTATACGCCTCGGTACCGACCGCGACGACTGCTTTTTTCTTCTTATCGTAAGCCACAACAGACGGCTCGCACAACACGATACCTCTGCCCGCAATTGTGATTATAATATTCGCTGTTCCAAGATCTATTCCGATATCTAATGCCATTTCTTACTCCTGTTAAAATTTCGGCGAATTACCGCTTTTTTCCTATAAATTCCTAACTAACATATTATACCACAATTTGACCCAAAATTCAACAAGTAAAATTTCCCAAATTATTCATCATGGAAACAGCGTTTTTTGTTACCGATAAGCTCCCTAATCATTTCGGACAGCACTATTTTGCGCACGGGCTCCATTCTTTCACGAAGCTCGCGCGAGCCGGAACGCGCGGATTTGTTGATCCTCGCAAACCTTGCGGGAACCTTCTCGGATATTCTCCGCGAAAAAACCTCCACGCACTTGTGGCAGCTGCACGCGTTAAAGCGGTCAAGTATTTCGGGAGCCTCATACCCGATCGCCGCCTCTGTCAAATTCACGACAACGGAGTCCTCCCTGTCGGAGAACTCCTCGCCCAACTCCGCTTTCATCAGCCGCGACAACGGTTCGCGTCCGCGCAGCTGCTTCGGAACGCGGCTCTTCCCCGCAAGAATGACGGGGTTTGCCGAGTTTTTATTCTGTTCCACCAGCCGCATTACCTGCGGGGTCTTGTTTCCGGAATTACCGACGGTCTCCCGCTCCGGCTTCTGCGGCTTGGTCTCGGTATTGCGAGGTCTTCTGCTCATTCTTTAGCTCCGCTTTTCTTTGACTTTGGTTTCTTGTTCGTCGTTCCGATAAGCTCCTTGATGAACGCCTTGAATTCCGTTGTTCCTCTGCTTTTCGGCGAGTATGTGATAATGCTCTCACCGTGCGCGGGGGCTTCGGCAATGCTTACACAGGCGCTTATCTTTGTCTTGAATATGGTCGTGTCGAGCTGCTTGGCTATCATTTCGGCAAGCTCTTCGACCTCCTTGGTGAGTGTAAAGCGCGGATTGTATTTGTTCAGCAATATTCCGCGAACGCACAGCGATTTATTATAGTAACGCTTTACAGCGAAAATGGTCTGCTTTAGCTGCGCAATACCCTGCAGCGACAAAATCTCGCAGAGCATGGGTATTACAAGCTCGTCCGAAGCGGTGTAGGCATTTATGGTCAGCACCGAGAGCGCGGGCGGCGTATCCAGAATAATATAGTCGTACTTTTTGGCAACGTCTCCCAGCTGCTCGCGGAGAACATACTCGCGTCCTACGCCGGTCATCTCGAGTTCCAGACCCGAAAGCAGTATATTCGACGGCACGACGTCACAAGTCACACCGCTGACTATCGCGTCGGCAATGTCGCAGTTGCCTTTCATTACATCGTAGATCGTAAAATTATCTTCGACCTCCACACCAAGGCTGAAGCTGAGATTTCCCTGCGGATCGAGGTCGACCGCAAGCACCTTATTGCCCAGTTCGGCAAGACCGCCGCAGAGGGCGCTGCAAGTCGTTGTCTTTCCGACTCCGCCCTTTTGATTAGTTATCGCAATTACCTTTGCCAAAACTACTCCTCCAATTTTGTATCTTCCATTAACAAGGGCGCACAAATTATTATCCGTGCGCCCCAGCTGTTATTGATTTACCGTATAGCCGTAAGTGACGGAGCAAACCCGATCATTAGTAGCCCTCGGGATCGATGTACTCTCCGGACGCACTGTCCTCCGGAACATAAACGTGGTAGTTGGTCTTTCCGTTCTTCTTTACGAAGTACATTGCGGTATCCGCGAAAGAAATCAGATCGTTTACGTCCTCCGTATGGTCAGGACAGTAGGAAATACCGATAGACGCTCTTACGTTAATGAGCATTCCCTCAGCGGTCGTATAGCCGACGTACAGCTCGTCGATAATGTCCATTGCGATCTGTTCGAGGTTTGCAATGTCGCCCTGATCGGTGTAGCAGAGCACGAACTCATCACCGCCGAAGCGTCCCGCGAGACCGCCCTTGTCGTCAACCTTTTTGCGTATCGTATCTGCGACAAAACGGATAACCTCATCGCCGACTGTGTGTCCGTAGCGATCGTTGATAAACTTGAAGTCATCAACGTCTATGAACATAACGCCGATCTTCTTGGGACCTCTGCGGTCAAGCTCGGAGGACAGATGTCTGATGAACGTGCTTCTGTTGTAAAGCTGCGAAAGGAAGTCGTAGCTTGCACGCTCGGAAAGCTGAAGCTCCATTTTCTTCACGTTGTCGATATCCGTCATAACGCCGATAACGCGGAGCGGTTCGCCGAGACGGTCTGAAATACAGGTAGCGCGGAACGATACCCAGATAGTGGAACCGCTCTTCGCCTTGAGCTGATATTCCGCACTGTATCCGGACTGAGTCTTAAGCAGATTGTTGATATCGCGCTTGTACTTCTCCGCGTCCTCTGCGGACATAAGGGAATCAAGGAATTTACCGTTGGAAAGCGTAGCGCCCTCGGTGTTCAGATCGAATTTCTGGAGCGTATTGTCCGAAACGTACATGGTCTCCTTGTGGAAATCCCACTCAAACAGCATATTGTCGGACAATTCGGCAATAGTCTTATAGCGTTCGCCGTTGATATAAACCTCGTCGAGGAAATCGTTGAACGACGCTTGGATCATCTCCAGCTCGCTCTTGCCTTTCTTTATGTTGAACCGCAGACCCGAGATGCCCTCATCTGTATTGATATTACCCATTGTTTTCAGCATATCGTGCATTCTGCCAACAAATCTGCCAACAACGATCATTGCTACTACCGATGCCAGAACCGCCATTATAACGATAGCTATCCAGCTGATAATATTGGTCTTGAACGCGAACGTCGAGAACGTCGACGCGTCAACCAGACCTATCCATCTCCAAGTGGTGACATTGGGGATAATTCCGCAAACATAAGAATACTTGCCCGCCTTGCCCTGTGTAGGCGCGGAGGTCTCATTGCCGCCCGCAACATTCGGGGTAGCGTCGAACATCTTCTGCGTTTCAGCGGCAAGTGCCGAATCTATTTCGCTGCTCTTTTTGGTCGAGCCGTCATTGTTAAAGTTCAGCATATTGCCTTCACTGTCAATAAGGGCAAAGTAGCCGTTTGCTTCAAGGAAGCTGCCGGAAATGGCTTTCATAAGTGTGCTGTCCGCCTCGGGAGAGATAACCAGACAAAGATATCCGAGCTTACCGCCTGTCTTGTTGTCAGGATCCGCGTAAATCTCGCGGCATATGTACATAGCGTCAAATCCGTATTTCTCCCACGAAACCAATCCCGAAACCACGGGCATTCCGTCCGCGTTGAAATGCTCAAAGCTGCCCGTCTCCAGATTTTTGGACGAGATGAGCACGTTTCCGTTGGTATCCACAATAAGCGTATCATAGATATCCGCATTGTTTTCGGTAAAGGAGTTTATCGTATCCCAAGCTACACCGTCGTTGTTCTGCGCATTCTGGACAACAGTCGTCATTTTTGACAGCGCTGTCGCGTCCGCTACATAGTCCGACATCAGCGTATTTACAGAGCCTGCCTTGGACTGTGAGACCGTGGAAAGCTCGTTCATTCTGACATCATTGCTGTACCCGATTACAGAAAATGTTCCTACCACTCCCAAAATAAGAACCGGAGCTATTGCGAAGATAAGCAGAATGCCTATCAATGCAAATTTAAGAGTTGATTTTCTCATCGTCTATCCCCCTGAAATTTTAAAATTAATATGGCGGCGCTGCCGCGAACTGCACGGTAACGTCAAAACATCCCTTCTCTCGCGGCCTCTCTCTGCCGCTCTTCCGACTGTACCTTATAGATGTACCTGCCGATATAGTCCTCCTGAGCCGCTGTCAGTCCCTGGAACTCGCAGCCGTAGCCTTTAATGCTGCCGTCGGAATCACGCTGCACCCTGAGCACCCTTACAGCCGCATTCAGCGGATATTCCTCAAACAGGCTTATCTCCACGCAGATCAGATCGTCAAGAACAAACTCGACAATCTCCGTATCACAGGTCAGAAACACGCCGCCGACGTTTATATCCAGCACCTCTATCGCCACAGGCTCGTCAAAACGTATATTTTTCTCGTCCCGCACATAAAAAAGCGCCTTGCCCGTCTCGCTGATCTTTATCTTAAAGAACCTTCTGCGCTCCTCAAGCACCTTATTGTCATTTGAGCGCATTATCTGAATGTTCAGCTGAACATTCATTGAGACAGCCACCGCGCCGATGTACTTGATCCTGTCTCCGCTCTTTGTCGTCATAACAACGGATACTATCCTGTTATGATCCAGTTCCGGGAGACCCTTGCCCTTTATCATCACAATGCCGTTATCGTCGGACGACGAATTTTTCGGAACGACAAAATTTTTTTCGGACGCGAGCAGCAACGCTCCTTTTTCATCCAGTACCTCTACTTTAATGACCTTGCTGCCAAAAATCAAACGCATCAAACCCTTTATTACCGTATTTTTGCAACCTCAATAATATTCTGCCGGTATTTTTACAAACAATAATCCCATTGTGCAGAATAATCCTTCTATCATTATACAATATTCACTTAAATAAATCAAGTATTATTTAAAAAAATCTAAAAATTTAACAGATTTTTTTTGTTTTTTTGGCTAACATAACAATTAAATTGCAGAAATCAAAACTTTATCAACTTGTTCATTTATAAAACATTGCGCGAACAATCTGAACGAATACGCGTTATTATCCTTTTCAAATATAAACTCGCGCTGCTCGCAGACCGCTTCTCCGTCCGGCTCGGTAAACACTCTGATATCCGAGAGCCAACCACCAGTGCCGTTCATATTCTCTTCTGAGAACGAACTCTCGGTGTAGTACCCGTTCAGCCTATACTCAAAAACCGTGTTGTCGTGAACCGCCCGCGCAAGCGACTCAACGGTAAGCTCCTCGTTGACGCTGTCCTTCATCGGCTGCATTGAAAGCAGCGCCAGCGCGTCCTCGTCGGGCGATTCGGCATAGACCAGATACTGCTCGCCGTTGTCCTCAATATCCTTTTTCAGCGCCTCCGCCGAACCGTAACCCTCGGGGTTGCGGCTGTATGTAACCTCATATATCTCATCGCCCGTGAATATCCGCCAATCCTCCGCGAACTCCATCTTTACGCCTGCCGCGGGAATTTCCGCGCCGCTGCCGTTCACCGTTACCGAACCTGCGGAACAACCGCTGAACGCCGCCGCTGCCGCAAGCGCCGTTACAGCGCATAATAAACGCTTTTTCATTTACTCTATCAGCCTCCTTATATCCTCGGGCAGAGGACTTTCCAGCTCAACGCGTTCACCCGTTACGGGCTGAACGAACGTCACCCTGCCGCAATGGAGCGCCTGTCTGTTTATCGCCGAACAGTCGCCGCCGTATATCTCGTCGCCGCACAGCGGATAGCCTATATGCGAAAAATGCACCCGTATCTGGTGTGTGCGGCCCGTCAGAAGCGTAATTTCCAGCAGCGTTCTGCCGTTTTTATGTGCGGCGGCTTTGTAGCGCGTGACTGCGGACTGTCCGTCCTCCCTTACCATGCGCACGATTATGCTTTCGCCCGTCCGTGCTATCGGGAGGTTGATTTCTCCCGCACCCTCGATAACGCCGTCAACTACCGCGTAATAGACCTTGGAAACGCTTTTTATGAGCTGCGGCGCGGCAAATCTGTTTTTAGCGCAGACGCACAATCCCGACGTGTTGCGGTCAAGCCTGTTCACAGCGCGGAACGGCGTGTCGGGGAACTTCGCCGCGTACAAATTCGCGAGCGTATCCGTGCTGTGACGTATCGACGGGTGAACGGGGAGAAACGGCGGCTTGTCGAAAACGATCACATCATCGTCCTCGTATACCGCCGCCGCGTTTATATCGGGGTTTGGCAGAATGCTTTCGTTTCCGCTGTCTGCCATAAGAACACGTATCTCTTCGCCCGCGTTCACCTTGTCGACCGTGCGGAGCAGCTCGCCGCCGCGCGTCAACCCGCCGCCGTGCTTTAATTTGGTAATGTTCCGCTGCGAGAAACCGTGCTTTCTCAGAAATGCGAACGCCGTCTCTCCCGCGTCCTCAGCGCCTACCGTAAACAGCAGCTCCCTCATCGCGTGAGCACCAGCTTGGCGATATTCTTATCCTCGGCAAAGCCGATAACGTTGAACACGAAAAGCGCCTCTGTGTACTCGTCCATTTTTATAAAATTGTTAAGGCTCGTGTTGATATAGCGCATATCCACCATTGTTATACTGCTGTAATGCTTTGACAGGAACGGCACGAGCGAGTGCGCGTAGCTGTCCTTTATCACAAGAAGATTTTTGCCGTTGTCGACGTTCGTCTCGATAGTCACCAGCGGAACATTGCTGCCCGTGTACGACGAGTATTTGTCCTTGACCTCCAGAAACTCGCGGACATAAAGGCTGTCATAGGTCTTGATCTCGCGGTCGTCACGGCAGGTCATCTTCACGGTAGGTTCGCCGTCCGCGAGGAAATAATAGTCCATAACATCGGGCTTTATGCTGTCGACGAGCGTGCGCGAATAGAGCGTTCCGCGAAAGTCGCGGCTTGCGTTTTCTATGTTGAACGAATTAAGCCCGTAGGCGCTGTAATTCAGCGACTTTGCCGCCGCCTGATACGCGTAGAACGCGCCCAGACTGGTCCAGTGGTGGTCGGTGCGGTAGAAGACGTACTCGTTGGAATGCCCCATAATGTTGCTCAACGCGTCGATAGTGCCGATGTTCTCCATTTTCGAGTAAACGTTCTCGATAAACGTCTTTTCGCTCATCAGCCCCGTATACGAAGGTATCCGCGAGGAGAACAGCTCCTGCGAGGTCGGCGCGAGCATAAGGTACATCGGAATATCGGAAAACCGCTCGGCGAACGTGTTCATCGCCTTTATCGAGGAGTCGACCGTATTTTCGTCATAGCCCTTGAAGGTCTGTACAAGCTGATCGTCGAGTATATACACATCGTTTATCTCGCGCTGACCCGAAAGCCGCGTCAGGTTGTTGCAGAGCTTCACCCACGTTTCTCTGCCCGCCATGTGGTCGCAGAAAAACGTTTCAAAGTCGTCCTTGAACGCTTTGCCCTCGCGGTTGTTGATATACTTCCACTTTACCGCGCCAAGATAATCGCCCGCGCTTTCCGCCTTATCCCACTTGTTTGCGTCGACAAGCGTGGGCATTTTCGCAAGGGAGCGGTTTTCGTTTTCGCTGCGCTCCTGTTTCGGGAGAGCGGCGGTCACTATCGGAACAACAAGCAGTACAACCGCGAACAGCGCTATCATCAGCTTGTTTGGCGTCATTTTAAATTTCATATCGACCTCTAAATAAACGTTTATCAGAAATTAAAGTACAGGAACGGGTGATAGCTCGACGTGGTGATAAACGCCACGCTCGCGAGCATAACGGCGGTCTGCGCTATCGGATAGCCGTACTGCACCCAACCGGGCGCTTTTTCCTTGACCTTGCCGATAATGGTTTTCAGCGCGTCGCTGCTGCCGAATATCGCTATTGCGAACATCACGCCGTAGTTTACGAACGCGTTTGTCGCGAAGTTGTCCGCGAATACGCCGTTCGCTCCGAACATCGCCCCGATATAGGTGAACACCTGTCCGAACATATCTCCGAAATCCACCGTTCCCGGCGCCACTCCGTCGAACATTATCCACCCGAATACCACCAGAACGAACGTATACAGCCAGCTTAACACGGACGGTATTTTCTCCAGCCACTTGCCGAGGAAGAGCTTCTCAAGCACTATCAGCACCCCGAAGTACGCTCCCCAAAGCATGAAATTCCACGAAGCGCCGTGCCATATTCCCGTGATAGTCCAGACTATCAAAAGGTTGATAACTGTGCGCGCCGTGCCCTTTCTGCTGCCGCCGAGCGGAAAATAAACATAGCTTTTGAACCATCCGCCGAGCGTCATGTGCCAGCGCCGCCAGAACTCCGAAATGCTTTTGCTCATATACGGGTAATCGAAGTTTTCGGGGAAGTTAAAACCCATCATCTTACCCAGACCGATCGCCATATCCGAGTAGCCGCTGAAGTCGAAGTATATCTGGAACGTGAACGCGAGTATACCGAGCCATGCCGTCGCCGCCGAAAGCTGCGAATACTCCATGGTCTTTACAGTAGTCCAGAGCATACCGATATTATCGGCGATAAGCACCTTTTTCCCGAGACCCGTGATAAAGCGCGAAATTCCTCCCGCGAGCATAGGCTCGGTTATCTTGCGGTCGTCGATCTCGTTCTGAACGTCCTCATAACGCACAATAGGTCCCGCGACTATCTGCGGGAATAAGGTCACGAACGCCATAAAGCTCGCGGCGTTCTTCTGCACCTTTATCTTGCGGCGGTACAGGTCGATAGTGTACGACATCGACTGAAACGTGAAAAAGCTGATACCGATAGGCAGCGGCAGGCTTTTTATATTCCCGTTTATACCGCCGAACACATTGTTGAACAGTACGACAAACGGATTTTGAATATCCAGTCCGAACCAACTGTTGAACGAACCGATAAGAAAATCCGAATACTTGAATATTCCCAACAGCCCCAGATTCATCAGCAGCGATACGATAAGGCACGCCAGACGCACCTTGGGCTTGTCGTCGTTTTTGTCGATAATCCGCCCCGCCGTGTAGTCGATGAACGTGCTGAGTATCATAGCGAGTACGTAAATAGGCTCGCCCCACGCGTAAAACAGCAGACCGCTCACCAGAATGACAACGTTCTTCAGCTTTTTCGGAACGATATAATATAGCATGAGAGTTATCACCAAAAACCCGAACAAAAACGTTAAACTCGAAAAAACCATAAAATTCTCCTAAAATAAACCGAAATCCGACAAGACGATACTTTACACACAGACCCCTACAATTCAACTGCGAAACGGTTACGATTTGGTTACAAAAGGGTTACAATTTGTCGGCAATATCGAGGAATTCCCCGCGCGAATACATGACGTTCAATATTTCCAACAGCATATTCGCCGAAAGCCGCTCGGGAAGCCCGAGCCTGCGCTGCATTTCCGCGCGCCTGACAGCGGAATTTTCTCCGCCGACAAGTCCAAGCTCCATAAGGTCGGCTTTGGTTATCGGCTCCTTTTTGGCGGTTCGCTCCTCGGCGAACACACCCGCCTTGCGGAACGCCTCGAGAAGTATCTCGTCCGAAACGCCCTCAACGCCCAGCTTACCCTCCGCCGAGGGCTTTGCCTTGCGGCGCTCCTTGCCCGCGATATCGGGGATATAAACATTAATGACCTCGCAGCCGCGCGTAATGCTCCGCAGCCGCGAGCGTATCTGAAATCCCGCGCTGTCGCTGTCCGTCAGAATTATTATACCCGTTTTTTTCGCCAACATTTTGATAAGCGCGGATTTTTCTTTATCCTTATACAGCTCGAAGCCGTTGGTCGGTATTATCACCGCATCGACAAGGTTGGACAGACGTATCTTGTCGTACTTGCCCTCTACTATTATCGCTTGTTTGATCTTCAGCATAACTTTATTTCGGCAAAGCGGAGATCTCGATTATCGCGCGCTCGATAAGCTGCCGCTTGTCCGCCTTGGACGAATTGAGCAGTTTGTTGGTCCTGTACAGCACCGCCACGCATTCTCCGAGATAACGCTCGGATAGCCTGTTTACGCTGCGGTAAGCGCCGTCCATTACAAAGCTCCTGTTGGGCGGGTAGTTGAACGCCTTTGCCGTGTCGTAGGAGGACTTCTTCGCGAGCTGTCCGAGCTTCGCGCGGTACAGATCCGTAAAATGCCCCGACATCGCCGCGAGTATCATAAACGGCTCGGTTCGCTGCACGAACAGACCGTTCAGTATCTCCAGCGCACTGCCCGTCCGCCCCGCAAAAAGCTCTTTCGCGAGGTTGTAGATATTCGAGTCTATCCGCTTGGGAACAAGCGCCTCGATATCGCCGAGCGTTATCTCGCCGCCGTTTTTGTAGGCGCACAGCTTGGAAAGCTCGTTGTCGAGCTCCGTAAGGCTGTTTGAGCACTCCTGAGCCAGATACGCGGCGTTCTGCGGCGATATCGAGCACCCCGCCTTAGCAGCCTCGCGCTGCGCCCTCTGCGCGACCTTAGCCGCCGACAGGTACTTCATCTCGCACGAAACTCCGACCGCCTCCACCGCTGCCATAAACTTCTTGGTCTTGGCTTTGAGCTTCTTCAGATCGTACTCGATATTCTCCTGCGCGACAACAAGCACGCTTGTTTCGGGGATATTCTCAATAAGCGCCAGATACGCCTTATGCTCGGCGTTGTCCATGCTCTCGATATCCAGATCCTTTATCAGCACGCATTTGTACTCCGAGAAAAAAGGCATATTCTCAAGCTGATCCGACAGCTCGTCCGCCTTGGGTTTTTCCGAGTACTTCACGAAATTCATATCCCGCGCGTCCTCGGGCACGGCAAGCACGACTATCTTCTCGGCGAAAAACCGCACAAGATAATCCTCTTTGCCGTACAGGAAATACGCTCTCGCAAGCTGTCCCGCCTTTAAATCCGCCTTTAAACGGTTTTCGTCGATCTTACCCATTATTATACCATACTTCCGTTAAGCTGCTTTCCTCCCAGAATATGGAAATGCAGATGCCGAACGCTCTGGCAGCCGTGCTCGCCGACATTGGAAACCACGCGGTAACCGTCGGTGAGACCCTCCTGTTTTGCTATTTCGGCGATCTTCACGAAGATATGCGCAACGACTGCCGCGTTTTCCTCCGTCACCTCATCGACGCCGCCGATATGCTCCTTCGGTATCACCAGTATATGCGAGGGTGCCTGCGGGTTTATATCCCGAAACGCCAATATTTTGTCGTCCTCATAAACTTTCGTCGAGGGAATTTCCCCCGCCGCGATCTTACAAAACAAACAATCCATTTTAACTCCTTATCTGCGGTCAAAGCCGTACCTAACCGCTCCCGTTTTCAATTCAGGAAACCAAACCGCCCCCGCCGCCGGAGCTTTCAGGCTGCGAGCTTTCGTCCTGCGGTTCGCTGTCCGGCGAGCTGTCTTCCCGAGAACCGCCGCTCTGCGTGCTGTCCGAGGACGTACTTGACGCGGGTCTGCGCGGGTCGATGCTCACAAGCGGACTTTTCGGGTCGTCGATCTTCATTCTCACACCGTCGAACTCCAGCTCGAACTGCCGATACCTCTTATCCAGCTTATAATGCTTTATCAGCAGCGTATCCTTTGTTCCCTCAACATTGAGCAAAACGTCGTTCTCCATATAATCATACGCTTTAAGCTCGTCCGCCTTGATACCGTCGAACTTTATCACGTTGCTTCCGCTGCCGTCGATGATCATATCGCCGCCGCTGCCCTTGCCGAAAACGTAGGTATCATCGCCCGCGTTGCCCTGTAAGCAATCACTGCCCGCGCCGCCGTTGAGAACGTCGTTCCCGTCGCCGCCGATAAGCAGATCGTTGCCCGAGCCGCCCGTTAGCGTATCGTCCCCCGACATTCCGTAGACGATCGTCGGGAAATCGTCGGCTTTAAGCTCGTCATTGCCGCCCGTTCCGACCAGAACACCGAACGCGGACTCATCAACGGTATTCAGATACTCGGGAGCGTTCTCCTCGACATACACCCGAAACTCCGCGAACATTCGGTAATTGCCGCCGCCGAGCATTCCGTAATACGACAGATAGCGGCAATTGTCAATAAATTCCTTTTCGGAGAGCGTGCCGTTTTTCCTGCCGTTCACCATACGCTCATTGTAGAACTGCATATACGCGCTGGTCGTGCCGTTCGACATGGTGTCTATCCTTATCTCGGAGAACACGTCAAGCACCATACTGCCGATCATCGCAAACGTATACCGCTCCAGAAGATATCTGTACGCGGTATCGCAATACGCTGCCTGTGTGCCGTTTTTCGGCGCGGTGAGCGAGTCGTCTCCCCAGAATTGACGGAGAATATGCATTTTTTTCGCGTCGAATATATCGTCGGTTTCCGTCACCTCGTTCGCCTTGCAGAGAATGCGAAGTATATCGTCGGTGAGCGAATACCGCCTTTCAAGGTCTGTCTCCTCCACAAAATCCCCGAGCAGCCTTTTCAGGTCGCCCGAGCCGTCAGCGTTGACCGCGTCCGCAAGCGACGGAAACATCGTTCCGCCCATAACGTTCGGCAGACCGCCGACCGGTTCCGTTATCCCGGGGTCGTACCACCGAACTTTTTCGGCAACGTTCGCAAAGCCCGCATCGCCCTCGACCGCAGGAGCGTTTCCCGAAGAGCTTGCACCTGAGGAGCCGCCGACGGACGCACCGTCCGAAACGCCGCTGTCGGACGGTTCTCCGCCCAAAGAGCACGCCGTTGACAGCAATAATACCGCAGCCGCCGACAGCGCCGAAAGAAACTTTTTCATCGTGTTTCCTTTCCAGAAAAAACTGTAATTCAGAGCGTTAACGTGAACACGCCCATAATGCTTACTTGATATATTTTGCCGCGATATCCGCCGCCGCATTCAGCGCGTCGCCGATTTTTGCCGCGTCGGGAACTCCCGCCATTGCCTGATCGGGCTTTCCGCCGCCCTTGCCGCCCGCGACCGCAGCCACCTCGCGGACTATCGCGCCCGCGTTCGCGCCCTTTGCGACCGCGCTCTTTGAACACTTGCAGAGAATATTCGACTTGCCCTCGTTAGTGCCCGCAAGCACCGCGACAAAGCAGTCGTACTTGTCCGCCAGACCGTCGCCGACCTTGCGCAGACCGTCCGCGCCTGTGCCGTCAAGAGCCGCCGTGACGATCTTCACGCCGTTTACTTCCTTTTCGTCAAGATTGCCGAGCTGGGCGTTAGCCGCCTCCTGCTGCATAGCCTCGATCTTCTTATCCTTTTCGCGCATCTCGCTCATTACGCTTTCGCAGCGCGTTACTATCTCGTTTGCGTTCGGAACTTTAAGAGCCGCAGCCGCCCTGTCGAGCGTATCAAGCGAGCTGTTGAGCATTTCGAGAACGCCCGCGCCCGTGACTGCCTCAATACGGCGAACTCCGCTCGCGACCGAGCTTTCGGAAACGATCTTGAACAATCCCGCCTGTGCCGAATTTTTAAGATGCGTACCGCCGCAAAACTCGGTGGAATATTCGCCAACCGAAACAACGCGTACAACGTCGCCGTACTTTTCGCCAAACAGTGCCATTGCGCCCTTTTTCTTTGCTTCCTCGATAGGCAGCTCCTCGGTAACAACGGGAACAGCCTCGAGAATTACCTTGTTTACATAATCCTCGACGCGCTTGATCTCGTCTGCCGTCATTGCGCTGAAATGACTGAAATCGAAACGGCAGCGGTGCGGATCGACGTAAGAGCCGCTCTGGTGAACATGGTCGCCGAGAACGCTTCTGAGCGCCGCTTGCAGAATGTGGCAGCTCGTATGGTTGCGCTGGGTAGCCATGCGCGTTTTCCCGTCGACAGCCGCCGTCACCTTATCGCCGACCGAGAAACCGCCCGCCTTGACAACACAGCTGCAAACGAACTGTCCGCCGCCGAGTTTCTGCGTATCGAGGACTTCCATGACGCTGCTTCCGTTCGCAATTGTGCCCTTATCGCCTACCTGACCGCCCATTTCCGCGTAGAACGGCGTATCCTCGATAACGGCGGTCACCTTGTCGCCCTCGCCGCAGAGCTCCGCCATTTCGCCGTCCTTGACGAGTGCGAGTATCTTCGTCTCGCTTGTCATCGTCGAATAGCCGACAAAGTTGGTCTTGAACGCGTCCAGTGCGGAATTTTTCGCGTTGTCCCAGCCGCCGCCGAGCTTTTTGTTCTCGCGCGCGGTCTGCTTCTGAATTTTCATACACTCCGCAAAGCCGTTTTCGTCCGCCTCAAAGCCGTTCTCGTGCAGTATTTCTTTCGTTAAGTCAAGAGGGAAGCCGTAGGTGTCGTGCAGCTTGAAAACGTCCTCGCCCTTAAGCGTCTTTTCGCCGGACTGTTTCAGCTTTTCAATCATATCGGAAAGTATCTCCGTGCCCTTGTCGATAGTCTTGGCGAAGCTCTCCTCCTCGGTCTGAATGACCTTTTTGATGTAGGCGCGCTTTTCGCCCAACTCGGGATACGCGCTGATATTCTCATCGATAACGGTATCGCACACCTCGTGCAGAAACGGCTTGTGATAACCGAGCAAACGTCCGTGACGAGCCGCGCGGCGGAGCAGTCTGCGCAGAACGTAGCCGCGCCCCTCGTTTGACGGCAGAATACCGTCGCCAACCATAAAGGTGGTAGAGCGTATATGGTCGGTGATAACACGTATGGAAACGTCCTTTTTGTCATCTTCATGATAGTTCACGCCGATTATCGAGCATATTTTGCCCATTATATTCTTTACGGTGTCGACCTCGAAAAGGTTGTCAACGTCCTGCATTACGCACGCAAGGCGCTCCAGACCCATACCCGTGTCGATGTTCTTGGTCGCAAGCTGAGAATAGTTGCCCTTGCCGTCGTTGTCGAACTGCGTGAAAACGTTGTTCCATATCTCGATTATGCGGTCGCAGTCCTCCGCCTGCTCGAAGCTCTCCAAAGGACCGTACTTCTCGCCGCGGTCGAAGTGTATCTCCGAGCACGGACCGCACGGACCGCTGCCGTGCTCCCAGAAGTTGTCCGCCTTGCCGAGCTTGATTATTCTGTCCTTTGGAACGCCGATCTCGTTCGCCCAGATCTCGCCCGCCTCGTCGTCCTCTTCGTAAATTGTCACCCACAGCCTGTCCTCGGGAATTTCGAGGGTCTTGGTGAGGTACTCCCACGCCCACGCGATAGCTTCGTGCTTGAAGTAGTCGCCAAACGAAAAATTTCCCAGCATCTCGAAATACGTGCCGTGACGCGCGGTCTTGCCGACGTTCTCGATATCGGGCGTGCGTATGCACTTCTGGCAGGTCGTCACGCGGTGACGCGGAGGCTCCTCGATGCCCTGAAAATACTTCTTCAGCGGCGTCATACCCGCGTTTATCAGCAATATCGAATTATCGTCCGCGGGCGGCACAAGCGGAAAGCTCTGCATACGCAGATGTCCCTTGATCTCTCGAAAAATTTAAGATAACTTTCGCGCAGCTCGTTCAAACCCATCCATTTCATAGTTGTTTCCGTCCTTTTATTTTATAGAATTTACAGTTATTTCCATTTATCATGTGCATTTTGAAATAACGCATACACTATTATTATAACTTATTTTTGGAAAAAGTCAAGAGGTAAGACGAAAGAAGTCGGAATAATTGCGCCGTACACGACAAAAAAGCTGCCGAAAAGGGGATCGACAGCTCTTTTTTAGTTATGTAGCTTTGCGGTTACTTGATGATGCGGATACCGCCGATAACGGGCAGCGGCTTCATCTGACCCTGAGCGGCGTTAATAATGCCCATGATCATCAAAACCAAACTTCCAATTCCCACAACGGCACTGACCAGACCGCCTATGATCCCGCCGACAACCGGAACGAAAAAGAGGATCGCCGATAAAACTCCGGCAACGATACCCAATACTATTTCCGCGATGAACAGCACCAGACCCTGATTTGCGTGGAACTTCGCGAACTCCGTTTTTCCTGCGAGAAGTCCTATCAGCCACAAAAAGCCGAAATACGACAAAATGCCGTATACCTTGTCATTTGAATCTTCCATTTCAGAAAACCCTCCTAAAAATTTTTTTGCGGCGCCACTTCCGCATTACTTAATAATATACCAGATTACTGCGGGATTGTCAAGCCGTTTTGACAGGAATGTCGTCCAAAACTATATACTTTTGTGAATTTAAACAAAATTGCGTTTGACGGAGAACATACAATCGTCAAATTGATATGACATAAATTTCCTTTACCGCAGATACGGATTGTGCCGTTTTTCCGTTTCGAGATCAGTCGTTTCTCCGTGACCGCACAACAGCAAAACGTTCCCGTCAAGCAACGCGATCTTCGCCAGGCTCTCCGCCATTTGCCTGTCGCTGCCCGAATAGCCGTCCGTTCTGCCGATGCTGTCACGGAATATAACGTCGCCCGTAAGCGCCGCGCCATACTTTTCGCAGAACAGCAGACAGCTCCCCGCCGTGTGCCCCGGAGCCGCCATTACCTTAAACGTCACACCGCACGCCGAAAACTCCTCGCCGTCCTCGAACGTCTTGTCAGGAATTACGGGCGCGAACTCGACCCCGCGCATAAACCACGCCCAGCATTTATCCGCGTCGGAAAGCATTTCCGCGTCCGCCTCGGGAGCGTACACGGGCGCTCCCGTCCGCTCTTTGAGCGCAGCCGCTCCCGCGAAATGGTCGAAATGCCCGTGCGTGATAATTATCGCGCCAAGCTCCGTGCCGTTCTCCTCCAGAAACTCCGACACCTCCGCCGCCGAAGCAGGATCAACGGCTATCACCTTATTGTCCCCGCCGGGAATCAGATAGCAATTAGCCAGCAGCGCCCCCAGCGGCATACGCATTATTTTTTCCATTTTTTGATTTAAAAGGCAAAGCACGCACCGGCTCACTTCGTTCGCCTAGCAAAGCTGCATTGCCTCCGCTCCTCTCCGCTTCGCTTCGTTCCGCTGCGGCAAAGCAGCTTTCTTGCGTACTTTGCCCCTGCGGTCCCGCCGCGTTGCTTTTTTATTATTGCTGCTTTTTCGCGCCGCCTTTAGTCTTATTATAAGACTCGGTAGCCGAAAACGCCTCGATAAGCGACGTTTCCATATCGTTGAGCCGTTTGACCTTGACGGGCACTATGCGCACGTATGCTTCCTTGCCGTACTTTATGTCCGCGTAAACGTCGCCCTTGCCTTTGCCGTTGAAATGGTTGTGAACGCGCTGGCAGACGTTTATCGACTGTCCGATATAGATATTCTCCCAGCCGAAAAACCGTCCGAACCGCACGGGTCTGTCAAAGATCATAATAACATAGCAGCCCGGAAAATCGTTGTATTTATAACCCGTGCGTTCCTTTTCGCTGATTATCCAGTTCTCCTCGAAATTCGTCCAATGCGTAAACCCGCCGCGGCGTATTTTGCGTCTCAGCCGCGCGTTTTTCGCTTTGGGAGTGCTCCGCGCCCTTATCCACAGTACTATCAGCACGAACAGAACGCCGAGCAGCAGTATCTGCCGCAGCTCCATAACCGTTACTGCTTGCCTGTTCTGTCCGCCGAAATGACCCCGGGTATCTTCTGCAGTCTCGACATTACGTTGGTGAGCTGCTCCACGCCCGCGATCTCGATCGTTATCAGCAGATTGGTGTTGCCGTTTTTCAGACGGTGCATATTCATCTCGTGCATGGGGATATGGTTCGCGGCGATTGCGGCGGTGATGTCGGCTATGACCGAGGACTTCTGCTCGGCGATAATGTCTATCGTCGCGCGGTAGGTCGTATCGTCAACACCCGCCCACGAAGCCTTTATCCACCTGTCCTTGTTCTCCGCGCTGTCCATATTGTTTATGACGTTTATGCAGTCCTGCTTGTGTATCGACACGCCGAAGCCGCGCGTTACAAAGCCGATTATCGGGTCGCCCGGCAGCGGATTGCAGCACTGCGCGAACTTGACCATACAATTATCCACGCCCTCGATTATTATGCCCTTGCGGCGCGCGCGGCGGTTGGTCTCCTCGATATTCTCCTCGCCTGTCTGCAGCACGGCGTTCTGCTCTTTCTGGGCGCGTATCTGGCTCTCCTTGATACGCTGAATGACCTTTGACATCGCAACGCCGCCGTAGCCTATGCTCGCGTACAGGTCGTCGACGGTCTCCACCCGCGCACGCTGAGCCGCCTCCTTGAGAATTTCCTCATCGAGCGGTATACCGTTGCGCCTGAACTCGCGCTCCAGCTCCTCTTTGCCGCAGGCGATATTCTCCTCGCGGCGCTCCTTTTTGAACCACGAACGTATTTTCGCCTTTGCCTCGGTGGTCTTGGCAATCTCGAGCCAATTGCGGTTCGGTCCGTAGTTCGGCGAGTTGCTTGTGAATATCTCGATAATATCGCCCGTTTTCACCTGATAGTCGAACGTTACCATACGGCCGCCGACCTTTGCGCCGGTCATTTTATTGCCGACCTCGGTGTGAATGGCATACGCGAAGTCGATAACGTTTGCGCCGAGCGGCAGCACGAAAACGTCGCCCTTGGGCGAGAAAACATACACCTCGTCCTGTGCGAGATCGTTCTTGATAGCGTCGGTGATCTGCTCGACGTCGTCCGCCTCCTGCTGGCGCTCCAGAAGCTGGCGTATCCAGTCGAAGCGCTTTTCACCCGCGACGCTGCCCTTCAGCCCCGCCTTGTACTTCCAGTGCGCGGCGATACCGTACTGCGCGGTGTTGTGCATTTCCATGGTGCGTATCTGCACCTCGAACGGAATGCCCTCTTTGCCTATAACGGTGGTATGCAGCGACTGGTAGCGGTTCGGCTTCGGAGTCGCGATATAATCCTTGAAGCGGTACGGCATGGGGCTGAAAAGATCGTGGATAACGCCGAGAACATTATAGCACTCAATGACAGACTGCACAATAATTCTCACCGCGTAAATATCATATATCTCGTCAAACGGCTTGTTCTTGACGTACATTTTCTTATAGATGCTGAATATCGACTTCACTCTGCCCTCGATTATAGGCTCGGGCTTGATATCGCTGATACGTCCGCGTATTCTGCCGATGATCGTATCTATAAAGCTGTCGCGTTCCTCCTTGTGAAGATCCAGCAGCTGCTCGATCTCCTTGCAGCCGTACGGATCGAGGTAACGAATAGCAATGACCTCCATTTCCTCCTTGACGTCGCTCATACCGAGACGGTGAGCGATAGGCGCGTAGAAGTTCATCGTTTCGAGCGAGGTCTTGCGCTGCTTCTCGGGCGGACGCGCATAGAGTGTGCGCATATTGTGAAGTCTGTCGGCGAGCTTGATGATTATCACGCGGATATCCTTGCTCATCGCCATGAGTATCTTGCGGATATTCTCCGCCTGCTGCTCCTCCTTGGTATTCAGCGGAACCTGACCTATCTTTGTTACGCCGTCCACCATAAGCGCAACGTCCTCGCCGAATTTCTTTCTGATCTCGTCAAGAGTGGTCTCCGTATCCTCCACCACATCATGCAGCAGAGCCGCGCACAGCGTATCCGTGTCCATGCAGTAATCCAATAAAATGGACGCCACGGACAGCGGATGGGTTATATATTTTTCTCCCGAGGAGCGCATCTGCCCCTCGTGCGCCTCGTCGGCAAGCCGATACGCGCGCATTATCTTCTCCGTATCGTACGGCTTATCGGTTGCCGCGATCTTATCCATTAACGTGTCTATGGTTATAGTGTCCATCTTATCTCCTATCCGAAAGCAAACTGCGCTTTGCGCATATCGTTTACCCCTTGAATTGCTTATTCAGTTCAAACAGCAAGCCGCTCGCGAACAAATCGCGCTTCTCCGTGACGGGCAGTATCCTCGGCGTACAGTCCCCGCCGAGTTCAACCATTTTCGCCTCGGCGAACGCGTCGAGCGTTATCCTCAGCATACAGTAATTCACGCTGCCGTCAAACATCGCAAGCTCCTCGGCTGTGCGCTTGCCGCCGCTCTTTTTCACCAGATCGTATATCCTCATAAGCTCCTCGCGGCTTTGCGGGATAACTCTCGGCGCGAGACGCTTGTCGCAGCCCTCGCCGCGGCATATTTCCTCGTAAACGCGCTCCGCCGCGAAAAATCTGTCCTCGCGGAAACCCGACGGGCGATAGTCCACAAGCCTTAATTCCGCGCTTTCCTTGCCGTTGTATTCGTTGATCTCCGCCGTCGCGATCATATCTATTTTATCGCCGACATTCGGCAAAAACTTCTCAAACGGCACCTTGAACGTTATCGTCCTCAGCGTAACGCCGCCCGACTCCGCGTCGAACGAGGTGTACAGCCCGTCCTTCATCGCGCGCTTGCCCTTGACAGTGCAGTTCCGCAGCAAGAAGCGCGGCACGGGGTTGCGTTCGCCGAGCGGTTCTATCTTTGAAAGCTGTTTTACATTTTCGGCATTAAGGTCGGCGCAGGTCGCTTCCATATCGGCGCAGATACAGGGCTGCGGCATTTTTGGGTAAAACTCCCGTGCGTACTTGTGGATCAGCGCCGTAAACTCTCCGACCTTATCCGCGGGCAGCGAGAATCCTCCCGCGCCGGGGTGACCGCCGAACGCTGTCAGCGGCGCGGAGCACTCCATAAGCATTTTATGCACCGAAAAGCCCTCAATGCTCCTTACCGAGCCGCGCGCTTTACCGTCCTCGACCGACATCATCACGACGGGCTTGTCATACTTCTCAAGAATTTTCGTGCAGATTATCCCGATAACGCCGTGGTGCCAGCCCTCACCAGCCAGCACAATAACGCGCTCCTTGAGTATGCGCGGATTTTCGTCAAGCATCTTATTAACGTCCGCCAGAATTTTGTTTTCCTCGGTCTTGCGCTTGCCGTTCAGCAGTTCAAGCTCCTCGGCGAGATGTCTTGCCGTGTCCGCGTCGTCCTCGCAGAGCAGCAGCCGCGCCGCCTTTTCCGCGTGAACTATCCTGCCCGCCGCGTTTATTCTCGGGCAAACCGTAAACGCAAGGTCGGTCGAGGTGATCTTTTCGACGGGTCTCCGCGCCGACTTTATCAGCGCCGTTAATCCCGCGTTCTGCTCGTTCCGTATATTCTCCAGACCGCGCTGAACTATGTAGCGGTTTTCGCCTTTCAGCGGCATTACGTCGCCGATAGTCGCCACAGCGGCAAGGTCGGCGTAGCTGTCCAGAACAAACTCCTCGTCCTCCTCCAGCGCCGCAAGCAGTTTCAGCACAACGCCCGCGCCGCATAAGTCCTTGAACGGCGACGGGTCGTCCGCGCGGTTCGGGTCGACGCAAGCCGCGCACTCGGGCAAGCTCGCGTTCGGCTGGTGGTGGTCGGTTATCAGCAGCTCAACGCCCTTGCTTTTTAAGAACTCCGCTTCCTTGACCGCCGAGATACCGTTATCCACCGTAATAATAAGCTCCGTGCCGTTCGCGGCGATCTTTTCGAGCGCCCCTATGCTCATTCCGTAGCCCTCGCTGCGGTCGGGGATATAAAAGTCCACGTCAGCGCCCTGAGCCTCCAGATAGCTGTACAGCATTGCCGTAGCGCAAACGCCGTCGCAGTCGTAATCGCCGAAAACCGTTATACGTTTATCCCCGTCCAGAGCCGCGCGCACGGTTTCCACCGCCTGTTTCATATCGCTCATCAGCATGGGATCGGAAAGATGATCGCACCCGAAAAAAGCCCTCGCGCCGTCAAGCGTCACAATACCGCGCCTTATCAATATCCCGCCGAGAAAATCCCCGAACTGTCCGATGATCTCATTTTTCGCCGCCGTGACCGCAGCCGGCACGATCCATTGTTTCATAAACTCAAACGCTCCCTTATACGCTCAGCTCCGCCTTTTCGCCAAGCAGCTCCTTATTCTTCTCCAGCAGCGGCTTGACGAATTCCGCGAGGAACTCCTCCGTCTGCTCGGGCGCTCTGCCGACGTAATTCTCGGGGATAAGCAGCGCCTCGATTTCCTCTTTCGTTATCTTGAACGCGGGGTCGTTCGCGATACGCTCGGGAAGATCGTTCTCGCCGCCCGCGCGCACCTGTGCCGCCGCAGCGTGAGAGTGCTGCCGCAGCCCCTCGTGGAGCTCCTGACGGTTGCCGCCGTTCTCGACCGCTCTCATCATTATATTCTCCGTCGCCATAAACGGCAGCTTTGCCATAAGGCGGCGCTTTATCATCTCGGGGAACACGACGATACCGTCCGTGACGTTCATCATTATATTGAGAATAGCGTCCACCGCGAGGAAGCCCTCCGCTACGGAAACGCGCTTGTTGGCGCTGTCGTCAAGCGTTCTCTCGAACCACTGCGTTCCCGCCGTAAACGCGGGATTGAGCGAATCTATCATCACATAACGCGCAAGCGACGTAATGCGCTCGCTGCGCATGGGATTGCGCTTGTACGGCATTGCCGACGAGCCTATCTGGTTCTTCTCGAACGGCTCGGCCATTTCCTCGAAATTCTGGAGCAGACGCAGATCGTTGCTGAATTTCGAGCAGCTCTGCGCGATACCGGAGAGCGTCGCCAGCACCTGACTGTCGATCTTGCGCGAATAAGTCTGTCCGCTTACGGGAACACACACCGAGAAGCCCATTTCCTCGGCGATCATCTTCTCCAGCTCCTTTATTTTGGAGCCCTCGCCCTTGAAAAGCTCGACGAAAGAAGCCTGCGTGCCCGTCGTGCCCTTTTGTCCGAGCAGCTTAAGGTTGTCGATACGGTACTCGACCTCCTCCAAGTCCATAAGCAGCTCGTTCATCCAGAGCGTCGCGCGCTTTCCTACGGTCGTGGGCTGAGCGGGCTGCAGGTGAGTGTACGCGAGACACGGCATCGCCTTGTATTCCTCGGCGAATTTCGCCAGATTTGCGATAACGTTCAGCAGCTTTTTCTTGACGAGCAGCAGCGCGTCACGCATTATTATTATATCGGTGTTATCGCCGACGTAGCATGACGTAGCGCCGAGGTGGATTATCCCCGCCGCCTTGGGGCACTGCTGTCCGTAGGCGTAGACGTGGCTCATTACGTCGTGGCGAACCTCCTTTTCACGCTTTTCGGCAACATCGTAGTTGATATCGTCGATATGTGTCTCAAGCTCGCTCACCTGCTCCTGAGTAACGGGCAGACCGAGTTTCATTTCCGCTCTCGCGAGAGCCACCCAAAGCCGTCTCCACGTCGTGAATTTTTTGTCCGCCGAAAAGATAAACTGCATCTCGGGACTTGCGTAGCGTGTGCAGAACGGGCTTTCATACGAATTGTGATTTTTTGACATAAGAGATATTCTCCTTAAAATGATAATTATTCAATATACATTGTACCACATTTGCCCGATTTATACAAGTACTTGATTCAACAAAGATTGACAGAGAAGAGAAAAAACTTTTGTATTTCGGCAATTTCAACAAAATTGCCGATGAATATTTAGAAGCATTTACAAGCATATTCTTTTACTCCGCTTTAACGCTTGACTATTTCACGATAGTGTGCTATAATGTAAATGTGAAAATAGGCGGAAAAATCCGAAAGGGGGGATACGTGTGAACATTATCCGTAACATACTTGCCGCAGCGCTTTGCTGTGCGGTTTTATTGGGCTGCGGCTGTTCCGGCGCTCCGTCCGCAGTCAACAGTTCGATTTACGAAACGACTGCCTACTTCGACGAAAGTCACGTTGCTTCCGCGTTTGAAATCCCCGACAGCGTAAACAAATCCGCGTCTCCCCACCTTACTTACCTCGGCTGCCGCGAGATCGAGGGATCTCCCGCGCTCGAAATGTACGCGAAATCCGTAAACGTCGACGCGGCTTCACTCATTACGATAGAACATATAAGCGACGACGCGTACGAAGCCAGATTGTCGGAGCTTATAAGCTCCGATCTGTCGCCCGACCTTACCGACAAGCGCGAGAACTCGTTCCCGCTGCTTATGTCGCGGAATATGTACGAGGACCTTACGTCATATATGGATATTTCCGCTCCGCAATGGGATTCGTTCAGGGAGTACGTCGACCATTACACCTTCAAAGGCAGCCGTTATTTTTATCCGACAAGCATTACGGTTTCGCCGCAGCTTCTGGCGTACGATAAAATGACGTTCGTGCAGTACAATATCCCCGACCCCGAAAAGCTCTGGAAAAATGGCGAATGGACGTGGGAAAGTCTGGACGAATGCACGAAGCTGTTCCGCGCGGCATTCGATACCGTAAACGATATTTACGGCGCGGATATCGCCGACAACGTCTTTGCGACAATGGATAACTCGCCGGTGCGGCGCGACGAAACGGGCAAGCTCTCAAACAACTGCCTTAACGGCGCATTGTTTGCCGAGTTGGAGGACTTTTTCGCGCACTTTTCATGCAATCAGGAAAACCAAAACATTTCAGCGATCACGGATTCGTCGGCGGTATTTATGTCTGCTGACGAGAGCATTATCGGAAAACTCCGCCAAGCTGAAATAAATGTCGGCATAGTTCCCTACCCCGAATGCTCCGAAATCGGAAAATATACGGTAAAAGCCGTCTCGGACGGATTTCTTGTGCCAAAGGGAGCAAAAAATATTACAGGCGCTGCCAGCTTTATCAACTCCTCGCGCCTTGCCGACGCAGGCGAGGACGGGCGCAAATTTCGCGAAAAGCAGATGAGGAAGCTCGGGCTTTTGCGCTCCGATGCCGAATGGATCGAGTTTATCCGCGAAAGCGATAAAATGGAGCCGCTGATAGTTGACGGGCAATGCCTTGACAGCGAGGCAAACGCCGCAATAAGCGAGCTGCTTACGGCGCTTGACAGTATGTACTACGGCGGCTACGCGCTGCAAAACGATCTGAGCGTTATCGACCGCGATCTGGAAAGGATAAACGCGGTTATATGAGCCTTGCCGCAGAGAATTTCCGCAAAAACCATGCTGAGATAATAAATCAAAACGCCGTGAATTCAACGGCGTTTTTCTTTGCCGCGCGATATTTTTCAGCCAACTCCGTCATTGTAAAAAAATTTTTAAAAACAGAAAAAAGTGTAGTGATCCCGAAAAAATTGCATCTTACATTATAGAGAACAAATTAGGAGGGAAAGCTCTTGGAAGACGAACAGATCATTGAACTGCTTGAATTTTGACGATCTGAATATTACGGGTTGGGATTCCGAAACGCTGCCGTATAACGATTATCCCGCCGCGGGCGAAAGCGCGGTGGTAGCCCGCGCCGAGCTTGACGGGATACGGGCAGAGCTTATTATGATAAACGTTATCAAGCGTCCGGGAGAACGGCATTATCTTTGTCCGTATGACGAGTTTATCGATATGTGAGCGGCAAACGAAATATGCCTGTATATTACGGACGATCAGGGACGAAAAGTTCTCGGCAGTCTCAACGCGCCGATGGGGGATTACTCTTATGTAAGGCTTCTCCCCGAGAAATGCCTGTTTGAGGGCAGTACAAAGATATTTGCCGTCGGAGAGGGCAGCGAACGCGACCACAATATAATGCAATACTGCACGGTCGGCGATGACGGCTCAACTTTCGGCGTGTCGTTTGTAAGCGGAGACACGGAGCTTTACGTCTCGACCTCCGCCAAAGACGAAAACGGCATATCCAAGGGCAAGGATCTGCTGCCGATATACTCGGTAAAAAAGATCTTGTCATCGTCGGACGGTACTGTCACCGCTCTTGAAAACGGAAAATTATACGACCGCGAAAACGGTAAGGTTATTACAGGATATTCGAATTAAACGCGACTTAATCACGCCGCTTAACGGTAAACAATGCTCCGAAAAGGCGGCGGCTTACAGCTCCAGCAGCAGCTTTGCCGCGAATGCAGCCATAACGTCGTATTCGTCGGCGTCCGCGGGAACGTCAACGGGCTGCTCCAGCGGCTCGCAGAGCTTTCCCGACAGCGTGCGTACGCTGCGGTTGAGGGAGAGCGTGAGCTTCTCCGCAGTGCGGGAGGTTATCGACACGGTGTTTTTCGGGGATATTCCGCAGGTGATAAGCTGTATGCCGCGCGGTATCTTTCCCGTAAACGTTTCATCAACAATAACTCCGAGCGCCGAGCTTATGTTAAGCACGGCGCTTTTTCCCGCTATCACCGCCGCGTAACCGCAGTTTACGTCCGCGGAGTGTTCCGCTTTAACGGTCGGCAGTCCTTCCGGAAATTCGTCGGAGCGGCATTCTCCGACGATCAGCAGCAATTTCGATTTGTTCGATCTCTCCATTTTGTACACCTCTTTTTTGATATTTTGCGGAGTTTTCCGCGAATTATTACCCGCATTTCGGGAAAGATAACAGAAAAAATAACTGTGTGGTGAAATTATGGACAGGTCAATATGGGCGGGCGGACAAATGCCCGAATTTCCCGCCGCGCGCGGGAATTTAAAAGCCGACGTGCTTATCGTCGGCGGAGGAATCGCGGGGCTGCTGACGGCTTACGAGCTGCAAAAAAGCGGCGTTTCCTGCATAGTCGCCGAACGCAAACGTATATGCGGCGGAATAACGGGACGCACTACCGCAAAGGTAACTTTTCAGCACGGGCTGATCTATCAGAAAATTCTCCGCGAATACGGCGCGGAGAAAGCGAAAATGTATCTCGAGGCAAACCAAAACGCGTTGAAAAAGATAGCTGCGCTCAGCAAAAAATTCGACTGCGAGCTCCAAAAGCTTGACAGCTATATCTATTCGCGCGGCAATCGCGCCGCGCTTGAAAACGAGATAGGCGCTCTTGCGAGGATAGGCTTTGCGGCGGAGTTCTGCGAGAAAACAGAACTGCCGATAACGACGGTCGGCGCGGTGAGGTTCAAAAATCAGGCGCAGTTTGAGCCGCTGAAATTTCTGCGCGGCGTTGTGAACGAGATGTCCGACAGCGTGCACATTTTCGAGCATACCCACATAATCGAGATCAGCGGCAAGACCGCGCTTTCAAAACGCGCAAAGATCGCCGCCGATAAGATAGTGATAGCAACGCACTTCCCGTTTATCAACACGCACGGGAGCTATTTCCTGAAGCTGTATCAGAGCCGCTCCAACGTTATCGCGCTCGCAAACGCGCCCGACATTCACGGAATGTATATGGACGAAAACACAAACGGCTTGTCGTTCCGCAATTACGGCGGATACTTGCTGATAGGCGGCAAAGCGCATAAAACGGGCGAGCCGTGCCGAAGAAAAGAGCTTGAGCTTTTTGCGGAGAACATCTACCCCGATCTGCCGATAGAGTACGCGTGGGGAGCGCAAGACTGCATTTCGCTGGACGGGATCCCCTATATAGGCAACTACTCCGCGCTCACGCCGGATATGTACGTCGCGGCGGGCTTTAACAAGTGGGGAATGACAAACTCCATGGCTGCCGCCGAAATTCTCCGCGACAAGATACTCGGCAAACCGAACCCCTATGCGGCGGTGTTCGACCCGAGCCGCAGTATTCTCAAAAAGCAGCTCTGGATAAACGGCTTCAACGCCGTAAAAACCCTGCTCACACCGACCGTTCCGCGCTGTCCGCACATGGGCTGCGCGCTGAAATGGAACGCCGAGGAACGCTCGTGGGATTGTCCGTGTCACGGCTCGCGGTTCACCAAGGACGGCAAGCTGCTCGACAATCCGTCCAACGTCGATCTGGATAAGCCCTAAAGCAGCCCGGATCGGCCGTAAAACGCCGTCAGAACCTCTGCGAGTGCTTTCGGGTCGTCAAGGTTGACCTCGTGCCCCGAATCGGGTATCGTCTTCAAATCGCAGCCCAGCAGCTTTGACATTTCATTCGCCGCCCCGGCGTTGGGCTTGTCGCGTCCGCCAACCGCGACAAGAACGTTCGCAGTAACATTCTTAAGTTTATCGGTTAAGTCCAGTCCTGCCATCGAGCCGTTTAATTCCATAAAGTCGGACTTGCCGAAACCCGTTTCCTCAAAGGCTTTTTTCGGCATAAAGCGGAAAATAAGCCCCTGAAATTTCATAAGCGCTTTGGGAACCTTATACTGCCCCGCAATCAGAACCAACGACCCGACCCTATCGGGGAAATCGGCTGCGTAATTCAGCGCCAAAACCGCGCCGAGCGACAAGCCGCACAAATCAAGCGGCTCGGAAAAGTCTCCACAGTATTCACAAAACGCAGAATACAAACTGTCATAACCGCCGCCTTTATACATTTCGGACAACTCGGGACAAACCGCCGAAATCCCTTCGGGGAACTCGCGGACGGTCTTATCCCAAGCCGCCGCGCTCTGCCCCAAACCGTGAACTAAAATAAGGTTCATGACGCGCTCCTTTTGTAAATAGAAAATACGTGATTTTCTGTGCAAGCCGAGGCCTCGATTATCGCGTTAAAGTCTATCTCCAGAACCTTGCCAAGTCCGTCGAACAGAAACGGCGTGTAGCACGGGTGTTCAGACATAATGAATATCGCCGTTTCCGAATTTATCCTTACCGCAAGGCACATATCGTCATAGAGCGGACCGAGGTCGCTCGTGATGATTAGCAGCGCTTCAATTTCGGAAAGTCCGAAAAAATATTCCGTTCCGTCGGAAAACGCGCGTATTCTGTCATTTTCCAACGTCAGGCTGTCGGCGTCGGTCTGTATTTTTATTTTCACAATGTTCTCCTTTAACTCAGGTCAAAGGTTGTATAACCGAAATCCTGTATTTGTTTTTGCAGCCTGTGAAAATTATCAATGTTCTGCTTTTGGGTAAGACGTATATCTCCGAACAGTATCCTGTCGTGAACGTAAACGCTGTAAAGCTCGATGTAGGGCGGCTCGGAGGTGATGTCGCGGTCGCCGACGCATTTGTATTTGCTGCCGGGGTGAAGACGGTTAAAGTTGAAAACGCATTCGCGCCATGTTACCGAATGTCCGTCATTAAAGCGGATAACATCCTTTTCAATGCTGCGTATATCTTCAAAGCTGACCTCTCTTATTTCCGTGTGAAAGTAGTGGTGCTTTGATTTGAAATATTCCGTCGCCTCGTCAACGTGTCCGACAAAATACAAAGCCTGCTCCTCGGTTATTTTGTGCGACCAAGGGTAGTCGTTCGCCATACCCGATGCGGCGTATGCATAAGCCTCAAAGCTGAATTCCGTTTTAACGCCTCCGCTTTCGAGCGGTACCGTCCATTTTACTATCAGATAATCGTTCTCCTCAAGCAGAATTTCCGCTCTGCCCGTGGACTGAACCTGAATTTTTACGATCTCCGTTTCTGTTGTCAATGCCGTAACCTCCGCCAAATATTTTATCTTATTATATCACAGCACGGCGGCAAAGTCAATACCGCGCACAAACCTTTTGTGCGCGGTATCGTTATATGTCAATTTTCAAAGTGCGAGGATATTCCCCTTCTCTGCCATTCATCGCGGAGAAATTCAACAAGATCGCCGAGCGCGACCTTCTGAACGTAGATCGCGGGATTTTGCGGAGTGCTGAACCCCGAGGTGATGTTGATCTCCTCGACGTCAAACGGCAAATCAGATATTGGTTGACGCGCCAAGCCTCTGCCCCTGAAATACAGCATGGTCTCCCCGTCTTTTTCGGTGAACGCTCCCTGAGGAAGATCGTATCTCAGCGCGTAGTCGCACACCGTCATAACAAAATCATACCCCTCGCACGGCTTTGTCAGTACGGCTGCAAACCTCTCCCCCGGCGCGTAGGTCGGGTCGCCCTGCGTCTGAATGCACGCACCCAGACCCGCAGGTATACGCACGCATACGGCGCGGTCGAGCTCCTCGCCGCTTATAAGATCCTCCACCAGACGAACGTGATATACCGTGTCGTAATATCCGTCTCTCCAACCCGCCATCTCCATATATTTTTCGTTCGGGAGCGCGCTTATCACCTCGATCATATAGAACGAATCCACGTCGTATTCCGGGTAGTCGGGATCGGGAGCGAGCATATTCATTATCTCCTCGCAGGTGGGAGGCGGACCGTATGCGGCAGGGTCTTCTTCGGCAAAGCCCTCAAATTGGTCGGTATACGCGGGATAGTCAGTTAAACCGGGGAGTGGCGTAACGGGAAAGTCGCTCGTGGAAATGCTCGAACTGCTTGCCGAGTGTTCGCTGCCGCTCGGCTCGCTCGTCGAGTACCCTGGATCGCAATTGCTCGTGCCGCCCGAAAAGCTTGACGGGTGATAATCGCCCGTAATGTTCCCGTGAGCCGTGCCGTGCATATCGCCCGAGTCCGACGGGAATTCGCTTGTGGTGGTGAATGCAGGGTATTCGCCGCTCGCGGTGCTTGTTCCCGGACTGTTGCTTTCCACAGGAACTTTCCCGAGACCGCGCGACCATACCGCGAACGCTCCCGCGACTACAACGGCCGCTGCCGCCGCGCACGCCCAGGGCGCAAGAGAGATCTTTTTAGGCTTGTAGTCTATTGCTTCGCAGACCAGATCGTCGTCGATAAAGCCCGCGCCGTAAATTAGTTTGTATTCGTTCATATTTCTATGCCCTCCTTTTCGAGATACTTTTTCAGCCGCTCGCGCGTTCTGAAAAGCAGCGACTTCACCTTGCTCTGACTGAACGCGTACCGTTTTGAGATGTCCTCAACGGAATCCAGAAACCAGTACCGCCGCACAAACACGTTACGCGCGTCGGCAGACTGCGTGCGGAGAAAGTCGCTCATCGCCCTGCCCAGCGCCTCGCCGCCGTCATCGGAGAACTGCGTTTGGTCGGCAAGCGTTCCCTCAAGCTCCGAGAACGAAACAAGACTTTCAGGGGTGCGCTTTTTCGCGGCGTAATATTTCACCCTTGTAAGAGAAAGATTGCGCGTTATCCTGCAAATGAATGCCCTGAAATTGTCGGGTCTCTTGGGCGGAACGGAGTTCCATACGTTTAAATATGTATCGTTGACGCATTCCTCTGCGTCCTCGCGTATGCCGATAATACGGTATGCAATGCTTTCGCATAGCCTGCCGTACTTCGCCGCCGTCTCGGAGATCGCCTGCTCGCTGCGCTGAAAAAACAACTCTATAATGTTTGCGTCGTCCATTCTATCACCTCGCTGTCGTATTTAAGAAGCGCTTTACTTATGTAGTAGGAAAAAAATGCCGCAAGGTTGCGGTTGTCTTAATTTTTTTGCGCTTGTAAAATTTCTGAAAATATGCTATATTTAGTTAAAAGGTCGCGTCGGAAAATGCGCACGGTATGCGTCAAATATCAGAGCGGCGGTCTCCGCAGCGCTGATACCGGGCGTGTGCGCACTGTTCTGCCTGTACACGAAAGAGCTGCGCCCCCAAGCGCCGACGATATTTTACGACGCGTTCGGCGTAGTCGCGGTGAGGTCGCTGCTTATAAATCTCGGCAGCGCCGCCGCGAAACGCGTACTTGTGTGGCGCGAGCACCACGGAGCGCTCCCGTCCGACGATCTTACGCTGAAAGCATTTCCGCACCGTTCCCCGAGCAAGTCTCGGGGAAAATTTTTTTAAAATTTTTTCAAAACCCCTTGACAAATTCTCTCAAGCAGTATATACTGTATATATAACATATAAACACTATAAACAGGGAGGTGAACAGATGAAAATCTTGCAGAACAGCGACGTGCCTATTTATAAGCAGATAGCCGCGCAGTTCAAGGACGACATAATGAACGGCGTTATCGCCGAGGGCGAATATCTGCCGTCGATACGCGGATTGGCAAAGGACTTGAAGATCAGCGTTATCACGACGATGAAAGCCTACGAGCAGCTGTCCGAGGAGGGACTGATATCCCCCGTGCAGGGCAAGGGATACATTATCAACCCGCAGGACAGGGAAATGGTGCGCGAACAGCATCTGCGTCTGCTCGAGCAGCATTTGCAGAACGCTATGGAAAGCGCAAAACTGGCGGGAGTTTCCCGCGAGGAGCTTATCAAGATGATAACGGTGCTATATGAGATTTAAATAACGAGAAATCGTCAACTTGACGGACAGCGGCAAAAGCCGCAAGCAAATCGGCACGGCTCCGTGGACGCAGCAGCAAAAGTCGCAAGCAAGCTGCGTTGTGAAGCGCAGGGAGCAAAGCGACCGAAGCGGAACAAGGCAGCTTGGCTAGCGAACGAAGTGAGCGGTGCGAGCTTTTGCCTTTTAAATAAAGGCGAGCTTTTGCCTTTCAGATAAGGAGAATTAAGATGTTGATTTATTCACAGGACAGAAAGAGCGTCGTAGACGCAGCATTGTTTACGGTTGAGAGAAATCTTGGCGGCGGAAAGGACGCGAAATATGTGATACTCGCAAAACCCGACGGCTTTGGAGCTGTGGTTATCGCCGCCGCATATCCCGACGAAAAGACCGCGATGGACGCTCTTGAAAAGGTGTACGCGGCGTTTGCGGACGGAGCGGCGGCGTACAAATTCGAATGATGTAACGGGGTGAAGCGTATGGATACGATCTTAACGTCAAAGGGACTTACGAAAAAATACAGCAAATTCACGCTCGGGGCGCTCGATTTCGAGCTGCCAAAGGGCTTCGCGACCGCGCTCATAGGCGCGAACGGCGCGGGCAAAACCACGCTTATCGACCTGTTGTGCGGCGTTATTCACGCGAACGCGGGCGAGGTCACATATTTCGGCGAGTACAAGGACATAGACAGCGCGGCGCTCCGCGAGAGGATAGGCTACTGCGCGGCGCAGGGGTTCTTCCCCGCGGCTTGGAAAGCAAGGGATATCGCCGAGGCGATGTCTCTGGCGTATGAGAAATTCGACCGCGAACGCTTCAACGCGCTTTGCCGCGAGCTTGAGGTCGACGACGAGCACACGCCGAAATCACAGCCGATGTACAAGCAGTCGGACGGAAACCGTATGAGAACGGCGCTTGCGGCGGTGTTCGCGAGGGAGACCGATCTGCTGATACTCGACGAGCCGGGCAGCTCGCTCGACCCGCTTATGCGCGACAGGCTCTGTGACAGAATGCGCGGCTATCTCGAGGACGGCGACGGCGAAAAGTCGATACTGTTCTCCACACACAATATCGCCGATATGGAAAACGCCGCCGACTACGCGATATTTATGGATAAGGGCAGAATAATCGAACAGGGCTTCGTCGAGGATTTAAAGGACAAATACGTGATAGTGCGCGGAGACGCAGCCGATTACGACAGCTCAAGGGCGCTTATGCTTTCGCATAACGTAAACAAAACGATGTTTGAAGGCTTGGCGCTCGCCGCCCACAAGAACCGTTTCGAGGCGGAAGGCGCGGTCTGCGAACGACCCACGCTCCAGCAGCTCAGTATAGGAATGTTGAAATACGCGGAGGAACAGCGATGAAATATTTCAATTCATACAAACTGTTTCACGGAATAAACCAGTTTAGAAACACCGTTATTCTGATACTGATAAACTTGGTGATCTTAGCGGGAACGGGCGTTGCAGTACGCGTTTCGGACAGCGAGGCGTTCTGCGGATTTATGACGGGATCAATGCCGCTGATCTGCGGCGCGCTTGTCGCGGCAGCGTGCTACGCCATGATATGCAACGTTTTTTCGGGAGTTATGCGCACAAATTCGGGGTACAGATTTTTCCGCTCCATAGCGGACGGCGCGGAGCATTTTCGGCGCGGAATTATCGCCGCGAATATGCTGTCGCTTATCCCGATAGCGCTCTACGCTGCGGTAGGGGGCGTTTTGTTTCAGCACTTCATCATTATCATAATGACGGTAACGCTGCTTTTTATGAACGGACTGGTAAACCTCACGGGACACATAAAAGCGCCTTGGTTACGTATCGCCGTGTTTGCCGTGATCGGGTTCGCATACGGCTTTTACGCGGGCGCAAACGACAGCGAGGGCTTTGTTGAGCTGCCGTTCAACGTTACGGTGATCGTCTGCGCGGTAACGGCAGTGTTCTACATAATCTCGCTTATCGTTGTTGCGGTCAGGGCGGAAAAGCTCTGGAACAAGGAGGACTAGCATGAAAGGGCTGAAATTTTTATTCGCGAGTTGGAGAAAAATGCCGATCTTCTTCTGGCTCTCGATAGTTATATCGGCGGCGTCCGCGGTGTTGCCATTCGTGTTCCACGAGGTGATGGGCAACGAAGACTACCTTTTCCCCAAGATATTCCTGTTTTTCCCGTCGGTGTTTATGTCGGAGCTGGGTATGATCTGCGGCTGCCGCGACGTTGCCGCGAATAAATTGGTGCGCTCGCTCCCGATAGCCAAGGAGCTGTACACGAGATCCGTGCCGACATTTGTGCTTATTCTCTCGCTCGGCATTTCAATCGTAATGATGATTGCGTATTTCATCTTTCTGGGAATTATCGGCGCGGAGGAGTTTCAAT
This sequence comes from uncultured Oscillospiraceae bacterium, assembly GCA_910579125.1. Taxonomy (GTDB): domain Bacteria; phylum Bacillota; class Clostridia; order Oscillospirales; family Ruminococcaceae; genus CAG-115. Next base: position 83,664 of record CAJTTH010000002.1, on the reverse strand, counting down.
TCGCGGACGTGCTGATCGTCGGCGCGATAATCTGCTGTTTTCAGCTTTCGCTTTCCGCGTTTTTGACGACCCTGCTCGGCGGCGGAGTTCTTGCGGTGTATGCCGTTATCGGACCGATTATAATAGTTTTGATAGCAGGCGACGGCATTTTTATACGCAGCGGCTTCGGCGTTCCCGTATGGGCGGCGGCGCTGATATTCACGGCGGCTGCGGCTGTCGGAACGGTAATACTGTACGCGGTATCGGCGCGTCGGTTCAGGACAATGAACGTTAAAATTGCAAATTCCGCGCTTCAATATGAAAACAAGTGAGGTGTGCAAATGAAAAAGGGTACCATATTATCGGTGGTCGCCTGTATAGCTCTCGGAGTGTTGGCGGTGCTGTGTCTGTTTGACGGGGAGCCCGACAGCGGCAGACATTCGTTATGCTCGGGCGCAGCTTCGTTAATGTGCGTTATTAACGCTCGCAGAATAGCCAAGCGGCGCGGGGAATAAGTCGCAGAGGAGTAGAACATTATGAAAAACGAAAAAACGATCACTCTGATGTGGTCGATATGCCTGATGATAATGAGCGTTTGCGGCTTGACGGTAAGCGTTTCGCGGATAGTCGGCGCATCTCTTCCCGATATTTTGCTGCGCATTATCGGAGTTGTGTCGCTCGTGACGTTGGCGGCATTCGGATATTTTTCCGTGCTGAAATTCAAGAAAAAATAAGAGCGGTTGACAATCGGCGGAATATGCTGTATAATAGATGAAGACTTTCAAACTTTTGAGGAGATAAAAATGAAACGTATTCTGCCTGTTTTTTTGGTGATATCCGTACTCCTGTTTTCGGGGTGCAGCAGTAAAAAGGAAAAGCCCAACGTCGCCCCGCCGTTTTTCAAGGTCACGGACAGTGAGACGGGCGGGGTGGCGTATATGCTCGGAACGATACACGTCGGCAAAGATGCGACGATTTATCCCGAGGAGATATACGCGGCTCTTGACGAAAGCGGCGTTCTCGCCGTGGAACTTGATCTGCAAAGGCTTGACGAAAACCCGGACGAGATTTCGGAGGCAATGAAGCTCTTTGAATACGCGGAGGGCGGTGCGCGGGACTGCATGGGCGAAGATTACGATATGATCAGGGAGGCGCTGGAGATACAGTTTGCGTACAGCGAGAACCTTGAAACGTATATGCCGTATGTGTGGACTTCGATGTATCTCGGACAGGTGACCTCGGAATGCCGTCTGAACGCGGGCTTCGGAACAGACCGCGCAATGCTTGCATACGCCAAGAAGCACTCCAAGGAAATATATGAGATTGAGACCATTATGGAGCAGTATACGGTAAACGCGAACACTCCGATCGAGCTTCAGCTGTTTATGCTGAAGGACGCGGTAAGCGATTATAAAAGGCAGGTCGAGGAGCTTAACGCGCTGTACGACACTTGGAAATACGGCGACTTCGAGGGGATAGAAAAGCTGGTCGACGACGGCGAGATTCCCGACGAGCTCAAGGACGATTACAAAAAATACTACGATGAAATGTATACGTTTCGTCAGGAGAAAATGGCTGATTATGTTATCGACGCGCTGAAAAACGGAGAGAAAGTGTTTGTGGCGGTCGGTGCGCTTCATTATTTCGCCGCACCCGACATTATCGACTGTCTGGAGCAAGCGGGATACGCCGTTGAGCGTATCGGCGGACCGCTCGAAAACACGGACAAATAATTATCGCGGCACTGCCCAGACAGTGCCGCGTTTTTTATGTATCGGACGTTGACGCCTTTTTCATTCTGCGCAGACAAAACAGCCACGCGAAAAGCGGGTACTGCCAGCACAGCAGCAAATTTAAAAAGCTGTACCACGACGAGCCCGCAAACAGCACGCAGCACAGTGAGATGATCACCGAAAGCGCCGCAGCCGTCAACGCGGCAACCGCGAAAAACCTCCGCGTAAGACGTAGCTCTTTGACGTCAACGTCAAATTCGCCGCGCAGACCGAACAGCCTGTAAAACCCGAACAGCGCGAGGTTCAGCAGTGTCGTCACGGCAAAGAACACAATATACATAAGCACGGGCAGTATCTCATTTACAAATATGTCAAGAAAAAAACCGCCCGTTTTCATTATAGGTGTAAAGTCCGTGCCGTCTACGATCATTTCGTCAACGTTATTGGCGAAGTCCGATTTTACCGATGTAAGCCCGCAGAAGCTCAACGAGAAAATAACCGTAAACGCGGCGGAAATAACGGTCAGTACGGCGAATATTACAAAACGTTTTTTCATAATGTTATATTCCCGAATGTTAATTTTTCAAGCTCTGGAGCGGCGCGGGTATTCGTCCTCCGCGCGAGATGAACTTTGAGGAACTGAAATGGCTTACGGGCATTACGGGTCCGCTGCCGAACAGTCCGCCGAATTCGAGCGTTTCTCCCTCTTTCATGCCGATAGCGGGAATAACGCGCACTGCCGTCGTCTTGGAGTTCACCATGCCGATAGCCGCTTCGTCCGCAATTATCGCCGAGAGCGTATCCGCCGAGGTGTCGCCCGGAACGACGATCATATCAAGTCCTACCGAGCATACTGCCGTCATGGCTTCGAGCTTCTCCAGCGTGAGCGAGCCGCGGTTTGCCGCGTCTATCATTCCCGCGTCCTCGGAAACGGGAATAAACGCGCCCGAAAGCCCTCCGACATGCGAGCTTGCCATTACGCCGCCCTTTTTCACCGCATCGTTTAACAGCGCAAGACACGCGGTCGTGCCGTGTGCGCCGCAGCTCTCGAGCCCTATTTCCTCGAGAATATGCGCCACGGAGTCGCCTACCGCGGGGGTGGGCGCTAATGACAGATCGACGATACCGAACGGCACGCCGAGCCGCTTTGAAGCCTCCGTGCCGACGAGCTGCCCCATTCGGGTTATTTTGAACGCGGTTTTCTTGATAACGTCCGCGATCTCGCTTATGTTTGCGTCGGGATGCTTTTCCAGCGCCGCGCGGACTACTCCCGGTCCGGAAACGCCGACGTTTATCTCGCAGTCGTATTCTCCTACTCCGTGGAACGCGCCCGCCATAAATGGGTTATCCTCTGGAGCGTTGCAGAATACGACTATCTTAGCCGCGCCGAAGCAGTGGTCGTCCTTGGTCTTTTCGGCGGCTTTGCGGATAATTTTGCCCATCATCGCCACCGCGTCCATATTTATGCCCGCCTTTGTTGATCCGACATTGACGGAGGAGCAGACGTTTGTCGTCTCGGCAAGCGCCTCGGGAATGGACTCGATAAGCTCCTTATCGCCCGCGGAAAAGCCCTTGTGGACGAGCGCGGAATAGCCGCCGATATAGTTCACGCCCGTGCCCTCGGCAACGCGCTGGAGCGTTTTCGCGTACTTTACGGGTTCGCCCGAAGCCGCCGAAACGATAGCTATCGGCGTAACGGAAATGCGCTTGTTGATTATCGGGATACCGTACTCCTTTTCGATGTCCTCGCCTGTCTTGACGAGATTTTCCGCCTTGCGCATCATCTTTTCGTAGATCTTATCGCAGGCGCGGTCGGCGTCGCTGTCGATACAGTCGAGGAGCGAAATACCCATTGTTGTGGTGCGGATATCGAGGTTCTCCTCCTGTATCATTTTTATGGTCTCTAAAATATCGCCCGTATTAAGCATTGTGTACAATTCTCCCTCTTAAATTTTGTGCATACTGTTGAATATATCCTCGTGCATAACGTGTATCTGCAAGCCCATTTCCGTGCCCGCGGTTTTCAGCTTCTCAGCGAAATCGACATAGTCTATGGTGAGCTTGGATATCTCGATCATCATCGTCATTGCGAACAAGTCCTGCATAATGGTCTGGGTAACGTCCATAACGTTCGCCCTGTATTCGGCGCATATACCGCTCACCTTTGCGAGTATTCCCACCGTGTCCTTACCGATAACGGCAACTACTGCTCTCATAATTCCTCCTGTTCTGCGGTCAAAATGTCTAAAAATTTGCCCCGCAACCATTGTTTTTTTATATCTTCTTCTCTATTATACTAAAAAAATTCAAAAAAGTAAATCTATTCCTAGACAAATTTGAAATTTTGTGATAAAATAATAAAAGTAGAGATATGCCGATAATTATTTTGTATATTTTTTTGTAATCGGCAGCAGTTAAAAGTGTAGAACAAAGCAGGAAAGGGACAAACAGAAAAATGGAAAACGCAGAGTTGACAGATATCCATATGCACTCCAATCTGTCGCCAGACGCGGCAGACGAGCCTATGGATATGGCGGCGCGAGCCTGTGAGTTGGGTGTAAAGCATTTTGCGCTAACGGATCATATCGAGCTTGACGAGTTTAACGACGGTGAGTGGGATTATTGGGCGGCTATCGGGAAATCAAAGCCGACGTTCGAGAAGCTGCGGGCGGCGTATGACGGGAAGATGAACGTGTATTACGGCGCGGAGATCGGACAGGTGATGTACGATCTGCACACCGCCGAAAAAATTCTCGCGGAGCATGATTACGATTTCGTGCTCGGGTCTGTTCACAGGACGGTGCATTATGAGCACATGAGCAAGATACCCGACACGGAGTTCGACCGCAAACGCGTATTGACGGAGTATTTCGAGGAAATGCTCAACCTTGTCGAGTGGGGAAAGTTTTGCTCGCTGGCGCATATCACGTTCCTGATGAGGTTCGTGAATATCGACACTCCGTCGGGGCCGGTGACGGATAAGTCCAAGCGCTGCGCCGCCGCTTTTGAGGTGTGCAAACCGATAATCGACGAAATTCTGGAAACAATTGTAAAAAAGGATATCGCGCTGGAAGTCAATTCCTCGGGGTATCGGCGAAATCTCGGCGAGCCCATGGCGGGCGGCGAGTTTGTCAAGCGCTATCGGGAGCTGGGCGGAAGGCTGATAACGGTAGGCTCGGACGCGCACATGACCGACGATGTCGCGCGTGACATTCCCGAGTGCTATAAAATGCTTAGGGATCTGGGTTTCGGCGAGATATGCGTTTTTGAGAAGAAAGAACCGAAATTCATCAAAATATAAGAGAGGGATAATACATGAATACAAACAAATTGCTTGATCTGCTGCGCCAGAACGCGCGGCTTTCAAACGCCGAGCTTGGCGTAATGCTAGGTGAAACGGAAAAATCCGTTGCTGACGAAATTTCGCGTCTGGAGCGCGAGGGTATAATTATGGGCTACTCGGCGATAATCGACGAGGAGAAAGCCGACGAAAACGGCGTTACGGCGATAATTGAGCTGAAGATAACGCCGATAAAGGACCGCGGCTTCGACGATCTGGCGCACACCATTATGGGTTACGAGGAGGTCGACAGCGTGTTCCTGCTTTCGGGCGCCTACGACCTTTCGGTGACTATCTCGGGTACGAGCCTGCGCAACGTCGCGCTGTTCGTTTCGGAGCGTCTGGCGGTTCTGGACGGCGTCCTGTCCACGACGACGCACTTCATTCTTCGCCGATACAAGGAGAAAAACCATGTTTTCAACGAGGACAACTTCGATGAAAGGAGCATGGTTTCCCCGTGATGGATTACGAAAAACTTATCCCGCAGAAAATACGGGAGATACAGCCGTCGGGAATACGCAAGTTCTTCGACATCGCGCAGCAGGTCGAGGGCGTTATCTCGCTGTCTATCGGCGAACCCGATTTCAAGACCCCTTGGGCGGCGCGCAAGGAGGCCATCAATATCCTCGAAAAGGGCAAGACCGCGTATACCGCCAACAGCGGGCTTATGGAGCTGCGTAAAACAGTCTGCAAATATCTGAAAAATTTCATACATACGGAATACGACCCCGAAAAGGAGGTCATCATTACCGTAGGCGGCTCGGAGGCTATCGACCTCGCGGTGCGCGCGATGATCGAGCCGGGCGACGAGGCGCTCGTTCCCGAGCCGAGCTTTGTGTGCTATTCGCCGATAGTGGCGATGATGGGCGGCACGGCGGTGCCTATCGTCACGAAAGCCGAGGATAAGTTCCGTTTGACGGCGGCGGCTTTAAAGGAGAAGATAACGCCGCGCACAAAGCTGCTCGTCCTCCCCTACCCCAACAACCCGACGGGTGCGGTCATGCGCCGCGAGGATCTGGAAGCGATCGCGGAGGTGCTGCGCGGCACGAACATCGTAGTGGCGAGCGACGAAATTTATGCGGAAATGACCTACAACGGCATTAAGCACGTTTCAATCGCCGAGATCGAGGGTATGCGCGAGCGGACGCTTGTCATAAGCGGTTTCTCGAAAGCATACGCTATGACGGGTTGGCGGCTCGGATATGTCGCGGGTCCTCAGCCGATAATAAAGCAGATGCTGAAGCTACACCAGTACTGCATAATGTCAAGCCCGACGGTGAGCCAATACGCGGCTATTGCCGCAATGGAAAAATGTACTGCCGACGTTGAACACATGGTCGGCGAATACGATATGCGGCGGCGGCTGGTCGTTAAAGGGTTTAACGATATGGGACTGGAGTGTTTCGAGCCGGAGGGCGCGTTTTACGTGTTCCCATGCATAAAATCGACGGGAATGACGAGCGCGGAATTCTGCGAGCGGCTGGTGTACGAAAAAAAGGTCGCGGTCGTGCCCGGATCGGCGTTCGGCGAGAGCGGCGAGGGCTTTGTGCGCGTTTCTTACGCATATTCGGTAGCGCACCTCACCACCGCTCTGTCGAGGATCCGCGAGTTTCTGGAAGAGCTTAAAAAGGCTTAGGAGTGAGTTTTAGTGAAAGAGATTTCCCTGTGCGCATACGCAAAGCTGAATTTGTACCTGGATATTACCGGAAAGCGGCACGACGGTTATCATTTATTGGAAACGGTAATGCAAAGCATAGACCTGTGCGATATTGTAACAATAAGAATGAGCGACAAGGTCGGCGCTACTACGGTGGAATGCTCTAACAAGGCGATACCCTACGGAAAGAAAAATATCTGCTATAAGGCGGCAAACTACTTATTCACGGCCGCGCAGAGATATCCCGCGTGCGAGATATTCATTGAAAAGCGCATACCGTGCGCCGCGGGAATGGGCGGCGGCAGCGCGGACGCGGCGGCGGTAATAGTCGGTCTGAACAGGCTTATGGGCGAACCGATAAGTCCGTCGCAGCTGTTCAGACCCGCAGTGAGAACGGGCGCGGACGTTCCGTTTTGTATGGTGGGCGGCTCGAAGCTCTGTCGGGGTATCGGCGACGACATACGCGGCGACGCGGACATTCCCGAACGTGTGTATCTGGTGGTAATGCCCGATTTTCTCTGCGATACTCACGGCGCGTATTTCAACTACGATCAGGCGCCTATGCCGCAGCGCGGGGCAATAAAGCGTTTTTTAAAATCGGGAGACGAGTTCCCGAAGCAGCTTTATAACGTGTTTATGGAAATTTACGAAAACGAAAAGATAAACGGTATTGCGGAAAAGCTGATAGAGCTCGGCGCGGAGGGCGCTTGCCTTACGGGAAGCGGCTCGGCGGTGTTCGGGGTGTTCGGCGGCGAACAGACGGCGGCAAAAGCCGCACAGGCGTTCCCGAGTTATTTTACGGCAGTGTGCAGACCGATAAAGTTCGGGACACAGGTTATCGGATAAATACGGACGGTCGGCGAACAGCAATGATCGGCGGCAATTCGGAATAGGAGGAAGTATGGTCAGTTTACAAAATCATGTCGGCAAAATAACGATTTCGCCCGAGTATTTCTCGGAGCTTATCGGGAACACGGTGACGAAATGTTTCGGCGTAATATCAATGAATGTTTCGGGCATACGCGAGACGCTGGCGGCGGCGTTTCCGCTGAGGAAAAAGGACAAAAGCTCCGTCGAACGCGGCGTTCGGGTGAGGTTTGTCAAAGACAAGCTGCTTATCGATCTGCATATTTCACTTATGTACGGCGTGAATATGAACGCGGTGGTAAGGTCGATAATAAACAAGGTGGGCTATGCGGTGGAGCAGAGCACGGGTATCGGCGTGGAAAAGGTAAACGTGTACATTGATTCCATCAGAGTATAAATACAGGAAGGGAAATTCAGAGAAATGACGATTTCGGGAAAGCTTCTTCGTGACGCGGTGATTTCGGGAGCGAACAATATTTACAACCACAGACAGGAGGTCGACGAGCTGAACGTGTTCCCCGTGCCCGACGGCGATACGGGAACAAATATGTCGATGACGATCAAGAACGCGGTCGGGGAACTGAAAAACACCTCAGACGGCGCAACGGCGGGCGAGGTCGCGAAAAAGGCGGCTTCGGCGATGCTGCGCGGCGCAAGAGGAAACTCGGGCGTTATCCTGTCACTGATATTCAGAGGGTTGTCAAAAGGATTGTCGAGCAAGGAGACCGCCTCTGCGTCGGATTTGTCGGCGGCGCTGAAGATAGGCGTTGATGCGGCGTACAAGTCGGTCATGAAGCCGACCGAGGGCACGATACTCACGGTAGCGAGGGAGGGCTGCGAGAACACGGTTTCCGCCGCAGGCAAGGACGTTTCCGCTGCGGAGTTCCTCAAAAAGTATATTGACGCCGCAAAGGTGTCGCTCGAAAAAACCCCCGAGCTGCTTCCCGCGCTGAAAAAAGCGGGCGTTGTGGACGCGGGCGGCATGGGCTTTATCGTGATACTCGAGGGTATGCTGGCGGTGATCTCGGGCAACGCGATGATTGAAAGCGAGGACGAGGTAAAGCCCTCGGCGCCCGCTGCCGTTGCGGCTGCCGAGGAGGAAGTGAAGTTCGCGTATGCCGTTGATTTTTCGCTCCGCAGAAGCACCTCCAAGGACGTTTCGGCGCTGCGCGCGTATCTGGAGACTATCGGCGACTGCGTTGTCGTAGCGGACGACGACGAGCTCATAAAGGCGAACGTTCACACCGACCACCCCGGAAAGGCTATCGAGGAGGGCTTGAAATTCGGCGAGTTGACCAAGGTCAAGATCGAGAATATGCGTGAACAGCACAACAATGTTATAAAAGCGGACAAAGCGGCGCAGAGCCACAAAAAAGCTCCCGTAGCGCCGACCAAGGACACGGGCTTTGTCGCGGTGGCGGCGGGAGCAGGTATCGAGGCGCTGTTCAAGGATCTCGGCGTGGATAACGTCGTCCGCGGCGGACAGACCATGAACCCGTCCACCGAGGATATTCTCGAGGCGGTCGAGCAGACCCCTGCGCAGAACGTTTTCGTGCTGCCGAATAACAAGAATATCATAATGGCGGCTGAACAGGCGGTAAAGCTCGCGGACAGGAACGTCTGCGTTCTCCAGACCCGAACCATTCCGCAGGGTGTTTCGGCGATGATGAGCTACGACCCCGAGGGCGATTTCAAGACGAACAGGAGCGCCATGACGGAGGCTATCGACAATGTGGCAAGCGGACAGATAACGTTCGCGGTGCGCGACAGCGAGTACGACGGTCATAAGATAAAGCAGGGCGAAATTCTGGCAATGGACAACGGCAAGATAGTGTTCACCGAAAAGAACCTCACCAAGTCGCTGATAAAGCTTACCAAGCGGCTTATAACGTCGGCTTCGAGCTACATTACCGTAATGTACGGCTCGGACGTTTCGGACGAGGACGCGAACGAGGCTTACGAAGCACTGCGCGCGAAAATAAGCGGCGATATCGACATTGTGCTGGTAAACGGCGGGCAGCCCGTGTATTACTACATAATCTCGGTTGAGTAACGCGTAATGGAAATAACGTATCTCAAGGGCGTGGGTCCGAAAAAGGCGGAGCTGTACAAAAAGCTAGGCATTGAGTCCGTTGAGCGGCTCACGGAGCATTACCCGCGCGATTATGTGGATTTTACAAATACGAAGAGTATACGCGGGGCGGAGATCGGCGAGATCTGCGCCTTCCGCGCCGTTGTGACGACAAAGCGCTATCCGTCGGGGTATTCGGGGAGAGTGCAGGTGTACAAGGCGCTGCTCACCGATGGCGAGGGCGAGATAACGGCTGTGTTTTTTAACTCGCAGTATACTTTTGACAGACTGATATTAAACAAAGAGTATATTTTCTACGGCAAAATTGACGGCGATCTTATGAATTTGCAGATCAGCTCGCCGCAGTTCGTGCTGCCGACCGAGGAGGGGCTTATCCCGAAATATCCGCTCACGGCGGGGCTGACGAACAGCGCCGTTATCGCGAATATGAAAACCGCGCTCTCGGTGGTGAAGCGCACGGAAACGCTCCCCGAAAGGCTGTTGGAAAAATTTTCGCTGCTCGGCGCGGACGAGGCTATGCGGAAAATTCACTTCCCTAAAAGCCGGGAGGAGTATCAGACCGCACGGAAACGGCTCGTTTTCGAAGAACTTCTCACGCTGAAGCTCGGGCTGTCGCAGTTGAAAAACCGCGGACGAACGCTCTCGGGCGCGGTAATGGCGGACGTGGATATGAACCGTTTTTACGCGTCGCTGCCGTTCACGCCGACCAACGCGCAGATGAACGCGGTCAACGACTGTATCGCCGATATGAAACGGCTGTTTCCGATGAACCGTCTGATACAGGGCGACGTGGGCTCGGGCAAGACTATGGTCGCGGCAGCGGCGGCATATTTCGCGAGGTGCAACGGGTTCACAACGCTTGTAATGGCGCCGACCGAGGTGCTCGCGCGGCAGCATTTCGACACGTTCATCGGCTTTCTGGAGCCGCTCGGGGTGACTATCGGGCTGCTCTCGGGGAGTATGACCGCCGCCGAGAAAAAGAAAATGCGCACCTCCGCCGAAAAAGGCGAAATTGAAGTGCTTATCGGCACTCACGCGCTGATACAGAAGTCGGTGGAGATAAAGCGGCTCGGGCTTGTTATCGTCGACGAGCAGCACCGTTTCGGCGTGGGGCAGCGCTCGGCGCTCGCGGAAAAGGGGGCAAATCCGCATATAATGGCGATGTCGGCGACCCCGATACCGCGGACGCTCGCGCTTATCGTTTACGGCGACCTTGACGTTTCGATACTCAATGAAATGCCGAAAGGACGTATCCCCGTCAAGACCTACGCGGTAGATTCGAGCTTTCACACGCGCGTGTACAACTTCATTAAGAAGCACATCGCGGCGGGGCGGCAGGCGTTTATCGTCTGCCCGAGAGTGGAGCAGAGCGAGTTCGATACGGGCGACAAAAAGAGCGCGATCGAATACTACAACAAGCTCACGGCGGGAGAATTCGCGGGGATACCGACGGGTCTGCTCTACGGCAAGATGAAGCAAGCGGACAAGGATGCGGTGATGAATGATTTCCGCGACAACAAGCTCAAGCTGCTCATCTCGACGACCGTCATCGAGGTCGGTATTGATGTGCCGAACGCGGTGGTTATGCTTATCGAAAACGCGGAGCAGTTCGGGCTGTCGCAGCTTCATCAGCTCCGCGGACGCGTCGGGCGCGGTAGCGAACAGAGCTTCTGCATACTGATGAGCGACAGTAAGTCCGAGTACACACGCGCGCGTACAAAGGCAATGGTCGACACGACGGACGGCTACAAAATAGCAGATATCGACCTCCAACTGCGCGGTCCCGGCAACTTTTTCGGTCGCGAGCAGAGCGGTCTGCCGCCAATGCGCGTCGCCGATCTCGCGGACGACGCGGAGCAGCTCGGCAGCATAGACAAGCTCGCCGAGGATATACTCCGCACCGACGCGCGCCTTGAAAAGCCCGAGCACGCGGGGCTTCGCGCGAACGTCGCAAAGCTGTTCGGCAATGTGGACGAATACGGGTGGAATTAACGAAACGGCTTCAGGAAATAGGGGTAATGCCGCTTTATAATTCCTCCTGTATATTGACATTCGGCTTGCCTTTTTGAGTTGAGTTTCCTGTTTTTGTCAAAAACTATCGTATCATAACAAGCAAAAGCCGCCGCATATTCACAAAACGCGGCGGCTCGGAACATTAAAATATCCAGTCCTCAAACCACGAGAACTTCCAGCCGTTTTCGTTGACAAGTCTGCCCTTAGTCTCAAAAAGCCTCTCGTTATCTTCATAGATATAAGAGAAGATGATCTCGCTGTCGGAACGGCTGATCACCTTGGCGGTAGACCAGTAGCCGTCAAAATTGCGTCCGTAATAGTTAAACGATTTGAAAACCGCTCCGTTATCCAGCTCAATTATTTTCGGTGCTTCGGTAAGAAACCCGTTTTCGTTGAAGCTTCCACCCTCCGTAATATTTATTGTCCGATCCGGATTGTTGGTGTCCCGGTCGACAATAACGCCCCCGCAAATGCTATTCGCGAATTTCTCGGCGGCGTCTGCGGAAAAAGAGCCGTAAAGCCTTTCGCGCAGATTTTGCGTTTTCAGAAAGGGGCAGGCGGTATAATCGTACTTGTCGAATTGATAAGTTATCGGCTGGACCATTTGCGGGAAAAGGAAATATTGCTTATCACCGTTCCCCGATATGTTTGGATTGCCGTAATATCCGAACGTCTCGCAAAGCTCCACCGCCTGTTCGCTTATATCTTCCAGTATATCCTGAAGCTCCATATCGTCCTCGGAAAACTTATTCGGTATAACTATCTGACCGGGGAAATCGTCCGAGGTCGAAATATCCGTTATACTGCTGTCATTTGGCAGTGGAGAGATTTTCCCGAAATTCGAGCGGAACAATACAACACCCGCCGCAACTGCAAGCGACGCGGCGATGGCCGCCGCCGCTGCGAATACGGAACCGCGTCTGCAGCGCTCGTCGACCTCGAAAACCACCTCGTCCGATTGCTGCGGCAGGTCAAGCGCTTCCTCAAGCAGCTCCTCGTCGACGTCACCCAGTATATCAATAATGTACTTACTCAATTTCAAAACCTCTTTTCTTCAGATATTTTACAAGCTGTGAGCGCGTTCTTGAGAGCGACGCGTAGATCGAGTTCTCGGTCGTCATAAAGTGTTGCGCAAGTTCGGGAATACTTTCGCACAGCCAGTACCGCCGCAGAAAAATTTTCCGTCCGCGCGAGCCGGTTTTGTGCAGGAACTTATTAACGGCGTCCAGCACCGCGCGCTGTTCGGCAAGATTCTCAACCGAGAACGGAGAAGCGAGCTGCTCACCGAATTCCTCATAAAGCTGCATTACCGTGCCGCCGCCGCGTTTTTCCCGATGTTCGGCTCTGAATCTGTTCAGTGCCGTATTGCGGGCGATGGCTGCAAGATAAGCGGGCAGGCTTTTCGGCTTTGCGGGCGGGATAGATTCCCACGCCCTGAGAAATGTATCGTTCACACATTCCAGAGAATCCTCGTGATTTTGCAGAATATTATCCGAAACGGATATGAGCAGTGAGCGGTATTTAAGCGAGACGGCATTCAACGCCCTTTCATCACGGGCATTGAACAGCTCGATAATTTTTTCGTCGTCCACACGATCACTCCTCCGTTCCTCTCTGCACGCGGGCGAAACGCGGTCGGCAAAGAGCTCCGTTATTTCGATATCTTCCATAACAACCTCCGAAAAAGACGTCTTTGAAATTAAGACGCCGTTTTCGTATAAATCTTAACGGTTTAAATTTTTATTTTTGCAATTTTATTATAACATACCGTTTGTGGTTTTTTCAACATTATGTTGAATTATTTTGAGCAAAAACACGGCACTTGACAAAAACGCAAAATGGGGGTATAATGGATATGTTGTATTATAATTTATTTGTGCGCTGCTGATTTCCTTTGTTCTCACTTGTGATTTTGTTTCTTTTCTCTTTATGCCGTCTCACCGGTGCGAGAGGACACCTTTCGGGGAGGGGGAAAAGAAAATCCGACAAAAATACGGATTTCCCCCTCCCCTAAGGGTTTCCTCTCGCGCTCTTCCATGGTTGACGCTTGCGTCAATTCGACCTCTCCCCACCCCCTTTCCGCATTTTTCGGTAGCTATGAATTTAAGGGTGTGTATTACGTTGCAATGCGTTTGAACCACGCCCCTCGCCCGCTTACTAATCGGAACGGTAGGGGTTTCTACGTCTTTGAACATGTGCCACAGCGGAAAGGCGGTTTCAACGTTTTTCTGTGCGCACACTCCCCTGTATGCACCTCAAAGACGGCGTGCCGTTCCGCCCCGCGCGGGCATACCCGTTTTGCAGCCGGCAAGGGAACCGAAAGCCGAACGGCGACATCGGCTGCAAAATGCTCACTTCGTTCGCAGCCGCTTCGCGGCTCGGGTATGCCCGCCCAAGACGCAGCGCAGCCGATAAAAAGTATGTTGATCTGATAAAGAAAGGAATGATCGAAATGCCCATAAAGATTCCCGACGGATTACCAGCGCAGAGCGTTCTCGAAAACGAGCACATATTTGTAATAACGGAGAACCGCGCGCTTCATCAGGATATACGTCCGCTGAAAATAGGAATATTAAACCTCATGCCGACGAAAATAGTCACCGAGACGCAGATAATGCGCAGCCTGTCGAACACGCCGCTCCAGTTTGAGGTAGAGCTTATCCAGACCTCGACCTACCACGGAAAGAATACCCCGCAGGAGCACCTGTTGACATTCTACAAAACGTTCGACGATATCAGAGATGCGAATTTCGACGGCTTTATCATCACGGGAGCCCCCGTCGAGCAAATGGAGTTCGAAGAGGTGGACTATTGGCAGGAGCTTTGCCAAATAATGGAATGGACAAAAACGCACGTCCATTCCACGCTCCACATCTGTTGGGGAGCACAGGCGGCGCTGTATTATCATTACGGAATAAAAAAACACCCCCTCGCCGAGAAGATTTCGGGAGTTTTCACACACAGGCTGCTCACCCCGAAATCGCGGCTGTTCCATGGTTTTGACGGTGAATTTCTCGCGCCGCATTCCCGTCACACCGAGACCCGCGCCGAGGATATCGAGGCATGCCCCGAGTTAAGGCTAATGGCGGTATCGGACGAAGCGGGAGTATATGCGGCAGGTAATCTCGACGGCAGCCGGTTCTTCATCACGGGGCATTCCGAGTACGACGCCGACACGCTCGACAAGGAATACCGCCGCGACCTCGACAAAGGTCTTGACCCGCAGATACCGCGCCATTACTACCCCGATGACGACCCGGCCAAAACGCCGGTGCTCCGTTGGCGGGCGCATTCAACACTTTTATACACCAATTGGCTTAACTATTTCGTTTACCAGACCACCCCGTTTGACATTTCCAAGAAAATTAAGTAAAAAGTATCAAAAAGAAGTATTATATTTTGTGATATTTGTAAAAAACGACAAAAATTTGTTGCAATTTTTTTTACAATATGATATAATCTAATCAATATAAAGTGCTGTAAATAAGGAGTTAAAGGGGGCAGAATTATGGTTGATAGTGAAAATAAAATCGTTGTTCATTCGATAGTTGAGGTATCGGTAAATCCGAATCACACCACTGCGTTCGTGTCTTTTTCCAGACCCGAAAACGGAGGTGCAGATATATCTGTTGAAAAGGTACTGGCGGCTCTCGCGGAAAAAAACGTGTCCTACGGGATACTTAACGATGATATAGAACTTGCGGTCAAACAGAAGCGCTACGACGAAAACATCTGCGTTGCAAAATGGGATATGCCGACGGACGGCGTCGACGGCACGATAAAGTATTTTTATAATATTGAAAGCCACGCTGCGCCCGTTGAAAACGAAAACGGCGTCGTCGATTATAAAAACCTCGGTCTCGTGAGAAACATCACTGCGGGTACGCCTATCGCGGCAATAACGCTGCCGACCGAGGGCGAGCCCGGCAAGGACATCACGGGCAAAGTAGTCATGCAGAAAAAGGGTGTTGCCGCCAAGGTGAATGTCGGACAGGGAACGTCGCTTATCAACGACGGCAAGGAAATAATCGCGGCTGTCGACGGAAACCTCGTTTATAAAAACGGAGCGTTCCATGTCGAGGAGACGCTCGTAATAAACGGCGACGTTGACGTGTCGAGCGGCAATATTGACTTTATAGGAGCGGTCACGATCAAGGGCAGCGTGTTTGAGGGCTTCCGCGTAACGTCCAAGCGCGACATCAACATAAACGGCTCGATAAACGGCGCGGAGTTATCCGCAGACGGCAATATCAGCATTAAAATAGGCAGCATAAATTCGGAGATCGAGTGCAAAGGCGATGTTAAACTCGGTTTCTGCGAGAACAGTAAGATACGCGCCGAGGGCAGCGTCGAGAGCGCGTCCTTTGTGGGCGGCGAGGTTTTCGCGGACAAAAAGATAATCGCTACGGGCAAAGGCGTTATCATGGGCGGAAAATACACTGCCTTAGACGGCATCGAAGCGTCGGTTATCGGATCGGAAAAGTACGTGAAAACGCTTATCACGCTGGGTAACAACGCGGTTTTGTCCGAGGAGCGCGACAAACTCGAAAAGCATATCGCAGAGCTTGAAGACAAAGCGGATCAGCTTGGCAAGATGCTCGTAACGCTCAACAATCTTGCCAAGAAGTCCAGACTGTCCCCCGAGCGCGAGCAGCTTAAGACCGAGGCGCTGCGCAACCGCCTTAAAATGCAGAGCGAGGTCAAAAAGTGCCGTATGCGCATACTCGAGATCGATGACGCTCTCCAGTTGACGCAGAACCTTTCGGTTGCGTGCAAGCGCGTAATCTACCCCGGCGTTACGATCAGAATAAACTCGTGCGTATTGCAGGTAAACGCGGCGACGAACCATGCCCGCGCGGCAGTTGAAAACGGCGAGATAGTATTTAAGCCGCTGTAAAATTTGTTGAAATTACAGGCTCGGATTTCCCGAGCCTGTTTTGTGTTTAAAGGCGAATATCCGCATTTGCAAAAAACAGGTATAATTTTGTGCAAAACTCCCAAAAAAACACAACCTATTGACAAGGCGGTTGTAATAAGTTATAATAAAAATAAGAGTGTTTTAAGGAGGGCGATCGTAATGGATAAAAAACTGTTAAGCGAGATCGAACAGGCGCAGCAAGAGATAAGGCGGCTGAAGCTGTCACTGCGCGCCGAACAGCTTCGCACAAAAATATCCTCCGAGTATACGAATTTCGGATTGTGGGAATACGATATTGCGACCGACATCTGCTATCAATATAAGAAGCTAAGCGGAAAATATCAGAACAATCTCGAGCCGATCGTACATTTCCGCGATTCTATGATAAGCTGGGGGAGTGTGTGTACCGACGACTTGCCCGCGTTTAACCGTTTCTGCGACGCAATGGAACGAGGCGACGAGGAGATAAGCTGCGATCTGCGCACCATAAGCGACGACTGCGAGATGATCTGGGTGCGCTACGAGGGCAAGACGATATGCGACGAGCAAGGCAAGCCGTCAAAGGTGGTAGGAAGGACTCTCGACGTTACCCGCGAAAAGGGCGGCACGGGGACCATGCTCAGCGAGGGACGCGACGCGCTCACAGGCGCATACACGCCGGAGATGTTCCGCGATTGCGTTCTGGAACGGCGCTCGGGCGTAAACCGCTATAAAGACGCGGCGCTGCTCTCCATAGGCATCGACGATCTCCGCGTCATAATGGCGGAAAAGGGCGCGGAGTACGCGGACAGCGTTCAGAAAGCGACGGCGGAGTTGTTGAAGAACGTCAGCTCGGGCGAACACGACGGCGTTCTGGCAAGGGTACGTGACGGCGAGTTCCTGATGTACTTCAGCTTTACAAGTATGTCCTCGCTGAACGACACGGCGCGGCGCATCATAAAAACAGTCCACGAGCATTCCTTTGACGGCGTTTCCGTCGAGGTGAGCGCGGGAGTCTCGGTGTTCAAAAACGGGCGCAAGCTCGAGGATGTATACAAGGAATCGGCGACGGCTCTCGCGGAGGCGCAGAAGAGCGGCGGAAGATGCTTTATGCACTACACGCCTGCCATGTCCGCGAGAATGCGCTTTGATATGCAGCCGCTGTCTGCCGGCGTAGCCTGTCTTTCAAGCGGCGCGGTCAAGGTCTACGACCTGATGATACGCGCGTTCTGCAGCGAGAACGACCGTCCGTCAATGCTCAAGGAGGCGTTCCGTGCGGCGGGGCAGTACCTTGGCGCGTCGAACATCTATGTGTTCCACCATGACGGCGATGCCTACCGCCGCTATATGACATACAGCACTGCGGTAAATGCGTCGGACAAGTGTCCGTGTATTGCGCAGATTTGCCCCGACAGCGAGATAAAAGCAATCTTCGGCAGCAGCGGCAAGCTGCGCATTCACAGTGCAGGCGAAAAGGTCAAGGGCTTGACGCTGGAAAACGGCGCGGTCTGTGCAGAATGCCGCGCGATACGTTGCAAGGGCGAGGTCGCGGAGTTTTTCGCGGTTATCTTTGACAGCAGATTTGAATTATCGGAGCAGGATATACATATTATAGACGAGCTTGCGAACGCGTTGACGGAAATGTACCGTATGTACGTTGACGGCAAGGCGGACAGGGTAACCAAAAAGCTGAGAACCACCGCAATAAGCAACCACCGCATGGAGGGCTTCTCAATTGTTCCGGGAACGTTTGAGACGGAGGTCATAGGCGAAAACGCAAAGGAGCACTACGGAATGCGCCCCGGCGACATCTGCTACAAGAAAATGCGCGGATTTGATGAGCCGTGCACAGGCTGTCCCGCTCTCCGGCTCGACAATTCCGATAAGCTGTTCGCGTCGTCCGCTTATTATGACGAAAAGGATCGCCGCTGGCTGGACGTCACCGCCTCGGTCGAGGAAAACCGGAACGGCGAGCGCCGCTACATAATCAGCTCCACAGACATCACCGACTGTCTCGGCAAAATACAAATGGCGGATTCACTCACGGGAGTTATGACCTTTGACGTGTTCTCTGCAGAGGCATTGAGAATGACTTCAAAGGAAAATGAAAGCACCACGGGCTGTTTCGTCGCGGTGATAAACGTCGCGGAATTTCGCAGAATAAACGAGGAAAAGGGATTCGAGCTCGGCAATTCCATTCTTATCACGATCGCCGGGATAATGCAGCGCTGCATCGGAAACGGCGAGCTGCTCGGGCGTTCGGAAGGCTCACGGTTTGCAGCGTTGTTCCGAAACAGCGACGCGGCCGATCTTCTCACACGATTGAGCCTTATGCTCAACAGTATCCAGAGACAGGTCTACGAAAGATGCCGCACACAGATCTACCTGCTTGTCGGAGTCTGCGATATGAACGACGATCCCGTAGGCTTTATGGGCGCGCTCGACAGAGCGATAACCGCCCAGAAAACCATACGCGACAGGGCGTATTACCATGAAAATCTTACGGTGTTCTACGACGGAGCGCTCCGCGAGAAGATCAAAGAACGCCGTTTCATTGAGGCGAATATGCTGCCCGCGCTCGAAAATGACGAATTTCATGTATTCTACCAGCCCAAGGTGAACATATCCACCGGCAGAGTAGTCGGAGCTGAGGCATTGGTGCGCTGGATAAAGCCCGACGGCACGGTTATCTCGCCGGGCAAATTTGTTCCGATTTTCGAGGAGAACGGATTCATCACCGAAATGGACTTCACGATCTACCGCCGCGCCGTAAAAGACATCAGGCGCTGGCTGGACGAGGGCATAGGCGTTCCGCTTGTCTCGCTGAACGTATCGCGCCACCACCTTGCGGACGACGGCTTCTGCGAAAAGCTGAACGCGCTCGTCGACAGCGCAGGGGTGCCGCACGAGCTTATCGAACTTGAGATAACCGAAAGTCTGCTCACCGAAAACCTCGACAAACTCGTCGAAACGGTCACTTGGTTCAAAGACAGGGGATTCCGCATTTCCATAGATGATTTCGGCTCGGGCTATTCCTCGCTCAATCTGATAACCATGCTGCCGTTCGACACTCTTAAAATCGACGGTGGTTTCTTCCTACGCAATGATCTCACCGAAAAGAACAAAAAGGTCATCACCTCGGTGGTAACGCTCGCCAAGAGCCTTAATCTCGAAACGGTCTCCGAGGGCGTTGAAACACAGGTTCAGGTCGACTTTCTGCGCGACCTCGGCTGCGATATGATACAGGGCTTTTTCTACTACAAGCCCATGCCCGAAAATGAATTCCATGAGCTGCTGCAATCGCAGACGGCAAAGGCAAACGCATAAATTTCGGCCGCCGATGACAAGTCGGCGGCTTGCATTAAGGCAACACCGCACAAAGACCGCCTTACGGCTTTGCACGCATCTTGCTTGCATATTTTCCGTCATCTTGCACAAAGCTCGCTTGCAAGGCGTCAGCCTTGCGGCACTCGCTTTGTACAATCTGACGAAAAATCTGACTGCGCAATCTGCGTACAATCTTTGTGCGGTGTTGCCATAAAAATGCCCCGACAACGATTTTAAGGAGACAATATTATGGACGGATTTCGGCTTGTCAAATTACTCGCGAAAACGGCGAAAATAGCCGTGGGTCTCGCGCGGAACGCCGCCCGCGAAAACGATTCCGACACCGTCAGCAACGGTACGCTCACGTTTACGCGCATAAACAACGGAACCGCGTACTCGGTAAAATGCTTTTTAAAGACCACCGATCCCTCGGTAACGAGCGTTACTGTTCCCGCCGAATATAAGGGCGTTCCCATAAAGGCGGTAGGCGCGAGCAGCTTTTTCGGCAGCGACTATCTGAAAACCGTCGTCATCGCGGACGGCGTTGAGGAGATACAGGTCGACGCGTTCGGCTTTTGTCCGTCGCTTGAGGAAGTACGACTGCCGCAAAGCATTCGGCGCGTATATGAGAGCGCGTTCAGAGAATGTCCGCTGCTCCCCGCCGAAACGGTCATGACATGCCTTTGTCATTCCCCGGATATCACGCGGCCGTTTCGCGAGCCCTTTTTCGGGTTCAACAAATTTGATTGGAACACGGCGCTGCGCGAGGACGTTTTCGTGCTTGCGCTGAAATATCACAGCTTTTCCGAGTTAGGCTCGAAAAGGACTGCGGAAGAGATACTCCGCCGCGACCCGATAAAATATCTAAGGCTTATGGAGCGCGCGGACTTTTTTTCGGACGAGGAACGTCTCAACGGCTATATCGACGATTCGGTGCAAAACAATACGCCCGAGATCACCGCGTGGCTGCTCGAATACAAAAACCGCACGTTCGGCTTTAACGGAGGAGGTAATTTTGAACTGTAAAGGGCTGTACGAATTTGAAGATCACAATAGCGTCCTTACGCTGAAAAGATACCTTGCAGCGGACAAAAGCGATATTACCGAGGTGACGATACCGCCGCTGCATGAAGGCTTGCCCGTTTTGGGAATAGGCTTTGAGGCGTTTGCGGGAGCGCGTTTTCTGCGTTCGGTCGTCATTCCGGAAAGCGTTTTGCGGCTGGGCGGCGGAGCGTTCCGCGAGTGCGCCGCACTGGAGAGCATCCGCGTCCCGGGGAGCGTCTTGTGGATACCCGCAGGGGCGTTTCTCGGCTGCGTGTCACTGAAACGTGCCGAGCTGTGTGAGGGCGTACAATCGATAGGCGCAAACGCTTTCAGGGACTGTGCGTCACTGGAGAGTGTCACGCTGCCGAAAAGTCTGCGGAACATTGAAAGCTGCGCGTTTCTCGGCGCGCCCAGACTGCCCGCCGAGACCGTCTTAATGGGGCTTGTCCGACGCCCCGACCTGTCTCGGCAGATGACCGTAATTCACAATGTCGAATGGGAGAGCGCGCTGCGCCCCGATGTTTTTGCGCTCGCGCTGAAGCACAATAGCTTCACCGGTGCGCTGAAAGAGTGGGCGCTTTTCCGCATAGCGGAGAGCGGTCCGTCGGATAACCTTGAGACTGCGGCGCGCGCGGGGCTGCTCGATGGCGCGGAGCTTACCGAAAGGCTCCTCGAACGTGCGGTGAGCACCAAAAACGCCGAGACCGCCGCATGGCTCCTCGAATACAAAAACAGCAAATTCGGCTCATCGCAGCGGGGAAAAACCGAGATCACCGCATGGCTGTCGAACCTCATAGATCCTCCTGACTGCTCGCCGATAGAACGGATAATAAATGAGCGGTTCGACCTTTGAGCCGCTCATCTTTTACAGTAAATATGAATTGCGGTTTTAAACGTTTTTAACAGGGTTTTCAACAAAACAAAAGGCATTACAGTGCAAAAATGTTGAATTTTGCGCGAAAAACGTTGAAAACTCCTCCGAATTATTAAGTTTTCCACATTTTTAACCCGCCTTTCAACAGTTTTTACGGTTGAATGTGTGGAATATTTCGGGGGAGTTTTTACGGAAAGTAATAGCTTTCAACATTAAATTGTTTCAGCGCTTTAAATTGCGTTACCACCCGAAGAGCTGACGCTCACATCGCTCGAACGCGTATTCCATGGCGTCAAGGCTGTCGATATTCGACGTGCCGTCGTCCAGTCTTACGTCCTTATGCAGACAGCTCTCGTCCCAGAGGGCGCTTTGTATCGCTTCTATGACGTGCGGACAATCCTCCGACACGAAGAAACGTCCTGCCGCGATAAGGCGGTTCAGCATATTTATACGCGTGTTGACGGGCTTTTTGAGCGCGTTGCGGACTTCGATCCTCGCCGACTGACGGAAGCTCTTCACAAGAAGCTGCTCCGCGCTGTCGCAATACGCCGCCGACAATGACGGAAAGCGTTCGCGTTCGCGCTCCGTATACTCGGCGAAGCTGCTTATCAGGCTCTCTGCGGAACGGTTGCGCTTATCGTAAAACTCCGACAGCACATAAACGTTGCGAAATCCCGCGTCAAAGCCGACGTGGACGAACGCCGACGCGCTGCCGTTGCCGCCGTAATCAACGCCTATTGCCGACGTTACGAGCGGCGCTTCATTCAGCTTTTCGGCTAACTCCGCCGTTGTCACCACGTTCGCCGAGGTGAATTCCTCGTAAATTCTTCCCTCCGCCGCAACCCATTCGCCGAGAATATAGCGCTCGTAGAACGCCCCGTGGAACTCCTTTTTCAGCGCCGCCACATAATCGGTGGGCAGGAACGGGTTATCGTCGAGCGTGAATTTTAACGACAGCAAATCGAGGTTTTTATTGTCGAGATAGCTCCGCTTTACCCAATGCGCGGGCGCGTCGGGGTTGGTCGTCGCGAAGAGCTTTGCGCCCTTTTCGGACAATCTCGAAAGCAGCATTACGAAAAATTCCTCGTTGAACAGTGTAAGCTCGTCGCAATATGCCCCGGCAAGCGTCATTCCGCGTATCTTGCCCTCCGACTGCGAATTTGACGCGCCCTCAAGGTACACGCGCCGCCCGAAAAGCCGTCCCTCTTTTTTATACATATTATATGTGAAAGCGTCGCCGAGCAGCTCCTTCAGCGGCTCGAGCACGTTCCGTTTCAGCGTCGTGAGCGTTTTCGCCGACATCAAATACGCCTTGTCCTCAGGCGAGACCGCTACCCACAACGCCCACATTATCATCGAAATGTAGGTCTTGCCGCTGCGCACGCTCCCCTCGAATATATTTATCCGCCGCAGTCCGCCGTTTTTCAGCAGACGCAGCGCTTGCTTCTGTTTTTCCGAAAATTCCATTTGTTTCTCCTTGTTTTTTTATTTACAGACGGGCTCGGTCGCCGTGCGGCAAAGGTGGGCGGGGCACAACACGATGTTGTAGGGTGACCGCCCAAAGCGCGGCAAGGATGCCGCGCAACAAAGGCGGGCGGGGCGCGACGGGTTGCCTTAACGGTAAATTTCGCATTTCCCTTTTCGTCTCTGCGCGGAGCGCGGCAACCCGGAGTGCCCCGCCCGCGGCTTCGGCGAGTGCGCCCGACGAACCGTCGCTGATGTTGCCATGCGGTGACGGGCGCGTTTATCAGCGGCGGTGAGAAGGGGGCGCGAGCCGAAGCCCCACGCTGCGATTACTTGTCCTCCGACAGACTGTTATATGCTCCGATAAGCTCCGCCAGCTTGTCCGACGGGGCTTGCTCCGAATTTTCGGAAAAGACCTCGAACACCAACTTCCAGACCTTTGCCAGCTTCTCCAGATCCTTTTCCGCGTATGCCGCGATAAGCTCGTCGTTATTTAAAAACTTCATGAATTTATTTCCGAAGTTTATAAGGTTTTTTGTGTTTTTCGCGAAGTATTCCTTTGCGTTTTTATCTTTTTCGGACATAGTTTCACCCCCTTAGTCCGTAAAATCATTCTATCACCTGACAGACTGCAAATTACTGCATATTTTTCGCCTTGCAATTTCGCGGAAAAAATGCTACAATATAGAAAAGGGGGCGGCGCTGTATGGAATTGCCTTTTCAGATCGCCGAAATTCTTGAACGGCTGGAGGGAGCGGGTTTTTCCGCTTTTGTGGTAGGCGGGTGCGTCCGCGACGCGCTTATGGGGGAAACTCCGCACGACTACGACGTGACCTCGTCCGCGTTGCCGAAAGAGGTCGAGCGCATTTTCGGCGGATTTCGCGTTATAGAAACGGGGATAAAGCACGGCACGGTCACACTGCTGTACAAGGGAATAAGCACCGAGATCACCACGTTCCGCGTCGACGGGGAATACTCGGACGGCAGACACCCGAATTCCGTGACTTTCTCGCGCGATATCCGCGACGATCTTTCACGTCGCGACTTCACCATAAACGGTATCGCGTTCAACCCGAAAACAGGCTTGGTCGACCCGTTCGGCGGCGAAGCGGATATCCGCGCGCGCGTTATCCGCTGTATCGGCAGCCCCGGGCTGCGGTTCTCCGAGGATGCGCTGAGAATACTGCGCGCGGTGAGATTTTCGTCGGCGCTCGGGTTTAGAGTCGAAGAGGAGACGGCTCTGGCTATGCTTTCGCGCAAAAGCGATCTGCACAAGGTCTCGGCGGAGCGTATTTTCTCGGAGCTGAAACGCGCGCTTTGCGGAAAGGATATCGGGCGCGTTATGCTTGAATTTCCGAAAATTTTCGCGGAAATTCTGCCTCCACTCGGCGAGCAGATAGGGTACGGTCAGGGCTCGAAATATCACGACAGTGTACTGTACGAGCATACCGCGCGCGCTGTTGCTGCCGCTCCCGCCGAACCCGCTCTGCGGTTGGCAATGCTGTTCCACGATATGGGAAAACCGCTTTGCCGCAGCGTCGGAGAGGACGGCGAATGTCACTACCACGGTCACGCGGAACGAAGCGCCGAGCTTGCCGACGGGCTTTTGCGTATGCTGAAATGCGACAATGCTCTGCGCGGACGCGTCTGCAATATCGTCAAGTACCACGATATTCCCGTTGACACGTCGCGGCGGTATATACGCCGGCAGCTCTCGAAGCACGGTCTTGACGGTTTCCGCGATATTATGAACGCGCATATCGCGGATGACTGCGCAAAGGCAGAGTTTGTCCGTCCGCGAATTGAAGAAGCACGGCGGTCTATCGCGCTCGCGGAGGAGATTGCCGAGGCTCAGCCTTGCTTTACGCTGAAGGAGCTGGCGGTCTCGGGGCGCGATCTCAAAGGTATCGTGCCGCCGTCGCCGCTTATGGGGGATGTTTTGGCGGCGCTGCTGGCAGAGGTCGTCGAGGAAAAGACCGCGAACGAAAAGAACGCGCTCCTTGACAGAGCGCGGGAAATTATTAACGAAAAAAACAAGATTGACAAATCGAACGCGGAAAGCCTTTAATCCCCCGTTGACTCCCTTAAAATAAGGCTGTGGGGGAGCATATATGTAGATTTGTCCGGCTCGTCCGTTTTCATGTTGGCGATAAGCTTTTCCACTACAGTCTTGCCTTGCAGGTAGCACGGCTGCTCGACCGTCGACAGACGCGGGATAAACATATGGGAATAGGCGATATTGTCAAAGCCGAAGAACAGCAGATCCTTGCCGACCGTTATTCCATGCTGGACGGCATAGTTCATTGCGCCTATCGAGATCGTGTCCGAGATCGAGAAGATAGCATCGGGCTTGTTCGCAAGGCTCATAAGCTCCTCGCAGCCGCGTGTGCCCGTATCCGCGTCGTAATCGCCGTAGTATACAAGCTCGGGGTCGAACGGGATATTCGCCGCCTTGAGCGCGCGCATATAGCCGTTCTCGCGGTCGACCGAGGACTGACTGCGTATCTCGGTCGTAATAAGCCCTATGCGCCGTCTGCCTTTTCCGATAAGGTAGCTCGTCGCGTCAAAGCCCGCTCGTTCATTGTCGATAGTTACGCAGAGAATGTCATTGATGTCCAGACGTTCCAGGCAGATCGCTATGCAGTAGCGCTTTGACAGGTCGCTTATCGTCTTGCTGTCGAGCTTGGGCGCAAGCAGCACAACGCCGTCCACCGCGCGTGAAAACAACATTCCCAGCAGATGCATTTCGTGTTCGGGGTCGTTGCGGGTGGTGGCTATCAGAATATCATAGCCGTCAACGTATGCCGCGTCCTGCATTCCGCGCAGAACGTCGCTGTAAAAGCTCTGCTCGGTCGAGCCGATTATCGCCAGAATGCGCTTAGTCTCGCTTTTGCGCAGATCGCGCCCTAAAAAATTCGGGCTGTATCCCAGCTCCTCGACCGCGCGGTTGACAGCCTGTACAGCCTCCTCGGATACGTTGTTCTTGTTGTTCAGCACGCGCGATACCGTCGCGACGGATACGTTCGCCGCCTTTGCAACGTCCTTTATCGTGATATTCATAAGTTTTACCTCCTTGATTTAAAACAAGGGTACACTGACCGTCATTGTCGAAAAACGGCGGTTAAAAACTTTTGTTCTTAATATATATAATACTACAAAATTAAAACGTTTTCAATAGGCAAGTTGCACAAAGAATTGCCTGTAATTTTGAAATTGTGGATTTTTGTTATCTTTTTCGAGGAGTGCTTTTCCGCATTCTGTTTTTGTGTTAACTTTTAAGCGGAATTGTGATATTATTACAACAATAAAATTCTTTCGGGGGTTCTCTATGTTTGAAATCAAAGACAAATTTTATCTTGACGGCGAACCGTTTCAGATCATTTCGGGAGCGGTGCATTATTTCCGCATTGTTCCCGAATATTGGCGCGACCGTCTGGAAAAGCTCGTCAATATGGGCTGCAATACCGTTGAGACTTATATCCCGTGGAATTTTCACGAGCCGAAGCGCGGGGAATTTCTTTGGGAGGGTATGCGCGACGTTTACCGTTTTATTGAGGCGGCAAAGGAGCTGGGGCTGTATATGATCGTTCGTCCGTCGCCGTATATCTGCGCGGAATGGGAATTCGGCGGACTGCCCGCGTGGCTGCTCGCGGACAGGGGGATGCGGCTGCGCTGCTCCTACAAGCCGTATCTGGACGCGGTTTATGAGTACTACCGCGAGCTTATGCCCCGACTTGCGCCGTATCAGATCGACAGGGGCGGAAATATCATTTTAATGCAGATCGAAAACGAGTACGGCTACTACGGAAACGATACGGCGTACTTGGAGTTTTTGCGCGACACTATGCGTTCTTTCGGGATAACCGTGCCGTTCGCCACATCGGACGGTCCTTGGAGCGAAACCGTTTTCAAGTCGGGAATGGTCGGGGGAGCGCTTGCCGCGGGAAATTTCGGCTCGGGCGCGGAATGGCAGTTCGCGCAGATGAAGAAAATCATCGGCGACGACAAGCCGCTTATGTGTATGGAATTCTGGGACGGGTGGTTTGACGCGTGGGGCGAGGAGCACCATACTACCGCTCCCGAGAAAGCGGCAGCGGAGCTTGACGAGCTGCTGAAACGCGGCAGCGTGAATTTTTATATGTTCGAGGGCGGTACAAACTTCGGGTTTATGAGCGGTCGGAACTGCGGAAACAGGACCGCCGACGTTACCTCCTACGACTACGACGCGCCGCTTACAGAGGACGGGAGGATCACCGAAAAATATGAGCGCTTCAGAAGCGTTATCTCGAAATACCGCAGCTTTGAGCAGATACCGCTTTCCACGGAAATTCGGCGCAAAGAATACGGGGAAACAGCTTGTTCGGGCAGCGTTGATCTGTTCTCCGTTATCGAGAAAATTTCCGCGCCCGTTCGTTCGCCCTATCCGCTTTCCATGGAGGAGATCGGACAGAACTATGGGTATATTCTCTATCGGCTTCGCGTTAATGAGGAGATAAACGGAATTTGCATTGAGAACGCCGCCGACAGAGTGATATGCTTTGCCGACAGGGAGCGGCTTTTCGACGCTGAGGGCGATGTGCTTTATCAGAAATACGAACCCGAAAAGCCCGTTTTGTGCGGCGCTGCGGAGCTGCTTTGCGAGAATATCGGGCGTGAGAATTTCGGCACGAACCTTGAAAATCAGCGCAAGGGGATATTGGGCGGCGTGAAGATCAACGACCGCCGCTGCTTCGGCTATGAGATATTTCCGCTGCCGTTGGACGAAACGCAGATCTCCGCGCTCGAATTCGGCGGCGTGCACCTCGAGGGCGCTCCCGCGTTTTACCGTTTTGAATTTGACGTTGACGACCTCGGCGATACGTTCCTTGATACGGAGGGCTTCGGGCGCGGGTGCGCATTTGTCAACGGCTTTAATATCGGGCGGTTTTGGGAGATCGGTCCGCAGCGGCGGCTGTATGTTCCCGCGCCGCTGCTAAAAAAGGGGAAAAACGTTATTGTCATTTTTGAGACTACGGGTAAAGCTGCTGAAAGGATAACGCTTTCCGATACTTCGCTTTTATAATTTGACGAGCGCCGGATATTTGTCCGGCGCTTTTTGTTGAATTGTCACTGCCAATTAAGGGCGATACCCTCGTAAACGGCTGCTGCCGCAATAATTACCATGTAACCCGTAAACGCGAGCGCGTAATTCCTTATCGGCGAGAAATCAAGATACACCGTGCCGCCTTTCGACAGCCGCAGAAGCGTCTGCGAGAACGCCGCCGAGGTCGCCGCCGCGAACGCTGCCGCGCACACTCCCGCCGCTGCGGACGGCAGCAGCACGCCCGTTCCCGAAACGGCGACCCTCAGCGCCGTGCCCATGGAATAGCACAGCGGCAATATCCACACAAACCAATCGCCGAGCGCGAAAAATCCGAGTACAAACTCCGCTGCCAGAAACGCCGCGCCGATAATTACGCTGCGCAGAAATATCTCGCCGAACTCCCCGACAAGCGATTTGGACAGCATTTCATAAGCCGCAGGGTCGACATTCCCCGAAAACGCCATGACCGCGCCCGAGACCGCTCCGCATACCGCCGTGAGCCCCATAAGGATACGCGTTCCGCCGCGGTGAAGCTCGGGCGATCGAACGTGCGTGTAGACAAGCGTTTCTTCCTGCTTGTCCGTTTCGGCGGCGGGCTCTGCGGGCGGCTCGTATTCCTCGGGAACGCTGTCCGTTATCTGTAATTCCTCATAGTCCGAATTATCACGCGGAAGCGCTCCGCGGTTACGGGATATGTTTACAATATTTTCCATCGTCTGCTCCTTTGCTTTTCACAAGTATTTTTGTTAAAAATATATGAGGCGTTTCGGAATAAAATAACTTTAAAATATTGACAAATTCCGAAATTTATGGTAAATTAGTATTATGGTGAATTATATACAAATGCGCAATAAAGGATGATCTTATGAATTATGATGTGATAATTGTCGGCGCGGGTCCTGCGGGCATTTTTACCGCCGCAGAAATGCTGCGGCGAGGCTCGAATAAAAAGATACTGATAATCGAAAAGGGGCAGCCCGTGGAAAAGCGGCACTGTCCGAAATCGCAGACGGGAAAATGCATGAACTGCAAACCCGACTGCCATATAACGACGGGATTTTCGGGCGCGGGGGCGTTCTCGGACGGCAAACTCTCGCTGTCCTGTGAGGTCGGCGGCACGCTCCCCGAGCTTATCGGCGAACAGGCGGCGCAGGAGACGATCGCCTACACCGACAAAATTTATCTGGAATTCGGCGCGGACGAGCGCGTGGAGGGAGTTTCCGACCCGGACAAGATCCGCAAAATACGCAAGAAGGCAATAAACGCGAGCCTTAAGCTGGTAGACTGCCCTATCCGTCATCTGGGAACGGAAATGGCTCAGCAGCTCTACGCGCGCATTGAAAAGCATCTGCTTGACAACGGCGTGGAGATAATGTTCAATACGGCTTGCGACGATATTATCGTCGAGGACGGCGTTTGCAAGGGCGTTATCTGTTCGGGGAACGCGATAAGCGGAAACGAGACGGTTATCGCGGCAGGAAGAAAAGGCGCGGACTGGCTGGAGAAAATTTGCGTCGCTCACGGTATCGAGCACCGTCCCGGAACGGTCGACATCGGCGTGCGCGTCGAGGTGCGCAACGAGGTCATGGAGGAGGTCAACGAGGTGCTGTACGAGAGCAAGCTCATCGGCTACCCCGCGCCGTTCCGCAACAAGGTGAGGACGTTCTGCCAGAACCCGGGCGGCTTTGTCGCACAGGAGAACTATGACGACGGGCTTGCGGTCGTAAACGGTCACTCCTACAAGAACATAAAGAGCGACAATACCAATCTCGCGATACTCTGCTCGCATAATTTCAGCGTGCCGTTCAATCAGCCGATTGAGTACGCAAAAAAGGTCGGCGAGCTTGCGAATATGCTGGGCAACGGACATATTCTCGTGCAGCGCTACGGCGATATTCTTGACGGCAAGCGCACATGGGAAAAGGAGCTGTCGTTCTCAAACGTCAAGCCCTCGCTCCCCGACGCGGTCGCGGGCGACATTACGGCGGCGATCCCCTACCGCACCATGACGAACATCATCAACTTCATCAAGGCGGTGGACGACGTGGTTCCGGGCTTCGCGAGCCGCGAGACGCTGCTCTACTCCCCCGAGCTGAAATTTTACAGCAACCGCATAAAAATGGACGAGCATTTCAACACAAACATTAAGGGACTGCATTGTCTCGGCGATTCGAGCGGCTGGACGAGAGGGCTGATGATGGCGTCTATAATGGGCGTGCTTATGGGTAGAGAACTGGTATAAGAACCTGTCTTCACAAGATATCGCACGCGTCTTTTCGGCAAATTTTGCCGATGACTGCGTTGGAATCCCTTGAAATACGTCAAGTATTCCTGCGGGCTTCCGCCTTGTCCTCGACAAAATTTGCTCGAAAATCCACGCACAAATCTTGTGAAGACAGGTTCTTAATTCATAAATCACCGACAGGAGATAAAACGTCATGCGAATGAGACGAAAAAAGAACCTTGACGATCGGCTTGCCGCGTGCAGTCCCGTCATGCTGTATATGCAGTGTCAGAACGAGCACGCGGGCGATCCGCTTTCGGAGGAATATTTCGTAAGCTCCGAGAAAACGTTCGGGAACGACAAGCCGCTGTACCTTGAAATAGGCTGCGGAAAGGGCGGGTTCGCAGTGGAGTTCGCCAAGCGCAACCCCGACATAAACCTTATCGCTATCGAGAAAACGCCGAACGTGCTTGTTACGGGCGCGGAGGAGGAAATGCGGCTGCAATTGCCCAATCTGCGCTTTTGTATGGGGCAGGCGGAGTACCTGGACCACTTGTTTCACGAACATACAGTCGATCGGCTGTTTTTGAATTTCAGTTGTCCGTTCCCGAAAAAGCAGTACGCGAACCACCGTCTGACCCACGCGCGGTTTCTGGAGATATACCGCCGCGTACTCAAGGACGGCGCGGAAATTCACCAGAAAACCGATAATATGCATTTCTTTGAATTTTCAATAGAGCAATTTTCGCAATGCGGATTTCCGATGAAAAACATCTCGCTCGATCTGCATAACAGCGGCTTTGAGGGGAATATAATTACCGAATACGAAAAGCGTTTCAGCGATATGGGGCAGCCCATTTACCGGCTGGAGGCGGTCAACGGAGGGTTGGAAAGTGGAAAGTGAGTTTCTGGTGTTTGATAATCTGCCGTTCAAGCTGACGGTCGTCGAGGTGCTGATGTATCAGCTAAAGCTTCTCGGTGAGCCGTACAATGCCGCGGACGAGTTCTTTGAGCGGTACAGATCGGATTTCGCGACCGTTTCCGAGGAGGAGTCGCTGAGACGGCTGGAGGAGTATATTGAGCGCGGCACAAAATTCTTCACGGAGCTGAAAATACCGCGTTCCCTCGCCCCGAAAATACGCTATCTGTACACAGGCGAGGAAATGAATGTATACGGCAACATAAATCCGCAGTGGCTCGACTGGGAAAAATACGACGACGGCGCGATGTTCGCCGTTACCGATATAAGCGAACGTGAGATAAAGCAATTCCCGAATTTGGAGGGCTTTACTTTCAATATGCACCTTGACCCGCCCGAGGAACTGCTTCGGAAATTGGAGGGTTGGGGGATCGAAATAAACCCACAGGATTGATATTATGGTTGAATACAGAGAGTTGAATGCGGCGGAAATCGACAGAGAGTTATTCTCCGGATTTATCCGCCGACAAGTCGTCAACGATTGTTGGCGGAAGATTGACGGCAAATGGGTTATCAAAAGCGATCCGTTTATTGACGACTGGAGCGAGGATGATTATGCGTTCGGAATAAAGTGCTTAAAAAACACCGTTTCAACAGGCGGCGTAGTGTACGGAGCATTCTCGGACAATGTGCTGAAAGGCTTTGCGTCTGTCGAGCCGCAATTATTCGGCAGCGTACAGAAGTACCTTGACTTGACAAGTATCCACGTATCTGCGGATATGCGCGGGAACGGCATAGGGCGCGAGCTGTTCACGAGAGCGTGCGATTGGGCGCGTGAGCACGGCGCGGAGAAGCTGTACATTTCGGCGCATTCGGCGGTGGAAAGTCAAGCGTTCTACAAAGCAATGGGCTGCGTTGAAGCCGAGGTTTACAACGAGGAGCACGTTCGCGCCGAACCGTTTGACTGTCAGCTTGAGCGCAAGCTGTAACGGCATAAATCTGCTGCAGAGGCAAATAATAACCTTTACTATCGGTTATCAAACTATAAAATAATACGAAAAGGAGAATTTGTTATGAAAAAGATCACAGGAACATTTCCGAGCACGAGCGGACTTTGCGACGTGCATTTCTACATCTACACTCCCGAGAAGCCGAAAGCGGTGCTTATGCTGTCGCACGGTATGTGCGAGTATATCGAGCGCTATGAGGATTTCGCGAGGTTCCTCTGCGACAATGACATCGCGTTCGCGGGGAACGACCATATTGGTCACGGAAACTCGGTTCGCGGCGATAATATGCTCGGCTATTTCGGCGCGGAGCGCGGTTATGTGAATATGGTGCGCGATCTGCACAGAATGAAAACCGTCCTTGAAAAGAAGTTCCCCGATATACCGCACTTCCTTATGGGGCACAGTATGGGCAGCTTTATGGCGAGAATTTATCTCTCGAAATATTGCAGCGTCACTGTTCCCGAGGACTGCGAGAACTGCGGCAATGCCGACGACGCGCTTTGCAATGACTGCGGAGAATACAAGGTGCTTTCGGGCGGCGACCGCTGGAACGGCGCGATAATTATGGGAACGGCGGGCGGCATTACGGGCTCCGCGCCTTTGCGCCGCGCAATGGATTTGATAGCGCGCAATCACGGCGATCTGTACCGTCACGAGTTCGGCGCAAAGGTGGTTTTCGGAATGTTCAACCTCCGCACGGAAAACCGCCGCACGCCCAACGACTGGCTCTCGCGCGACGACGCGAACGTCGACAAGTACTGCGCCGACCCCAAATGCAACTTCACGTTCACGATAGCGGGATTCCGCGATTTGTTGAACGCGCTGATGTGCGCGAACAGCAAGCCCGTTATCGAGAATACCCCGACCGACCTTCCCATGCTGTTCATGAGCGGCGGCATGGACCCTATCGGCGAATACGGAAACGGAGTACGCAGCGCCGTCGCGAAGTATCTTGAACACGGCTGCGACGTTAATCTGCGCATCTACCGCGAGGCTCGCCACGAGTTGATCTTCGAGCTTAACCGCGATGAGGTAATGAACGATATTCTGGAATTTCTTGTAAAGAGAATTTGAGCGAACAAATGATAACGCCCGCCAAATGATAAACGGCGGGCGTATTTTTGTTATGGGTGCTTAATATTTGTTGGAGTGCGCCTTAACGTACTCGACAACCTCCTCGGCGTAGCAGAACGCCATAGAAACGACGGTATCCGCGCAGCCGTAGTAGATTGCAATTCTGCCGGTATCCTTGTCGCAGAGAGCGGCACAGGGGAATGTTACGTTCTGAACATCGCCTATGCACTCGTAGGTCTCACGCGGGTTGATGAGATACTCCTTGCAGCGGTACTTTACTTTCCAGGGCTGATCTCTGTCGAGAATGCACGCGCCGAAGCTGTAAACAAAGCCGTTGCAGCTCTCGAGAACGCCGTGATAGAACACCAGCCAGCCCTCGGAAGTCTCGATCGGGATAGGACCGGCGCCGATTTTTTTAGATTCCCAGCCCTTGTCGGGAGCCATTACGTGTCTGTGCTTGCCCCAATAGGTCATATCCTTGGAGTGGGACAGGTACATATCGCCGAACGGCGTGTGACCGCTGTCGGACGGACGCGAGAACAGAACGTACTCGCCGTTTATCTTTCTCGGGAACAAAACTCCGTTTCTGTTAAAGGGCAGGAACGCATTTTCACACTGATGGAACTCCTTGAAGTCCTTTGTCCAGCCCACTCCGATAGTGGGTTTCCAACCGTATGCGTTGCACCATGTGATCCAGAAGCGGTCTTCGATCCATACGCAGCGGGGGTCGTATCCGTACTGCCACGGATTTGCCTCTTTTGCTGCGGGATCGTCGTTGATCCACTCGACCTTTTCGGGGTTGATGTTCCAATGGATTCCGTCGTCGGAGAAGCCCGCGTGGATAGCCATATTTCTTTCCTTGTCGTCAACACGGAAAACGCCCGCGAACTTGCCCTCAAACGGAACTACCGCGGAATTGAAGATCGAGTTGCTGTTCGGCAGCAGATCACGCGGAATGATCGGATTTGCGTTATAACGCCAGACAACGTCCTTACAGCCCTCGGGACGATCCTGCCAGGGCATATTCGGTATGCTCTGACCAATAATTTCTAAGCTCATTTTAAGCACCTCTCAAGTTTTATTTTTTGCACCGGATAAATTTTAAATAAAATACCCTAACAACAGTATAACAAATTGTAATCGTTTTTTCAATTGGCTTTTTGGCTAAATATTGCCACTGGTTTTAGTATATATTGCATTAACATATACATTATATTGTTACTTAATTTATCTTTTTCGTTAGTTTGCGGTTTGTTTTGATTAAATTTTTGCCGTTGTTCCGTTTATTTCAGGCAACCGCTCGACAATAATTGTGCGTGTTGCCTTAGAACCTGTCCACATAGCCGCTCAACGCCCGTATTGCGGCGAATTTTCCGCATAACTCCGTTAATTTTTCTTGAAATACATACAGTATTCCTACGAAAAATTGTCTCGTTCTGCGAAAAATCCGCTTCGCAATCCGAGCATTTCGGGCTATGTGGACAGGTTCTTAATTTATGTGTTGCCGCACGGGGCGCGAGAGGACATTTAAAAAAATTAAACGAAACCGCGGATAACAACAAAATAATTCACGGCAGAGCCTATTTAATCTTGTTCCCGCTGCAAACGGAAATTTATCCTTTTCCCTAAAAAAGGCACTAACCTCTTGTGGTATGCAACAAATTCAACATAAACATTTTGTGCACATCTACAAAAATGAAAAAATTATCAAAAAAAGTGTAACATTTTGCCTTTTTTAACGTTTTATTATATAGAGGGGTAAATATTTAAGAGGTAAAAATCTCCAAAGCCACGAAGGACAAAAAATCACTTATTACGCTTTTTCCAAGGCGCGGAGGTGCGGGAGCGGATTTTTCACCTGCCAAAGTTGTTTCTCCCAATTCTTCCCCGTTCCCGGACTTCCGCGCCTTGATAAAATATACGGAGGACAGTAAGATGAAAAAAAGCCACATCGCAGTTATAGCACTTTCGGTCTCGATAGCCTTTCTGGCGCTCTTTGTCGGCAGCTCCGAACCCGATACGGTTTCGGACGGCGCGGTGGAGTATGTCATGGCGGTCGAGTAAAGCGTCCGTATAACGGCAGCATTTCCTTGCCACAAATCAAAGCAGACTGTTCTCGAATAAGCAAGAGCGGAGGCGCACAGCCCCCGCTTTTGTTTTTTATTGTCCGCTGTACGCGCTGACAATTTTCAGCTTTAACTCCTTAAGCTCCAGACCGCTCGCGCCGAAGTACAATCGGCACACCAAGAACCGCGAGTACATATTCACCTCGCGATCTATTTCATGCCACTCGCCGCCCGTGCCGTTGTAGGTGAACACCGCCGACGGGAAGCCTGTTGTAAACAGCGTTACGGGTGTCTGCGCTGTCGCGCTGAGGTTCGATCTCGCCGAAAGCGTTACCGCATACCTGCCGGGAACGTCGATATCGAACGCGAACACATAAGACGCTCCCTTTTCGGTATTTACGCCGTCGAGCGGCAGCGTAAGCTCGCCGTTCTTTGTAGGGTAGAAGATCACGTCGTCAGCGTCGTAGCTGTCGTCTTCGTAGGGACGGTTGATTATTTCGATTTCGTCGGCAGTTCCGCGAAGCCGCGCCATTGCGCGCGTTCCCATTGCCATACGGCAGATATTGGCGGCGTTTCTCTGTAACTCGCCGCGCGTCAGCTTGCCCGCTTCAAGTGATGACAGGGTGTTGTCGTCAATGAGATTCTTCGAGGAATCCGAGCAAACCATATAAACATCGTTCTGCGCTCTCGCCATT
The DNA here is from genome assembly GCA_910579125.1 of uncultured Oscillospiraceae bacterium. Classification (GTDB taxonomy): domain Bacteria; phylum Bacillota; class Clostridia; order Oscillospirales; family Ruminococcaceae; genus CAG-115. The sequence continues at coordinate 47,306 of CAJTTH010000002.1, read as the reverse complement.
GCCGCGAAGTTGTTTTTGGAGGGCGCTCCTCCTCTGTCGTTCATGTCGCTCCACCAATCGGTCATCACAAAGCCCTCAAAGCCCCATTCGCCGCGAAGTATCGTGGTGCAGAGATCGTAATTTCCCGCCGTCCACAGCCCGTTCAGCGAGCCGTAGGTGGTCATGACGGTCTTAGCGCCGCCCTCCCTGACGGCGATCTCAAAGCCTTTGAGATATATCTCGCGGAGCGCCCTCTCAGAGATGACGGAATCTATCGAATGCCGCCCCGTCTCCTGATTGTTTCCGCAGAAATGCTTGATCGTTCCGGTAACGCCCGCGCGGTGCAGACCGCGCAACTCCGCTGCCGCGAGCTTTCCCGTAAGGTACGGGTCCTCGCTGAAATACTCGAAATTACGTCCGTTCAGCGGGTGACGGTGAATGTTCATGCCCGGACCGAGCAGACACTCGACGTTGTTCGCGGCGATCTCTACACCCGCTATCGCGAACAGCTCCTCCGCAAGCTCGGTATTGAACGTACACGCCATGAGCGTACCGTTCGGCAGACTGAACGCCTTTGTGCCGCAGTCCAGCCGCATTCCCGACGGACCGTCGTCGCAGCAGCCCGCGGGTATCCCGAAGCCCTTTAAATTATCGGTAACTCCCCCGAAAGCCGCCGCCGTTCCGGGCGTAACCTTGGGACTGCCCATGCCCTCGCCGCGTATGATGCAGGACAGATCGTAGTCGGAAAGCTGCGCGATAAATTCGTCCATAGTGCGTTTTCCGTCGGCGACGTCCGCGAGTTTGACGCCCCTGTCGCCCGTCTGCGCGATCTCTTTCGGCAGATTTTCCGCGCGGCGTTTGTCCATATCCACGGTCGCCAAGGGAACGTTCTCCATTGTGACTGTAAATTTGCCGTTCCCGAAAACGGGCTTTATTCTCTCGAACGGCAGAACAGGCGCGCAAGCCTCGCTGAGCCGTTTAACGACGACAGTCTCCGCCTGCGTGAACGCGCAGACATTTTCCGCACCGCGCACGTCCGTTCCCGCGTAAAGCGTGAACTCGCCCGCCTCGCGCACATAGCACGACTTGTTTCCCGTAACGCCGCTGTCATCGTAGCTTGCAAGGTCTTCAAGCGCTATCTCAAACCGCAGCGTCTGCGTTTCCCCGGGCGCGAGCAGCTTGGTCTTTTTGAACGCGCAAAGTTGTCGCAGAGAATTTCCGAGCTCGCCCTGCGGCGCTTGGAAATATATCTGAACGACCTCTTTTCCGCTGCGTTCGCCGACGTTTTTCACGGTGACTTCAAGCGTTATCGACTTGTCTTTCCGTTCGGCGGAGCGTTCAAGCTCAAAACGGGTATACGAAAGCCCGTATCCGAACGGATACAGCACCTTATCTTTCGCGAACGTCTCAAAATAACGGTAGCCGACGTACACGTCCTCGCAATAGAACTCGCGCTCGGTATTGCCGAACCGGTTCGCCGAGGGATAATCGGCGACGCTTTCGGCAATAGTGTCGGACAATTTTCCGCTTGGGGAAACGCTGCCGACAAGCACGTCCGCCGTTCCGAGACCGCCGACCATTCCGCCCTGCCAAGCGTACAGAACAGCGTCGGGTTTAACTTCCTTGACGAAGCTCATATCAATAATTCCGCCGACGTTCAGCAGAACGGTCATTTTCTTGAAATGCGCGCGCACCTTTTTCAGCATATCAAGCTCCGCAGCCGCCAACCTAAACGAGCCCTCGCTGTCCGTGGAGTCCTGCTCCTCGCCCGCTGTTCTGCCGATAATGCACAGCGCCGCCGCGGACGTTTCGGCAGCCCTTGCGCAGACCGCGTCGTCAAGCGGCATTTCCTTCTGCGACCAAGGTTCGCCGCCCCAGCCCACTCCCGGGTCGTAAGGATTTGACTTTTCCCACTCGGCGTACACCCCGCGAAGCTTCTCGTTGAGCGTTATTCCGCACTCTACAAGACCGTCGGTGATATTGTAGACGCGGTCGACGTTCACCATGCCGCCCGAACCCGTGCCGCTCTTGTAATAATGCTCCTGAATACGTCCGAAGACCGCAAGCTCCTCGTCCTTTTTCAGCGGCAGCGCGCCGTTGTTCTCCAACAGCACGATGCCCTCCGCGACAGCCGTGCGCGCCGCCGCAATATACTCGTTCCAATCAAGTGTTATCTTGCCCATAATTCTTCCTCCGAAAACAGTTTGTTGAAAACATTATAGCATACCCGAAAAAATAAATCAATCGAAATTTTAGCAAAAATTACATTTTTTTCATATGTTCATGAACGCGGCTTTACAATTCGCCGCCTATGTAGTCACCCTCGTGATTTTTTGAGTATTTGTCAATATCCTTTAAAATGTAGTTCCCGTCCGCCGGGAAATCGGGCAGCAGCGTTTCCTTGACATTGGAGCGGATTTATAGTATAATAGATGTATTGAGAGGTGCATAAAAATGAGATTTGTTGAAATATTCAGCGACGGCGCTTGCAGCGGAAATCCCGGACCGGGCGGTTTCGGGGCGATACTGCGCTGCGACGGCAAGGAAAAGGAATTAAGCGGCGGCGAAGCTCACACTACCAATAACCGTATGGAGCTGCTCGGCGTGATAACGGCGCTGGAAGCGCTGAAATTCCCGTGCGAGGTGAGGATAACCACCGACAGCAAGTATGTTGTCGACGGAATAACCAAGGGCTGGGCGGTCGGCTGGCGCAAGCGCGGCTGGAAGAAAAGCGACGGCAAACCCGCGCTTAATCCCGATCTTTGGGAGCGCCTGCTGAAATTATTGGAAGTGCATAAGGCGGAGTTCCGCTGGATAAAGGGTCACGCGGGTCACGCCGAGAACGAACGCTGCGACAGGCTCGCCGTGGCACAGCGGGATATTTACGCGGGGAAATAATTATGGAGCAGAAGATCAATTATCAGCGTAAGCTCGACGAGCTGCTGAAAACGCTTGACGGAACTCCGCGTTTGCTGCTGCACAGCTGCTGCGCGCCATGCTCGAGTTACTGTCTGGAATATTTGTCGAGGTATTTCTCGATAACCGATTTGTTTTACAATCCGAATATCTTCCCGAAAGAGGAATTCGATAAGCGCGCCGAGGAGCTTCGCAGACTTGTCGGGGTGCTTCCCGTGAAGAACCCCGTAACGCTTATTGTTGACGAGTACGATCCCGAGGAATTTTTTGCGGCGGTAAAGGGCTTGGAGAACTGCGCCGAGGGCGGCGAAAGGTGCTTTATATGCTACAGACTGCGGCTGGAACGCGCCGCGAAATACGCCGCCGAGCACGGATTTGATTATTTCTGTTCAACGCTGTCGATAAGTCCGTTGAAGAACGCTCAAAGACTTAACGAAATCGGCGGCGAATTATCCGAAATTTATAAGGTGGAACATTTGCCGAACGATTTCAAGAAAAAAGGCGGTTATCTGCGTTCGATAGAATTGTCGCGCGAATACGGGCTGTACAGGCAGAATTATTGCGGGTGCGTATTCAGCAAAGCGGCGCGTTAGCTGATAAAATCTTAGGAGCGAATTAACAAACGGCATAACGCCAAGAGCAACATAAAGTGGCTGCAATTCCACTCGGCTAGGCGAACGGAGTGAGCGGTTCGCAGCTTTGCTATTTAGAGCGCGCAAAGTGTGCAAGCGAGTGAAATTGCAGACTTGCAGCGAAACGAAGTGAAGCGGAAAGGCTGTAATTCCGCTCGGCTAGGCGAACGGAGTGAGCCGGTGCGCAGCTTTGCTATTTAAATCGCGCAAAGTGCGCAAGCGAGTGAAATTGCAGACTTGCAGCGAAACGAAGTGAAGCGGAAAGGCTGT
>CAJTTH010000002.1:0-43409 GCA_910579125.1 uncultured Oscillospiraceae bacterium | reverse complement strand
AATTCCGCTCGGCTAGGCGAACGGAGTGAGCCGGTGCGCAGCTTTGCTATCAAGATAGGAGTTCAAAATGCTTGATGAAGTAACACAGGAAAAAATTGACAAGATCGCGCTGGAAATAATCAATATGTCGCGAAACAAATTGCTGGTAAATCTGCGTTTTCTGGATATGGCGCTGAGCCGTTTCGATATAAGTCCGAAACCCGATTTCACGTCGTGCACCACGACGGACGGGCGGGTTTTTCTGTACGATCCGAAGCATATTCTGACGACGTATCGCATGGAGGAAAATCTTCCCGTGCGGAATTTTCTGCATTCGGTGTTCCATTGTGTGTTCAAGCATATGTTTGTTAATCCCGCGATAGACCGCGATCTGTGGAATATCGCGTGCGACGTTGCTGTGGAAAGCGTTATCAACGATCTGAATTTGCCGTATCTGGAAACGCTGAAAGCGGGGCAGCAAAAGCAGTTCCTTGAGGGGTTCAAGGGTGAGATGACGTCGCTTTCAGCGGAAAAGGTCTACCATTTTCTTGTGGACAAAAAGCTCCCCGAAAAGTCAATTCAGACGCTGCAAATGCTTTTTAAAGCGGACGATCATCTTATATGGTATATGTCCGACGGGGAAAAGGCGGGTCGCGGCATACCGGGTTACGGGAAAGCAAACGGCGGCGACGAGGACGGCAGCGGCGCAAGTGAGCGTTATTTTGAGCTTGTCGACGATTGGTCGGGCATCGCGGAGCGTATGCAGGTGGATATGGAGGCGTTCGGCAAGCGGCAGGGCATAGAGCCGGGCTTGCTTACGCAGAACCTTAAGGAGGTCAACCGCGAGCGCTACGACTACACCGAGTTTTTGAAAAAGTTCGCTGTGCGCGGCGAGGTAATGAAGATAAATCCCGACGAGTTTGACTATAATTTTTACACCTATGGGCTGGAGCTGTATGAAAATATGCCGCTTATCGAGCCGCTGGAATACAAGGAGGTCAAGCGGATAAAGGACTTTGTTATTGCGATAGATACGTCGGGTTCGGTGTCGGGTGAGCTGGTGCAGACGTTTGTTCAGAAAACCTATAATATCCTTAAATCCACCGAGAGCTTTTTCTCCAAGATAAATCTGCACATAATCCAGTGCGATGCGGCGATACAGGAGGACGTGAAGATCACCACGCAGGAGGAATTTGACGAGTATCTGAAAAATATGAAGCTGCGCGGCTTCGGCGGCACGGACTTCCGCCCTGTTTTCAGCTATGTGGATTCGCTTGTCGAGATAAAGGAGTTCGACAATCTTAAGGGGCTTATCTACTTTACGGACGGTTTTGGAACGTTCCCCGCGAAAATGCCGCCCTATGACACGGCGTTTGTGTTTATCGATGAGGATTACGATATACCCGAGGTTCCCGCTTGGGCGATAAAGCTTGTATTGAGGAAAGACGAGATATGACAAATTCGTTTGAGCATTATTCTTTAAATACGCAATTCGGCGCGGAGGACGAGCTGTTCAAGGCGATAATGACGCTCGACAAAAGGCGCGTCCAAGAGCTTAAAGCGGACGGTGCGGCGCTTACCGAAAACGTGCGGAACATTCTTGAAAACGGCTTTGGAAGAAAGCAAAACACAAGCGATCCCGCCGTAGACCTTTATTTTAATTTTATACGCGAATTAAAAACGCTGCCGAGCGCGGCGTTCGCCGAGATATTGACATTGCTTCGTATGGAGACGGACAAGCCGCTGTATTACTCTGAAGCGCTTTGGTTCTGGGGAAACAAGCGCTGCTTTGAACCAGAGATATTCGGAGCGGTCCTGAAAGCCTTTGAGCAAAGGCAGATGTCCAAGAAGAAAACCATGCGTGAAATTATTGACAAGGACGCGCTCGGCTGTCTGCCGCTCTGCGAGAACAACGGCTGGCTGAAAAATCCGAGAACGCGCGACGAGCTTATTGAATACGCAAACGAAAGCGGAAAAACCGAATGCGCGGCGTGGCTTCTCGAGTTCAAAAACCGCACCGCCGACCTCGCCGCCGAGCGTGCGAAAGCCGAAAAGAAAATGATCCGTGAATTGAATGCCGACCCGAACTCGGTATCGGAGCTGAAAAAGCAGTGGCGGTTCAGAAAGCTCGGCGACGGAACGCTTGAAATAACCTGCTGCAAAATTATGCGCGGGGAGATAACCGTTCCCGAGAGGATCGGAAAGGATACCGTTTCGGCGATAGGGCGCGGCGCGTTTTCCGCGTACAGATATTTCGCCCAAAGAACGCCTTCGGAGATTTTGGAGTTTCGGGTGAACGCGCTGAAAAGGGTCGTGCTCCCCGAGACCGTAACGTGTATCGGCATAGGCGCGTTCAATAATTGCAACGCGCTTGAACACGTTGATATTCCAAGCGTCGTTACGGAGATCGGCGGCAGCGCTTTCTCCGATTGCCGCAGTCTGCGTGAGATAACGCTGCCAACAGGGCTGAAAATACTCGGGAACGGCGCGTTTTCCGGAACGGGATTGAGAGCGGCGCTGATACCGGGCAGTGTTGAGGAAACGGGCGTGAGCGTGTTTTATAACTGCACGGCGCTGAAAACCGTTACGGTCTCCGAGGGTGTCAGGTGCATAGGCAAACTCGCTTTCGCGTTCTGCCCCGAGCTGGAAACAGTCGAGCTACCCGCCTCGCTGGAGGAAATAATGAACCACCGGCCGACCCCGACCTCCGACGAAATACAAAACGCGTTCTTTCATTCGCCCAAGGTCACGGCAATAGTTCCGCGCGGCTCTTACGCCGAGAAATACTGCCGCGAAAACAATATTGCTTTCGCGTTTAAGGAGAAATAATATGCGGGAATACACGGATGACAAGCTGTTTGCGGCGATACTCGCCAATAACGCCGCCGAGATAAAGCGGCTGAAAAAATCGGGAACAATGCTCACGCCGACCGTTAAGGACGCGCTTTCCGCAGGCACAGGAAAAAAGCCGACCGACAGCGGAATGTTTGAAAAGTATTGCGCGATACAGTATACGTTCTGCAAGAGCGCGGATAAAATGAAAGCAAAGAAATTCACAGCAGTCATGCGGAATTTGCGTGCCGAGCTCGACGAGCCGATAATTTATTTCAGCTCGATTTTTAAAGACGCGTCGCCGTCCAATATAGAAGAACCTTCCGTGCTGGAGTGCGTTATCGAATGCTTTGACAATAAGCGTATCAACAAGCGCAGACTGATGTGCGATTACATAGATAAAGATAAGTCGGAGCTGCTGGCGGTCTGTGCTGAACACGGCTGGCTCGCCCAACCGAAAAAGCGCGACGAGATGATAAAATACGCTTCGGACAACAACAAGACCGAATGCGCGGCATGGCTGCTCGACTTCAAGAACCGCACCGCCGACCTCGCCGCCGAACAGGCGAAAGCAGAAAAGAAAATGCTCCGCGAACTGAACGCCGACCCGAATTCCCTCACGGAGTTAAAGAAAATATGGGGCTTTGAAAAAACGGCGGACGGGAACATAGTCATTACGGGCTACAAGGGCGACCGAACCGAAATAACCGTTCCCGAAAGCATATGTGGCGCTACCGTCACGGCTATCGGTGATTACGCGTTTTCGCCCGACGCCAAGAGAATAAGAGCGGCGCAGCGGGAACTAAGAAAGTCGGTCACAAAAATAACGCTTCCCGATACCGTTGAAAGAATAGGGGAATTCGCCTTTTTCAAATGCAGAGCGCTGTCACAGATAAATCTTCCCGAAAGGCTCACCGAAATAAGCAAGGGAATGCTCGATATTACGGGAATGGAGAATATCGTTATCGGCGGCAATATTAAAAAAATCGGCGCGGTCGCATTTTACGGCTGCCCCGCGCTGAAAACGGTGAAGATATGCGAGGGCGTTGCCGAGATAGGCGAAGCGGCTTTTTATTACTGTACGGGTCTGGAGACGGTCGAATTGCCGCGTTCGATAAAGAAGATACCGAAAAACACCATGTCCGAAAGTCCGTTCTGGGCGTGCAACAAGCTTACAATTCTGGTGTATGCCGGCTCGTATGCTGAAAAGTACTGCAAGGAAAACAATATCGCTTTTGCGTACAAGGAATATATCTGATATTACAGGCGATAAAACGCCGAAATTATTGTAAAAATACCATACGGTTCTGAGGAGGATACATAATGGAAAAATCGCATATACTCGCTAATGCGGTGCTTACAAAGTCGACGGGGGAAGTGGACGCGCTGTATAAGACGCTCGGCTATGTGGAAAACTCATCGCGGGCATTGGGGTTTGCCTGCCGCTTTTGCGGACTTGACTATGTGCGCGTGCTGGTGGAAAACGGCGCGACGTTCAGGTTTGTCTGGCCGGAGGGTCGGGGCAGCTACTATAAAATAAGCTATTGGCTGTCGCCGTTGGAGATGACAAAAGCGCTCCATGCGGCTTACATTGTCACCAACGATCCATGCTTCGAAAACTCTGTCATCATTCAAGACCGGAAAGGCGTTTCGATCAGAACGCTGAACGTGCTGCCCATCGACGAGCGCGTCGAGATAGTGAAATATCTGTACGAAAACCGCGAACGTGTTGAGTTTGACGCGGGCGAGCTGCTTTTCTATTCGATAATAAGCGGCAGCCAAAAGATAACCGCCGCGCTGAAAGAACTTGGCGCGAAATTCACGGAAAACCGCATAGCCGTGCTTACCGAGGGCGGGCGCAGCTTCGACTGGCAGGAATACTGCACCATTCTGGACACTCTCGGCGATGATGAATTTTTGGACGTAATGGGGAGCATTGTGGAAGAGGTCGGCGGAAAAACTCTTCACTACACCGAGTCTGTCTACTGGGCGAATTACAATCCGCACCGCAAGCGCTTTCGGCTGTTTAAGCCCGAGTTCTTTAAGTTTATTCTGGAGAATTTCAATCAGAAAAAGATGAACAAGACGCAGACCATGAAAGCCGCGATAGATATGGAAAGCGTGCAGTGCCTTAAGCTCTGCGCGGAGAACGGCTGGCTGAAAGCGCCGAAAAAGCGCGACGAAATGATACAATACGCGACAGAAACAGGCAAGACGGAATGCACTGCGTTTCTGCTCGACTTCAAGAACCGCACCGCCGACCTTGTTGCCGAACAGATAAAAGCTGAAAAGAAAATGCTTGCCGAGCTTAACGCCGACCCAAATTCCGTCACGGAATTGAAGAAGATATGGAGCTATGAGAAGCTCGATGACGGCACACTGCGGATAACGAGCTACAAGGGCAACCGCGGCGATGTCGAAGTGCCGCGCGAGATCGGCAAGAGCGCGGTCACGGAGATAGGTGCTTACGCGTTTTCGCCGGGGGCACCGAGACTGCGCACCGAGCGGTGCAATTTCCGTAGAAACGAAATCAAAAGCGTCGTGCTGCCTGACACAGTCACGGTCATCGGCAAGGGCGCGTTCAATAACTGCCAAGGACTGGAGCGGGTCAATATCCCCGACGGCGTGACCGAGATAGGCGCGTCCGCGTTCGGCGTTTGCCGCAATGTAACGGAATTCGTTATTCCCGCTTCCGTTAAAGCTATCGGGGATAGCGCGTTTACAGTATGTCAGAGCATTACCGGTATAATAATTCCCGAGGGCGTTCCCGAGATAGGCGACTGTATGTTCAGCGGCTGCCGCTCGTTAAAGACGGCAAAGCTGCCGGACACCGTTGAGAAGATCGGAATATGGGCTTTTCACGGCTGCTCGTCGCTCACGGAGATAGTAATTCCCGAGGGCGTCACCGAGATAGGACGGCAGGCGTTTATAAGATGCGACTCGCTGAAAACCGTCGTGCTGCCCGCGTCTGTGAAGAAGATAAAGAATTACAAATACCGCGACCGCGCTCCCGAGCATATCTTCAGCGGATTGACAGAGGTTACGGTAATAGTCGAGCCGAAAAGCTATGCGGAGAAATACTGCAAACGCAATGAAATCAATTACGGTTATCGGGAGGATAAATAATGAACTATCAGCTTATCCCGCAGGAAAACAAAGCCGAGATTTTAGAAAAAGCCGTACTGAATGAAACCCCCGAGCAGCTTGCCGAAACGTATCGGGAACTTGGGTATATTGAAATGACAGCGAGGGCGCTCGGGCTGGCATGCCGTTTCTGCGGCGTGGAAAAGGTGAGGGTGCTCGCGGAGTGCGGAGCGACGTTTGACATTCCGAAAAACGAGACCGCCGAGCGCCGTTACCACTGTTACTCGGGTATGAAGTACGACAACTACCGCTCGAATTACTCGCTGTATCTGCTGAAAATTTTTAAGCAGATCAAGGGCGCGTGCTGCTGCAAGGGCTTAAAGCCCGTAAAACGGGCGGCGACCGACGATAAAAAGTATCTTCCGTTTTTGTCCGACGGCGAGCGGCTTGAGGTACTGCGCTTTCTTTGCGGAAACAGGGACGCGCTGTCGTTCGATCCGTCGGAAATGCTGTATTACGCGATCTTCACACGCGATACGGTCATTGTTGACGAACTGAAAGAAATGGGCATAAAGCTCTCCGATATACGCTTGAAGAGGCTTGCCGACGGCGGAATGGCTTCGGACAGCTACTGGTACGAGTGGGGAGCTATGATGAATAAGCTCTCCGACGAGGACTATCTCCCCGTAATGAGAGCGTTCGCCGAGGAGCTTGGAGGAAAGCCGTTTCACTGCACGGGAAAGATCTACGACATCACCAAAAAACGGTTTGTAAATGCCGAAATTCTTGAGTTCTTCCGCGATAATTTTAAGACCGAAAAGCTGAACAAAACGGAAGTTATACGCAGCCTGATAGATTATAACGCTGCGGATTCGCTGTCGGTAATCGAAAAGCTGGGCTGGCTCGACAATCCAAAAAGGCGTGATGAGATGATAGATTATGCGCAGAATATGGGAAACCGCATTGAGTGCGTTGCGTGGCTGCTCGATTTTAAGAACCGTACCGCCGACCCGGCCGCAGAGCAGGCAAAGGCGGAAAAGAAAATGCTGCGCGAGCTGAACGCAAACCCGAATTCCGTTACCATGCTGAGAAAGCTGTGGAGCTACAAGGAACGGTCGGACGGAACGCTCATCATCACCAACTACAAGGGTACGGCGACCCAGGTCACCGTACCGGAAAAGATAGGAAAAAGCACGGTTACGGCGATAGGGAACGGTGCGTTTGCGGGAGCATCGGGTGTGGGAGCGGGCACGGTTACCGCGAATTTCACAAATAAACAAATGCAGGCGCGGCGGCAGATCACGTCGCTCACGCTGCCGAAAACTCTTGAATATATCGGCGACGGCGCGTTTACTTATTTGCAGTCGCTCGAAAGTATAGATATCCCCGAAAGCGTAAAGGAGATAGGCGCGTTTGCTTTTGACGTGTGCGATTCCCTCACGGAAATAACTGTTCCCGGCTCGGTCAGGAAAATCGGAAAGTACGCGTTTGCGGGCTGCAACAATCTGCGCAAGGTGAAGATATGCGAGGGGGTAGTCGAGATCGGCGCGGGCGCGTTCAGCAATGACTTGCAGCTGAAAGAGATTGAGCTGCCCAAGTCGCTGAAACGGCTGTTGTCGCAAAAGCTGAGGTTCAACACGGTAGAGGCATTGGATAATTTTTCGTTTATGACGGCGTACTGTCCGAAAGGCAGCTACGCGGAGGAGTACTGCAAGTCAAAAGGAATAAATGTAAAAGAAACGGTATCGAAATAAAGGGGCGCAAAACAATGGACTATGAAAATTTATCTCTCGCCGATAAAGCCAAGGCTCTGGAACACGCGGCAATAAACGACATGCCCGAGGATATTGCGCAGATTTATGCAAAGCTCGGCAAGGTGGAATACTCCGCGCGGGCGCTCGGGATAGCCTGCCGTTTTCGCGGCGTGGAGTGCGTCAGAGCGCTTGTCGGGGGCGGCGCGAGCTTATACGCTCCGCTCACCAACTATATGGTGCAGACTTACGGCAGTTACGGCGACGATCTTTCGGTATTGCTGCTTGACAATTTCCCGACAAGAACCATAACGTATTTTGTCGTAGTGCCTCAGATATATAAGTCGGTAACGCGTGCGGACGGAACAGTGCTTTCGCCGCTGGAGTTTGAAAAGCGCGTCGAGGTGCTGGACTGTCTGCGCGAAAACGCGGAACAGGTCGGGTTCGATATAAACGAGCTTTTGTTTTACGCGATAATGCTGAATGACAAGCAGATGACGCGGGAGCTTGAAAAGCGCGGCGCGGAATTATCGGAAAGCCGTATAAAACTGCTTTCGGATAAAGGAAAACCAAAGGATCTTTGTATCTGGACGGGGCTGCTGGAGCGGCTCTCCATTGAAAGCTTTGTTCCCGTATTGACAAGGCTCACGGACAAGCTCGGCAAAAAGCTCCACTGTACCTCCGGCATTTACGACGCATGCTCCGACAAGCTGTGCACCCTTGAAAATTTAGAGTTTTACTTCAACCATTTCGACAACCCAAAGGTGAACAAAACGGCGATAATGAAAAACGCAATCGAAAACGACAGCGTCGGGGGATTGAAATTCGCGGAGCGCGAGGATTGGCTCAAATCACCGAAAAAACGCGACGAGATGATAGAATATGCTGCCGAAAAGAAAGCCGTCGAGTGTTCGGCGTGGCTGCTCGATTTTAAAAACCGTACAGCCGATATTGCCGCCGAACGCGCCAAATCCGAGAAAAAGGCGGAGCGCGAGCTTAACGCAAGCCCCGATTCCGTTACCGTGTTAAAGCAGCTCTGGAGCTTTAAAAAGCGCGGGGACGGAACGCTCGTTATCACTAACTACAAAGGAAATCATACGAAAATAATCGTTCCCGCGAAAATAGGCAGAAGCGCGGTCACGGCGATAGGCAAGGAGGCGTTTTCGCCGTTTCGCGACAGGGTGTGTCATGGGCGCGAGTTTTTCAGAACTATCACGGAAATATCGCTGCCCGCCGGCATTACGGAGATCGGTGAAAGAGCGTTTGACTGCTGCGGAGGGCTTCGGCGCGTGAATATCCCCGAGGGTGTTTCCGAGATCAAAAGCCATACCTTTAACAACTGTTTTACGCTTGAAAATATCATCATTCCAAGCAGCGTGAGAACAATCGGAGACTGTGCGTTATTCAACTGCGCGGCGTTGAAAACTCTGGTGATACCGGAGGGCGTGGTTGAGATAAACAAGCTGGCGACGACCCAATGCTCCGCGCTTGAAACGGTGGAACTTCCGCGTTCGCTTAAAGCGATCGCAGGCGGAGAGCATGAAACCGATAATATCTTTTATTTCTCACCGCAATTGAAGAACGTCATTGTGCCGCGCGGCTCGTATGCCGAGGAATACTGCAAAAAATACGGCGTTAGCTATATTTACAAGGAGGAGCTATGAACTACGCGAAATTAAAGCCGTGGCAGAAAACGGAGGCTCTTGAAGAATGCGTGCTCCGCGGTACGCCGACCGAAGTCGCCAAGGCTTTTAGGGAAATGGGCGAACTGCGTTTCACGGCGCGGGCTTTGGGGCTAGCCTGCCGTTACCGCGGACTTGATATGGTGAAAACGCTTGTCGAGGGCGGCGCGTCGTTTTCCTACGATCTTTCGTTGGTGAGGCTGCTTTATCGGAAAGCCGACGTTGTTCCGATATCAGGCGATAACGAAAATTATTCTCTTGCGCTGGCAAGCTCCGTAAAAACGCCCTATATGCATACGGTTGTCAAAATAGGAAAGCAGTTCGGACTGGAGTTAATTCCCCTGCGCGCTCGGCTGTTTATACTGGAATATCTTTGCAAAAACTCCGAAAGGATCGGATTTAAGCCCGATGAGTTCCTTTTCTTTGCGCATTTCTCCGAGGAATGGGATATGATATCCGCCCTTAAAAAGAAAGGCTTTGCCGTTTCAAAAAGTAAAATCGAAGTGATGACGGCGGGCGGCGGAGACAACTGGTTCGACTATTGCTTTCTTGTTAATCAGCTTGACGACGAGCAGTTTTTCCGCGTAATGAACGCGCTTGCTGCCGAATGCGGCGGAAAAAAGCTGCACTTTACCGAATTTTTTTTGGATATGAATTATGAGCGGCTTCCGCAGTCGAAGTTCATCAAGTTTTTGTTGGATAATTTCAATCAGTCCAAGATGAACAAGGGCAGACTGATGAAAGGCTTTATCGACAGCGGAAACGTTTCCTGTCTCGAGCTTGCCGCCGAAAACGGCTGGCTTAAAATGCCGAAAAAGCGCGACGAGATGATACTGTACGCGACCGAAAACGGCAAAACCGAGTGCGCGGCGTGGCTGCTCGATTTTAAGAACCGCACAGCCGACCTCGCCGCCGAACGCGCCAAAGCCGAGAAAAAGCTCGTGCGCGAGTTTAACGCCAACCCCAATTCCGTCACGGAGCTGAAGAAAAACTGGAGTTTCACGAAGAAGAACGACGGAACGCTCGTTATTACGGGCTACAAGGGCAGCAGCACCGTGCTTAATGTTCCGCAGAAGATCGGAAACGCGGCGGTCACGGAGATCGGCGATTGGGCGCTCTCTCCTCACGCTTCGAGGATCAAAGAGCCTACCCGCGAGTTCCGCAAAACCATAACGAAAATAACCCTGCCCGAGGGCTTAAAGAAGATCGGCGAAAGCGCGTTCGATGATCTTGTTTCATTGGAGAGCGTCAATATCCCCAAGACAGTAAGAAGTATCGGCGAGTATGCCTTTAGGGATTGTAGTTCGCTGAAAACCGTTATCGTCCCCAATGGTGTAAAGGATATAGACGCAAACGCCTTTTCCATGCTGCATAGCATCGGATCGCTGGAGTATGTGGAGCTTCCAAGCACCTTAAAGTACTTCCGAGAGGACTGCAAATGGTGGCGCGTATATCTTTTCCACAGTGCGAACTGCCCGAAGCTGGTTGTCGGTGTGCCGCACGCGCCGCACGTTGAGGAGTTCTGCGAACATAATGAGATAAAGTTCAGATATTATGATGAGTAAAGTTTCGGAAGAAAATATTTACGGAGGTAAAATATGAATATCAAACAAGCAAAAGACGACATTAAAAACGCGGTCTCCGCGTATCTTACAAAGGACAAGTTCGGGAATTTCGTTATCCCGATAGAAAAGCAGCGTCCGATATTTCTTATGGGAGCGCCGGGCATAGGCAAGACCGCGATAATGGAGCAGATCGCCGAGGAAATGAAGATCGGTCTGGTGAGCTACTCGATGACCCACCACACCCGCCAGTCCGCGCTCGGTCTGCCGTTTATCGTGAAGAAGAACTACGGCGGCGAAGAATACAGCGTTTCGGAGTACACGATGAGCGAGATAATCGCGAGCGTGTACGATATGATAGAGTTTACGGGAGTTACCGAGGGAATACTTTTCCTTGACGAGATAAACTGCGTTTCGGAAACGCTCGCGCCAGCAATGCTGCAATTTCTGCAATACAAGACGTTCGGACGGCACCGAGTTCCCGACGGCTGGATAGTCGTTACCGCGGGAAATCCTCCCGAGTACAACAATTCCGTCCGCGAGTTCGACATTGTAACGTGGGACAGATTAAAGCGCATCGACGTTGAAGCGGACTATGACACTTGGAAAGAATACGCGTATTCAAAGGGAGTCCACGCGGCGATAGTTACTTATCTCGACATAAGAAAAGACGATTTCTACAAGATCGAGACCACCGTCGACGGCAAGAGCTTTGCGACCGCGCGCGGTTGGAGCGACCTCTCCGAGATGATAAGGCTGTACGAGCAAAAGGGGTTCGCCGTCAACGAGCAGCTTGTTGGGCAGTATTTACAGAACAAGAAGATCGCCAAGGGCTTCGCCATTTACTACGATCTGTTCAACAAGTACAAGTCGGATTATCAGGTCGACAAGATACTTAGCGGCAAGGCGGACGCGGAGATAGTCGACCGCGCGAAGAATGCGAAATTCGATGAACGCCTGTCGCTTATCGGGCTTATGCTGGACGGACTTGTCGGCGGCATACGCGAAACATATTTGTCCGAAAACGAGCTTACCGAGCTTATGGGCTGCCTGAAAACCGCGAAGTTCGACTTTACCGTCGACAAGAATTTCGAGGACTCGCTCACGCGACAGATAGAGGCGAAACAAAAGGAGATAGCGGTCGGCAGAAAAGCCTCCAATATGTCGGGCGACCGCGAGTACGTTCTCCACGCGACGATCGAAACGCTTTCGGAGGAGCGCGCGGCATTTGCGGCAAAGCCTCCGAAGGACGCGGCAGAGGCGTTCAAGACCGTAAAAGCGGACTTTGACAAGCGCAAAAAGGCGCTCGAAAAGGACGTTACCAAATCGAGCGGAATGCTGTCAAACGTTTTCAAGTTCTGCGAGGATGCGTTTGAGAACAACGGACAAGAGCTGCTTATCCTCGTGACCGAGCTTACGATAAACCCCTACACGACCCACTTCATCAGCAGTTACGGCTGCAAGGAGTATTTCGCGCACAACAAGGAAATGCTGTTCTTCGAGCGCAAAAAGGAGATCATCTCGGAGATCGAAGAATTGGACCTCGGCGACTAGAAAACCGAAAAAAGCTGCGGCATCAGGCATTATCGCTTGACGCCGCGTTTTTATATTCTCGGGAAATTACATTTCTCCGCCCTCTACCACAAGATTTTCCTTGTAGGTCTCGTCGTCGCCGTAGACCGCCGCTAAGGTCTCGTTGTAAGCCTTGTGAAAGAACTGCTCGCCGCCGAGCATCTTTATTTCGTCGTTGAGCCATGTCAGCAGTGTCTCGTTGCCCTTTGTGACTGCGGGAGCGATAGCGTCCGTGCTGCCGAGCGATTCAACGCCTACCGTGAAACCGGGATTGTTCTTCGCCCACGCAAGCACCTCGGTGTTGTCGGTCGAGAACGCGTCGCCGCGTCCGTCCTGCAATGCCGAATACGCTTCGTTGTACTCGTCGTACTTCTGCAGTTTTACGTCGGGATAGTTCTCGGTGAAATATGTTTCGGCGGTCGTGCCCTTAACGACGATAAGCGTTTTTCCGTTAAGCTCCTCGGCGCTCTTTATAATTGCGCTGTCGGGCGATACCACGCCGAGCGCGACTTTCATGTACGGCAGCGCGAAATCGACCTTTTGCGCGCGCTCGTCGGTAACGGTAAAGTTCGCGAGGATTATGTCAACCTTCGAGGTCTCAAGAAACTCCACGCGCGACGCGGCTTCAACGGGCACGAGCTTCAGCTCGACGCCGAGATCCTTTGCAATGCGCTCGGCGAAATAAACGTCGTAGCCCTTGTAATTTCCCTCGTTGTCGACATAGCCGAACGGGTTCTTGTCCGAGAATACGCCGATAGTCACCTCGCCGCTTTCCTTAATCTGATCGACGTTCCTGAACGCCGCATTTCCGGAATTGCCGCCCGAGCTATCGCCGCTAGCGGAATTTCCCGAATTGTCGCAGCCCGCGAACATCAGCGCAAGCGCCGAAGCCGCAAACAGAGCAGCAATTTTCTTAAAAATTTTCATGATAAACTACCTCCTGAAATTCTTTTGTTCTGTATAACGCCCTTTTAGGGTCATTTTGTATAAGTAAACGTTTTGAGGAACCTTTGAGCACGCTCCGTTTTCGGGTTTCTGAAGAACTCCGAGGGCGCTCCCTCTTCAACGATAACGCCGCCGTCCATGAATATCACCCTGTCGGCGACCGCCTCCGCGAACGCCATTTCGTGCGTTACAATCATCATTGTCGTGCCGTTCTTTGCCAGATCGAGAACGACGTTCAGCACCTCGTGAACCATTTCGGGGTCGAGCGCCGCCGTAATTTCGTCAAGCAGCATTATCTCAGGGTTCATTATCAGACTGCGGCAGATAGCCACGCGCTGCTTCTGTCCGCCCGAAAGCTCCGACGGGTAGCTGTCCGCCTTGTCGGACAAGCCCACGCGTTCAAGCAGCTCGCGCGCCTTTGTTTCGACCTCGGCTTTGTCGCGTTTCTGCACCTTTATCGGCGAGAGCATGATGTTTTTCAGCACCGTTAAATGCGGAAAAAGGTCATAGCTCTGGAATACCATTCCGATCTTCTGGCGAACCTTGTACAGGCTCTTGTCGCCGTGGATAACGGGCTCGCCGTGCAGCGTGACCGTTCCTCCCTGAATAGGCTCAAGCCCGTTGAGACAGCGCAGCAGCGTGCTCTTTCCGCACCCCGACGGCCCTATCAGAACCACGACCTCGCCCTTTGACACCGAGAGCGATATGCCGTCTATTACGGCGTTGTCGCCGAAATGCTTCACCAGATTGTTTATATCAATAATGTGTTCGGACATCTCACTCGCCCCCCTGTTGTTTTTTCGTCAGCGCCCGCGACGCCATTGAAAGCGGAAAACAAATCAAAAAATACATAAAGAATATCGCGGCGTACACCCATATTGCGGCGTTGGGGTACTCAAATCTGTTCGCGTCGATTATCTGCTTGCCGACCTTGAGAACCTCCGTTACGCCTATCAGCGAGACCAGCGCGGTCGTTTTTATCATTCTCGTGGACAAATTGATAACGTTCGGGATAAGCCCGCGTATCGCCTGCGGAAAGATGATGAACACATACATCTGCATTTTCGACAGCCCGAGACTAAGCGACGACTCGAACTGATGACGGGGTATCGCCAGAAACGCTCCGCGAACCAAATCGCCCATTTCCGCCGCGCCCCATATCGTGAACACGATAACCGCCGACGTTTCGCCGCCGAGGTTAAGACCGGTCAGCTTGGTAACGCCGAAGAACACCACGAACAACCACACAAGCTGCGGCATTATCCGCACTATCTCCAAGTACACGCGGCAGACCGCCTTTGCGACGGGATTTTTCGAGGTCATGACCGCTCCCAGCAGTGTTCCCAGAATAAGCGAAAAGCCTATTGAGATGAGCGAGATGCGGATAGTTACCCACAGTCCCGAGAGCAGACGCAGCATATTGTTGCCCATAAACAGCACTTCAATTCCCTGCACGGCGCAGCCTCCTTTCCAGTACGGTAAATACTATGGAGATCGGCAATATCAGCACCAGATAAGCCGCGACAAGCATAAGCAGCGCTTCCCAGGTATTGTAGTACATACCGATAAGGTCTTTCGCAACGTACATAAGATCGGCGAGCGACACCGCGCTGAACACGCTCGTTTCCTTCAGCAGGAAGATAATATTCGCGCATATCGCGGGAACGGACGTCGAAGCCGCCTGCGGAACGACTATGTAGCGCATGGTCTGCAAACGGCGGAAGCCGAGACTCTCCGCGCTCTCGAGCTGTATTTTCCCGACCGACTTCAGACCGCCGAGAAAGCTCTCCGCCATATAGCTGCCGCCCAGAAACGCCAGTCCGATTATGCCGCATGCCTCGCTCGACCAGACTATCCCCGCCTTGGGAAGCCCGAAATACAGAAAGAACAGCTGCACAATAAGCGGCGTGTTGCGCGAAAGCTCGATATACGCCGACGCTATCTGCCGTGCAACGGGTATCCGGTAATACTTCGCCAGCGCACATAACAGCCCGATGACCGCCGAAAGCACTATGCCGATAACGCCTATTATAAGCGTCAGACGCGCTGCCTCGACATACATGGGCGTGAATTTTTTAATAAATTCAAAGTCCAATTTGACCTACCCTCATCTCACAAGTTTATTTTACCAATAAATGCATACTGCGTCAATAGGTTTTTGGGGCTTTATTTAACAAAAGCTATTAACAAAACAAAACGCGGTTTGCAGAAAATTACGGTACGCTGGATTATTATATGCAGCTCACAAGCCGCTTGCAACGTACAATCATTTTATTATACCATATTTGTGCGGCAATTTCAAGTAAAATATTTATTTTCCGCAAAAATTACAAAAACTATTGAAAAGATAGATTTTTAGTGTTATAATGTAAACAGGCACGACGGCGGATGGAGCTGTCGAGAAAATTTATTGAGGGATAGTGAAATATGAAAATTTCAACAAAAGGGCGCTATGCCATGCGTATGATGATCGATCTGGGTCAGCACCGCGCGGACGGCTATATCGCGCTTAAGGACGTCGCCGACAGGCAGAACATCTCGAAAAAGTACCTCGAGCAGATAGTTCCGCTGCTCAACAAGGCGGAACTGCTGCGCACGAACCGCGGCTATCAGGGCGGCTACGCGCTTTCAAAGGATCCCGAAAAGTACACGGTCGGCGAGATACTCCGTGTGACGGAGGGCAGCCTTGCGCCCGTTTCCTGTATGCAATACGAGGAGAATGACTGTCCGCGCCGCGCGGACTGTGCTACTCTGCCGATCTGGGAGGGCTTGTACAAGGCAATAACGGATTATCTGGACGGCATTACGCTCGCTGACGTTATTGACAAGCTGAACAACGGCGGCGATTACTGTATTTAAAGAGGTGTATTATGATTAAGGATATTCAGGAGCGCATTCTGCGGCTTAAAAAGGAAAAGGACGTGTGCATTCTGGCGCACTGCTATCAGACGCATGATATTCTTGAGGTTGCGGATTTTGTCGGCGACAGCTTCGGACTTGCGCAAAAGGCTCAGCAGACCGCAAACAAAACCGTGATGATGTGCGGAGTCCGCTTTATGGCAGAGACCGTAAAAATTCTCTGCCCCGAGAAGACCGTGCTGCTGCCCGAACCCGATGCGGGCTGCCCCATGGCTGAGCAGCTCGATAAGGAAATGCTTTCGCAGCTTAAAGAGAAATATCCCGACTATGCGGTCGTGGCGTACATAAACACCACCGCCGAATTGAAAACGCTCTGCGACGTGTGCGTTACCTCAAGCTCAGCGCCGAAGATCATCAAGCGTATGGACGAGGATAAGATACTGTTTATCCCCGACCGCAATCTCGGAGGATATATCGCGAAGCAATGCCCCGACAAGGAGATAGTTACCGTTCACGGCTGCTGCCCGACCCACGCGAAAATGACAAAGCATGACGTTGAAACTGCTAAATCCGCGCACCCCGACGCGCTGCTGCTGGTTCACCCCGAGTGCGAGGCGGAGGTCGTCGCGCTCGCCGATTTTGTCGGCAGCACCACCGAAATTATGGATTTCGCCAAGCGGAGCGACAAAACCGAATTCATCATCGGCACGGAGAACAGCATCGTCCAGCACCTCGGTATTGACTGCCCCGACAAGAAATTTTATCCGCTTTCCAAGGATTTCGTCTGCCACAATATGCAGCTTACCAAGCTCGCGAGCGTTCTGCACTGTCTGGAGGGCGCGGGCGGCGAGGAGATAAACATGGACGAGGAAACGCGGCTTTCCGCTAAGGCTTGCATTGACAAAATGCTGGAGCTGGGAAATGGATAAGGCGGGCAAGGTGCTTATCGCGATGAGCGGCGGAGTTGACAGCTCGGCAGCGGCACTGCTGATGAAAAACGCGGGCTTTGACTGTATCGGCGTTACAATGAAGCTCCACGACAGCGGCTGTGAAACGTATTCCGAGAAAGCCTGCTGCGCCGCCTCGGACGCGGAGGACGCGCGCGGCGTTTGCGTCAAGCTGGGTATACCGTATTATGTATTTAATTTTGCCGGCAATTTCAACAAAGATGTAATCGAAAATTTTGTGCATTCCTACGAAATCGGTGAAACGCCCAATCCGTGTATCGAGTGTAACCGTCATCTGAAGTTCGGCGAATTATACCGCAAGGCGGCGGAGCTGGGCTGCGGCGTTATCGTGACGGGGCACTACGCGCGCGTGGAGTTCGACAACAAAACAAACCGCTGGCTGCTGAAAAAATCTCTCAACGCAGCCAAAGATCAGAGCTATGTGCTGTATTTTTTATCGCAGGAGCAGCTTGCGCATACGCGTTTTCCGCTCGGGGAGTTTGCCGATAAGACAGAGGTGCGCAGGCTCGCCGAGGAGAATGGGCTAATCAACGCGGCAAAGCACGAAAGTCAGGATATATGCTTTATTCCCGACGGCGATTATGCGGCGTTTATCCGCAGATACCGCAGTGCGGACTATCCCGAGGGCGATTTTCTTGACATAAACGGGAACATTCTCGGACGGCACAAGGGCGTTGTCAATTACACGGTAGGGCAGCGCAAGGGCTTGGGGATATCATATTCCGAGCCGTTATATGTGCTGAAAAAATCCGTTATTGACAATACCGTAACGCTCGGCACAGAGCGCGAGATGTATTCGGACAGCCTTACCGCGCGGGATTTCAACTGGATAATTGAGAAACCGACCGAGCCTATTGAGGTGACGGTTCGGACGCGCTACCACGCTAAAGAGGCGGCGGCGACGGCTTTCCCGAACGAGAACGGCACGGTAACAGTGCGCTTTGCCGAGCCGCAGAGGGCGATCTCTCCCGGACAGGCGGTGGTGCTGTATATCGGCGATATAGTCGCGGGCGGCGGTACAATTTGTTAAGGCAACACCGCACAAAGACCGCCTTACGGCTTTGCACGCGTCTTGCTTGCATATTTTCCGTCATCTTGTATAAAACTTGCTTGCAAGGCGTCAGCCTTGCGGCACTCGCTTTGTACAATCTGACGAAAAATCTGACTGCGCAATCTGCGCACAATCTTTGTGCGGTGTTGCCTTAAACGAAATCCCGAGGTTTCAAGTGAAATCTCGGGATCGTCGTTTATCTGCCAGAGCGGAAACTAAACCTCCTCCGCCATAACGTGCCTGCGAAAAAGCATGGAAACACCCCAGCAAGCCGCCAGAGCGACAACTATATAGACAAGACGGCTGAGGAAGGTCGCGGGTCCGCCGAACGCCCACGCCACAAGGTCAAAGCGGAAAATACCCACAAGACCCCAGTTCAGGCCGCCGATTATAAGGATAGTCAGCGCAAGTTTGTCCAAAGTCAATTCCTCCCCTCAAAGTTTTTCAAGATTATTTTGCGCGGTTTTCAATGAAATATAGTTTGAAATTTTTTACTTGTTTTTTGTGCAAAATGCAGGTTCGCACTTTCGCAAACGGCTTTGTTGCGTTGCTTGTTCGTCAAAATCAACATATTTTAAAAAATTCGGAAAAACCTCTTGACAAGTCGGTAAAAATGTTGTAAAATAATAAAGTCGTTGAAAGTTGTCGATATTTGTTGGCGATTTCGATGTACCGAAATTTGGAAGTTTAGCTCAGCTGGGAGAGCATCTGCCTTACAAGCAGAGGGTCATAGGTTCGAGCCCTATAACTTCCACCATTGGCTTGGTAAAGCCTTTAGTCCGTAGCTAACAGATAGATGTCCGAAATATCGGGGGTTGGTCTTAAGGTTGCGGAAATCGGCCCGGTAGTTCAGTTGGTTAGAACGCCGCCCTGTCACGGCGGAGGTCGTGAGTTCGAGTCTCATCCGGGTCGCCAGTTCTGCCCTGAATAAGGGCTACGTTTGCGGATTTAGCTCATCTGGTAGAGCGCCACCTTGCCAAGGTGGAGGTAGCGAGTTCGAGCCTCGTAATCCGCTCCATACTGATGTTCCTCTCGCTTTTGCGGGAGGATTTTTGTCGGCGGTATAGAACTTGACATACGGAAAATCGGCGTATCCGTTGGACGCGCCGATTTTCCGTATGTCAATACTTTGTATTGTTGTTATTCTTGATAAAATCGAGAAATTCGTCCGCAGGCAGCGGCTTTGAAAAATAGTAGCCCTGAATGTAGTTTATCCCGAGGTTTTCCATAGTACAGAACTGCTCCTCGGTCTCTATGCCCTCGGAGACGATCTTCAGGTTCATTCCTCGAATCATATTCATCGCCGCGTCCATAATGTACTTTGCCTTGCCGTTCTCGAAATAGGCGTTGGTCATGCCCTTGTCGAATTTAACGATCTCGACGGGCATATCGACGATATAGTCAAGGTTTGACTGCCCGGTGCCGAAATCATCAAGCGAAAAGCTGACGCCGTAATCCATGAGCTTTTTCATGTTCTCAAGCAGTATCTTGCGCGCATTCATGGAGGCGGATTCGGTGATCTCGAGGTTTATCTGTTTCGGAGAAACTGCGCTCTCCTCCATTATCCGTATGTAGTCGTGAGCAAGATCTCTGTACGCGCACTGCACAACGGAAAGATTGACCTCTATGTAATCCACTCCGAACAGCGAGATCTGCGAGCCGTTAATGAAATGACAGACCTTTCTGAACACAATTTCGCCAAGCTGCAATATCATTCCGTTGCGCTCGGCGATCTCGATAAACGCTCCGGGCGGAACAAGATTTCCGTCATCATCGCGAATGCGGACAAGCGCTTCTGCCGAAATAAAGCGGTGGTGCTCGGTTGAAAATATCGGCTGATACCATACCTCGACCATATCGTTGACTATGGAGTTCATAATAAGCTGCTCCATATCCTTTTCGCGGCGCATTTTCACCGCAAATTCGGGCGTCACCTCAAAATAGTGGTTTTCAGTAAACTCCTTGCTGTCGCGGGCGATGTATTTCATAAGGTAAAGCAGTTCCTCGGCGTTGTCCGAGATCCGCGAGTCGGGTGCGTATATCCAGTTCGGCGAAACGAGTATCCCCGCGTTTTTGCCCCAGCCCTTTTCAAAGCGGCGTTTTACTGCCTTTACTCCGTTGTCCGCTTTCTCCCTGTCCGTGAAAACCAGAAGTATTTCGGTGCTGGCGTTGCGGAAAGTAATCGCATCGGTTATTCCCGAAAGGTATTTTACCGCCTCGGCGATCACCTCGTCCTCCAGCTCTGTACGCATCATCTTAAACGAGCCGTGCGCGAGAATTATCTCCAACACGGAAAACGGCGTGTCCATGGCGTACAGCTCTCCTGCATACTGCATAAACGCCTCGTGGTTGAAAAGCCCCGTCTGCCTGTCGATATTATAGCCGGGGTTCTCCAGAATAAGATACAGCACCAGCATACCGCTCGCGCTCGCGAAGCCGACCAGAAGCAGCTTCGGGAAAAGAAACTGTATCAGCGCCGCCATGACCCATACGCCCATCCAGATCATAACTGCGATCCGTCTGCTTGTGCTTATCTTGGCACGATCCCTGATGAGACGCACGGTGACGATAATTACCGTAGCCAGCGCGAAACCGTAAGTCGTGTAGCAGCTTGGTCCCTTTGAGTACAGCACGCCCGCCTCGATATCAAGATAATAGTCTATCGGCAGAATATAGATCATCAATACGGCGACGGCGACGACTATGCCGTATTTCAGCATCATTTTATTGTAGACGCTTTTCACGGTGTAAATGTCCGTATACATATACATAAGCGCGAAAAACGCCACTCCCACCAGCGTGGCAAGGTAGGTCTTGCTCACGAGGTCCACGACAATGCCCGAGAGCACATTACGGTTTGTTATCGCAAGACATGACAGAATGTCGAATATAACACAGACAAACGTCATGAAAAACGCATTGCGGAAAGCTCTTCCCGTATTGAGCTTAATGTTTTTCTGGCTGCCGTAAAAGTATAACAGCATCACCATTAAAAACAATCCGCAGCACTGTACTTGGATAGGCATATAATACCACCTTATAAAATCCGTTCGCGGCGCTGCCGCCGCCCGAAACAAAGCATTATTACATAATATTATAACACTTTTTCCGTAATTTGTCAAGGTTTATAAAATACCGATTACTTTAGAACACTAGGTTTTCTCCCCGACAAGATTGCTTATCCATACTCCTTTTCTTACGAGAATATAACCGACGGTCACTTTTATAAAGTCGAGCGACTGTACTATCGCAAAAACACTTAAGATCGGCAGCGCGGTGAAATTGCAAAGCACGAACGCCGCGGGAACCGATATCACCCATGTGAACACGCTGTCGAACAGGAAAGTCACCAATGTCTTGCCGCCGCTGCGGAGCGTGAAGTAGAGCGCGTTCAGAAATCCCTGAAGCGGGAAAAACAGAGCCGTTATCACGATAAACCAAGTCGCGTAGCTTTTCACGACGTCGGTGGTGACGTAGCTGTTCGGGAACACTCCCGAGATCGAGACCAGAATTGCCGTAAGAACAAACGATATCCCGCCCGTAAACCACATCAGCCGAAACGCCTCGGACTTCGCTTCCTTGTAGCGCGACGCGCCGAGCGTCTGCCCGACAAGTATCCCGACGGCGTTCCCGAGCGCGATGAACACCACGTTCAGCATATTGCAGAGCGCGTTTGAGATGTTCAGCCCCGCGACAACATCAAGTCCGCGGTGCGAATAGCATTGCGTAAGCACCGCCATTCCGCCTGCCCAGAGGAACTCGTTGAAGAATATCGGCAGGCTTTTTTTGACGATCGCGGCAGCCGAGCCTTTCGGAACAAGCATCGTTTTGTACAGTCCGATAAGGAACGTGTGCTTTTTGCGCGCGATAAACGCGAGCCCGACAACGATAAGCACTTCGACAAATCTCGACATAACGGTCGCGATTGCCGCGCCGCGCACGCCGAGCTGCGGAAATCCGAACTTTCCGAAGATCAGAAGCCAGTTGAACAAAACGTCCACTCCGACCGAAGCTACGCCCGCAGCCATGGGCTTGAACGACGCTCCCGTTTCGCGGAGACTGCCCGCGTATATCTGCGTTATAACAAATGGCGGCAAGCCCCACAGCATTACCGAAAGGTAATCCTTGGCGATGTCCATTGTAAGAACGGGGTCTATATCACCGCTTTCTCCCTTTAAATAAAGTCCGATGAGAAATTCGCCGCCGAAGATAAACGCCGCCAGCCCTCCGATAAGTACGCCGAGACCTATCCAGTGCTTGATGCGCACGGTGCTTTGAAAGCCCTCGGTATTCTGCTGACCGTAATACTGCGCTCCGTATATCCCGGGACCTGACATTCCCCCGAAGATCGCCAGATTGAATACGAAAATAAGCTGTCCGATAATAGACACCGCCGTAAAAGCCTCGGTGCCGAGACTGCCCACCATTAAATTATCCACCAAGCCCACCGCGTTGGTTATGCCGTTTTGTATCATCATGGGCACTGCCAGAACCAACGCGCGCCCGAAAACTTTTCTGTCTTTCATATTGTCCTCCAAGCCGCGCCGCTCATTGCGGTTGGGCACAGCCTTGTTATTATATCATATTTCAGGGCGGTTGTCAATCGGCGCGCAAAAAATTTTCACCGTTTTTCAATGCGCGGCGAGCATTATCAGTACCGCAATTGCGCAGTGCAAACGTTCGTGTTTCCGCGTCCGAAGCAGTCCGATATTTTCGCGGACAGGCTGTCGGGCATGGTCGTATCGTTGTCGCAAACCGCGACCCTCGGCATAGCGTTCCCTCCCCGAAAGAATTCCACTCAATAACGGGAGCGCCGAGGCACTCCCGTTTTGCTCATCTTCTTCTCGCGTTCTCGCGCCGCTCGATATTGCGGCGTATTATGTCGAACGGCAGATCCTCTTTTTTTATGTGGTGATTGTAGCGCGGATAACAGTACCCGAATTTCACCACGCCGTAAACCGTGACGATCTCGACCTCGTAGCCGTTGTCGAACCACAGGAATTTTTTCGGATTGTAGCTTATGCCCTTTGCGTCCTTATAGAAGATACGCTCGTCGGGGCGGTTCTTTTTTGACACGATAAACTCTCTGCCGTTCGCCTTGTAGCGGTATTCCTCGCCCGCTCTCATATATTTAAGAATAATAATTACAACAGCTAATGCAATTATCGCCGAAACAATAAGAATATCGTTTCCCGCGCTTAAAAATCCCGTCAACAATGTCCGCCCGCCTTGTGTTATCCCCATACGAATATAAAGGAAGATCACAAAGAGCACCCAAGCCAGAAACGGCGCGGCAATAATATACATTATCGTACTGACCTTTTTGGAAAAGGGCGCATGGAACGTTCCGCTGCTTTGTATATCCTCGACCGAAACTTCTCTTCCGTCGTCGCCGATATAGGTCTCATCTGAACGGATAACCTTGCCGTCCTTTCCGATGCTCGGCATATCCGCCGCGTAGCCGCCCACCGTGGGCGAGAGCTTCTCCATGACCTTTGAAATGTCGTATTCCGCTTCTATTCCCTCGGGGATAACAGGCGCATTCGCGGCGCGCGCTTCCTGTTCGGCTCTGATAGCGCGGGCGGCGCGCGAGACATTCTTATCCTCTTTGGCAAGGCTCACACCCGGCATTTCCGCGTCCTTGCCAAGCAGCTCCGCCATGCGGTCGTAAATGTCCTTTTTGCCCTCCTGCGCCTTTGCTATATCCTCGGAGGATATCGGACGGCTGCTTTCTCCCGCGATGTTTCTGCCCGCCTGCTTTGAACGCTCGAAAGCCTCGGCGTTGCGCAGCAGCTCCGTGCGCTCCTGAATTATGTAGAACGGCGTGTTCTTCTCGGAGAGGTAGCCGTCGAATACTATTGCGTACTCTTCCTCCGCGCCGTTGATTTTTATTGTGACGTTATAGCCGCAGACCTTTTTCCCGAGCGAAAGGCGCGGCATAAAATGCACTGTTTGCACGTCCTTGTAGTAGATGGTGCGGATATCTCCGCCGATAGTCAGCGTGAATTTTTCGTCGTTCGCGTCGTATTTGCAGACGCAGCCGAGCCTTATATAACGCGCCAGCGCGCCGATAACGATTATGCACGCGATAGCGACGACACCGACCGCGAGCGCCGAAGCCATTGCGTATATACCGGCGCCGCCGGGCATATCCTCCATGCTGCCGCGTATAAAGTCGCGCGTAACAAAAAACGTCACCGCCACCGCGAGTATACCTATGGCGATAAACACGGAAATAAGCAGCGTCCCGAATTTATACGGCGCTCTGTATTCGCCGCTTTCGCTGAACCCGAACCGCCCTCTGTCGCGGGGGTTGGTGTAATTCTTTTCGGTCAACTCAAAGACTCCCTTTTAAGATGATTGTAAAATGAAAGTATACCTATAATAAGTATAACATACCGTCATTTTATTGTCAATATAAATTGCCCAAAAATTTCTCCCGAAGGCAGTAAAAATTGTGAAGTTTGGGGGTTGAATAAATGCCGCAAAAATAATATAATAAGTTTGGTAAATTTTTATAAGAGGTGTTTACAAATGGAAGCATATGAATGCTTTAAAGATTTAGCAATAATACTTATAACCGCAAAGTTGCTTGGTCTTGCCGCGAAGAAGCTGAAAGCCCCGCAAGTCGTCGGGCAGATCGCGGCGGGGCTGCTGATAGGTCCGAGCCTGCTGGGGTGGGTCGGTCAGTCGGATTTTATCGTTATGCTGGCGGAGATCGGCGTAGTGCTGCTGATGTTCTCGGCGGGGCTGGAGACTAATCTGCGCGAGCTTGTGAAAACGGGACCCGTAGCGCTGACTATCGCGTGCGCGGGAGTGTTCGTGCCGCTTGTTCTGGGCTGGGCGCTGTATGGGTGCTTTTTCGGGTTCGCGCCTATAGGCTCGGACGAGTTCTTCCGCGGACTGTTCATAGGCACGATAATGACGGCGACTTCCGTGAGCATTACCGTTCAAACGCTGCGCGAGCTCGGGCATTTAAAGAGCAAGGTCGGCACGATAATCGTTTCCGCCGCTATCATCGATGACGTTATCGGTATTATCGTGCTTACGTTCGTAATCGGTTTCAAGTCTGCTGACGCAAAGCCCGTTGACGTCGTTATCAAGACGGTTCTGTTTATCGCGTTCAGCTTGGTAGTGGGATTTTTGATCTACCTGCTGTTCAAGTTCCTCGACAAACGCTTTTTCCACCACCGCATGATACCGATTTTCGGTCTGGCGCTCTGTTTCTTTTTGGCGTACTGCGCGGAGAAATTTTTCGGCATCGCGGACATCACGGGCGCATATGTCGCGGGAATAATCCTCTGCAACCTGCGCGATGCGGAGTACATCGCCGGCAAAATGGACATTTCGAGCTATATGTTCTTCGGTCCCGTGTTTTTCGCGTCAATAGGGCTTAAAACCAACTTTGACGGTTTCACGCTCAATCTGCTTTGGTTCTCGCTGGCGTTCGTTGTTGTGGCAATGGCGGCGAAAGTAATAGGCTGCGGACTTATGTCCAAGATATGGAAATTCAGCGTCAAGGATTCGCTCAAGGTCGGCGTGGGAATGATGACGCGCGGCGAGGTCGCGCTTATCGTCGCACAGAAAGGGCTTGCCGTCGGAATGGTCTCACCCGAGTACTTCACATCCGTCATTCTGCTGATACTCTGCTCATCGGTAGCTTCTCCGATACTGCTGAAGCTGCTGTACAAGGGCGAGGATAAGCCCGACCACACGCTCTCGACCGGCGAGAAAATGGACGTTGACGAGACCGACGAGGTCTACGCGGAATATTGACTATTAAAACAACGGCGCGTTCCCGAAAAAACGCGCCGTTTATTTTTTATCTTGCCGAAAATTTAAGCAGCTCCGAAATGTTCTCCGCGAATTCCCCGAGCGAAAGCGCGTAGAAGTCCGCAGCCTTTTTCAGCTCCTCCTGATTTTTCTCGCCTACGTCATACACGGCGGCAGTTCCGAACCCCGCTTTTTTCGCGGTGCGGACGGCGTGCAGAGAATCCTCAAAAACGATAGTTTCCTCGGGAACCGCGTAGATAAGCTCCGCCGCCGCGAAGAATACCTCCGGCGACGTTTTCGCGCCGTAATCGGAGCAGCTCACCGCTCCGCTGAAAAATTCGCCTATTCCGAGTCTTGCAAGCGCCGAGACCGCGAGATTGGTATCGCCCGCCGTCGCTATGCTCATTCGCACGCAGTGAGATCGCAGAGCCGCAAGCAGCTTGGGCGCTCCGTCCTTCAGGCTCACCTGCTCCAGATAAAATTTCTCCGTCATTCGCGTGATATGCCGCGCTATCTCCTCGGGCGAGTAGCTGATATCATATTCGCGGCGCAGATACCCTGCCGCCTCCGGGACAGATAAAGCGCCGAGCTTGTCCGCTAAATCGGGCGCGGGCTTTTTCCCAAGCATTGTAAGATACTGCGCGCCGAGTTTTCTCCACATTTCCGATGAATCAAAAATAGTTCCGTCCAAGTCAAAAACAGCGTATTTTATCATATTGCCCCCTCTCCGCAAAGCCTTGCTCCGCTCAATGAATACTATATTCCTCCGCTTATATGCTCCAAAAAGGTTTTTATGCCGATGACCGTCAACACTATTCCGCCCGCCAGTTCCGCTTTTGCTCCAAGCCTTAACCCGAGCCGCCGTCCGCCGAGCGCTCCCATAAGCGACAGCACGAACGTCACCGCGCCGATAAACAGCGCCGCGGGAGCGATCGACACCCGTATCGCCGCGAAGCTCACGCCGACCATAAGCGCGTCTATCGCCGTTGCCGCCGCCTGCATGAGCAGCGCGGAGAAACTCAGGCTCTTGACAGCAGCAGGCTCGTCGCCGTTGATAAGCTCGCGAATACTCTCAACGATCATTTTTCCGCCGATAACGCCGAGCACTCCGAGCGCCAGATAATGGTCGAACGCGCTGAACAGGTTCGCAAATCCCGAACCGAGGAAGTACCCCAACACGGGCATAAGCGCCTGAAACAGCCCGAACATAAACGCGATAAGCACCGCTTTTCTGCGCTTCTGTAAATTCAGTCCGTCCGCCAGCGCGACCGCAAACGCGTCCGCCGACAGCCCGACCGCTATGAAAAACAATTCAATAAAGGACATAAAATCACCTCTTGTATTTCGATTATACGTCCTTTTGTGAATTACTTCGTCAGGTCCTCCGACATCACGATCATTTTATCGGATGTCGTAAATCCGCGCCGCTTGTACCAGCCCTCGGTGCTCTCGCCGCGCTGCGTTATCAGATAAACGTTTACGACGCCTATCGCGTTCAGCTCCTCCTTGAGCGCCGATAGCAGCCTTGAGCCGCAGCCGCTTTGCTGATACTCGGGGCGCACGCAGAATTCCTGTATCTGAAAATGAATGCCGTCGTAAAAATGCTCCTTTTGTCCGAGAATTATCCCGAGCAGTTGTCCGTCCTCGTATGCCGCCTTGCCGACAAACGTTCCCGCGGTTATCAGCTCGCCGAGCCGCAGCTTCGCCGTGAGCAGCGTCCAGCGGTCGTTCCACGGCGGCGAATTGAACACAGACACGAACAGCTCCGCGTAGGCTCTCACGTCCGCTATATCCATATCCTCAAAGGTCATTGCACTAATCCTCGATCTTAGACGCCAGCAGCGGCGAATACTTGTTCCGAAATTCGGTGAACGTGCCGTTGTCAAGCTCTTCGCAAATTCTGTCCGTGAGCGAATTGTAGAAATAAAGATTATGCAGCACCGCGAGCCGCCCCGCAAGCTGCTCCCCCGCCTTGAACAGATGACGTATATACGCGCGCGAGAAATTGCGGCACGCGGGGCAATCGCAGTTCGGGTCAAGCGGACGGTCGTCGGTCTTGTAGCGCTCGTTGGTCGCGTGCATTATGCCGTTCCATGTGAACACGGTCGCGTGACGCGCGTTGCGCGACGGCATTACGCAGTCGAACATATCCACTCCGCGGTACACCGCTTCGATTATATTCGACGGAGTTCCCACGCCCATAAGATAGCGCGGCTTGTTTACGGGAGCGTAAGGCAGCACGATATCCAGAATGTGATACATAACGTCGGTAGGCTCTCCGACCGCAAGTCCGCCGACAGCATAGCCGTCAAGATCCATCTCGCCGATTACTTTCATGTGCTCGATACGGATATCATCGTAAGTTCCGCCCTGATTTATCGCGAAAAGAAGCTGCTTGTTGTTGATAGTCCCGGGCAGCGAATTGAGCCGTGTCATCTCTGTTTTGCAGCGCTCCAGCCAGCGCGTCGTGCGAGCCACGGATTGGCGGACGTAATCGACGGGCGCGGGGTTTTCGATGCACTCGTCGAACGCCATAGCTATCGTAGAACCGAACTTCGACTGTATCCGCATACTCTCCTCGGGACCGATGAACAGCCGCTTGCCGTCAATGTGCGAGGCGAAGTACACGCCCTCCTCTTTAATTTTACGCAGCTTGGACAAAGAAAATACCTGAAATCCGCCGCTGTCCGTGAGAATAGGCTTGTCCCAGTTCATAAACTTGTGCAGACCGCCCATTTGATAAACTATATCCTCTCCCGGGCGCAGGTGCAGATGATATGTATTGCAGAGCGCCACACGCGTTTTAAGCTCCCGCAGATCCATACAGGATACGCCGCCTTTTATCGCGGCGGCGGTCGCCACGTTCATGAAAAACGGCGTTTGTATATCTCCGTGCGGAGTGTGAAAAATTCCGCGACGCGCGCTGCCTTCGGTTTTCTTAAGTTCAAACATATTTGTCTCCCGATAAATTTACTTGCCTAATTGTATTGTAACATATTTTAGTTACCGTTTGTAGAGTATTTTGAGAATTTTTAAAAATTCAGCAATTTAACTATATTTTGATATGCGGTTTTGTTATTGTCAACGGATTTGCCGCAGCAAAATAATCGCGCTGAAAATAAAAGAACGCCCGACATTCAGCGGACGTTCCGTTTACTTTTTCCGAATTTAACCTGCTCTCTGAACGAGCTTGGAACGCAAGCAGCGCGAGCAAACATTAACTCTGCAAGGAGTTCCGTTTACGACAGCCTTTACTTTCTTAACATTCGGTTTAAATGTTCTGTTGCTGCGTCTGTGAGAGTGAGAAACCTTAATGCCGAAAGCAACACTCTTGCCGCAGATCTCACATTTAGCCATTATATAACACCGTCCTTCCGATAGATATTTTATCAGTAACAAATAATATTGTACCAGAAATTGTCCAAAAATGCAAGTAATATTTTAAAAAATCATAAATTTTTGTTCAATCCCACAATACGGGCGATCTCAACGCTTTGATTTTCTGCGTTTTGCACAATATTAAAGAATGACAAATCCGACCTTCTTCTGAACCTTTTGCAAGGTCTTGCGGGAGACCTTGTAAGCCTTTTCCGCGCCCTGCTTCATGCAGCTTTCAATGTAGCCCTTGTCCGCCGAAATGCGCTTGTATTCCTCCTGCATGGGAGCAAGCTTGTCCGCGACCGCCTCGCCTACCGCGAGCTTGAAATCGCCGTAGCCCTTGCCCTTGAATTCGGCTTCGATCTCGTCAAAGCTCTTGCCCGTTGCGCCGCCGTAAATCGACATAAGGTTGATTATGCCGTCCTTGCCCTCGCGCGCGCAGACTTCGGTCTCGCTGTCGGTAACGGCGCGCTTAAACTTGCGGATTATCGTGTCGCGGTCGTCAAGCACCGAAACGGACGCGTTGACGTTCTCGTCCGACTTTGACATCTTTTTTGTCGGTTCTTGGAGCGACATTACCTTTGCCGTCGCCTTGGTGATATATCCCTCGGGCATGGTGAAAACGTCGCCGTAAATGCCGTTGAAGCGCTGGCAGATATTACGCGCAAGCTCCAGATGCTGCATCTGGTCGACCCCGACCGGCACCATATCCGCCTGATACAGCAGAATATCCGCCGCCATAAGCACGGGATACGTAAACAGCCCGGCGTTGATGTTGTCGGGGTGCTTGGCGGATTTGTCCTTGAACTGGGTCATTCTTGACAGCTCGCCGAACTGGGTGTAGCAGTTGAGCAGCCACGCAAGCTCCGAGTGGTGAGGATTGTGGCTCTGCACGAAAAGCGTCGACTTTTCGGGATCGAGCCCCGACGCTATCAGCAGCGCGTAGCTTTCCTTTATCTGCGCGCGCAGCTTTACGGGGTTCTGCCGCACGGTGAGCGAATGCAGATCAGCTACTCCGTAGGTGCAGTCGAATTCCTCCTGCATTTTTATCCAATTGCACATCGCGCCGAAATAGTTGCCGATGTGCGGTGTGTTGGTGGGCTGGATAAGACTTAATATCTTCTTTTTCTGTTCCATTTCAGGTCAGTCTCCTTTTACTTGAAAAATTCCTTGGCGCATTTGCCGAGAATATCCACGCCCTTGTCTATTTGCTCGTCGGTCGGGGTGGAGAAGTTCAGTCTGAACGAATGCGAAACACCGTTTTCGTCCGCGAGGAACGCGTTTCCCGGCACGACCGCGACCTTTTGGTGAACGGCTTCGGTGCAGAACGCGTTCATATCATATTTCTCGGGAATCGTCGCCCAGATAAACAGCCCGCCCTCGGGCTCGGAGTATTTAACGCAGTCGGGCATTTCCGCGTGCAGAGCGTCCGCCATACGCTTGTATTTTGCGCGGTAAACGCCTTGCAGGTGTTTAAGATGTTCGCCGAAATCGACGGTGGTAACAAATTTATACGCGAGCATCTGCGCCCATATATTCGTGTGGACGGTGCTGGTTTGCAGTCCGACGACCGCTTTCTGAACAAGCTCGGCTACTCCGCAGAGATAGCCGACACGCAGCCCCGGGGCAAGCACCTTCGAGAATGTCCCCGCATACAGCACGTTATTCGTTGTGTCAAGCGATTTGAAGCTCGGTACGGGCGTTCCCGCGAAGCGGAGGTCGCCGTAGGGGTTGTCCTCAAGAATGTAAATTCCGTACTTTTTGGCAAGCTCCAGCACCGCTTTTCTGCGTTCGAGCGTCGTCGTGTTGCCCGTCGGGTTCTGGAAGTTCGGTATCGTGTAGAGGAATTTCGTGTTCGGTTCGGCTTTGAGCGCCTCCTCCAGCCGTTCGGGGATTATTCCGTCCTTGTCGGCGGCAACTCCCACGAGCCGCACACCGTAGCTCCTGAACGCGTTCAGCGAACCGATAAAGCTCGGATCCTCGCACAAAATAACGTCGCCCTCGTTACAAAGTATCTTCGCGATGACCTCGATAGCCTGCTGCGCGCCCGCCGTCACTATGACCATATCGTTTTCCGCGAACATATCCTTGGAGCGCAGATCGCTCTCCAGCCACTTGCGCAGCGGCATATATCCCTCTGTTACGGAGTATTGGAGCGCGTTTACGGGTTCGGTCGCGAATATTTCCGCGGAGAGCTTTGCTATCGTATCCACGGGAAACGCCTCTGGCGCGGGATTTCCCGCCGCAAAGCTTATCACCTCGGGGTCGGCGGTGAACTTCAATATCTCGCGTATCGCCGACGGCGCAAGCCCCGCGACTTTATTTGAAAAGGGTTTCAGCATATTATTACCTCCCGTTTTTTTGCCTTTGCATACATTGTAATTATACCACATTCCTGCGGATTTGTAAAGACCGCCGCGGAAATTTATTGTAAAATCCGCGCCGCCCTCTATTCGGGGACGGCGCTTTATATTATTAGACGGGACTCAGCAAAATAATCCCCGCCGGTATAGCAACGACAAGCACTATACTAAGCGTATAAAAAAAGAACAATTCGCCGACGCGCTTTCTGAATAATGTGTAATAAATCACCGAAAAAAGTATCGTGAAATGCAGCGCGATATTCGCCGCCAATTGCAGCGCTTAAACAAGTATAACGACAGGTATCTGTTCCCGGGGGTGAAAAAATTGATCAGTGCGAGCGACACAAAGGATAACCCGTGCGCAAGGAACATATTCCCGAACGCTGTGCAATAGCCGATAACCGCGCGTTTCACCGTGCTGCTCACCCTAACTTTATCTTTATATAGCTGACGATAATATCCACGCACTTGTCAAAGCCGAGATCACCGCTGTTAAGGCACAAATCGTAGTTGCGCGCGTCTATCCACTCTCTGCCTGTGTGCGCCTTGTAGTATGCCGCGCGCTCCTTGTCAATCGAGGACATTTTTTTCAGAGCCTCGCGGCGGTCGGTAATGCCCTTAACGTCGGCGATGTTCTTAACGCAGTTTTCCTCGTCCGCATAAACAAATACGCGCACGACGTTCTCGCGACCGCTCAGCACGAAATCCGCGCAGCGTCCGACAATTATGCACGACTTCTCGTCCGCGAGCTTTTTCATCACCATTGCCTGATAGTTGAACAAATTCTCCTCGGACGTGAACGATTTCTTGTCAGGAGAGATAACGCCGCCCTTATATACGCCCGTTTTCCCGAAAACGCCCGCCTTGGTCTTTTCGTCCGTCTGTCCGAAAAGCGCCTCGTTTATGCCGCTCTCCTCGGACGCGAGCTTTATCAGATCCTTGTCGTAAAACTCAATGCCGAGCTTTTCGGACAGCATCTGCCCGATAGTGCGTCCGCCGCTGCCGTAGCCGCGCGCGATAGTAATAACAAATTTTTTATCCATAAACTATTCTCCCAGATACGCTTTCTTGACCTGTTCGTTGTCCATAAGCTCGTGCGCGTCGCCGGACAGCGCTATTTTACCCGTCTCCAGAACGTAGGCTCTGTTCGCGATTGACAACGCCTTTTTCGCGTTCTGCTCGACCAGCAGCACGGTCGTTCCCGACTTGTTTATCTCCTCGATAATATCGAAAATCTCGCTTACGTAGAGCGGTGAAAGACCCATTGACGGTTCGTCCATAAGGATTATCGACGGCTTCGACATCAGCGCTCTGCCCATTGCGAGCATTTGCTGCTCGCCGCCCGAGAGCGTTCCCGCCGACTGATTACGGCGCTCCTTTAATCTCGGAAAGCGCTCGTAAACGCGCTCTATGCTCTCGTTTATCTCCGCCTTGTCCTTGCGCGTGTACGCGCCGAGCATAAGGTTCTCGTACACCGAAAGCTGCGCGAACACACGCCGCCCCTCGGGAACGTGCGCCATGCCCATTGCTACTATCTTATGCGCGGGCGTTTTTGTAAGCTCCCTGCCGCCGAATTTTATCGACCCGTGCTTCGACGAAACAAGCCCTGTTATCGTATGCAGAATAGTCGTCTTGCCCGCGCCGTTCGCGCCTATAAGCGCGATGACCTCCCCTTGCTCCACGTTAAAGGAAATACCCTTGATCGCGTTGATAGCGCCGTAGTATACCTCCAGATTTTCAATTTCCAGCATTGACATATACAGCGCCCCCTTAATCGCCCAAGTAGGCGGTGATTACCTTTGGGTCGTTGAGCACCGCCGAGGTCTCGCCCTGCGCAAGCTCCTGCCCGAAGTTCAGCACGGTAAGCTCTTCGCAGATACCCGCGACCAGCTTCATATCGTGCTCTATCAGCAAAATCGTCATATCGAATTTTTCCCGTACAAAACGGATAGTGTCCATAAGCTCCGCGGTCTCATTCGGATTCATGCCCGCCGCGGGCTCGTCGAGAAGCAGCAGCTTCGGATTTGTCGCGAGTGCTCTCGCGATCTCGAGCTTTCTCTGCTTGCCGTATGGGAGATTAGCCGAAAGCGCGTCCTTTTCGCCGTCAAGATCAAAAACCTTAAGCAGCTCAACCGCCTTTTCGTTCATCTGTTTTTCCTCTTTAAAATAACGCGGCAGTCGGAGAATGCCCTCTATCGTCGTGTACTTCGTTCGGTTCTGCATTCCCACCTTAACGTTGTCGAGCACGCTCATCGCCTTGAACAAGCGGATATTCTGGAACGTTCTTGCAATGCCGCTCTTGTTTATTTCCACAGGCGATTTTCCCGTGATGTTCGCGCCGTCGAGGAAAATGCCGCCCGAGGTGGGCTTGTACACGCCCGTGAGCATATTGAACACGGTAGTCTTACCCGCGCCGTTAGGTCCGATAAGCCCGTAAAGCTGCCCTTTTTTTACACGCATATTCAGCCCGTCGACCGCACGCAGACCGCCGAATTGTATCGACAGCTCTTTTACTTCGAGCATGGAAGTACTTTTTTCGCTCATTTACTCGGCACCTCCCGCATTCTTTTTCTTGAAAATCCCCTTGAACTTTTGTACGGGAGCGGACGCGCCGATGCGTTCTCTTAACTGAACGAAGAACGGAGCGTTGTTGAAGATCATCATGCCGATAAGCACGATAGCGTATATCAGCATACGGTAGTTGCCGACCTCGCGGAATATTTCGGGGAGCGCGTACAGAATTATCGTCGCAATTATCGAACCGCGCAGACTGCCCAGTCCTCCGAGCACCACGAATACGAGTATCAGTATCGACAGGTTGTAGTCGAATTTTTTCGCCGCCAGCAGCGATATGGAGTGCGAATAGAGCGCTCCCGCAACGCCGGCGATAGCCGCCGAGATCGTAAACGCCATAAGCCTGAACTTAGTGACGTTGATACCCACAGACTGCGCCGCAATGTAGTTGTCGCGGACTGCCATACACGCGCGCCCCGATTTGCTGTCGATAAACATCATCAGTATCGCCAGACAGATCAGCAAAACTACCGTCACTATCCAGATATTGGTATCCTGCGGCGCCGCCATTCCGATAGGACCGCGCAGCAGCTCGTTCGCGCCCTCGGAATTTTCGGCAAGCTCAGGCGCCTGTGTAAAGCCGAAATGCAGCCCGTTGTTGTCCATAACGAGGTAAATGTTGTTGGCAAGCGACTTCATTATCTCGCCGAAACCGAGTGTAACGATAGCCAGATAGTCTCCGCGCAGACGAAGAACGGGTATTCCGATAAGCACGCCGAAAACCGCTGCCATTACTCCGCCGAGAATTATCGCGACAGTAAACCGCAGCCAGTCGGGAACGTTAAGGTTCGGCGAATTTTGTATCACCAACGAGACCGTTCCCGAAACGTAAGCGCCCACGCACATAAAGCCCGCGTGCCCCAACGACAGCTCGCCGAGCACTCCGACCGTCAGATTAAGCGAGATCGCCAGAATTACATAAATGCCGATCGGCACGAGCAAGCCCGTTATCATATTGTTCAGCACTCCCGCCTGCGACAGCGCCGCGAAAGTGAAAAACAGAACTGCCGTGCCCGCAAAGGTGATAAGGTTATTTTTTGTTTGCTTTCTCATAATGACCACCTTAAACCTTTTCGTTTATCTTCTTGCCCATAATTCCCGTAGGACGAACGACGAGAACTATGATCAGCACAAGGAATACGATAGCGTCCGAAAGCTGCGAGCTTATGTAAGCCTTGGACAGCTGTTCGATAACACCCAGCAGCACGCCGCCTATCATAGCGCCGGGAATGCTGCCGATACCGCCGAATACCGCCGCGACGAACGCCTTTATGCCGGGCATAGAACCCGTGTAGGGCGTGATCTGCGGATAGGTCGAGCACATCAGCACCGCCGCGACCGCCGCAAGCGCCGAGCCGATAGCGAACGTCAGTGTTATCGTACCGTTTACGTTAATGCCCATAAGCTGCGCCGCGCCCTTGTCCTCCGAACACGCGAGCATCGCCTTGCCCGCCTTGGTCTTGTTGATGAACAGCGTAAGCAGCACCATAATAACTATCGACACCGTGATCGCAAGGAAAGTCTCCATGGAAATGGTGAGCATCGGCTTCAAGTCGCCGTATGGGCTGTCCTTGACCGCCGTAAAAAACAGCGGAGCTTGTCCGTCGAATACGAGCAGGAACGGAGGCGCGCCTGCCGCGATAGAGGTAAAGGTTTTCGGGTTGGCGGACTGCGTGAGCAGCGCGACGTTCTGCAGCAGATAGCTCACACCGATAGCCGTGATAAGCACGGCAAGCGGAGGAGCGCCGCGTAAGGGCTTGTACGCAACCTTTTCGATGACCACGCCGAGCACCGTGCACACAACGACCGCGATAATTATCGCAAGCCATACGGGGCACCATGTCGTTGCCATTGTGATAAGCGCCGCATAGCCGCCCACCATTATAATGTCACCGTGCGCGAAGTTCAGCATTTTGGCGATACCGTAGACCATGGTATAGCCGAGCGCTATCAGCGCGTAGATCGAGCCAAGGCTCAACCCGTTTACCAGATACGAAACAAAGCTCATCATAGAGCCGTTCTCCTTTCCATGAGGGAATTTGTTTTCATAAAAAAATAATATTCATTTATCACAATTCTATGAAAGCAAATCCCCGAAAATCAGGGATCTGCAATTTGTCCGAAATTATGGCAAAGCCGTACAAGAGCCGAACGCCCTTGTACGGTTTGCAAATTAACTTATAATTCAGCCTTAGCTGAGCACCTCGTACTCGCCCTTGCCGTCCTTAACGACGATCTTCAGAACCTTGGGAGCCTTCTCGGGTTCGCCGTCGGCAGCCCACTTCGTGAGACCCGTAACGCCGTCAAGCTCGATCTGCGTCATAGCTGCCTTGAGCTTGTTGCAAAGCTCGGAAGCGGAGATAGACGCATCCTTGATCTCGCCCTTCTCCATAGCCAGCTTTACCGCGTATACGCAGTCGTAAGCGTCAGCCGCGAACTGGTTGAGCGGATCGTTCGGGTACTTCTCCTGATATGCCTTTGTGAACGCAGCGGACTTTGCCTCGGGAGAAGAAGCCGCATACGGAGACATTACAAATACGCCGTCTGCAATATCTACCTTGTCGCCGAGAACGTCGATGATGCCGTCAAGACCGTCGCCGCCGAATACGGGGATATCGAGCACGCCCTGTGCCTGCTGAAGAACCAGCGCAGCCTCGGTGTAGTAGAACGGCAGGAACAGCATTTCAGCGCCGCTGTCTGCGATCTTCTGGATCTGTACCGAGAAATCGGTCTTGGAATCGGCGGTAAACGCCTGCTTTTCAACGACCTCGAGACCCTTCTCCTTAGCGACCTCCTCGAAACCGGTCACGATACCAGTCGAGTAGGAGTCGGAGCTGTCGTAGATGATACCGATCTTCTTGGCGCTCATATTGTCCGCGATATAGTTCGCCGCGATACCGCCCTGCATGGGGTCGGTAAAGCACATACGGAAGCAGTTATCGCCTGCGGTAATGCAGTTTACGGAAGAGCCCGACGGAGTGAGCAGGAACATATTGTCCTTAGCAGCCTCCTTAGAAACAGCCTCGCAGGGGGCAGAAGTAACCGTACCGATCAGCAGCTTCATATCCTTATCCTTAAGAGAATTGTAAGCGTTTACGGATTTTTCCGCGTCATGCTCGTCGTCGCTGAACTCGAGTTTGAGAGTGATACCGTTTACGCCGCCCGCCGCGTTGATCTCGTCAACGGCAAGCTGTGCGCCGTTCTTGACCGCAACGCCGTACTGAGCTGCGCCGCCTGTAACAGGACCGATACCGCCGATTACGAGAGTTCCGCTTGTACCGCCGACATCGCCGGAGTTGCCCGCGCCGCTGCTGCTGTTGCCGGACGAGCCTGAGTCGCCGTTGCCGTTACAGCCCGCAAAGCCGAGTGTCATCGCCGCTGCCAGAGAAACGGCAGCTATGCGCTTGAATAAATTCTTCATAACACATTTTCCTTTCTTTTCCACACATAAATATATAATTTGGAAAACCACCGCGGGGCAAAATACGCCGCAATAATTTTCTTTGCAATTTTACTATACCATTTAATTCATAATCTGTCAAGAACAAAATCGTAGCAATCTTACAAAGCAATTAAGATTTTTTTGTGCATTTTATACTAAAAACGTTAAAATTGTCAATCTCTACCAAAAATAAAGAAACACAAATGCACAAGCTGTGCAAAAAATTACGCTCCGCAGCGATCGCGGGGCGCGATTTTTTTCTTCGTGAAATCAAGTCTTGCAAGAAGCTCCGGGAAACTCTGCAAAATCAATTCGTCAGATACGACTTTACCAACACCTGTAAAAGCTCGTCCCTGTCGATATGGCGGATAAGACCCCGCGCGTTGTTGAACGTCGTGATATATGTAGGATCTTCCGACAGAATATAGCCTACCAACTGATTTATGGGATTATATCCCTTCTGCTTCAGCGCGTCGTATACGGTCGTGAGTATTTCTTTCATCTCATTCTCCCGATCCTCATGCACCGAAAATGTCATTGTCTTGTCCAGCATATTTATCCCTCCTTGCTTTAAAAACCGAACCGTCCGCCCAAAACAGCGTCAGCGGCAGCCGGTTTTACATAATTTTAACATACCTCATACCCGAAAGAGCACAGTGTTCCCCCTGCTCCCCTAAACATAATTATACACATTTTTCACCAAAAAAACAACCATATTTCCCAAACAAATGTGAAAATCTATGAATATCACAAAATCCTCGGCATTTCTTTGGGAATGTTTCACAAAAATGCGTTCCCAAAATCTACATATTTATAAAATTTGCTAAAACACTTGTATATCTCGGAATTTTGTGCTATAATTAAATACAGAGTAGTGCGCGGACTTGTCTGCCCGCGTATAGGCGTTAATTTTTTTCGAGGGGGAGTAGTTTATTATGGCAGGCGAAGGCGGATTTAAAAGTGTCTTAAACGGTTTTGACAAGAACGAGGTCAACGAATACATAAGCAATCTTCGCAAAACTATGAAAGAGATGGAGGCGGAAAAAAGGGCTAACGACGAAAAAACCGCAGCAGCTGTAAAAACCGCCGAGGAAGCCGAAAACAGAGTTAAAGCGGCAGAAAAGCAGGCTGCCGAAAAAATAGCGGAACTGGAGATCCAAGCAAAAAACGAACGCCGTAATGCGGAGAACATGGCCATCCAGATCGACGAATTGAAACGCAAGCTCAAATCCAAGCCCGCGTCGGGCACGGCTTCGGGGAAGGTCGACACGGCGGCTGCGGAAAAGAAGTCCGCGGAGATCATCGCCGCCGCGAACAAGACCGCTCACGATGTCGTTGAAAGAGCTAAGGAAACCGCTAACAGCATCATAGCAAACGCGCAGAACGCAGCAGCGGGCGTTTCGTCCGGTGCGAACAGCGGTGCGTCCGAGGAGTTTATGCGCGTTCTTAAGAACTATCTCGATACGATAAACAACGGTTTCGGCGAGGTGAGCCGCAAAGCGTCCGAGCTTTTCGGGGAAGGCTCGGCTCCCGCTCCGTCCGCGCCGGTGACCGTTCCCGACTTCTCGAATATTACCGCGCCTCAGGCGGAGTTGCCCAAGAGCGCTCCCGCACCCGAAAAAGCCGACGAGCCGGATATGAGTATGGGTCTGTCGGGTGATTTCTTTGCTTCCTTTATGGACGACAGCTCCGACGACGATATGACCGCGTTCGGAAGCGAGGATATTGCTCCGATAAATCCCTCTGTTCCCAAAGCGGAGGTTCTGGAAACGTTCGATTTGTCACACGTTCACGAGCCTGTGGTCGACGAGCCCGTAGACGCTATCAAGCCGCTTGACGCGGATAAGGGCGCAAAGACGGAGCTTGACAGCAGCTTTATGACGGAACTTATCGCGCAGACAGTTCCGAGTTCGGCGCTCGGCAGCGAAGTCGATGGCGATCTGCTTGCCGCAGTTAAGGCACAGGAAGAAAAATTCGCCGTTAAGCCGACAGACAATGGGCTTGATTTTAATATGGATATGGGCGACGGCGCTCCCGCAAGCGGCGGCGCAGAACCCGACGATCCCATGGCTGCGCTGCTTGCGCAGGCTCAGGCGGCATTCGGAGGTTCGTTTGACACGTCAGAGCCGGAGCAGGAACCCGAACCCGCAAGTATGGGAATGGGGTCTTCGGGCGACTGGGCAGATCTTCAAAAGCAGCTTGAGGCTATGGAGAAATCCGGCAACTTCGGCGGAGAGGCTCCCGGAAATGCCGCGCCGGAATCGACTAAGAACATTGCGGAGGACCCCAAGGCTCCGAGCGCGGACGATTCCGCAATCTGGAATTTCGGCGATCTGGGCGGCTCGTCTGATGACGACGATATGAGTTCCGACTTGTTCGGTAATCTTTAATGCGATTATAAAAGAGCCGGAAAATTCAGTTTCGGCTCTTTTGAATTGCGGACTGTTGCGCTGCGCTGTGCTCCACGCTGATTTGCAATGGGAAACACGCATAAAGACAACAATAGAGCTAATCAAAAGAATACTATAACATATTGCGGTTAGAGCTGTACAAAGACTTTGCGGTGCACTTTCATTCCCGTTTGCGGCACATTGCGGTTATAGGGCGGGCATACCCGAGCCGCGAAGCGGCTGCGACAGGATGGATATCGCAGAGTGACGGTCAAAAGCGCGCAAGGATGCCGTGCGGTCAACGTCGTCGTTCGGCTTGGTCGGCCACAACGGCTGCAAAAAGGGTATGTCCGCGCGGGGTGGGGGAAAGAGAACATAAGAGGAAATCCGCATTTTTGGAGGTAGATTTTATGATCAAGTTAAACACAAGCGAATTAAAGGAAAAGGCAAGGACGCTCCGTGCGGGCGATAAGGTGCTGCTTTCGGGCACCGTATATACCTCGCGCGACGCGGCTCACAAGCGCATTAAGGCGCTGCTTGACTGCGGCGGCGAGCTCCCGTATGAACCGGACGGCGCGGCGGTATACTACGCGGGACCTACCGCCGCCAAGGACGGTATGGTAATAGGCTCGTGCGGTCCGACGACCTCGGGGCGCATGGACGTGTATTCGCCGGAATTTCTTGACAAGGGTCTTTCTGCGATGATCGGCAAGGGCGAGCGTTCCGAGGCGGTCTGCGAGGCAATAAAACGAAACGGCGCGGTATACTTCTGCGCGATTGGCGGAGCGGGCGCTCTGGCGTGCAAATGTATTACGGAGTGCGAAGTCATCGCGTTTGAGGACTTGGGCTGCGAAAGTGTGAAACGCCTTACATTTGAAGAATTTCCTTTGATAGTCGCCATTGACTGCATCGGCGGAAATGTTTTTAAAAGCGGGCGGGAAAAATTTTCTCGGTAAATTTTC
Source organism: uncultured Oscillospiraceae bacterium (assembly GCA_910579125.1). Taxonomy (GTDB): domain Bacteria; phylum Bacillota; class Clostridia; order Oscillospirales; family Ruminococcaceae; genus CAG-115. The sequence continues at coordinate 2,242 of CAJTTH010000002.1, read as the reverse complement.
ACAAAACAAGAGTTGAAAAACGTGATAAAATGTCGGAATTTTTAGTTTTTTCAATAAACCGTTGACAAATCGAATAAAATATGTTAAAATGATAAAGCAGGTAGGTTTATTGTTTGCCGAGGTTGAGGCTATGTCCGATTATTCAGCTATGAGCGACAGGGAATTGCTCCGAAACGATCCACCCGACAGCGGAAAACTCGCGGAGATTATCTCACGGTACATGAAAATGGTGTTTGCCGGCGCTAAAAAATACTCGGGCGCGGCGGACTATGAGGAGCTTGTTTCCGACGGTATGGAGGGGCTGCTTTCGGCTGTTCGGAATTACAACGAGGAAAAGGGCGAGTTTGCGGCATTCGCGTCGGTCTGTGTCGAGAACAGACTGCGCAATACGGCAAAGAAGTCGCGCAGACGCGCGTCCCTGTTGGCGGATACCGGAGCCGAAATGCTGGAGGATATCGCCGACCCCGCACCGACTCCCGAGGAGATAGTTATCGCAAGGGAGAACAGCGAAGAGGTTTTGCGCGGGATAAAGACCAAACTTACCGAGCTGGAGCTGAAATGCTTGCAGGGCGCGGCATTCGGGTTGTCCTATGACGAAATAGCACAGAAATTGAATATCGACAAGAAATCCGTTGACAACGCACTATCGAGGGCGCGTGTCAAGCTAAGACGGTATTACGGGAATTAGTTTGCCGTTTTAATGGTGAAAAATTACAATTCTAGAAAAAAACGGCAATGATTTATATGACCCGCTAGCTCAAAGGAGAGCGTTGCGGCAATACAATTGCAAAGCAAAGATGTCGGTGCAAATCCGACCGGGCAAATCTATTTTTTTAAGGGGTATTACTATGTACACAGACAAGACACTGAAATGTAAGGATTGCGGTGCTGATTTCGTATTCACTGCGGGCGAACAGGAATTCTACGCTGAAAAAGGCTTTGAAAACGAGCCGCAGAGATGCAAGGCTTGCCGCGACGCCAAGAAGAACGCAGGCAGAGGTGCAAGAACTTTCTACGAGGCAACTTGTGCCGTTTGCGGCGGAGTTGCAAAGGTTCCGTTTGAACCGAAGGGTGACAGACCCGTATTGTGCAGCGAGTGCTTCGCTAAACAGAAGGGCGAATAAAGCACGGCTTTAACCGGCAGAAGCTTTATCGGCGGCACTGCCGTCGGTTTTCACACCGATTAGTACATGGGAATATCCGCGCAAAACGGCAATACCCGGCATCTTTTTGGTAAATTTTAACAGCCGCATACGGATACGTCCGTTCGCGGCTGTTTATTTTTTGCCTTAAATTACCGAAAGTATAAAACGCATTTTTAACGGGCAAAAGTTCATAATAATATCACAGAATTCTCAGAAAAATTATAACATTTGGATATTGATTTTTTCACGAGAATAAGTTATAATACTGAAAGTTACCGAAAACGTTTGCATAACGATATTCGGCAACCGAAAATCAGAAACAGTAAAATTTGCAAAAAGAAAGGACGATACTTATGAAAAAATTCGTTTCTATGCTACTGGTTTCCACTATGCTCCTCACGGCGCTTACCGCGTGCGACACCAACAAGAACAACGATTCGGACTCGAACCCGAGCAGTTCTTCAACAACTTCCGGCGGTGGTGATTCCACCTCTACCGACAGTGAGACTTCCTCAGGCGACAGCTCCTCCGATAATGAGAGCAGCACCTCGGAGGACAGCGAGTCCACTCCCGAGGACAGCTCGAGCGATCCCGAAAGCGATCCGAACTCCGACGAACCCGGCGAGGATGAGGGCGTTGACAACAGCGGACTTCCTTTCCCCGATAATAAGGCGGGCAATATGGTAAAGGCAGCTCTCGCGACAGGCACTTGGCCCGCATTGGATATTCCCGAGGATCCGGAATTTATTTCGGCGCTCTTTTCACAGGATTTCAAAACAGACGATTTTGAGGAATACTGCATGGCCACCAATGTGATAAGCGCACAGTTGTACAAGGTCATTGTCATCAAGCCCAAAGCAGGCAGCGAGGACGCGGTTTCCGCCGTTATTGACGCATACTTTGATGCAGTGAAAACCGACCCGAATATCGCGTTTTATCCCGGTCAGCAGGCAAGCGCCGACGGTGCTGTCAAGGGTAAGACCGACGACGGTTATCTGTATGTGATCGTTCACGAGAATGGCGCTGATATAGAGACCGCAATGCTTGCGGCAGTTTAAGCCAATAAATGTTATTTGACAAGCAGAACACAAAAAGTA
>CAJTTH010000001.1:83141-146793 GCA_910579125.1 uncultured Oscillospiraceae bacterium | reverse complement strand
GAGGGAGATTTGGCGCTGTACTCGGCTGCTAGATTTTGCTTTTTCACGCTGTAAGGCAATACTTAAATTAGCAAAACAACAAAACCCGAATAACCTTTATTATAGTTTTTCGTCAAAACCACCATAAAACACAGCGAAAATTTGTTACATATATTATGCTTGTGTAACCGTTTTCAGCACTTGTATTTTTTGCTCATTTGTTGTATACTTTAAATTAGGTAAAAAAAATTATTACCGAAAGGACGGTTTAGCTTATGAAATTTGGTCATTTTGACGACAGCGCAAAGGAGTACGTTATCACGTCTCCGCGCACACCCTATCCGTGGATAAATTACCTCGGAACACAGGGTTTCTTCTCGCTTATCTCAAACACGGCGGGCGGATACAGCTTCTACAAGGACGCGCGTCTGCGCAGAATTACGCGTTACCGCTATAACAATGTTCCCGTTGATATGGGCGGCAGATACTTCTACCTTAAAGACGGCGATACCGTCTGGAATCCCGGCTGGTCTCCCGTAAAGACCGAGCTTGACGAGTACGAGTGCCGTCACGGTCTCGGTTATACGATAATCACGGGCAAAAAGAACGGCGTTAAGGCTTCGGTTAAGTTTTTCGTGCCGCAGGACTTTAACGGCGAGGTCCAGAAAGTCACTATCACCAACGAAAGCTCCGACAAGAAATCGCTTAAACTGACAAGTTTCTTGGAGTGGTGTCTGTGGGACGCGAACGACGATACCACAAATTTCCAGAGAAACTTCAACACAGGCGAAGTGGAGATTGTCGGCTCGACTATTTACCACAAGACCGAGTACAAGGAGCGCCGCGATCATTTCGCGTTCTACACTGTGAACGTTCCCGTACAGGGCTTCGACACTGACCGCGAGAGCTTCCTCGGGCTGTACAACGGCTTTGAGCGCCCCGACGCGGTATTCGAGGGCAAGCCCCACAACTCCGTCGCGGAGGGCTGGTCGCCTGTCGCTTCGCATTATATCGAGCTGGAGCTTGCTCCGGGCGAGAGTAAGGATCTGGTGTTCTGCCTTGGTTACGTTGAAATGCCCGCCGACGAGAAATTTGACAAGAGCGGCAATTATGACGGCATTATTGCCTCATATACCGTTGACGGCGTTGGCGGCAAAAAGGAGCTTAAGAACGTCATCAACAAGAAAAAGGCGCTTGAGATGATCGACCTCTGCAATACTCCCGAAAAGGCGGACAAGCTGTTCGAGAGCCTTAAGAACTACTGGGACAAGCTGCTCACGCAGTATACGGTAAGCTCCCCCGACGAGAAAGTCAACCGTATGGTCAACATCTGGAACCAGTACCAGTGCATGGTTACGTTTAATATGTCGCGCTCCGCGTCTTACTTCGAGAGCGGTATCGGCAGAGGAATGGGCTTCCGCGACAGCAATCAGGACTTGCTCGGCTTTGTGCACCAGATACCCGAGAGAGCGCGTGAGCGTCTTATCGACCTTGCGGCGACAATGCTCGAGGACGGCGGCGCTTATCACCAGTATCAGCCGCTTACGAAAATGGGCAACCACGAGCTCGGCTCAAACTTTAATGACGATCCGCTGTGGATGATTTTGGCGGTCGCGCAGTACGTCAAGGAGACGGGCGACATTTCCATTCTCGACGAGAAAGTACCCTACGAGAACAAAGCGGAGCTTGCGGATACCATGCTCGACCACTGCAAGCGCGCGTTCAATCACGTTTGCACGAAGATTGGACCGCACGGACTTCCGCTTTCGGGACGCGCGGACTGGAACGACTGTCTGAACCTCTCGTGCTTCTCCGACAAGCCCGGCGAGAGCTTCCAGACCTACAACAATAAGGAAATGTTCACTGAACCGCCGTTCTATTCTCAGAATGCGGAATCGGTAATGATCGCGGGTATGTTCTGCTTTATCGCGCCCGAGTACGCGGCTATGTGCCGTCTGAAGGGCGACGAAGCCGAGGCAAAGCGCGCAGAGGCTGAAATCGAGAAAATGCGCAAGGCAACCGTTGAAAAGGGTTATGACGGCGAGTGGTTCCTCCGCGCTTACGACCACAACGGAAACAAGGTCGGCTCTCATGAGTGCGAGGAGGGCAAGATATTTATCGAGCCGCAGGGCTGGTGCGTTCTCGCGGGGCTCGGCAAGGACAAGGGCTGCGACATCATGACCCTAGAGAGCGTTGACAAGTACCTCAACAGCAAGCACGGTCTAGTGCTGAACAATCCCGCGTTCACGACCTACAAGATCGAGTACGGCGAGATTTCCACATACCCGGGAGGCTACAAGGAGAACGCGGGCGTGTTCTGCCACAACAACGCGTGGATTATCTGCGCGGAGGCTGCCGTAGGTCACGGCGACAAGGCGTTCGAGTATTACAGCAAGATCGCTCCCGCTTTCCGCGAGGAGATGAGCGATCTGCACCGCACCGAGCCTTACGTTTACGCACAGATGATCGCGGGTAAGGACGGCAAGCGTCACGGTGAGGCTAAGAACTCGTGGCTTACGGGTACGGCGGCTTGGAATTTCGTCGCGATCTCGCAGTATATCCTCGGCGTTAAGCCGCAGTACGACGGCTTGAAGATCGACCCGTCCATTCCGCACGAGTGGGACGGCTTCCAGATCTCGCGTCAATTCCGCGGCGCAACCTACAACGTAAGCGTGTCCAATCCGAATCACGTATGCGCAGGCGTTAAGTCCATGACGGTGGACGGCAAGCCCGTTGACGGAAACGTTATTCCCGCTTTTGACGGCGGCGAGCATACCGTTGAGGTAGTTCTGGGTTAATTGAAAAAACGGGAGCGGCATAACTGCCGCTCCTTTTGCCGCAGAAAACGGCGTTGAACCTTTCGTTCAACGCCGTTTTTTTATTTCTTCGCCGCCGTTTTCACTTTTGACTTTTTCTTTTTGAACACTTTGACGATAACCACAATTACCACGATAACGACAGCCGCCAATGCCGCGATAATAATTATCGGCAAAATATCAGTCTGCTGCGGCTGAATGCAGAACGTATTCTCCGTTCCCGTCATTTTGAGAAGAAGATACTGCCCGCTGCGCTCAAACGGAACGCTCTGCCAGCTACCGTTGTCGAGCCGCCATACTGCGGCATTTCCTCCGCCGACATTCAGCAGTCTGATCGGAACGATATCCGCGTCGCCCAACTCTGTTCCCGTAAGTGAAACGTCCAGCACTTTTGCGTCACTGCCGCTTGTAATGGGTGGGGTTGCCGTGCCGTTCTCCGCGTGAAGCATAACGTCGTTGGTGAACTGCCCCTCGACAAGTGCCAAAGCCAGCTTGTTCTGCTGCTCCTCGCTCGCCGCAATGGTTATCCACGGCGCGTAGACCGCCTCAACGGTAATATCGGACATAAGCCCCGTTGTGTCAAATTCGCTCCATTTGCCGAAGCTGCCGTTCTGCGCGGGAACCTCGGGTAGCGTTATCTTTGAAAGGTCGTCTCCGTATCCGAACGGTATCTTTTCGACGATCTTATCGTCCGCTTTGAGAATAATATTGAACGTTGTGAACTCCTTGGGAACGCCCTGTGTTTTCACAAGCTCCGAAAAACCGACAGGCTCCGCGCGGTCGGCGTAGCTTATGCCGTCAACGCCCGCAATGCCTGTATCGACAAAGCGGTTGCCTGTGAGAACGCCGTCCTCCTTTATGCTGCCCGAAAGAGCGCCGATGTATTCGTCGCCCTCTTTAACAGTGGCGATAGCGTAACAGTCGCGCAGATTTTTTGCCCAGCCCGTAACGCCGCCGACATAGCTGCTCCCCGAAAGCACGCATTTCGCAAAACAATTACGAACCACCGCGTCGGAGTATCCCGCAATACCGCCGACGTAATTGCTGCCGCCCGCGACCTCGCCGTAGCTTTGACAACCGAGAGCCGTTCCAAGCTCCATACGCCCGACAACACCGCCCGTGCAGTCCTTTTTGGCAGTGATAAGCCCGTAGTTTTTGCTGTTTTGGAGAACCGATTTGCTCTCGTAGGTCGCACCGAAACGCATATTCTCTGAAAGGTCGCCCTCGGGATCGAGATCGAATTCGACTGCCATTGCGCCGACTATGCCGCCGACGTTGCGGTCACCCGTGACTTCGCCGCTGTTTTCGCAGTCGGTGACTTTACCCTGACGCGTCGCCGCGATATCCCTGTCGGACGTATCCTGATAGCTGTCGCCGACAGAGGGATTTGAGGCTGTGTCCTCGATATCGGCTACCGCGTCGATCACCAGATCGGTGATAACGCGGAGCTGATCGTTTATCGCACGGAGATCGTCCGCGACAACTCCGCTGTTTGCGTTAAGCTGCTTGTTGAGCGCCTCGAGGTCGTCCGTAATCGAGTTTACCGAGCCTTGGAGCGTATTGCCCGCCTCTCGGAAATCGTCGTCGCCCAGCCGCAGAAATTCCTTGGGACTGTCCTCGGTCAACCCGCGGATCGCGTCGCCGAAGGATGTGAACCCGCTCTCCAGCGATTTGCCGATAGCTGACGCAGCGTTCGCCGCGTCCTCGAATTTATCAAGCGCGTTTTTAACGTCGTCGGATACGGGATCGAGTTTTTCAGCCGCGCTCTGCAGCTTCTCAAACGCCGCGTTAAGGCTCTCCGCTGCCTTTTCCATTGAGTTTGCGGAATCCTTCAGCGGGTCTTTCGCCTTTTCCCAATTATCCCTTACGGTTTCGATTATCTCTTCAAGATCCTTGTCTGCGCCGTCGGGAATACTCGGTTCAAACGGGAGCGTCGGACGATCGGGTTCTTCGGGCTCTGTCGGAGTTTCGGTGACAACTGGAGAGGCGATGTTTTCAGAATTACCTGATACCGTATTACTGCCGCTCTCCGCAAGCCTCGCGTCCGCGAGAGCGCGGTCAAGCTCTTCAGCTGCGCCGTCTATATCTTTCAGCGCACCGCCAAGCCGGTTGGCGGCTTTTTCCAAGTTTTCGGACGCGTCTGTTATATCCCCGTCATTGTCTGAGACTACCCCGTCGGTAAGCCCCTCGACAGCCTCTTTAAAGCTCTTGGCTGCCTTGTTCAGTTCGTCCGAGGCGGTTTTCATTTTGTCGAGCGCGGCTTTAAGTTCGGTCATCGCCGAATCGCTTACGTCCGCAACGTCCTTAAGACAGTCCATAGCGGCGCTCAGATCGTCGGACATTTCGCTTATGCTGCCGCCTACCTCCGCCAGTTCGTCCATGGCGGGCGCTATTTTGTCAAGCGCGTTGGTGATATCGGCGGTTATGGTGTTGATTATGTCAACATTTCCGTCGACGAAATCCGTTACGCCGTTCAGCATTGTATCGCAGCTGTCCGTTGCGGCGTCGGCGTATTTCTTCATATTCGAAAGCCGCTCGGAAACGTCGTCGCCCGTGCCCTGAACGTCGTTCAGCGTTTTGTCGATAAGGTCGCCCAGCGTATGAAGCTCGGTGCGGAGGTTTTCAAGCGTTTCTTTTTCGGGTTCAAGCGTAAGATACGGCTCGGACTGTCCGACAATGCCGCCGACCTCCTTGCGTCCGTTTATCGTTCCGCTGTTTTTGCAGCCCGCGAGATAGCCGCTCTGCCGCCCCGCGATACCGCCGATATTGTAGCCGACATGCGGATATCCGACGTTCCCCGTGTTTACGCAGCTTTGCACGATGCCGCTTGAATAACCGACTATTCCTCCCGAGTCCGAGTAGCTGTTGAGCAGATTTGCTTCTTCGTCGTTAAAACTTGTGTATTGGTCGATCGCCGCCCCGGGGTCGAAGTCCGTCATACCGCCCGAAACATCGGGATTTGTGAGATTTACACCCGCAAAGTTTTCGCATTTCATCAGAGTTCCCTCGCTGCGTCCCGCGATACCGCCCGCCGAGCTTTTCCCATAGATTATTCCCGAAGCGGAACAGCCGATAACGCTGCCCGTTTCTTCATTGCAGCCGACTATGCCGCCTATTCCGCTTTCCCCGCTGACAGTACCCTTGAACGAGCAGTTTCTTATCGTACCCGAGTTCACGCCCGCAATGCCGCCTATTTCGGAACGGCTGCCCGTCGGGGAGACCGTTCCGACAACGTTCAGCTCACTCACGACGGCGCTCTTCTCAAGATAGCGGAAAAGCCCCTTATGTGAACCCGTACTGTCAATTCGCAGTCCGTCGATAGTGTGACCTGCACCGTCGAACGTTCCGCCGAAGATCGGAACAGGCTCGAAATCCGTGCCCGAAAGGTTGATGTCGGCGGCGAGTTTTACGGTCTTGCCATGCGACCACTTGTCGAGCGAACAATTTTCTGCGAATGCGATGAACTCCTCGGCTGTGGATATTATTACCGTGTTTGCCAAAGCCGCCGACGCATAAACAGGAGTTATCAGCGAAACAGAAACCGCGCACGCGGCGATAAGAGAAATAATTTTATTCCGTAACTTTTTCATCGGAAGTACCCTCCTCTCCCGTAAACTCGGCAGTCAGCGCTGCCGTTTCGTCATGCGTAAGCGCACCCGATTCAAGCTGCGCGTTTACCGTGCCGCGTATAAGTCCGCTGAAATCACCGTCAACAACGCCCGCCACATATCCGCGGACATGACCGTCAAGACGCATGATACCCGTATGGCTCTGCACGGGCAGACGGCGCTTGAGGGTTATCGCGGTCTTGTCGATAATAACGTCGCCGAGCAGCAGTATCTGCGGCAAAATTCCCATTACAAGGAAGATTGAAATGAGCGTACCGCGTCCAAGGCAAACGCCGATAGACGATATTGCGGGGTTGGTCGACAGAAATCCGATAAGAACGCCCGCCGAAGCCAGTATAGTACCCGAGGTCACGATAGTCGGGAACGCCTGATTGAGCGATTCGACGACCGCTTTTTTCGGCGGCATTATCTGCTTCAGCTCGACATAGCGGTTTGCGATAACGATAGCGTAGTCGATATTCGCGCCCATTTGGATCGAACTTACTACAAGATAGCTCAGGAAGAACAGCGGCTCTTGCTGCAGATACGGAAACGAGAAGTTTATCCAGACAGAACCCTGAATTACCAGAATAAGCAGCACGGGCAGTCCCGAGGACTTGAACGTGAATATCAAGACCAGCACAACGAACACGATCGTGAGAACGCCTATCAGCAGATTGTCGTCGCCGAATGACGTTGACAGGTCAAAGTCGCTGGTCGAGTTGCCTACGAGAAAGCTGTTTTCGGGGTAGTACTTTGCGGCGGTCTCGTGGAGGGTATCGAGAAACGCGAACGTTTCGTCGCTCTCCTCGGGAAGGTTCAGCGTAAGCACAAGACGGCTGTAGTTCTCGCCCAGCAGCTGTAATTTGGCGTCGGAAAGCTGCGTGTGCAGGTCCTCGATTGTGTCCGCCATTTCGCCGTCAAGCGTAACGTACCCCTCCTCCATCTGATCGTAGAGGAACATGAACATATCTATAAGCGGCACGCCGTACTCGTCCACTCCCGAAACGAGCTGCCCGTAGGTCTCCATATTCACCGCGTAGGCGGAGTAGAGCAACCGCGCGACCTCAACATCAAGGTCGGTCATCTCGGCGAACTGACGCGGCGTGAGCTTATCGGTGAGGACGTAATCGTCCATTGCCTCAACGTTTGCCAGACCGAGAACGGTGTCGGTCTCGGACATTCTCTCAAGCTCGCGCAGAAGCTGACCCTCTTTTTCGTAATCGCCGTTGGGAACGAGTACCGCAAGCGTATTCACGCTGCCGAATGTGCCGTTGACCGTTTCAGTCGCTATCTGCGAATCGTTCTTGCGTGTGGTGGTAAGTCCCGTTTGACCGTAGGCGTAGGGGCATTTGTTCGAGAAAATAAAGCCCGCGATTATCAGCAGAACAAACAGCGGCGGCATAACAAAGCGCGTTTTTACCGCGAGCTTGCCCCAACCCGTTATCTGCGGAACGAAGTTTTTGTGGTGCGTCTTGTCGATAAGTCCGCTGAAGCTCATAAGCAGTCCCGGCATAAGCGTAAATACCGCAAGCAGGCTGAGTATTATCGCCTTGATAAGCACGAGACCCAAGTCCTTGCCGATACCGAAGCGCATAAAGCACATCGCGCCGAGACCCGAAAGCGTTGTCATAGAGCTGCCCGCAATCTCGGGTATCGCCTTTGACAGCGCGATTATGACCGCCTCGCGCGCCTCCAGATGAGCGCGTTCTTCGGTGTAGCGGTGACAAAGGATTATCGCGTAGTCGATAGCGAGCGCCAATTGCAGCACTACCGCAACAGAATCCGATACGAACGATATTTCTCCGAAGATAAAGTTTGTGCCCTTATTCATAAGCGCTGCCATACCGAATGTCGCCAGCAGCACGGGTATTTCCATATATGTATGAGAGGTGAACAGCAGCACCAGAAGAATAATGACAACGGCGATCACCATAACGACTTGCATTTCCGCTGCCAGTCCCGCCGACGCGGAATCGCCCGTGTCGCCCGTGACATACACGTCGTAGCCGTCAAGAAGCTCCTCGACCTTGGCAAGCGCGTCAATGCTCACCTCGTCGGTCGCCGTGCCGTCGTAGGTTATCGAGAACAGCGCCGCGCCGTTCTTGAAGTGCTCCTCCGTGCCGTCGAACTCGACGGACTTTACGCCCTCGGTGCTCTCTATCTGCTCCGAAAGCTCCTCGGCTGCGGCGTAGGTGATATTGTCCACCATAATGCGGCTCGAACCGAACGTGACGAACTCCTCCTCCATGATCGTAAGTCCCTGACGCGTTTCGGTCGTGTCCGGCAGATAGCTTGTAAGGTCGTCGTTTACCTGCGTCCAGCCGCTCGAGAATATACAGAAAATGGCAGCGCCGATATACAGCAGATAGAACGCCTTGCGCTTATCCACTATAAATGCCGACAGCCGTTCGAGCGGACTTTGCTTTTCGGAATTGTCTGTGTGATTGCTCAAAACAAATACTCCTTTCTTTATGTACGGTTGTATGGTGCAAGGCAACAATGTTACCGACTTTGTTGCTTTTTGCCCTAAAATACAAATAGCCCGCGACGAACGTTCAGATAATAAACGCCCGTCGAGGACTTTCCAAATAATATATAATTATATCACACCTGTGCATTCTTGTCAAGGTTTTTTGAAGAAAATCAACAAAAAACCAAAACATTGTTGCGGAAATCACTCCGCGGCGCGGCGCTCCAACACCATGCTTATTATCTCAATAAGCCTTGACATATCTATCGGCTTTGGCGCGTGAGCGTCCATTCCCGCATCTATGGCTTTCTTTCTGTCCTCGGGGTAGGTGTTGGCGGACAGCGCGATTATCGGTATCCGCGCGAGCGGCGGCTCGGACAGTGCGCGGATAGCTCTTGTCGCTTCATAGCCGTTCATGCGCGGCATCTGTATATCCATAAGTACCAGATCGAAATATCCGGGCTCGGAGCTTTTCACGATATCCACCGCGATATCCCCGTCCGAGGCTGTTTCCACCAGAAAACCGTTCTCCGTAAGCAGCGCTTCGGCGATCTCGCTGTTTATTTCGTTATCCTCCACCAACAACACGCGCTTACCCTCAAGCGAAATGTGCGGCAGCGTAAGCGCGGAAACAGACGGCGATCCGCCTCCAAGCTGCCGCAGCACGACTGTTACGGTAAAGCGGCTTCCCTCTCCTACGCGGCTCATAACCTGAATATCGCCGTCCATGAGATTAACAAGATTTTTGACGACTGCCAGACCCAATCCGCTGCCCACAACTCCGCTTTCGGTCGTATTGCTCTCACGCGCGAACGGCTCGAACAGCCACTCCATAAACTCGGCCGAAATGCCGCGGCCCGTGTCCTCCACAGTGAACACATACCGCCCGAAGCCGCCCGCGTTTGCGTCCTCCGTAACGCGCAGCAAAACAAAGCCGCCCGGTTCGGTATATTTCACGGCGTTGTCGAGCAGCCGCATAAGTATCTCCTTAATACGTATAAGGTCGGCAAAAACCGCGAACCGCACAACGCGCGAGGTATCTATTGTAAAGTGCAGACCTGCTGCGTTCATCTCGGGCGTAAGCGATTTTTCGATCTCGGCGAGCATTTCCGAAAGATTTCCCTCTGTTTCCGCAAGAGACGCCTTACCCGATTCCATTCGCGTTACCTCCAGCGCCTCGCTCGCGATGTTGAGGAGTTGATTTCCCGAAACGCGTATTTTTTCAAGATATTCCTCTATCTTACTTTTGTCGCCGATGTGGAGTTTGATAAGATCGATAAAGCCCAGTATGGCGTTGAGCGGAGTTTTGATATCGTGGGACATATTCGCGAGAAAAGTGCTCTTGGCGATCTCCGCCGCACGCGCCTGCTGAAGAGATTCGCGAAGAAGTCTGCGGTGCTCGTTCTGCTCGGTGAAGTCCTTTACGGTTATCAAGGCGACCGGTCCGCCGTCCGTAGCGCTTTCTCCCAACAGCACCACATAGCGCAGCAAACGCGTTCTGCCGAGATTGTCCGTGGTGTGTCTGTCGTATATTTGCTCCAGCTCACCGTTCTCGCAGCAGCGGATAAGTCTTGACGTATCAAAAAAAGTAAGGTAGCTTTCCGTATCGGCAAGATCGACCAGCTTTGACGCTTTGCGGATAAAATCCGAATAACACGCGCCCTCAAGATCTCCTGACGAATTGAACAGCTCCGATACAGGCAGCACGTCAACCTCGCGGGTACGCGTAACGGCGGTTATCAGCTTGTCCTCGGCAAGACTTACCTCGTAGAAAAACAGCGCGTCGTAAAGTATCGCCTTGCGGTAGCGACCCTCGCGCGCGGAGATGTGCACAAGCATATTGTTTACTTTTTCAAGCCGCTCCACGCGTTCTCTCATACGGTCGGTGTCGTCTGAAATAAAAACGCAGAATATATCACCGAATTCTTCTGTATGCACAAGACGTCCGTAATCGTTTACGCGGCGCGTTGAACCGCCTCTTTGCTTTATGCGGTACTCGACGTAATCCACAGCATCGGCATCAGCGGATATCTGCGAGTTAATACTGTTTTCGACCTCCTCCAGATCGTCCGGGTGAACCATTCCGCGAAACGTACCGCCTGTCAGTTCGTCAAATTCATTGCGGGTCTCACAGCCGAATATCCGAAGCGTCGCCACATTCACATACAGAAGTTCCTCGCTTTCGTCCGCGCGGTATACGAAAAATCCTCCGGGCATTTGCTCTATCATATCGCGGAAAAGAACCTCCGAGCCTTCGCCCATAGTCTCAGATTGCCGCTCAAAGCCTTTATCCATAAACACACCTTGTATGATATAGCAAAGACTATATCAACCCTTTCAAATGATTTACGCTCCGCTCGAACCGAAGAAAGAAAATTCAAAGCTCCCGGCTGCGTTGCTCACAAACTTGTGTGCATTCTCTTTAAACTCCTTCGTGATAATGTTCCTTTCAAGTATGCCCTGATTTTTAATATGTTTTTTGGTTATTTTGCTTATTGATTTTTCATAGCCGACCATCAAAAGAATAATCCGATGATTATATTATACAATATATTTTTATTTATTTCAAGTGCTTTTATTTCAAATATTTCTCCTTTTTTGAAACGCATGTTAACAAAGTATCCGAACGCGGCGGGATATTATGTTTTTGTGGAATGACACTTTTTGTGAAACGCCAACAAAAAGAATTTTTTCTTTCTTACAAACAAAAACGCCCATGCTTCTTATTTTTCTTGACATAGGAGCAAAATGACAAATGTCACGGATAAATTCTATCAAAAGTCACTTGCCGCACAAAATAAAATATGCTATACTGTTATCGGGAAAGGCGGTATGTCTATGAAAGAATTTCTTAAAGTACAAAATCTGGTAAAGTATTACGGCGATTTCTGCGCGGTGGATAACCTCAGCTTCTCGGTGAGCGAGCGCGAGATATTCGGCTTGCTCGGACCTAACGGAGCCGGAAAATCGACGACCATGAACATTATAACGTCGCTGTGCGGCTTCGATAAGGGCGGCGTCGAGGTCGACAGAATGGACATTGTAAAATACAAGGAGAAGGTACGGCGCATTATCGGAATGGTGCCGCAGGAGATAGCGCTGTATCCGTTTTTGTCAGCGGAAGAGAACGTGAAATTCTTCGCGTCGCTGTACGGATTGCGCGGAAGAGAATTAAATTCCGCGGCAAAAGAAGCGCTTGAGTTTGTGGGCTTGTCCGACCGCGCAAAGATGAAGCCTAAAAAAATGTCGGGCGGTATGAAACGGCGCTTGAACATAGCGTGCGGAATAGCGCACCGCCCAAAGCTGATAATAATGGACGAACCGACGGTCGGCGTTGACGCGCAGTCGCGAGAGCATATCCTCGCCTCGATAAAGACCCTCCGCGAACGCGGAGCGACGGTAATTTATACCTCGCACTATATGAACGAGGTCGAGGATATATGCGACAGAATAGCGATAATCGACCACGGAAAATTCGTCGCGTGCGGCACGGAGCAGGAGCTTATTTCGAGTGTGAGCGACAGCAAGGCGCTGAAAATTTCCACGGAGATGAGCGCCGACTTCCCCGCAAATGAGCTTATCGGCGAATTGTCAAGTCTCCCCGACGTGAAAAAAGCGCGTATTGACGAGGATCGGATAATACTCGAGGTGAATGCCGTATGCCGCGATTTTTCGCTCTGCCTTGAGCATATAAGAAAACACGGCCTGCCGATATGCGGCATAACCTCCGAATCCATGAACCTTGAGGACGTATTTATCGCTCTCACGGGCAGAGAGCTGAGGTGAGCGGCAATGTTACAGGTAATTTTAAACGAGATACGCTCATGCTTTCGCAACGGCTCGACGATCTTCTTTTCAATATTTTTTCCGAGCCTTTGCGCGTTTTTCCTTGGCACGCTTCTTGAAAGCGTCGAGGTTTCGGATGCCGTTGTCGGCGAACTGAATATCGCGTACTGCATTGAAAGCAGCGGCTATTCCGCCGACGCTTTCGAGGAGTTTATTGTATCGCTCGACAAGGAAGAGGTCGTCAACGCCGTGAAGATAACCTCGGAGGAGTTGGACAGCGTCCCCGAAAATTATTCCGCCGCCGTAAAGTTAAGCGGCACGGAGATAACGATCTATAACGGATCGAACGCCGTTCAGAACCGCACGGTCAAAGCGCTGATAGACGGCTATAATCAAACGGCCGCGGCATATACGGCGGTCGCGGAAAAGAGCCCGCAGGCGTTGGCAAACATCGAGTTGTCTGAGGACGGCTGTGTAAAGCCGCACGATTTTGGCAGAACGCGCACTATGATGGATTATTACGCGGTTGCAATGACGATAGTGATAATTTTTTTCGGCTCGTGCATCTCGGGCGCGTCGGTATACAGCGACGAATACGCCAACAACACGATAGACCGTATTAACGCCGCGCCGATAAGCAAAACCGCCGTTTATTTCGGCAAGATACTCGGGCTGCTTCCGCTTGTGCTGGTGCAAGTCGGCACTGTTATGACCGTCAGCACTCTGTTCTTCGGAGCGCATTTTTGCAGCACGGCGGGTGAAAATCTGCTGCTTTTTACGATGTTCATCTGTTCGTCCTTGGCAATGCTTGCAGTGGGTGTGCTGTTAAACCTGGTGTTCTCGAAAATGCAGCCGTGGGCGATTTTAATGCCGATCTTATGGATAATGCTTTTCTTTTCGGGAGTATTTCATAAGGATATGTATATTGAAGGGATCACCGATTATTTACCGTCGCGGATCATTCTTGACGCGGCGTTCGATCTAACGAGCTTTTCCAGACCTCAGAGAGCGGTGAGCGTCACAGTGTGGTCGCTCGTAATATTCGCGGCGCTTATCGCGTTCGGCTATATCAAAGTACATTCAAGGCAGAAGTCTTCAAGGAGAAAGAACACATGAGTAAAATATTGTTGATATTCAAAAACAGCATTCTCCGCAACAAGCTGACGCTGTTTCTGGCGCTCGGAACTGCCGCGCTGATGATTCTCGTTTTCTACTGGCAGATAAACGCAGACGGCACGGTCTACGCCGCAGACACGATAAGCGTGGGCGTTATCGATAATGACAACAGCGCGCTTTCGGAGGATCTGCGCGGTTATCTTGAAAATTCGCTTGGAATGGAAATTGTTACGGAAGATTACGATTTTTTGTCTACCCTCTTGATTGACAGAAAACTTTCTGCTATAATAGAAGTACCGCATGAATTTGAAAATGCAATGATAAGCGGTAATCCCGGGCAGCTCGAAATAACCACTCTTGACGATTACGAAAATTCCGCGTTTATAGAAGCGTATTTGAACTCGTATATGCGCGGCATTTCGGTTATCTCGCAGGCAGCGGACGGAAACGCGGAAGCGTTCTCGGAAATGCTGACCTCACAGAGCACGCCGAATACAATAACTCTCGCCGAGACAAATTCACAGACTGACAGACGCGTAAAAACGGCAGATGCTTATAATATGTCGTTCGGTTTTATGCTGATGATGATCTCGGGAATAACCGTTTTTATATCCAATCAGATACTTGTTGACAGGCAATTGGGAACGTTCAGCCGAATGAAATGCTCGTCGCTGAAGTCCTCCGAATACGTTGTCGGAATAAGCCTGTTCGGTATACTTTGCTGCACCGCGGCAAATCTGCTGTTCAATTTGTCCGCGTATTCGGCGGGCGAGGAAATGCCCGTGCCGCTTCTGCTCGCGCTCGGTATAAACGAGCTTTTCATGCTGTTTTCGGTAGGTCTTGCAGTGCTGTTTGCGCTGCTTGTCAACAATCAGCGCGCGCTCATGACGGTCGGCGTAGGCTACGCGACTATCGGCAGTATGCTCGGCGGCGCGTGGTTCCCGATAGATATCGAGTTCGGATTTGTCGGCAGCATAGCGAAGATATTCCCGCAGTACTGGCTAATGGAGACGCTGAGAGAATACTCCGGCGATCCCGATTACAATATTCTCCCGAATATATTGATAATCGCGCTTGCGGCAGTGCTTGTTTATCTGATCTCCGCAGTGATCTTTACAAGGAAAAACGCACACAATGGATAAAAACACATTTTACCTGACATTCAAGACCGTCGCGTTGGCGGCGGTCACGGTGGAAAATTTTTCGGCGAATACGGCGCACAGCTTTACGGTTGCCGCCGCACTCGCCTTTTGCTGTTTATTCACGGCGGATTATCTGATATGCAAAGCCTCGGTACGTTTTCGGATGATATGCGCACCGATAGCCGTTGTCGGATGTCTTGTGTGCGGCGCGGAGGATTATTTCCCCGTGCTGCTGCTATCGGCGTTTGAAATAATCGATTTGATAGATGCAGGAGAATATTTCTACGGGATATCGGGAGCGTTTTTGCTGCTTGCGGTGCTGATCTTCCGTCCGACGCGGTACGCGCTCGTTTCCGCTGTTTTAATTTCGGCGGCGGGAGTTTTTACGAGAATGGCGATAGAACGTCTCGAGTATTTCCGACGAATGTCCGAGGAACAGCGCAGAACCATTTCCGCGCAGAACGAACGCGCCGCTAAACTGCAAGCCTATTCGGCCACCCTCCGCGAGACCGCCGCCCTGGAGGAACGCAGCCGCTTTTCAATACGCATACACGACAAACTCGGGCACAATATTTCGGGCAGCATTATCCTGCTGGAGGGCGCGAAACTGAACATGAAAACAAATCCCGAGCAAGCGGAAAAAACGCTCAAAACGGCTATCGAGAACCTGCGCGGCAGCGTTGACAGCATACGCGGAGCCCTCCGCGAAGAACGCCCGAAACGCGGTACGGCAAGCGCGTCCGAGCTTAAGGAGCTTTTGGAGCGGTTCTCGTTAAATTACGAAATAAAGACGAATTTTTCCGTCGAGGGCGATACCGAAATGATCTCCGCCCCGGTCTGGAGCTGCTTAAAGGACAACCTGACCGAAGCGCTGACGAACACGGTAAAACACTCCAACGCAAACGAATTTTCGTTTAAGATACGCGTTTACGATAAAATGATACGCGCGGAATTTGCCGATAACGGCAGCGGAGCAAGCGGGTTTTCAAAGGGAATGGGTCTGGATGGAATAGAGGACAGAGTTACCGTCTGCGGCGGGAAATGCCTTTTCCAATGCGGAGTGACAGGTTTCAAAATAATCAATATTTTCGGGGTGAATTATGATAAAGGTATTGATAGCGGACGATGACTTGATAGTGCGCGAGGGCTTGAAAATGATAATCTCCTCGCAGGAGGATATGCGGACCGTCGGAGAAGCGGAGAACGGGAACACGGCTCTGAAGCTCGCCCGTGAGCTTCGCCCCGACGTAGCGCTGCTGGATATCCGCATGCCCGAATGCGACGGGATAACCGCCGCCGAGCAAATGCTCGCGGAGGGCCTTTGCGCGCCGCTGCTGCTGACGACGTTCGACGAGGAGGATCTTATTGTACGCGCGCTGAAAAGCGAGATATGCGGTTATATTTTGAAAAATTCGCCCGCCGAAAGGATAATAAACGCCGTCCGCGCCGTAAATTCGGGCGGCACGGTTTTTCAGGAGGATATACTGAAATACGTTCGCGGGAAAATAAGTCCGGCGAACGGCGGAGAAATATTCGCGCAGCTCACTCAACGCGAAACGGAAATCGCGCGGCTTATCTCCGAGGGGCTTTCAAATCAGCAAATCGCCGAAAAGCTGTTTCTCTCAAACGGCACGGTGCGCAATCACATAAGCGCGATCCTCGAAAAAACAGGCTTGGAGCACAGAACGCAGATAGCGGTCTGCTGGCTGAAACGCAAATAATTATCCTGAAAAGGCTGCGCCTATACGCGCAGCCTTTCCGTTTTCATTCACCGTAAAACTCGTCGACCGGAAACGTCACATTCGCAAGCCCGTGATAATAATTTACGGTTTCGGCGGTGAATTTGTACACGCAGTAGTCCTCGTCGTCCACGCCGTTAGGGTAATACATCTCGTCGCCGTCGTGCCAGATAAGCGCCTTGGTATCGTGGTCGGTGCAGACCTCGACCGTTCCCGTAAACATCGCGCCCTTAAACTCGCTTTCGTGGCAGTAGTACACGCATGCTTTGGGATTTTCGGCGAACTGCGCGGCGCGCTTGCTGCTGAGATTGGTGGAAAAGTACTGCACGCGCATATCGTCGTGTTCGGCGACCAGCATCGCCTTTATCTGCGGAAAACCCTCCGCATTGACTGAACCGATGTACGCGACGCTGCATTTGTCGCGAAGTCCGCGTATCTCGTCCTTAATTTTTTTGTCCATTTTCATTCTCCTTTTCGATAAGATTTTCAAGAATTTTCCCAAGCCCCTTTTCAAAGGCGAGTATCTCCTCGTCGCTGAACCCACTGTAAAACACCTCATTCATCGCCGCCGAAACACGCTCGTATTTTTCGCGGAGAGCCTCGGCGCTCTCGGTAAGACGTATCCTCACGGCGCGGCGGTCGTCCGCATCGGGCATTCGGCGGATATGCCCCGCCGCCTCCAGTCTGTCGAGCATACCCGTGAGCGTCGTCTTGGCAAGCCCCGTCCTTTCGGACAGCGCGCTTATCGGGATACCGTCCTCGTCCCACAGCACGAACAGTATCCGTCCTTGCGCCCCGTTGAACTCGCTTATCCCGTTCTCGTCCAGCATACGCTCAAACACCCGCCCCTGTATCTGCTTCACCTTGCTGATAAGAAAACCTCCGTTTGTCCTCTCCAACAATTTTGTGCACCTCCTACTATATAGTATAATACTATATAGTACTTTTGTCAAGAGCTTTTTTCAAAAAAAGACCCGACAGCACATAAACGCCGTCGGGTTTATATCATAATAATGAAAAGAGAAGCGTCCTTATCGTCCAATAGATCACGGGATCGGAGAGAATAAGCACGGCGCGTTCACCTGCGGGAGTATCCTCGCGCTGAACCTTAAACACTTGAAAAATCACGGAACCGACGCCGAAAATCAGATAATAAAGCGTATAGAGAAACGGATCCATTATCATATTCAGAAAGCTCAGCCCCGCACACATCACGACCAGAATTATTAGCCGCTTTTTAAAATACTCCTCGGTGTGAACGTTCCGTTTAAGCGTGAGTATTATCGGTATCGCGCAGCCGAAAACCGCCGCCGCGATATAGCCTATCGGTCCAAAGAAAAAAACCGCCGAAAAATCCGCGCCCCACGACAGATCGTTCACGAAACGCACGACCGCCCACAGCCCGCACAGCGCCGGGAAAAACAGCGACTTGATAAGCTCGCTCCTCAAAAAGTCCTTCATACGCTCTCCGCCCTCATTTTAAACTTGTATCTCAGGATATATCTCCGCTTTGTTGAGCAGCTTCGGCAGCTTGCTTCTGCCCGCGCCCTCTATGTCGAAGATGTAGGTGCGCGCAAGGTTCTCCTCCGTGCCGTCCTCCAGTACCCCGAAGCCGCTGAATTTTATCGTAAGCCGCGTTTTGGTGTATTCCACCTCGGGGTCGAGCCTTGCCTTGTTTCTGTAACGGCGGGCAACATACTGCGCGTATGACAACAATGCTTCATGCACCTCCAAATAACACTCGACAAGGTCCTCGGTGCAGTTGTTTGCGTAGTAGAAATCGGGATAATTCACACCATACCCGTTTTCAGCCTGCATTTCTTTTATTTCTTTGATATCAAGGGAACCTGTATAGTAACCGGATATATCATAATTATCAAAATGCGGAATGGAAATGTCATACATATAAGCCCCGAACGCTCCGCCGCCCAGTATCAGAGCCGCGCCGAAAAACGTTGACAGGATAATAAGAATTATTTTTTTCATATTCACACCTCCCTAAGTCCGCTGAACGGCAGTTCGCCGTCATAAATCACAAGCGAGTTTGCAAGCTCCAAGGCTCTTTCCTCGGTAAAGCTGCCCGAAAGCGTGAAAATGTAATCCTCGCTCTCCCAGAACAAATACGCCTGTGTACCGTAATAACGCTCGCGCGTAATGAAATACGCCTGTCCGCCGTTCACGGTCAGCGTCTTGTAGGTTACGTAATCCATATCGGCGTAAGTGAAATCAAACGTTTCCTTGGTCTCCTGAAGCAGAAATATCGTCTTTACCAAATACAGCTCGTCGTTTCTCGGCGCATACATTCCGTCACCGTCCCATTCAAACGGAGCGGAAAAATACATTGATGATACAGACGTTCTGTTGCCGTCTTTGTCAAAATTGTCCGAGATGCTTATCTGATTATCGGGGAAACAGTTGAGCTTATATACTGTCTCAATGCTCGTCGGGCAGCCGTCGGTATCGGCAGCGGTAAACAGCTTTGCGGGCAGCCCCAGACGCTTTGTTTGATTAACGTTGAAGCCGCTCGACACCGCTCCCGCAAACGTTCCCACCGCGAACAGCGCAACCGCCGCAGCCGCAGCCGCGAATATTCTGCCAATGCGCAGCGGCACGCGTTTCTTCGTAGCGGAGCGCTTTGACAGCCGCTTCATTTTCTTCTCGAATTCCGTGGAGAACTCGTGCTCCGCCGCGTTTTCGTAGCGCCCGATATCCTCACGCATAACGTTTTCAAGTGCTTTCTTCAAATTATCCATAAATTCACCCCTTATGTAAAACCGAATATCCGTTAGTTGAAATAGCCTTCCTTTTCCAGAAAATCGGATATTTTCTTCCGTGCGCGCTTAACGCGCGACTTGGCGTTTTCATAGGTTATCCCGAGCAGCTCCGCCGCGTCGCGCAGCTTAAGCTCCTCGTAGACCGTAAGGTACATTATATCGCGATATTTTTCGGGGAGCGACATGAGAGCGCGCTCCAGCGTTTCAACGCCTTGACCCGCCAGAAACTCGTCCTCCGCGCTCACGTCCGACGAAACGTCCGCGTCGTCGATGTCGTCCTTGATATGCCGCTTGCGCAGCACGTTGAAGCAGACGTTGCGGGTTATGACGGCAGCGAAATTCCGCGCCTGCGGACTGTCCTCGTCATTTATCCTGTCAAGATTATCCGCAATACGGAAGAACGCGTCCTGAACAGCGTCCTCGGCGTCCTGTTCGTTTTTCAGGATATCGTACGCTATCCCGAACATGAGCTTTCTGTAGTTTTTGTACAGCTTGTCGAATACCGCCATTTAATCACCCCTCGTATATAATAACACGAAAATATTCCTTCGGGGGCAGATTTTTCAAAAGGATTATAGAAAGAGACGAAGCAGCCGCCCCGTCTCTCCGTTATTCGTTCAGATATTGTCGTGCTTTGAAAGCAGCATACGGTCGTTGCTGAGCGCCGAGCCGCTTGCCTGTTCAAATTTTTCGAGCAGCATATCCACGGTAAGGTTCTTCTTCTCCTCGCCTTTTACGTCGTAGATAATTCGTCCGCTGTTCATCATTATAAGGCGGTTTCCGTGCTTTATCGCCGCGCTCATATTATGAGTTACCATCATCGCGGTAAGACGGTTTTCCTCGATTATCTTATCGGAAAGCTCCAGCACCTTTGCGGCGGTTTTCGGGTCGAGCGCCGCCGTGTGCTCGTCCAGCAGCAGAATATCGGGCTTTTTCAGCGTCGCCATAAGCAGCGTTAGCGCCTGCCGCTGTCCTCCCGAGAGCAGCCCGACCTTTGAAGTCATTCTGTCCTCAAGTCCGAGGTCGAGCATTTTCAGCAGCTCGTGATACTCCTCGCGCTCGGCGCGGGTAATGCCCCAGCGCAGCCCTCGCGGATTTCCTCTGCGCTTTGCAAGGGCGAGGTTCTCCTGAATTTCCATAGTTGCCGCCGTACCCGTCATGGGATCCTGGAACACGCGCCCGATGAATTTCGCGCGCTTATGCTCGGGAAGTCCCGCGACGTTCTGTCCGTTAATAATTATCGCTCCGCTGTCGATCGGCCACACACCCGCGATAGCGTTCAGCGTAGTGGATTTACCCGCGCCGTTGCCGCCGATTATCGTCACGAAGTCGCCCTCGTCAAGCTTTATGGAAACGCCGTCGAGCGCCTTTTTCTCGTTTATCGTACCCGCGTTGAAAGTCTTTTTTACATCAATAAGCTCAAGCATTCCTCGACTCTCCTTTCTTCGCGGAACTCTTCGCGGCTCTGCCGTAGGAAGTCTTGACAGACTTTCGTATATAAGGCACAGCAAGGAACACCGCGACCACGACAGCCGAAAACAGCTTGTTGTAGGTAGACGGCAAGCCGGTGAGCATTACTATCTGGAGCACGATGAAGTAGATGATCGCTCCCACAGCCGTAAACGAGAGCCGCCCAACGAAATTGAGGCGTTTGCCCAATATCGCCGACCCGAGCACCTCTCCGATTATAACAGCCGCCAGACCGATTACGATAGCGCCTCTGCCCATATTTACATCAGCGAAGCCCTGATACTGCGCGAGAAGTCCGCCCGAAAGACCAACCAGACCGTTCGAAAGCACCAGCGCTATCACAGTGGATTTTTTTGTGTTGATACCCTGAGCGCGCGACATATTGCTGTTGCAGCCCGTAGCGCGGATAGTGAAGCCGTATTCCGTACCGAAGAACCAGTACAGCAAGGCGATCAGCAGCGCGACGATTAGCAGGCACTTTCCGACCTCCCAGCCGAACGTCACAAAACCGCCGCTCACCGCCACTCTTCTCGAGGAAAGCAGCAGCGGGAATTTATCCACGCTTATGGACTTGTTTGAGCCGCCAAGTATGGCAAGGTTGACGGAATAGAGCGCAATTTGGGTGAGTATGCCCGCGAGTATCCCCGGTATGCCGAGCAGTGTGTTCAACAGTCCGGTAATCAACCCCGCGAGACAGCCCGCCGCGAACGCCGCGACAAGCGCGAGCCATACGGGAACGCCGTTAAGAATAAGTACGACAGCGACAGCGCCGCCCGTTCCGATAGAGCCGTCTACCGTAAGATCGGGGAAATCAAGTATCTTATAGGTGATATACACGCCTATTGCCATAATTCCCCAGATAAGCCCCTGTGATATATTGCCGGGGAGCGCGTTCAGAAATGTGGTCAGCACATTCATATTTTCTTCTCCATTCGCTGATTTAAATCAACGGGGAACGGAATACCGCTCCCCATTGCTGTTTATACCGAATAATTACTCAATTGCCGTATAGCCGTCGGGAATGGTAATGCCGAGCTCCTTACAGATCTCCGCGTTGTACTTCTTGGTGGTGTCGGAGTAGCCGATCTCCAGATCGCCGGGCTTCTTGCCGTTCACGAGTATCTCATATGCCATAAGACCCGCGTTGTAGCCCATGCTCTCGTAGGAAATGGAAAGCGTAACTGTTCCGCAGCCGCTGCAAATGCCGGCTTCGCCCGCTACTACGGGAACCTTTGCGGGAACAACGACGTTCTTTACTGTCTCGGTAGCGTTCGCGAAGGTGTTGTCGGTCGGAATGTAGATAACGTCGCAGTTGTCGCCGACAGCAGCCTGTGTCTGAGCCTGTATCTCGTTGGAGTCCGCGACCGTGTACTCCTTGAATTCTATACCGTCCTTCGTCAGCTCCTCGCCGATGATCTGCGCCTGATACTTGGAGTTAGGCTCTGCCGAGCAATAAAGAATGCCGACCTTCTTTGCGTCGGGGAATATCTCGAGGATCATGTCCTCCTGTTCCGCGAGGGGAGCAAGGTCTGACGAGCCCGTAATGTTCTTGCCCTTCCACTCGTCGCCGTTAAGCGCGACCTCGTAGGAGGTTATCGATGTGCCGACGATCGGGATAGTATCCGTACCCGAAGCCGCCGCCGCAAGAGCGGCAGTAGCGTTCGCCATGATCAGATCAACATTTGAAGAAACAAAGCTGTTGATAATAGTAGCACAGTTGGTCGATTCGCCCTGTGCAAGCTGCGTGTCGAACTTTACGTTGTCGCCGAGCTTATCCTTAAGAGCGTCCTGAAAGCCCTTGGTAGCGAGGTCGAGTGCGGGGTGCTCTATAAGCTGGCAAATACCGATATTGTAGACCTTATCGCCCGCGTTTCCCGAATTACCCGCACCCGAATTGCCCGCGCCGGAATCGGAAGAACCGCCGGAATTACCGTCGGTGTTGCAAGCGGTAAGACCGCAAAGCATAGCAGCGGCAGCAAGAGCCGCAAAAATTTTCTTCATCTTCATATCTTTTTCTCCTTGGTGATAAATATCTTTTGTCCGTTTTTTTCGAATTTAACGCGCAAAAGCGTCAAACCATACAAGATATTATATCATATTTCCCCGAAAAAGACAATGTAATTTTTCGGCATTTCTTTGCTTATTCCGTATTTTGGTGAAATGTGCTGTAATTTTTACGATAAAAACTGTTGAAAAAAGCAATTCTCAACAAAAAGGGAGAGCCGCCCGCTCTCCCCACTCTGAAATCAAAACCGCAATTAAGTTCAGTCCTTGTTCTCGTCGATATCGGACTTGTTCTCTGTCTCCTCGGCAGCCACCGAAGCAGGCTTCTCGGGGAGCTTTGTGCCGCACTTTGAGCAATACGCGTTGTCGTCCTTGCATTTAGCGCCGCAGCCGGGGCAAGTGACCTCGTTGCGCAGCTCGTCAAACTGCTTGTCAATGCCGCTGAGCTCCTCATAGCAGCCGTCAAGCTCCGCGATAAGTTCGTCGAAACGCTCATTGTCTTTTTCGCCCGACTTTGCCATCTCGTAGATAAGCGCGCCCAACTTCTCAAACTTGCTCTTGATGTCACCGTTGAGCTGTGATTCCTTGATCTTCAGCTTGGAAAAGCGCACAGCCTCGTCGGTCTTTTTGCCGGCAGCGGAAACCACGTTCTTGCCTGTGTTGATAACATCGTCCAGAAAACTCATTTTAAAAACTCCTTTCAAGGGTCGTAAAATTAACGCAGCCACATTGTTGCCGATCCTTCACCGCAACTTCACGTTAAACATATTATACCACAGATTTCACAATTTTGCAAGAGAATTTTGGCGTTTTTTTGTAATTGTCAAAAAAATGTCACAAAAGCGACACCGTCAAGATACACCGTCAAAATAGCCAAAAGCCGCCGCCGAAAGCTGACGCGCAATTGTTGAAAGCGGAGAAAAAGGTTACAAAACGGCTACAATCGGGCTTTAAAAAGTTACAAAACTGTCATAATTCTTGACTTTTTCGGTTTTTTGGTGTATAGTATTAAGGTATATAATTATGCTTTACTTGCTTTCAAACAGACAGAAGAAAGGGAAACAGATACAATGCAAAAGGATACATCATTATGTATGGGCTGCATGAATGACAAAGCGTACGACGGTCCGTGCAAGCTCTGCGGGTACAGCGACCTTGACCCGTGCATACCGAGCTACCTTGTCCCGAAAACATATCTGAACGACCGCTACATCGTCGGGCGTATGCTCTCGTATAACGGCGAGGGCGCGGTATACATCGGCTACGACACAGCCGCAAATACAAAGGTAACTATCAAAGAATTTATGCCCGATACGCTCTGCAGCCGAAAAAAGGGCGAGACGGTCATAACTGTGAACGCCAATAACAGCGCGCTCTACAAGACCTATCTCTCGGAATTCGAGGATCTCAACCGCTCGCTGATGAAGCTGCGCGGAATGGCGCATATACAGGCGGTTCTCGACGTTTTCGGCGAGAACAACACCTGTTACGCTGTCCTTGAGTTTATCGACGGCATCTCCCTAAAGACTTTTATCGCGAACTCCTCGGGCGGCATGGCGTGGGAGCAGGTCAAGGATCTGTTTCCGCCTATTCTCACAACGCTCAGTCTTGTACATTCGGGTGGGATTATCCACAGGGGGATTTCGCCGCAGACTATCTTCATCACCGATAAAATGGAGCTGAAACTCTCGGGCTTCAGCATTTCCGCAGCACGCACCACAAACACCGAGATAGCGTGCGAGATATTCAGCGGTTACGCTGCGCCCGAGCAGTATTCCAACGAGATAAACGGCACATGGACGGACGTTTACGGGATATCCGCGGTGCTGTACAAGGTGCTTACGGGTACGACGCCGCCCGAGGCTATTGCCCGCACGGGCGGCAGTATGCTTGAGCCGATGCTTGTCAACCGCAACGTTCCGCAGAACGTTTCAAAGGTGATAATGCAGGGAATGAAGCCCTCCACCGAAAACCGCATACGCTCCATTACGGAATTTGTGGATAAGCTGTTCGCGCCGCCGAGATATGTTCCCGGCAACGGGGGCGCACGCAGAAACGACGACCGTCCGCTCACCAAAAGCGAGCAGAAAAAGCTCAAAAAGCAGAAAAAGGAGCGCGCGAAGTTCCTCGCGACGCTGATAGTCGTAGGTCTCGTTCTGATAACGTTCGCGATCGTGTTCGCGCTTACGCTGTCGGGCGCGTGGGAATTTAAAGGCGGAACATCGGGCAACAGCAGCTCGTCGGAAAGCTCCGTCACCGTAAGCAGCAGACAGGAAAGCTCGTCGAGCATGTCCTCGGAGAGCCGTCCCGAAAGCTCCGTGCCGCAGAGCGAGAGCAGCAGCGTAAGCGACCTGAATATCGCAATGCCAGACTTCACCAACCGCCGCTACGAGGATACGGCGGCGCGCTACGAGGGAGTATTTACGTTCGTGCCGACCTACGACTACTCCGACGAATACCCGGCGGGCTTTATGTTCGACCAGTCGATAGAGCCGGGCGAAATGGTTGCAAACGGCACACAGATAAAAATTAAGGTTAGCAAGGGACGCAGCGTAGTTCCGCTGCCCGACTACAAAAACAAGACGCAGGCGGACTATATAGCCACGCTCACAAGCCTCAACGTAAAATACGAGGTAGTCAACGAGCCGACAGGCGACGTTCCCGCGGGAACGGTAGTGCGGTGCAGCAAGGAGGTCAACGATCTTATTCGGGTAAGCGAGAACGAAACTGTCACGGTATACGTCGCGGTGCGTGCCGACGGCAATTCGAACAATTCGGGCAGCTCGCAGAGCAGCTCTGTGCAGCCGCCCGTCAACCCGGGATACGTTGAATAATTTTAAAGATAAAATATACAAAACGGATAGGAGTTAAAATGGATCTTGGTGAAATTCGCAAGAAGATTGATAAGATAGATGACGAAATGCTCGATCTGTTTCTGGAGCGTATGGATCTGGCAACGGAGGTGGCGAAGTACAAGGCGGCGAACAATATGGTGGTGTTCCAGCATGACCGCGAAAAGTTCATAATCGACAATGTCAAGGAAAACTCTCCCGATGAGCTCAGAAAGAGCGCGGCGTTTTTGTTCATGAACATAATGGATATTTCCAAGGTATCCCAGATAAACGCGATAACGCCCGATACCGAGATACCGTACACGCCGATAGCCAAGGAACGCCCGTCCGTCGCGGTACAGGGCATAGAGGGAGCCTACGGTCACACCGCCGCAAAGCAGCTTTTCGGCAGCGGAAGCATCAGCTTTTACGCGGCGTTTCACGAGGTGTACGAGGCTGTTGAAAACGGCGACGTGGATTACGGCGTGATCCCCGTTGAAAACAGCACCGCGGGCGAGGTAACGGTGAACATGGAACTTCTCGAACGGCACAGAGTGTATATCTGCCGCACGACTACCGTTGAATGCGCACACGTTCTCGCGGCACGCAAGGGCGTTTCCGAGGAGGACATAAAGATACTTTTCGGTCACGAGCAGGCGATACGGCAGTGCGAAAGCTATATCGAGGCGCACCCGCAGCTTACGGTGATACCGTATCACAACAACGCTGCCGCCGCGAAAATGGTCGCGGAAAACCCTAGCGCGGAGCTAGGCTGTATATGCTCGTCGGAATGCGCGGAAATGCACGGGCTTAATATAATAAGGAAGCAGATCGCCTCTGACCCCGACAACTGCACGCGCTTTATCTGTTTCACGAGGAATGTCGAGGTTTATGACGGCGCGGATACCGTCGCGGTGTCGTTGTCAATTCCGAATATTTCCGGCGCATTATACAGATTGTTGACGAAATTTGCGGTAAACGGGTTCTCCATGACGAAGATCCAATCGAAGCCGCTGCCGCTTGACGTGCGTAAAAACTTCCCCGACGACTATATGTTCTACATAGAGTTCACGGGCAGCATCGGCGACCCGAGTGTCCGCAAGCTGCTGCGCAATCTGGGAGACGAGCTGAATTATTTTAAGTTCCACGGCAATTTCAAAAGATGATCTTGGGGGGAATTATTACGGTTTCGGTCATTATAGTCGCGGCGGGCAGCTCCACGCGAATGAACGGCGTAAACAAGCAGCTTGAAAAGATCGGCGATACGCCCGTGTTCGTAATGAGCGCGCTGAAGTTCGAGCGGTCGGAGCGGGTCGGCGAAATAATAATCGCCGCGCCCGAAGAGGAGGTTCTGCGCTACGAGAAGTTGGCACGGAATTTCGGCGTGAGCAAGCTGGCGGCGGTAGTCGCGGGCGGAGATACCCGCGCGAAGTCGGTGCGGAACGCGCTTGACGCCGTCTCGCCGAAAGCGGATTACATAGCCGTTCACGATGGTGCGCGTCCGCTCATCTCGACCGAGGAGATAGAGCGCGTTTTCGCGGACGCGGAGAAATACAACGCCGCGATAGCTGCCGTTCCCGCGACGGACACGGTAAAATCGGTCGGCGGCAACGGCTTTATCGAGGAAACTCCGCAGCGCGGCAAGCTGTATTACGCGCAGACACCGCAGGTTTTCAAGAAGACGCTTTATATGTCTTGTCTGGAAAAGCTGGGCGCACAGGCGGACAGCGTTACCGACGACAGCAGCATACTCGAGCTTTGCGGAGAATATGTGCGGATAACGGAGATAAACGGCTGCAACATGAAGATAACCCGCCCGGACGATCTCGCGGCAGCGGAGGCTATCTACAACAACAGAAAAACGGTGAAAATGATATGAGGATAGGTCACGGATACGACGTTCACAGGCTCGTCCCCGACAGGCGGCTTGTACTCTGCGGGGAGAATGTTCCGTATGAACGCGGTCTGCTCGGGCATTCCGACGCGGACGTCGCGGTACACGCGCTTATGGACGCGGTACTCGGGGCGCTTGCACTCGGCGATATCGGACATCTGTTCCCCGACAGCGACCTGAAATACAAGGACGCGGACAGTATGCTCCTGCTCGGAGAGGTCATCGGTATAATGCGCGAAAAAGGCTTCACGCTCGGCAACGCGGACATCACGATAATCGCCGAAAAGCCGAAGCTCGCGCCGTATATCGAAAAAATGCGCGGAAATCTTGCGGCGGCTTTCGGGTGCGGAGTCGGGCGGATATCCGTCAAGGCGACCACCGAAGAGGGCTTGGGACTTGGCGGCGCGGGCATAGGCGCGAACGCCGTCGTTTTGTTGGAGAGTATCGCAGAATAAATTAAAACCGCTTTCTTGGTCGAAAGCGGTTTTGTTTGTTATTCAAGCTCGAACGCGCCCGTGTACAGCCTGTAATACTGTCCCTTTTCGGCGATGAGCTTTTCGTGCGAGCCGCGCTCGATAATGCGGCCCTGTTCAAGCACCATAATAACGTCCGAGTTTTTGACGGTCGATAGTCTGTGCGCGATAACGAACACCGTGCGCCCTTTCATAAGCGCGTCCATGCCTGCCTGAACGATAGCCTCCGTGCGCGTATCTATCGAGCTTGTTGCCTCGTCGAGTATCATAACGGGCGGGTCGGCGACCGCAGCGCGCGCTATCGAGATAAGCTGTCTCTGTCCCTGTGAAAGTCCGCTGCCGCCGCCCGTAAGCACGGTGTTGTAGCCCTCGGGGAGCATACGGATAAATCCGTCCGCGTTTGCGAGCTTCGCCGCCGCGATACATTCCTCGTCGGTAGCGTCGGGTTTGCCGAACCGCAGATTATCCATAACCGTTCCCGTGAACAGGTTTACGTCCTGTAAAACCACGCCCAGCGACCGCCGCAGATCGTCCTTTTTGATCTTGTTGATGTTGATGCCGTCATAGCGTATCTTTCCGTCGGCGATGTCATAAAAGCGGTTAATAAGGTTCGTAATGGTTGTCTTGCCCGCGCCCGTAGCGCCGACGAACGCGACCTTCTGCCCGGGCTCGGCGTAAATGTCGATATTATGCAGCACTATCTTTTCGGGAACATACCCGAAATCCACGTCGTCCAATACGACGTTGCCCATCAGCTCCGTATACGTTACCGAGCCGTCCGCCGAATGCGGGTGTTTCCAAGCCCACAGTCCCGTGCGCTCCTGGGTCTCGACAAGCTCTCCGTCCGCGCCGCGTTTCGCGTTCACGAGCGTAACGTAGCCGTCGTCAACCTCGGACTGCTCGTCGAGCAGCGAGAAGATACGCTCCGCGCCCGCCATAGCCATTGCAACCGAGTTAAGCTGCTGCGAAACCTGTCCGATAGGACCCGTAAAGCTCCGCGAGAGCTGCAAAAACGACGCGATAGAGCCGAGCGACAGAACGTTCACCGCAAAGCACGCGACGTTCGGAATTTCGTTTATCGCCAGCGTACCGCCGATTATCGCCAGGATAACGTACAGGAAATACCCCAGACAGTTGTTGATAGGCATAAGGATATTCGCGTAGGCGTTCGCCTTGCAGGTGTTCTCGCAGAGGTCGATGTTCTTCACGCCGAAATCCGCCTTGGCGTTTTCCTCGCGGCAGAACATCTTAACGACGCGCTGCCCGTTTATCATTTCCTCGATATAGCCGTTCATATCGGCGGTCGAGTGCTGCTGCGCCATAAAGTACTTGCCCGACTTCCCCGCTATCTTCGCGGTGATGAACAGTATCAGCGCCAGAAATACCACGACCGTAAGCGTAAGCCACACCGACAGCGACAGCATCGAGCAGAACACCGCGATAATGGTGATACCCGAGTTTATGACCTGCGGAATAGACTGCGAGAGCATCTGCTGCATAGCGTCCGCATCGTTGGTGTAGAAGCTCATGATGTCGCCGTGCGTATGAGTATCAAAGTAGTTAATCGGCAGCGACTGCATATGCGAAAACATCTCGTCGCGTATCTTTTTCAGCACGCCCTGAGAGACCGTCGCCATAATGCGGCTGTAAAACAGCGCGCTCAGCGCGCCCGCCGCAAACAGCGCTCCCATTCCGCAAAGCGCGCCCAGAAGTCCGCCGTAGTCGGGGTTTTCCGCTCCGACCAGCGGCATGATGTAGTCGTCGATCAGCGTTCCCAGAAACAGCGACGACGAAACCGAAGCTACAACGGTAACGAGAATGCATATGAAAACCAAAATAAGCTGCGGCAGAAAAGGCTTCATATATGACAGCATACGCTTAATGGTTTTCTTATCTAATTTCATCGGAACGCGCGCCCCTTTGGGAGGTCGTCCGTTCATACGCGGCGGCTGCTTGTTTTTCTTTATATCACTCATCTTCTTCCGCCCCCTTTGTCTGAGAATCGTATATCTCGCGGTAAATTTCGCTGTTCGCGTACAGCTCGTCGTGATTGCCGAAGCCGACGATCTTACCGTTGTCGAGAATGATTATCTTATCCGCGTCGCAAACCGAAGAAACGCGCTGCGCGATAATGATCTTAGTCGTATTAGGTATCTCGTCGCGGAAAGCCTTGCGTATCATTGCGTCGGTCTTTGTGTCGACCGCCGAGGTCGAGTCGTCCAGAATGAGTATCTTCGGCTTTTTCAGCAGCGCTCTCGCGATACAAAGTCTTTGCTTCTGACCGCCCGAAACGTTAGTGCCGCCTTGCTCTATATAGGTGTCATACTTGTCGGGGAACGACTGTATAAAGTCGTCCGCGCACGCCAGTCTGCACACCTTTTGAACCTCCTCGTCGGAGGCGTTTTCGTCACCCCAGCGTATGTTCTCATAGATCGTGCCGCTGAACAGCACGTTCTTCTGCAATACCATAGCCACGTTGTTGCGGAGCGCCTCGATATTGTAGTCGCGGACATTCTCGCCGCCGACAAGCACCTCGCCCTCCGAGGTATCGTAAAGGCGCGGTATCATCGAAACGAGCGTCGACTTTGACGAGCCCGTGCCGCCGATAATGCCGATAGTTTCGCCCGAGTTTATCTTGAGGTCGATATGGTCGAGCGCGTTGCTCTCCGCAGTCTTGAAGTACTTGAACGAAACGTTCTTAAACTCGATAGAGCCGTCCTTTACCTCGGTGAGGTTGCGTTCGCCGTCGTTGATGTCGCTCTTTTCGTTGAGCACCTCGACAACGCGGTCGGCGCTCGCCTTGGACATCGTGAGCATAACGAATATCATCGAGAGCATCATAAGACTCATCAGTATCTGCATGGTGTAGGTGAACAGGGACATAAGCCCGCCGGTAGTAAGCCCCATTCCCTCAACGTTTCCGCTCGCGACGATAGCTTGCGCACCGAGCCACGAAATCGCGATAATGCACGCGTAAACGGACACCTGCATAGCCGGTGCGTTGTACGCGACCGTTTTCTCGGCCTTCGTGAACAGCGAGAAAATTCTCTCCGAGACCTTGCGGAACTTGTTTATCTCGGACTTCTCCTGAACGAAGTTCTTGACGACGCGTATACCGTGAACGTTCTCCTCCACGACCTCGTTCAAATCGTCGTAAGCGACGAACGTTTTGTTGAAGATCGGGAACGCGGTCTTGATAATGAGCGCCAGCACGACCGCCAGAAACGGGATAACGCAAACGAAGATCAGCGAAAGCTGATGATCCGTCCGAAACGCGAACACAAACGCGAAGATCAGCATAGCGGGCGCGCGGAACACAATGCGCGTTATCATCTGAAACGACATCTGCACGCGCTGCACGTCCGTGGTAAGCCTTGTGACGAGGCTCGCGGGCGAAAACTTGTCGATGTTCGAGAAGCTGTACTCCTGAATATGCGCGTACATATCCGCGCGGAGATTTCTCGCGAACCGCGAGCTGGCTCTCGAAGCGGTATAGCCCGCCGTTGCGCCGAAGAACAGCGCCCCAAGCGTCTGTATTATCAGGATTATCCCGTACTTTATAACGCTGTTCATATCGCCGACGGTAATGCCCTCGTCGATAAGGTTCGCCATAACGCTCGGTATCGACACCTCAATAAGCGACTCCGCCAGCACGAAGACAGGCGTAAGTATTGCCGGGAATGTCGCGTCGCGTATACACTTTACAAGCGTTTTTATCATTATATCTTCTCCCTCCTTATGTCCTTTTCTGCCGTTTCAAGATTATTTTGTATTCTTTCTAAATAACCGTAGAGCTGTTCAAGCTCCTGCGGAGAAAAGCCTTTTTTCAGCAGCCGCTCCATTTTTTCGTTATCCTCCTTAATGAACCGTCCTATCTCGACAGACTTTTCTGTCGGAACGATCATTTTCAGACGCGCGTCATGGCTGACGCTCAGACGCTCTATCAGCCCTTTCTTCTCCATAAGCCCCAGTACTTTCGAGGCGGTCGAACGCGTTATCCCGAAATTGTTCTCCAGATCGCGCTGATAAATGTTCCTGCCGCGTTCTTTCATCTCGCATACATATCCGATTATCCAGCCGTTTGAACAGGACAGGCTGTCCAGCGCTTTTTTCCCGTCGGCGTAACGGTCGATATAACGCCGAACCGCATTGTTCAGCATTCTCAGCCGAACCCCTATTCCGCAATTATCCATAAGACCCTCCTCAAGAGTTGTCAATACAAAATAACTTGTTGGATATGCTACATTATACAGCAATTTCAATAATTTGTCAATACCCGTTTTGTGAAAAACAGATGAAAAGTCATGTAAATATAAAAAAGCGCCTGCCGAAAAAATTCCGGCAGGCGCTTGCCCGTTATCAGCGTTTATAATTTCCGTCTATTATTGCCTTATAGTAATCGCGGTAGCAGATATTCAGGTCTACGTCGCCGCGTATTCCGGATACTCTGCCCTCGCTCGAAAACTGCCACATTCCGAAATTTCCGCTCCAAGTCGGCGCAGTATGCCATTCCGCTAGCCAAACGTCGTATTCCGAAAGTCTGCTCATGTCAAGCATATTCTCCAGCCAATGCTTGTTGGCGTACAGCATGGTGTAATAACCCGCGTTTTTAAGCTCGTCCATGAACGCTTTCGCTATCGAGGTGAGCTTGCTTTTACCGAGATGCTCCAGTTCGGGATCCTCAAAGTCCAGCACTACCGGAAAATCGATTTCATAAGGCTCGATAACGCTCATAAAATACCGCGCCTCCTCGCGTGCCTCGGCAACGGATTCGGCGTAGCAGTAATGGTAAACTCCCACCAAAACACCCGCCTTTTGCGCCTCGACGATATTGTAGTCAAACGTCTTGTCCTTTTTCACATAGAACGAGGAGCGCAGCATCGCGAAGTCCACGCCCGCGCCCTTAACGCGTTTCCAGTCGATCGTCTCCTGCCAGCTTGAAACGTCGATCCCCCGCAGTGTTTTTCCCTCGGGGAGCGGCTCGGGCAAGGGTCTCACCGTTTCGGCGGGAGGCGCGGCGCGGTTGTCGGTTATTCGTCCGCTTTTGGTAACGGCGAGCACGGCGGAATCCGACTTAAAGTACCTCGAACCGTAATTCAGCGTTACCATGCCGCTGTTCACCAGTCTCGAATACAAGCACAGATCGCCCGACTGCACTATCCTGCCGTTTAACGTAACAGCAAGCTTTCCCTTTGCGAAAAGCCGTCCTCCCGCGGAAACGTTCACGCTGCCCGTTACCGTAACGTCCGAGCTTGCCGCGAACGTCATGCCGCCCTCGCCGCGCAGAACGCCCGCCTGATAGATCAGCACCTCTCCGCCGAATACCGTTTCCGCGTTCTCCTTTGAAGTAAACGCGGAGGATATTTTCACCGAGGAGCTTTTTGTCGACGTAAATTTCCCGCAGTTTTCAAGCGAACTGCCGACTGCCGTCACGAGCGTTCCCGAAACGGTCATCCTGGCGCCCTCTTGTATCACAAGGTCTCCGCGTATTTGCAGCGAGCTTCCGACAAATATCTGCAAGTCCGCGCCGCTGCGCAGCTCCAGAGTGCTCCCCGCGGGAAATACCACCTTGCTTTTTTTCGACAGCTTGACGGTTCTGTCTATGTAGTACTTTCTGCCTGACAACGGCACGGCACTGCCCGTCCAGCGTATGTAGCCGTCGCGGGAGGTTCCCGGACGGACATCTGCCGAAGCAGCCGTGCTTGACGAGCTTGACGAACCTGAGATATCGGCAGTGCTCGCGTAAGCCGAAGTGCAGCCCAGCGCGATCACCGCCGCCAGAAACGTTCCGGCAATTCTTTTCAACAACTTCATTTTTTCTCCTTGTTAAGCAGACGCGCAGCTTTCCTACGCAGCGAAAGAGCGCGCAGCCCGAATTCGTTTATGTCAAAACAAATTATGTTCCATATATATTATCACATATTTCCGTTGATTTGTCAAATGTTTTTTTAAAAAATGACGTGGTAATTTACGGAAAAGAGCAAATCCCCGAATATATGTAACGGCTGCCGAAAAAACGACAGCCCGAGCTTCTTTTAAATTACCTTATCAACGACCGAAATAGGATCGACCCATTCGCTGCCGCTCTTAACTCCGAGGTGGAGGTGCGGCTGCTGCAATATCTCGCACTGATTGGTCTCGCCCGTTTTGCCGATTATCTCGCCCTGGTTTACCTGCTGCCCCGCCTTGACATTCAGCTCCTTTGCGAGACCGCAATAGTGAACCTCAAGCCCGTTGCTTTGCTCGACGATAACGTACACGCCCCACAGCGGATCGTCCTTGATCTCCTTTACCGTTCCCTCGGACATAGACCTTACGTCAGTTCCGAGATCGCAGAGAATATCGCAGCCGTCATGCGTTTTCCACACGCCGAGCGTCTCGGACTTCACCAGCTCGCCGCCGCTGAACGGGTGAGAGACCTCTCCCGTAACGGGGATAATGTTGCCGATCTCAACCGACTTGACGGGCTTGTTGACCTCTTCGGCAGGCTCGCTTGCGCCGCTTGACGAGGAGCTTTTCGGCTTGTCCGAGGGCTTGCTGCTCTCAATAGGCACTCCCGAAACGTTGTTATGCACGGGAACATCCGAGCTGCTGCTTGAGAACACCCACGTGCTTTCGCCGCCCGAGGTGCCGGTCGGGATCAGCCTGTTTACGGTTGACCGATAAGCCGCAAATACCGTTGCCGCGACCGCCGCCACGCCGATCACCGAAGCGATCGCCAGAGCTTTTCCGCTTTGACCTTCTTTTTTCCTGTTTTTCATAAAGCTTTATTCCTTTCCATCATTTGTTATGGATCACCCGTTGGTTTGGGCTATATCGGTAGTTTTGCCGATTACGGGGAAAATATACATTTTTTGGTATTGCTTAAAACAACACCTCACAAAACCCTGATCAACAGAATATGCAATTTAAGCGAGAATGCCGTTGGTCTGCTTTTTTGTTGGTCGAGTTGGTGCTGAAATAAGGGAAAAACGTCAGTATCAGCAGTGTCGGCTCTGCCGATAGTCGCTGCGATAAGCGCTGTTGCAGTTATTAAGAAGAGAAAGCAACTCTTTCAATATTTTCCTGTTTTCCGCACTTAAACGCAGGGGGAGCTTTTTCGCCTTAAATCCCCCAAAAATTTACACAATCCCCTTGAAAAATTCACGAATTGATGTTATAATAAACTATATATGCAATTTATTACAGAGAGGTATATCGTTATGGATAATATGAAAGGCATGAAAAGGAGCTGCTATTGCGGCGAGGTAACGCTTGAAATGAGCGAGGTCACCGTCGGAGGATTTACACAAAGAGTGCGCGACAAGGGCGGTATCATCTTTATCGACCTGCGCGACCGCAGCGGAATAGTTCAGCTCGTGTTCGACGAGACCACCGAGAAATCGGTTTTCGATAAGGCAAAGACCGTCCGCAGCGAGGACGTGCTTATGGTAAGGGGCGCGGTAAGAGCGCGTGAGAGCGTCAACAATGACATCAAGACGGGCGGGCTGGAAATTCTTGTAAGCGAGCTGCGCATACTCTCGAAAGCCGAAACACCGCCCTTTGAGATAGTTTCCAATTCCAAGACCAACGAGGAGTTGCGTTTGAAGTACCGCTATCTCGATCTGCGCCGTCAGCCGCTTCAGAATAATCTGATAATGCGCCACAATATCGCGAAATGCGCGCGCGAGTACTTCTACGAAAACGGCTTTATAGAGATCGAAACGCCGATGATGATAAAGTCCACTCCCGAGGGAGCGCGCGACTATATCGTACCGTCGCGTATCCACAACGGCAAGTTTTACGCGCTGCCGCAGTCGCCGCAGATGTACAAGCAGCTCCTTATGATCTCGGGATTTGACAAATACATTCAGTTGGCGCGCTGCTTCCGAGACGAGGACCTGCGCGCAGACCGCCAGCCCGAATTCACGCAGATAGACCTTGAGATGTCGTTTGTGGACACCGATGACATTATTGAGTGTTTGGAGGGCTTCGTCAACCGCCTTTATAAAGAGGTTCTGGATGTTGACATCACCGTTCCGCTGCCGAGACTTACTTATGACGAGGCAATGCGCCGCTTCGGTTCGGACAAACCCGACACACGTTTCGGAATGGAGATTACGGACATCTCCGAGGTCGTTCGGGACACGGATTTTGTCGTGTTCAAGGGAGCACTGGAAAACGGCGGCTCGGTTCGCGGCATAACCGCAAAGAATGCGGCGGGTACGCTCACAAGAAAAGAGATAGACAAGCTTGTCGAGTACGTCAAGGGCATCGGCGCAAAGGGCTTGGCTTACGTGCGCTGGGTCGATGATGCGCCGACCTGCTCGTTCGGCAAGTTTATGAAAGAGGGCGAACTCGAAAAGATACTCGCGGCGCTCGGCTGCGAAAAGGGCGACGTGGCGCTTATCGTCGCGGATAAGGATAAGATAACGCTGCCGACGCTGGGCGCGTTGAGAATCAAGGCCGCGAAGCAGCTCGGCATTATCCCCGAGGGCTGGAATTTCGTGTGGATAACCGAGTTCCCGTTCTTCGAGTACGACGAGGAGAGCGGAGAGTGGCTCGCAATGCACCACCCGTTCACCATGCCGCTCGACGAACATATTCAATATCTGGATAACGAAAAGTCGAAAGTCCGCGCGAAGTGCTACGACCTCGTGCTGAACGGCGTGGAGCTGCTGTCGGGTTCGATACGCATAAACGATCCCGAATTGCAGCAAAAGATGTTTGAAATGCTGGGTATGACCGACGAGGAGATCAACGCGAAATTCGGCTTCCTAGTGGACGCGTACAAATATGCCGCGCCACCTCACGGCGGAGCGGGTATCGGTCTCGACAGACTTGCAATGCTGATGTGCGGCTGTGACAGTCTGCGCGACGTGGTTGCGTTCCCGAAAGTGCAGAACGCGTCCGAGCCGATGAGCGAAGCGCCATCGTTCATATCGGAGGAGCAGCTCGCGGAGCTGGGCATTAAGATCGCGGAGGTCAAGGAATAAGCGCCCACGAGAACACATTATAAAATATTTTCGGATAAATCTTAACAACAAACGCCGAACTGGGGGATAGTGAAATATGGACAAAAAGGAATACAAGGAGCTCACCGCCATGGCGGCAAACGGCGACGCCAAAGCGTTCTCGCGGCTGTACGAGACCATTTCGCGCGAGATGTACTATACGGCGTTCTATTCGCTTGAGAACGACATGGACGCTATAGAGGCGGTCACGGGCACTATCCGCGACGGCTTCAATTCAATAAATAAGCTGCACAGCGAGGCGGCGTTCCGCGTGTTTATGATGAAAACGCTGTACGCGCGCATAAAGATGAGGTTAAAGGAATACGGCGGCGAGGAGTATCTCGACGACGAGCAGCCCGACATAAAGCGCAGATTGTTCGAGCTGGAGGGTGTCGACAGAATATGCGCCGTGATGTATATTGCGGGAAAGTTCCCGATCGAAGACATCGCGGCTTTCTCGGGTCTGATGAAAGGCAGCGTAAAAAAACGGCTCAACAGGTCGTTCGAAATATTGGAATTGGATTAACACAAACGCTATAATACTTGTAAAAATAACGGGGTGACAAAATGACAGTTGGGGAAATGCGGGAAATAATGCGTCGGCGCGTAGTGCCCGAGGATATAGTGCCGCAGAATGTTATCGGTCTGCTTATCGACGACGAGGAAAACGCTGCGCCGCCCGAGCTTGACGCATTCACTTTTCTTACGCGTCTGAGAGGGCTGGGCATAGGCAGCGCGGATTTTCTGTACCTGTTGGAGGGCTGCGAGGCTCCGCAGCAGGTTATAGATAAGATAAGGAACAATCCCGCGATGAATTTGCAGGGGCTTATTCTCACGCTGGAGAACTCCGAGCTTACCTCGGACGATTACAGCCGCATACTGTATACGGCGCGCCAGATATGGGAGCGAACACTCACATTGCGTCTGGAGAAGTCCGAAATGGCGCTGAACGGCGACGAGGAAGATGAGGATTACTCCGAGCCGACGTTTGAGGAGGTCATGGACGAGCTTGACAATATCGGCGAACTCACCGCCGCGGAGGTTCACGAGGAGAACGCGGAAGAAGCTCCTCGGGAATATTCAGCGGAAACGGAGAGCGCCGCCGAAGAACCCGCTGCGTCCGCCGCAGAGACCGTTCCGACGGAAGAGGAACAAGATCGGGAGTATGACGGAGAACCCGCCGCCGAATTTACGCCGATATCGGGAAACACGGAAGAATTTCTCGCGGAGGGCGGCTTTGACGAAGCGGAGGAAACGGAACAGGAGTACGAACCCGACGAGGAGTATGACGAGGTCACGGAGGACTACACCGAAGAGAACCCCGTGTTCACCGAGGAGATCGAAGTGGTAAATCAGCCGTACAACGGAGAGACGACGGCGATAATCCAGATAGATCAGGAAATGCTGAAGAAAAATCTTGAGCGGCTTGCCGAGGAGGAAGCGGAGGAAAGACGCGCCGAGGCGGCAAAAGCGGCGGCGGAAAAGGCACAAATGGAGGCTCGCGCGGCATACGAGGCAGCAAGAGCCGAGGACGAGCAGTCCGACGATGAGCCCGAACAGGACGATGAGCGGGCAGAACGCCCCGTTAAAACCGCCGGACAATCGCCGTTTGTGGTGTCGATACCAAACGAACACCCTTACCACAAAGGCGCGCTGATTGCGGCGGCGGTGGGCGCGGTCGTGGTTTTCGGCGCGGCGGCAGGCGTGCGGTTTATTCCCGAGGTGACCGCAAAAGCCGAAATAAAGGGCGTTGATTTCGCCGAAGACAGCACCGCCGTGTTCAGCGAGATATACTACGCCTACAACGACAGCATAACGGGCGGCGAAAACGCACGCGAGGGAGTTTACGATTATAATAAGATATTCGGCGATCTTCTTGTTCGGGCGGACGGCTTCGGAACGTTCGCCGAGGGCGACAACGTGTACACGGTAACCATGGAAGCGGTCGAGGCAAAGGCGTTTAATAGCGGCACACTTACGGAGCTTAGCGATATACTGCCGCCCGACGGCACGCAGATCGTGAACGCATTCGAGGATAACGGCGCGCTTATTGCCGTGTTTACGGGCGGCGCGGAGTGCGGCTTTATGAAGATTTCGGGCGGTACGGCGCTGTACACGGTATCTCAGGACGGCTTTATGACCGACTTTGACCGCAGCGGCGGCGATATACTGATAGGCTCGGTTTACACGCCGAAGTTCTCGCGGACGTTCGGCATAGCAGACGAGGACGTTTATCTTCCGAAGCTCGGCACGGAGAAAAAGACGATGCCGCCGCAAAGCGTTATTCTCAGCGGCACGAGGGGCTATTCCTATGCAGTGAGCGCCGCTTATTCAACGGCGGACGGTTCGGTGAAAAGCTCCCGCGCGGCGATAGGAGACCCCGTAAGCGCAAGCGCGGACGGACGTTACATAATGAGCGGCACGAGCGTCATTGCCGACAAGGACGGAAACCGCGCCGAGGGCGGCTTGCTTATATCGGTCGGCGAGGAGATAAACGCCGTTCCGACGGACGTTATCAAGGCGGCGGCGTTCTTCGGTAACGGCTGCGCCACATACGAAAACGGCGTTATCAATATCCGAGATGAAAACGGCGAGACCGCCGCGCAGCTTACAAATTTAGCGCAGCCCGTTACCTCAATGCGCTTTGACGGCAGCCTTCTGTTGGTGAACGGCGAGAGCGGCACATTCCTCACCATGGACTGCTCCGACCCGAAGAAGCCGAAAACGGCGGTGCTGAAAAGCGTTGACGGAGCCGTTTACGGCGATGACGCGCTGATATGCGGCAAGGCGGCGAATACCATGACGCTG
This sequence comes from uncultured Oscillospiraceae bacterium, assembly GCA_910579125.1. Lineage (GTDB taxonomy): Bacteria > Bacillota > Clostridia > Oscillospirales > Ruminococcaceae > CAG-115. The sequence continues at coordinate 106,887 of CAJTTH010000001.1, read as the reverse complement.
TCGCATTACAAGCTCGAAAACGGCGCGGCAAGCCTTGTCAACACACTCACAAAGCCCATGGACGCGGAGCTGCTGAACACGCTGGAGTTCGCGGGGATAAATACCGTGATAATGGACGGGGTGCGGTTCGGCGCGGCGTACAGGTATTTTGACGGCGTTTCGGTTATGTCGGGCTACGCGGTGATGTCCGACAGCGGCGAGGAATATCCCGTAAAGGAGCTGTTTGACGACAGAACGGGCTTTACGCTCGCATTCAAGCACGGCGGTAATATCTACGCACTGTCCGGCGGCGGTATAGTTGATATTTTAAATTAACTCTTGACATTACACAGTTGAATGGTGTATAATAAAAGAAGCGGTTTGTGAAAGCCTGTTCAGTATCTCGAGGTGTGCGGATTTTCGCAGCAAATTTTGTCGATGACAAGGACGCATTATCCGCCGTTATACTGTATGTGTTTCAAGGATTTTTAACGCAGTCAGCGACAAAATTTGCCGAAAAGATGTGCGCTGAGAGATGCTGAACAGGCTTTGAAAGGAAATGGCAATGGACGAGAAAAAACGCGCAAAATTGTTGAGAGTGTGCCGCGTTCTGGCGGTAATTCTGGCGATAGCAATGGTGATCGGCATTTTCGTGCAGGCGCTTGTGTAATTAAGGGCAACGCAGCGAAAGGAAATTTTATGGGATTATTTTACAATAATAATGTGGCGGGAAAGGGCGTATCCAAAAACGGACCGAAAAAAAAGCCGTTCTTCCGCTATTGGGAGTTGTTCACGAACAAGTTCTGGACATTTTTCAAGATAAATCTTGTGTACTTTCTGTTCTGCATACCGATCGTGACGTTCGGACCCGCGACAGCGGCGATGACCGCGATGATGCGCAATATCTATCTTGAGCGCCCGCAGTTTATTCTCCACGATTTCTGGCAGCAGTTCAAAAAGAACTTCAAGCAGTCATTTATAATAGGTATGCTGGACGTATTCGTCATCGGCGTGGTGATTTTGACGTTCCGCTACTATTCGGGTATGTCCGAGCTGGATACGGGCGGCAAGATACTGTACGCTCTGGCGATAGCGGCACAGGTGTTGTTCTTGATGATGAACTTCTACATCTACCCGCAGATCGTCTCGCTGAACCTCGGAATGGGCGGCATCATAAAAAATTCCGTGATACTGGTCTTTGTGAACCTCTGGGGCGAGCTGATAACTCTGGCGCTGTTTGTGCTATACGCTACGCTGGTGCTGTTCTTCGGACCGTTCGTGCTGATCCTTTCGCCGCTTGTACCGTTTGCGTGGATAGGCTTCACCTCGGTGTTCTGCTGCTATCCCGCGATACAGAAATTTATCATCAACCCGTACTACGAACAGCGCGGCGAGCGCAATCCCGAGCTTCCCGACGAAGACGATGACGCCGCCGTTTTCGAGGATATGGGCGGCAAAGAAGCTCCGCTGAACCTCAAACCCGAAAAGGGCGGCAAATCCGGAAAACACGGCGGCGGAAAAATTATTAAATAATTGCTTGAAATTTTGTGAAATATGTGATACAATATATGCGTCAAGGTAATTATTCGGCTTGTGCAAAGCCTTTTGACAGGGGGATTTTTTAATGGCATCAAGTATAATCGTCGGAACGCAGTGGGGCGACGAGGGCAAGGGCAAAGTCATTGACATTATGGCGGCAAAAGCGGATCTGGTGGTTCGATCCAGCGGCGGAAACAACGCTGGACATACCGTCGTACACGGCGACAAGGTATACAAGCTGCATCTGCTCCCCTCGGGAATACTTTATCCCGAAACGATCTGTCTTATCGGCAGCGGCGTAGTGGTCGACCCCAAGGTGCTGCTCGAGGAAATAGACGAAATGAACAAGCGCGGCGTGACCTGCGATAATCTGCGTATTGACGCGCGCGCGGATATAATAATGCCGTGGCACCGCGAGCTGGACAAACTCGAGGAGGCGTTCAAAGCGAAGCAGACGGGCACGAATGTCGGCACGACGGGACGCGGGATAGGTCCGTGCTACACCGATAAGGCGGAGCGCGTTGGCATTCGTATGTATGACCTCGTTCACCCCGAATGTCTGAAAAAGCTCGTCAAAAACACGGGCGAGCTGAAAAACCTCGTTATCGAAAAGGTTTACGGCGGCAAGGCGTTCGATCTTGACGCAGTATTCGAGGAGTACAAGGCTTACGGCGAGCGTCTGGCAAAATATATCGCGGACGGCTCGGTCATCACATTCGATATGTACAAGGCGGGCAAAGAGGTGCTTTTCGAGGGCGCACAGGCAACGCTGCTCGACATCGACTTCGGAACGTATCCGTATGTTACGTCAAGCCACCCGATAGCGGGCGGCGCGTGTGTCGGCACGGGCATAGGACCCAAAATGATCGATGAGGTCATAGGCGTGGGCAAGAGCTACACAACGCGCGTCGGCAACGGGCCATTCCCGACGGAGCTTAACGATGAGCTCGGCGATCTTATCCGCAACCGTGGCGGAGAGTTCGGCACGACGACGGGCAGACCGCGCAGAACGGGCTGGTTTGACGCGGTGATAATGCGTCACGCGGTTCGTGTCAACGGGCTTACGGCAATAGCGATAAACAAGTTCGACACACTCTCCGGTCTGGGAACGCTGAAGGTGTGCACGGCATACGAAAAGAGCGACGGCACGATCTTAAAGGACTTCCCCGTAACACTTGAGGAGCTTGCCGACTGCAAGCCCGTTTATGAGGAGATCGAGGGCTACGAGGGCGACCTGTCGAGCTGCAGAACATTTGAGGAACTGCCCGAAAAGTGCCGCGCGTATATTGCAAGGCTCGAGGAGCTTTGCGGCTGTCCGATAACGATACTTGGCGTAGGTCCGGAACGCGATCAGGTGATCTTCCGCTGATGAGAACTGTTTTTATCGGCGACGTTGTGGGAAGCGCGGGACGCGGAGCACTCGCGGCGGTCTTGCCGTCTATTCGGCGCGATTACAATGCCGATCTCGCGATAGTCAACGGCGAAAACAGCGCCGACGGCAACGGTATCGACCCGCGTTCGGCGCAGGCGATATATGACGCGGGCGCGGACGTTATCACGACGGGAAACCATGCTTTCCGCAAAAACTCGATAGTGGAGGAGTTCGAGCGGCGCGACACGCTGCTGCGCCCCGCAAATTTCGGCGGCTATCTGCCCGGCAAGGGTGTATGCAGACTGGATTTCGGCTCGTTCAGCGTTTCCGTGGTAAATCTTATCGGCACGGCGTTTATGCAGCCCGCGGACAATCCGTTCGGGTGCGTTGAGGAGCTCCTAAAAGAGATCGCCTCCGAGATCGTTATCGTTGATTTTCACGCCGAGGCTACCAGCGAAAAGCGCGCCATGGGCTTTTTTCTGGCGGGAAAGGTATCGGCGGTGTTCGGCACTCATACGCACGTCCAGACCGCCGACGAGGAGATAATCGACGGCACGGGCTACATCACAGACGCGGGAATGACGGGCGCTCACAATTCGGTGCTGGGTGTGGAAAAGGATATCATCATAGAAAAATTTTTGACATATTACCCGAAAAAATATGTCAGCGCATCGGGAGAATGCGATGTTTGCGGAGTTTTTGCGGAGTTTGACAACAAAAGCGGCAAATGCGTAAAGCTGGAAAGATTTCGCAGGACATACGGCGGCTGTTAATTTTAAAAAAATATATATAAAACAGAAAGGCAGAAACGCTCAAAGTGTTTCAAAAGGTGAAAAAAATGGAAGTAGTAAAGGTATCCGCACATTCTGTGCCCAAGTCTGTAGCGGGCGCGATTGCGGCAGTTATCCGCGAAAACAGCGAGGTAGAGGTTCAGGCGGTAGGCGCGGGCGCGGCAAATCAGGCGGTGAAGTCAATTGCTATCGCGCGCAGCTATATGGCGCTCGTGGGAGTGGATCTGATATGCATTCCCGCATTCACGACCGTCGAAATCGACGGCGAAGAGCGCACAGCAATGAAGTTTATCGTTGAGCCGAGGTAATTCCCGCGAATGAAAAGGCTCCTTATCCTCGGAACGGGCGGCACTATCGCCTGCGCGGAAACGGAAAACGGGCTTGCTCCGCTTGTACCGGTGAACGAGCTGCTCAAGGGCACGAAGCTTCCTGCGGAAATTCACAGCGAGCAGCTTTTCAATCTCGACAGCACGAATATGACCCCGCGTCATTGGGAGAAGCTGGCGCGGCATATTCACGAGCGCTATGACGAGTTTGACGGCTTTGTTGTAACTCACGGCACGGATACCATGGCATACGCCGCAGCGGCGTTGTCCTGTCTGATACAGAACAGCCGAAAGCCGATAGCGTTCACGGGGAGCATGAAACCAATGTCTGCGGAAAATTCCGACGCGACGAAAAATCTGCTCGACGCGGTAAGGTTCGCCTCGGACGAGCGGGCGTTCGGAGTCAGGCTGGTTTTTTCGGGAACTATCTATGACGGGAAACACGTTTCCAAATCGGATAGCAGCGTTTCAACTCCGTTTCCGTTCAGTGAAACGGAGGGCGGCACATCGGAAAATCTTGATACGTTTTCGGTGCAGGAGGATACTCAGAAGCACGGCGGCGAAACGCGGTTTTACGAGCGTTTATCCGACGATGTTTTTCATGTCAAGCTGATCCCCGGGCAAAGGCTGTACATTCCCGAGGGCATAAGGGCGGTCATTCTGGAGAGCTACGGCGCGGGCGGAGTTCCCGATTATCTTCTCGGAGACGTCACCAAACTCGCGAACACGGGAGTTTATGTTATTATCGCGACGCAGTGCACTTACGGCGGAACGCGTTTGTACGAATACGAGGTCGGACGGTACGCGGCAAAGGTTTGTCCGCTCCTTGAAACGGGAAAGGCGACGGTCGAGTACGCGGTCGCGAGAGCGCAGTGGGCGCTGGCGTACTCCGAAAATTACGGGCAGTTCAAAAAATTATTCTGTTTAGAGGACTGTGAGGGTCGACTATGAAATGTATTTCAGTGGAAAGTCTTAATAACGCGGCAAATTCGCCCGAAAGCTTTATCTCCGAGAGCGAGAAATCCTACGCCGATCAGCTTGAGGCGGCTGCGAAGAAAATATTTGCGCAGCGCGCCGAGCGTCCGATAGTGCTTATTTCCGGGCCGTCAGGCTCCGGAAAGACCACCTCCGCGACAAGGCTTTCGATTATTTTAAAGTCGCTCGGCTGCAAGGCTCACACGATTTCTATGGATAACTATTTTCTGCCTATGCACTTGAACGAGCACGCGCGCGGCAAGGACGGCAAGATCGACTTTGAAAGTCCGCAGCGGCTTGATATACCGCTGTTCAAGGAGCATTTGGATAAGCTGTCGCACGGCGAAGAAATCGATATCCCGAGCTTCGATTTCGCCGCTCAGGAGCGCCGCGAGGGTATGCCGCTGCTGCGTGAAAACGGCGATCTGGTCATACTTGAGGGTATCCACGCGCTTAATCCGCTGCTTACAGGCGATTTCGACGACTGCACACAGTGCGTGTACGTCAGCGTGAGAACACGTATTCAAAACGGCGAAGAACTCCTCCACCCGTCCAAAATACGCTTAATGCGCCGCCTTATGCGCGATAAGCTGTACCGCGGACGCTCGCTCTCGGAGACATTCGAGTTCTTCAAGTCGGTTGAACGCGGCGAAGACCTGTACATAATGCCCTACAAGCACCGCGCGGATATAGATATCGATACGTTTATCGAGTACGAGACTTCTGTATACCGCGACATTCTGCTGCCAGAGCTGGAGAAAACGGCGGGAGAATACCCCGATTACGCGAACTATGCAGACATTGAAAAGTTTCTGAAATATCTCGCTCCGGTGGATAAGGGGCTTGTGCCGTCTCATTCGCTTATACGGGAGTTTATAGGTTAATAATTTCAAATGCGCCCTGTCGGCGCATTTTGTTTTTTTGGCGGGGGAATACTGTAATTGTTGTTAAAATGCACATAAAATACGATTTCAGAGCGCGTGAATTTTTGTCTGAAACGTGAAATTAACTATTGACAAAAAACATCAAATCGAGTATAATAAGTAAGATAAGAGCGGCTTTTAAATCGGTACGGCGATACCGGGAAGGTTCGTGAATAATTTAGACGAATGCCGCGGGGGTGCGCTCCCGTTGGTTTTTGGTGTAGATTTTACGTCCTGCCGCAACGGCAGGCTTTTTTGTTAAGCGGGGTGAACGTGTGGACGGGAGCACAATCAAGGCGGAGATACTGGACGAGAACGCGGTCGCAAGGGCGATAACGCGCATATCGTTCGAGATAATCGAGCGCAATAAAGGCACGGCGGAACTTTGTCTGGTCGGACTGTTCTCACGTGGGGCGGTGCTGGCGCAGAGAATAGCCGGTAAGATCGCTGACAACGAGGGACGCGAAATACCGCTGGGAACGCTCGACATTACGCCGTACCGCGATGACGGCAGACGCGGAGCGGCGGAGGACACAAGCAGGATAGATTTTGACATTACCGGAAAGCGTGTGGTGATAATCGACGATGTGATCTTCACGGGGAGAACGGCGCGTGCGGCGATAGACGGTCTGCTCGCGCGCGGACGCCCGACGCTTATACAGCTTGCGGCGCTTATCGACCGCGGACACAGAGAGCTGCCGATACGCGCGGACTACATCGGGAAAAATCTCCCGACGTCGCGGGATGAGAAGGTCAAGGTCATGGTGAAAGAGCTGGACGGCTGCGATAAGGTGGTCATCGTCGGCTGACGGACGAAAACGTAGGTACCAGCGCGGGATTTCGGGTCAGGAGGTTATATGGAGCTTTTATTGAAAAACGGCTATGTAGTTGACGCAGCGAACGATTTTGAGGGCATTGCAGATATATTGGTGGATAAGGGACGGATAGTAAAATGCGAGCCGAATATCACCGAGACCGCCGACAAGACCGTCGATTGTACGGGAAAAACCGTTATACCTGGAATATGCGATATGCACGTGCATTTCCGAGATCCGGGGCAGACGCACAAGGAGGATATCCTCACAGGCTGCGAGGCGGCTGCGGCGGGCGGCGTTACGGCGGTCGCGTGTATGCCGAATACTTCTCCCGTTGTGGATAACGCCGAAACGGTAAAGTATATTCTCGACAAGGCAAGGGAAGCAAAAGCCAAGGTTTATCCTATCGGCTGCATTACAAAGGGGCAAAAGGGCGAGGAGCTCTGCGATTATGACGAGCTGAAAAAAGCGGGCTGTGTGGCGGTCTCCGACGACGGAAAGCCCGTTCTCAACGCACGGCTTATGTCGAGGGCGATGGTAAAGGCGCATTACGCGGGGCTGCGAGTTATATCGCACTGCGAGGACCCGAACGTTATCGCGGGCGGAATTATGAACAGCGGCGAGATTTCAAAAGAGCTCGGCGTTCCGGGAATGCACCGCATTTCCGAGGATATTTCCACTGCGCGCGAGATAGTTATCGCGGGCGATCTTGAAATGCCGATACACATCGCCCACGTTTCGACTTCGACAAGTATGCTGCTGGTAAGGCTTGGCGCGCGCTACGGCGCTATGGTGACGTGCGAGACCGCCCCGCATTATTTTATGCTTACTGACGAAAAGCTCCGTCTGCGCGACGCGGATTACCGCATGAATCCCCCGCTGCGCACTCTTGACGACGTTACCGCGATAACCGAGGGCGTCTGCGACGGAACGATCGACTGTATCGTTACCGATCACGCTCCGCACGCTCCCGAGGAAAAGGCGGATTTCGAGAAAGCCCCGAACGGAGTTGTCGGTCTGGAAACGTCGCTCGCGGCGACGCTCACGGCGCTGTATCACAAGGACAAGATAACGTTAAAGCGTATCGTCAAGCTGATGTGCGTAAATCCGCGCAAGATTTTGAGTATCCCCGGCGGCAGTCTCGGCGAGGGCGACCCCGCAGACATAGCGGTTTTCGACATTAACGAGGAGTGGATAGTCGACCCCGAAAAGCTCCATTCCAAGTCCAAAAACACCTGCTTTAAGGGAATGAAGCTCAAAGGGCGCGTCAAAATGACAATAGTCGACGGAAAGATAGTGTACGAGGATAAATAAAATGAAGATAAAAATACCCGAGGAAAACGGATTCTTGCCCGAAAAATACGCGAAGCATTCGGACGTGAAGATCAACGGAAAGCCCGTCGTTTCGTTTCCGATAACGGTTGAGGAAGTTCCCGAAAATGCAAAGACGCTCGCGGTCGTGTTCGTGGATTTCGACTCGATACCCGTGTGCGGTTTCGCGTGGATACATTGGACGGCGGCAAATATCCCCGCGAACGTTTCGGAGATCCCCGAGAACGCAAGCCAAGACGGCGCGCTCGGTATGGTTCAGGGCGCGAACAGCCGCATTTCTCCGTTTATCGGCGAAAAGGACGAGCGCGTCACAAAGCGCTACATCGGACCAACGCCGCCCGACAAGGATCACGTATACAAATTGACCGTTTACGCGCTTGACTGCGCTCTCGACGTTAAGGACGGCTTTTTCCTCAACGAGCTGTTGGAGAAAATGAACGGGCATATAATTGAAAAGACCGCGCTGAACATCGGCGGACACTGTTGATAAGAAAGGACACAAAATATTATGGCACTTGACAGACTTATCGAGAAGATCGAACAGACCCAGAACCCGACCGTAGCGGGGCTTGACCCCAAGCTGGACTACGTTCCCGAATATATCAAGAAGAAATGTTTTGAGAAGCACGGAGAAACGCTTAAGGGCGCGGCAAAAGCGCTATACGAGTTCAACAAGGGACTTATCGACGCGCTGTACGACATCGTTCCCGCGGTTAAGCCGCAGGCGGCATATTACGAGATGTACGGCACGGCAGGCGTAAAGGCGCTCTATAAAACGCAGGAGTACGCGCGTTCAAAGGGAATGTACGTCATCACTGACGGCAAACGCAATGACATCGGCACGACAATGGAGGCCTACGCAACCGCGCACCTCGGCAAGGTCAAGGTCGGCAGCGCGGAGTTTGAGCCGTTCCTCGGCGACGCGCTCACCGTCAACGGCTATCTCGGCTCGGACGGCATAAAGCCGTTGCTTAAGGTCTGCAAAGAGAATGACAAGGGCATTTTCGTGCTTGTCAAGACCTCCAATCCGTCAAGCGGCGAGCTTCAGGACAGACCCGTGGCGGGCACGCCGATCTACGAGCTTATAGGCAATATGTGCGAGGAATGGGGCAAGGAGCTGCCCGGAGTGTACGGTTACAGCGGCGTTGGCGCGGTTACGGGCGCTACATACCCTGAGCAGATAAAGCGTCTGCGCGAAATTCTTCCGCACACGTTCTTCCTTATCCCGGGCTACGGCGCACAGGGCGCGACCGCAAAGGACATCGCCGCCGCGTTCGACAAAAACGGCTTGGGCGGTATCGTAAACAGCTCGCGCGGCATTATGTGCGCGTATCAGAAAGAGAAGTGCAATGAAAGGGAGTTCGCCGAAGCGGCACGCCGCGAGGCGATTCGTATGCGCGACGAGATAATGGAATTTGTTGGGAAAATCACCACTTCAAAGAGCTAAGGCTTATGACGGTTAATGAAGCACAGACGGTTTTGTCTAAGAATTCCGATTGTTTGAAAAAAAGCTTGGTTTACTCTTTGCATGAGCGCGGTCGGTTTTCCAAAAAGCGTTTTTGGGAGTTTTACGATTGCGTGATAACGCTGGCGCAGGACGCTTGTGAATGCGGCAGGGATATTGAAACGGCGCGGAAAATCACATTCGTCTATCAACGGGTGCTGAAAGAAATGATATGGCACTTTGATAAAAATGATATGTCAAAGCTGAAAAAATTCCCGGAAAATCACAATGAGTATATCGAGCGTCTTGACGACGCGGTTGACGCGTATTTTCGCGGAGTTTTTGTTGATGAAACGCTTTATGATCTGCAAAAAGCAAGGGGTAAAGCATAATGGATTGGTTGGAATGCATGGAGCGGGAATTTTTTATCGATCACCTTGATAAGCTGTTAATAGAGTTTCTCGGCAAGCAGGGTATTCTGAACGGCGGGAACGATCCCGAAAAATGGGAGCGGCTTTTCAGGAACGCGCGGAAGTGGCGGACCGAGTATATGAGAAATTCCGAATTATTGTATATGTCAAGCTATTTTGCTTGGAATATAAATATAACGCTTGCGGAGTTTTTGTTTCCGCTCAGTTCCGATACCGCGGAAATGATGAAAAAGATATTTCTGGCAGGCTGGCTGCTGAAAATCGACGGCGACGATTACGAAACGGAGTGTTATAAGAGAGATAATTTCGATTTTGAATTTGAATGCTCGTTTGAATATCCCAAGGAAAAGTGTACAAGACTCTCAAAGGATAAGCTTGTCGGGGAATTGAGGGATATTTACGACCGCTCGTACAACGAGCTGCGCAGCTATAAAAAACGCCAAGACAACAACCCTGAATATATAGCGTGGGTGGAGCCGTCGTATCCTGCAATGCTGCGTTTTATAGAACGGTTGGAGAGTTTTGAAGATCTGCAAGCGGTGCGGCTGAATGAATTTGACTTCTGCGACAAATATGTGTGGTATATCATAAAGAACAGCACAAGTATTTATTTTGTGGAAATTTCCGATTTCGCTTAACAACGTGTGAAAAAGAACGGTTTGCGAAGCAGTCCTGATTCCGTCAAACATCACGGCGGCATATAAAATTTGCCGCAAGACAAGCGTTGAGCGGCTATTGGTACAGGTTCTTATTTAAATTAAGGAGAAAAAGATGATTTTTGAGAACAAAAGAAAGGCGGACTTGATACTTGCCGACGGCACGGTGTTTAAAGGACGCGGATTTGGCGCGGAGGGGAATACAATAGGAGAAATAGTGTTCACCACCGCGATGACGGGCTATCAGGAAACGCTCACCGACCCGTCCTATTGCGGACAGATAGTAACGCAGACATTTCCGCTCATAGGCAACTACGGCGTGAATAAAACAGACCCCGAGAGCAACGGCAGCGCGGTTTCGGGCTACATAGTGCGCGAGTGCTGCGAAGCGCCGAGCAATTTCCGCTGCGAGGGCGATCTGGACAGCTACCTTAAAGGGCTGAATATCATCGGAATATGCGATATCGACACGCGCCGATTAACGAAAATTATCCGTGAAAGCGGTGTAATGAACGGCGCGATAGTAAGCGGCGATTACGACAAGGACCAGCTTCTCGAAGATATCCGCTCCTATAAGGTAGGAGAGGTCGTGCCCAAGGTCTCCGTCAAGGAAAAGGAGTACTACCCCGCCGAAAACGGAAAATTCAACGTTGTACTTATGGATTACGGCTACAAATTCAACATTCGCCGCGAGCTTGTAAAGCGCGGCTGCAACGTCACCGTAATGCCGTACAGCGCGTCTGCCGACGAAATAAAGGCGCTGAACCCCGACGGCATTATGCTCTCGAATGGTCCCGGCGACCCCGCCGACAATACCGCCTCCATAAACACATTAAAGGAGCTTATCCCCGCGCAGATACCGACGTTCGGCATTTGTCTGGGACATCAGCTTCTCGCTCTGGCGAACGGCGCAAAGACCGAAAAGCTGAAATACGGTCACCGCGGCGGAAATCAGCCCGTGAAAGACCTCGCGCTCGATAAGACGTTCATCACCTCGCAGAACCACGGCTACGCGGTCATAGGCGGCAGCGTGCTCGAAAGCGCCGGCAAGGTGAGCCACATAAACGGCAACGACGGCACGTGCGAGGGCGTTCGTTACACCAACGCGCCTGCGTTTACGGTGCAGTTCCACCCCGAGGCGTGCGGCGGTCCGCACGACACCTCGTATCTGTTTGACGAGTTTATTAAACTTATGGGCGAATTTGGAGGGAACAAGCAATGCCGTTAAGAAGTGATATAAAAAAGGTTCTGGTCATCGGCTCGGGACCTATCGTAATAGGACAAGCCGCGGAGTTTGACTACGCGGGAACGCAGGCTTGCCGCGCGTTAAAGCAGGAGGATCTGGAGGTCGTGCTTATCAACTCCAACCCCGCGACGATAATGACGGACAAGCACATGGCAGACAAAATTTACATCGAGCCGCTCACATTAGAGGTAGTTAAGCGCGTTATCGAGATAGAAAAGCCCGACAGCGTAGTTTCAAATCTTGGCGGGCAGACCGCGCTCACGCTGTCGATGCAGCTTGCCGAGAGCGGCTTTCTCGAGGAACACGGCGTAAAGCTGCTCGGCTCTAATCCCGAGACCATTCACAAGGCAGAGGACAGACAGGCTTTCAAGGATACTATGGAGGCGATAGGGCAGCCGTGTATTCCGTCAAAGGTGGTTGAGACCCTCAATGACGCTATGGACTTCGCGGAGGAGATAGGCTACCCTGTTATCGTCCGCCCCGCGTTCACCTTGGGCGGCACGGGCGGCGGTATCGCCGAAACGCGTGAGGAGCTCCACGAGATCGCGACAAACGGCTTGCGGCTCTCCCCGATAACACAAATTCTGGTCGAAAAGTGCATTTCGGGCTGGAAAGAGGTCGAGTTCGAGGTTATGCGCGACAGCAAGGGCAACGTTATCACCGTCTGCTCAATGGAGAATTTCGACCCCGTTGGCGTTCATACGGGCGACAGCATTGTCGTCGCGCCCTGCGTAACGCTCGCCGACAAGGAATACCAGATGCTCCGCACGGCTGCGCTCGACATAATCCAAGCGCTCGAGGTCGAGGGCGGCTGCAACTGCCAGTTCGCGTTAAAGCCCGACAGCTTCGACTACGCGGTTATCGAGGTAAACCCGAGAGTTTCGCGTTCGTCGGCGCTCGCTTCCAAGGCGACGGGCTACCCGATAGCAAAGGTCGCGGCGAGAATTGCGGTCGGCTACACGCTCGACGAGATAATCAATCTGGTGACCGGCAAGACCTATGCGTGTTTCGAGCCCGCGCTCGATTACCTTGTGGTAAAGTTCCCGAAATGGCCGTTCGATAAGTTTGTTTACGCTAAAAAAACGCTTGGCACGCAGATGAAAGCCACGGGCGAAATTATGGCGATAGCGCCGTCCTTCGAGGCGGGAATGATGAAGGCCGTCCGCTCCATAGAGTTGAAAATGGACACCATGACGAAACGCGAGTTCACGCTCCTTTCCGACGAGGAGATTCTCAAAAAGCTCGAGGACGTTGACGTTGACCGTTCGTTCTGCGTATTTGAAGCGTTAAAGCGCGGCATTTCCATTGACACGATCCACGACATCACCAAGATAGACAAGTGGTTTATCGCAAAGCTGAACAATCTGGTCGAACTGGAGCGTTGGCTCGCGAACGGCGAATTGACCCAAGAAAAATACGATACCGCGAAAAAATATTGCTACCTTGACAGCACGATAGAACGTATTTCGGGACGGAAGCTCGCCGACTGCGGCATTGACCGCCGTCTCGCCGTCTACAAAATGGTCGACACCTGCGCGGCGGAATTTTCGGCGGACACCCCCTATTTCTACAACACTTTCGACCGCGAAAACGAAGCGGCGGAGTTCATAGCGGCTCACCCCTCCGACAAGAAAAAGGTTATAGTATTCGGCTCGGGACCTATCCGTATCGGACAGGGCATTGAGTTCGACTATTGCTCCGTACACTGCGTGTGGACGCTGAAAGAAGAAGGCTGCGAGGCTGTCATCTGCAACAACAACCCCGAAACCGTTTCCACCGACTTCGACACGGGCACGCGCCTGTATTTCGACCCTCTCACCCGCGAGGACGTTGAGGCGCTCATCGCGACCGAAAAGCCCTACGGCTGCGTAGTGCAGTTTGGCGGACAAACGGCGATATCGCTCACAAAGCACCTCACGGAAATGGGTGTGCGCATACTCGGCACACAGGCGGCGGACATTGATGCGGCGGAGGACAGAGAGCTGTTTGACGAGCTGCTTGAAAAATGCGGCATTCCGCGCCCCAAGGGCGAGACCGTGTTCACGACAAAGCAGGCGCTCAAAGCCGCGAACGAGCTCGGTTATCCCGTGCTGCTGCGTCCGAGCTATGTGCTCGGCGGGCAGAATATGATAATCGCGCACAGCGACGCGGACGTTGACGAGTATATGAAGATAATCACCGCCACGGAGCTTGAAAATCCTGTGCTTATCGACAAGTATATGATGGGCACGGAGGTCGAGGTCGACGCTATCTGCGACGGCGAGGACTTTGTTATTCCGGGCATTATGGAGCACGTCGAGCGCGCTGGCATTCACAGCGGCGACTCGATCTCGATTTACCCGAGCCAAAACCTCACCAATCACATCAAAAAGGTCATCGTCGACTATACGGAAAAGCTCGCAAAGGCGCTCCATGTAATCGGTCTGGTGAACATTCAGTATGTCGTGTACAATCACGAGGTCTACGTTATCGAGGTGAACCCTCGTTCGTCGCGAACCGTGCCGTATATTTCCAAGGTGACGGGCGTGCCTATGGTCGATCTCGCGACCAAGATAATTCTCGGTAAAAAGCTGAGGGATATGGGCTACAAGAGCGGGCTTTATCCCGTTTCGGACTATATCGCGGTGAAGGTTCCCGTGTTCTCGTTTGAGAAACTGCACGATGTCGACAACCAGCTCGGTCCCGAAATGAAGTCCACGGGCGAATGTCTGGGCATAGCTAAGACATTCGGCGAAGCGCTGTATAAGGGACTTATCGCGGCGGGCTACAAGTTCTACGACAAGGGCGGAGTGCTCATTTCCGTGCGCGACAGCGACAAGAATGACGTGATCGAAATAGCGTCGCGCTTTGAGGCGCTCGGTTTCAAGATATACGCGACGGGCGGAACGGCGTCGGTGCTCAACCGCAATATGATCGCTGCGAACCATGTTTTCCGCATTCACGAGGCACAGGAGCCGAACGTTATAACGCTGCTCGAAAGCGGCGAAATAAACTACGTCGTTTCCACGTCGGAAACGGGGCGCAAGCCGTCGCTCGACAGCGTGCGCATGAGGAGAAAGGCGGTCGAGCGTTCGATAGTCTGCTTGACGGCGATTGACACGGCAAACGCGCTGCTTGACTGTCTGGAGATGAACAAGACGATCGCGGACGTAGAAATGGTGGATATAACAAAAATTTGAGGTGAGCAGCTTAATATGAAAATCGGCAAATATCCCGTCAAATGTTCGTTCAGGATCGCGCGGATCGTGAGCGATGCGATTTCGGTCGGTATCGCGGCGGTCATCTTTTCGCTGACGATTAACTTTATTACGCAGTATCAGACAATGCTGCGGAAGATAGGCACACAGGGCGTTTCGGCGATAGAAAACGATTATATCGGCGCGTTTTCGTGGAGCTATTGGCTCGCGCTGATATTCCCCGCGCTTGTGGTCGGAACGTTCGCGGCGTATCTGATACTCACGCTGACAAGCCGAAAATTCGCGAAGTACCGCATTACAAAACAAAACGCGCAAAGCGTTTACGACTGGTACGCGTTCTGCGTGTCGGTATGCAAGATACCGATATTTATGGGCATTTTCGACATTATGTATATTTTTCATCAGAGAATGCTCAGAGTAGATATAAGTCCGTTCAGCTTGCAGGCGCTGTTGGATATAATTATCGTGGCGATAATAATTCGCTTTACGGTGCACAGAATAAGAACGATAACAAAAGAAGACACGGCAAAGTCCGATACGAACGACAGCATAGTTAAGGTACGCGTGATCGACGAGGACGACGATAAGGAGTAGAATATACTATGAGCTATTTTTGCGGCAAATATCCCATAATTGAAAAAACGACCCTTGCCAAGGGCATTTATTCGGTGTATATTGATGCGCCTGAGCTTGCGGACGAGGCGCGGGTCGGGCAGTTCGCGAATATTGCCGCCCCGGGCTTTACGCTGCGCAGACCGATATCGATTTGCGGCATCGACAAGGAACGCGGAACTCTGCGGTTCGTGTTCGAGGTTCGCGGAAAAGGCACGGAGGCGCTTGCCATGCTTGCCGAGGGCGAGAGCCTTGATATTCTCGGACCGCTCGGAAACGGTTTCCGCATCCCTGACGGAAAGCGGATAATCGTTGTCGGGGGCGGTATAGGAGTTCCGCCGCTGCTGGGAGTTTCTCATATCGCGGGTGAGCTTTGTACGGCGATAGTCGGTTTCCGCGATTATTCAAAAATAATTTTAGTTGACGAGTTCAAGGAGAACGGCTCAAACACGATACTTTGCACCGACGACGGCAGTGTTGGACGCGAGGGTCTGGTAACGTTCCCGCTTGCGGAGGAGCTTGAAAAGGGCGAAACAGCCGCTGTGCTCGCGTGCGGTCCTACGCCGATGCTAAAGGCAGTCGTTAAAATGTGTGAGGTATATAATGTTCCGTGTCAGGTGTCTCTCGAGCAGCGAATGGGCTGCGGCGTGGGCGCTTGCGTGGTGTGCTCGTGTATGACCGTGCGCAACGGCAAGGAGTTCTATTCGCGCGTATGCAAGGACGGTCCCGTATTCAATGCAGAGGAGGTGCGTTTCGATGGTTGATCTTTCCGTAAGAATTGCGGGCGTGGAGTTCCCTAACCCTGTTATAGCCGCTTCGGGGACTTACGGCAACGGCGAGTGCTACACCGACCTGTACCCGCTTTCAAGGCTCGGCGGCATATCCTGCAAGGGAGTGACGATCGAGCCGAAGCTCGGAAATCCGCCGCCCAGAATTGCCGAAACATACTCGGGAATTTTAAATTCGGTGGGCTTGCAGAATATCGGAGTACACGGCTTTGTCGAGTTTTATCTTCCCACGCTTAAGGAGGAGGGCAACGTTATAATCGCGAATGTTGCGGGCGCCACTATTGATGATTATATCGCGGCAGCGGAGGTCCTCGACGCGTCAGACGCGGATATGATAGAGCTGAACATTTCCTGTCCGAATGTCAAAGCGGGCGGAGCGACATGGGGTGTTACCTGCGAGGGCGCGGCGGGCGTGACCAAAGCGGTGCGCAAGGCGACGAGCAAGCCGCTTATCGTAAAGCTCACCCCGAACGTAACCGACATCACCTCGATTGCCAAAGCGGTGGAAGCCGAGGGCGCGGACGCTCTTTCAATGATAAACACGTTGCTTGGAATGCGCATTGACATTCGCACCAAGCGTCCGATACTTCGCAACAATATGGGCGGACTGAGTGGTCCCGCGATATTCCCCGTAGCGGTGAGAATGGTTTATCAGTGCTACAAGGCGGTAAATATCCCGATAATCGGCATGGGCGGTATCTCCACATGGGAGGACGCAGTCGAGATGATGCTCGCGGGCGCGGCGGCAATACAAATGGGCACGGCCATCTTCACCGACCCCTACGCGCCGCTGAACGTTATCGACGGGCTTGCCGAGTATATGGAGAAGAACGGCATAAAGTCGCTGTCCGAGATAACGGGGCAGTGTCAGCCCTGGTAACAATTGTGAACACAAAACCGCCCGTTTTTTCGGGCGGTGAATTTTTGAACGGAGGACAAATGGAAGAATTTGCAAGAACGGAGAGACTGCTTGGAACGGCAGCATTGAAAAACCTCAGCCGTTGTCGGGTCGCGGTTTTCGGAATAGGCGGAGTGGGCGGTCACGCTGCCGAAGCGCTTGTCCGCAGCGGTATCGGCGCGCTTGACATTATCGACGGGGACGAGGTAGCCGCGTCAAACATAAACCGCCAGATAATCGCTCTTCGCAGTACTCTCGGAATGCCGAAAACCGACGCGGCGGAAAAAAGATTTCTCGACATCGCTCCGAATATCCGCCTTACAAAGCACCAATTCCGCTTGTCGGAGGAGACCGTCGGACGGTTTTGTTTTGCCGATTACAATT
Organism: uncultured Oscillospiraceae bacterium; assembly: GCA_910579125.1. GTDB lineage: Bacteria > Bacillota > Clostridia > Oscillospirales > Ruminococcaceae > CAG-115. The sequence goes on along the minus strand of CAJTTH010000001.1, from coordinate 89,179 downwards.
ATGTGATAGACGCGGTCGATGACGTTCGTGCAAAGGTTCTGCTCGCAGTGAAATGCCATGAATGCGGAACGCCGCTGATAAGCTCCATGGGCACGGGCAACAAGCTCGATCCGACAAGATTTCGTGTCTCCGATATTTACGAAACGTCGGTGTGTCCGCTCGCAAGGGTAATGCGGCGCGAACTGAAAAAGGCGGGCGTTGAGCAGCTCAAGGTCGTGTGGTCGGACGAGCTACCCGCTGCTCCGACAAAAGAGGGGGAGCGCATTGTTCCGGCCTCGTGCGCGTTTGTGCCGTCCGTGGCGGGGCTGATAATCGCGGGCGAGGTCATACGCGGGCTTGCCGGAGTATAAAGGTCCGTTCGATATTTCCTTATCGAAATAATTAAACAATCTGCATTTCAATGCCGTTTTCGGTCTTAATAGGGACTTTATTTTTTTCGGCTATCTGAAAACGGATACTGTCCTCAAAGCGTCCGTAAACGTATATCTCCCCTCTTTGAGCGGAGGGATACTGAACCTTACAGTCCGAAAGCATAAGCGAACATAGAATAATTGCCTAAATTTTGTATTTACGCATTCCCCTATTTTCCGATAATTTGTGCACGTCCCTTATTATACCATAATTTGATGTCGAAAAGCGCATACAGTGCGCCGCATGACCTCGGTTGACTTTTGTACGCGGGTGTGATATAATTAGTTTAATAAAATGCCAAACGTCTCCGCATATATGAAAGGACTGTCTATGAAATTCCGTCGAAAACTCTTTTCCTTCAAACGTCCATACGGCAGCGGCTCGGACAGGTTTTTTCTGAACGCCGTCCGAGAGAACGCTCTTTTTCATTACAGACACTGCGCCGAATACCGCAAAATACTTGACGGTCTGAGCTTCGGAGAAACTGAGATACTTTCCGAAAAGCCGCTTTCGGAGTATCTTGCAAAGCTGCCGTTTATTCCGACCTTGCTTTTCAAGCGCCGCAGAATGTTCTCCATGTCGAACCGCAGAATTTTCATCAAGGCGACCTCGTCGGGCACAAGCGGACGCTTCAGCGAGATAGGCTTCGACGCGGGCGGACTGCTCTGCGCCCTGAAAATGGTGCTGAAGATCGGCGCGCAGCGCAAGCTGTTCTCACCGATACCGTGCCGCTATATCGTTATGGGGTATCAGCCCCACCGCAGCAACCGCACCGCGATAACAAAAACCGCATTCGGGGCGACGTTTTTCACACCGTGCATCAGCCGAAAATACATTCTGAAATTCAAGGACGGCAAGTACTCGCCCGATTTTGACGGGATAATCGACGCGGTTCAAAAATACGCTAAAAGGCGCGCTCCCGTGCGGTTTATGGGTTTCCCCGCGTATACGTTTTTTCTGTTGAAGGAAATGGAGCGCCGTGGTATCTTCGAAAAGCTTCCCAAGCGTTCAAAGATATTGTTGGGCGGCGGCTGGAAACAATTCTACGCCGAGCAGACGGATAAGCAAACGTTTTATCGGCTCGCCGAAAAGGTTCTCGGTATAGCGGATAAGGACATTATAGAATTTTTCGGGGCTGTGGAACACCCCATCATGTACACCGACTGCGTAAATCACCACTTCCATATTCCTGTATACAGCCGCGTGGTTATCCGCAGCTGCGATGATTTTTCGATGATGAAAAACGGAGAAGTCGGGCTTGTCAATCTGATTACCCCGATAGTGCGCGCGACTCCGATATTAAGCGTAATGACAGACGATCTCGGGATACTGCACGACGGCGAGGAGTGCGGCTGCGGAATTAAAACGCCGTACCTTGAAATAATCGGCAGAGTAGCGCCCGACAGCATAAAAACCTGCGCGGCGGGCGCGGCGGAAATTCTGAACGAAACGGTCACGGCGCTGAAAGGGGAACGCGTATGATAATCGCCCAAGGAAAAATTTACCCGTCCGAGCAGCAGGATAAAATACTTGCCGAAGCGGACGGGCATATCAACGAAACGTTAGCCGCGAAAACGCTCCGCGCCGAAACAGTGATCTCCGCGATCGACAAGCTCGGGTGTGAAATTGAAAAGGGCATTTTTGACGACAGGATAAACGCGCTGCCCGTAGACAATCCCGCTCATTACAAAGCAATGGCGGCTGAAATGCTCAGCCGCGGGTTCCTCGAATACAAGCTCGAGACGGAGCTTGGCGGCTTTAGAAACGAAAGCCGTCCATTGCCGGAAAACGCCGTAAAAGCGCGTATAATGCCTCTCGGCGTGATATTTCACATTGCTGCGGGGAATATGGACGGATTGCCCGCGTTCAGTCTCGCGGAGGGATTGCTTACCGGCAACGTGAATATTCTCAAGCTGCCGCAGGCGGATAACGGCTTGTCTGTGGAAATAATCGCCAAGCTGATCGAATACGAGCCCGAGCTTGCCGATTTTATCTATGTTTTTGACACGCCGTCCTCGGACGTTCACGCAATGCGGAAAATGGCGGCGCTGTCGGACGGCATCGCGGTATGGGGCGGCGACGAAGCCGTTTCGGCAACAAGGGCGCTCGCGCCCGTCGGCGTAAAGCTCATCGAATGGGGACACAAACTCGGTTTCGCGTATATTTCCGGTTATTCCGACAAGGAACGCGAATTGTCGGAATTGGCGGCGCATATCGCCGCAACAAAGGGGCTGCTGTGCAGCTCATGTCAGGTAATTTATATTGACACCGAACGTGACGGCGATCTAGAGGATTTCTGTGCGGAATTTCTGCCGATACTGGAGCGGGAGGTCGGGCGGAGAAACTCTGTTTCGATAGGCGGAAGAGCGCACCTGTCGCTGCTGCGGTACACAGATATGCTGGAGGATATTCTCGGCGGAGCGCCCGTTCCCCGCGTATACAAGGGAAAAGACTGCTCGCTGACGATAGGCACGGACAGCGAGCTTGAATTATCGGATATGCTTTGCAACGTTCTCGTGAAGAAACTCCCGCGCCGCGAAATATTGCCCGTGCTTCGCCGAAAGAAAAATTATCTGCAAACAGCGGGGCTGATCTGCCACGACGGCGAACGCGCGGCGCTTTCGGACATTTTAGCACGCAGCGGCGTTGTGCGTATCATGACGGCAGGCGCGATGTCCGCGTATTTTGCGGGCGAGGCGCACGACGGCGAATATCCGTTAAGGCGGTACACGCGGATAGTCAACACGGAATGACCTATATGACCTTGGAAAGGAAGTCCTTAAGGCGCGGATTTTTCGGATCGGTGAAAAATTTCTGCGGCGGGTTCTGTTCGAGAATTTTACCGTCTGCCATAAACAGCACGCGCGACGCGACCTCGCGGGCAAACCCCATTTCGTGCGTAACGACGATCATCGTCATACCCTCATCGGCGAGCTGCTTCATAAGGTCGAGCACCTCGCCCACCATTTCGGGATCGAGCGCGCTTGTCGGCTCGTCGAACAGCATAACCTCGGGGTTCATCGCCAACGACCGCGCGATCGCGATACGTTGCTTCTGCCCTCCCGATAGCATATTCGGATAGCTCTCCGCCTTATCCGGCAAGCCTACGCGCTTTAAAAGCCGGTCGGCAGTCGCGTTTGCTTCGTCCTTGCTCATAAGTCCGAGTTTGACAGGCGCTAATGTGATGTTTTTGCGTATTGTCAGATGCGGAAACAGATTGAAATGTTGAAACACCATGCCCATTCTGCGGCGCAGACGGTCAAGCTCCTTGCCGTGACAGGCGGTTATGTCCTCGCCGTCAAACGTGATAGTGCCCGAAGTTGGAGTTTCCATTAGGTTCAGGCAGCGCAGAAACGTGCTCTTCCCCGAGCCTGACGGACCTATAATAACCACTTTTTCGCCTTTGTTGATGTGCTCGGAAATATCCTCGAGAACGGCAAGCTCGCCGAACGATTTGTACAGATGACTAACGTCTATCATTTTTCGCGAGCCTCCTTTCGAGCAGCTGAACGAGTTTAGTAAGCCCCATTACCATAACGAGATAAATCGCCGCGACAGCCAGCAGCGGCATAAACGCTTCGTATGTCTGGCTTCTTATGATATCTCCGCCCTTTGTGAGGTCCTGAATAGCTATGTAGCCCGCGACCGAGGTCTCCTTCAGCAGAACGATGAACTCGTTGGCAAGCGACGGCAGCACCGTTTTGAATGCCTGCGGAAGTATTATCGACAGCATGGTCTGACGGTAATTCAGCCCAAGACTGCGTCCCGCTTCCATTTGACCGTTGTCGACCGCCATAATGCCCGCGCGTATGATCTCGGCGACGTATGCTCCCGAGTTAATGCCGAAAGCCAGCACGGCGCAAAGTATTTTGTTGATATTCACCGAGCCGAAGATAACGTAATAAATTATCAGCAGCTGCACCATCATAGGCGTTCCGCGGATAACCGTGAGGTATATCTGCGCTATTGCGTTCCAGAATTTCATCCTTCCGGTTTTATCGTGGGTCGAGCGAACCACCGCCACAATAAAACCGAGCAGAAAGCCCAGCAGCACCGCGCCGAACGTTATCAGCAGTGTGTTCAGCAGACCGTCCGTGAGGTATTGCCAGCGGTTTTTCTCAATAAAGTTCTGCGAAAATTTTCTGCCGAATTCAACAAAAAACCCCTTAATGCCTTCCATATTCACTCTCCTGTGTCTCGCTTAAAAACAATAGTGCGGTTTATTTCACCGCACTATTGCATTACCAAACTAAATTACTTCTTACGCGTGATTATAACCTGAACGCCCTTTGCGTAGCTGTCAGTAAAGTCAACGTTTTCAAGTCTGTCCTCGTCGACGGTCATACCCGCCATACCGAGATCCGCTTTGCCTGCCTGAATAGCGGGGATAATGGAATCGAACGCCATATCCGTGATGACCGCCTCATAGCCCAGTTTATCGCAGAGCGCCTGGAAAATATCGGGGTCGATACCGACTATCTTATCGCCTTCGTCGTGCATCTCATAGGGCGGGAACTCCGCGTTGGTCGCCATTACAAGCTTGCCGTTGGAGCGGTCAACGTTCTCGGGAGAAGTATACTGATAGCTGCCCTTGTTGTCGCCTATGTAGTTGCCGAGTATCTTGGCGATAGTGCCGTCGTCTTTAAGCTCCTGCATAGCCTTGTTGAGCTTTTCGGTAAGCTCGCTGTTGCCCTTTTTGATCGCGATAGCGTAGTCCTCGTCGGCAAACGGGTCGGAAAGTATCTGAAGATCCTCGTTTTCGGAAACGAACACCTTTGCAGGCTCGTTGTCGATGATAACGCAGTCGATCTTGCCCTGCTTGAGCGCGGTAACAGCGTCAGCGCCCTTATTGTAGCGCTCGACCTTGGCAGGTTCCTTGCCCTCCTCGGGCTTTTCCTCGAGGTCTTTCGCGTATTCATCGCCTGTTGTACCCTGCTGAACCCCGATAGACTTTCCGGGCAGATCATCCGCCGAGAACACGGTATTCGCGGGAACGCCGCTGCACCCCGACAGCATTGCAGCTCCCAGACAAACCGCAGCAAACGCGGCGCTTAATTTCTTCATAGTCATAATGTTTTTTCCTTTCTTTTATCCTTATTGGTTTTTTACCCTATTTGCTTATTATATCATATTTGCTGTCAAATGTCAATATTTTTTTAAACGATGAATATTATGACGTTGTTTTCATATAATTTAAGGCAAATTGTCACAAAAAAATCTTTTAAAAATGTAACAAATTGTTTAAAAATTATAATAATGTCTTTACTTTGACGCGGAAATGTGGTATAATTTAATTAAGTCATGGTTTGGGGAGTAAAATATTATGAACACACCTATGTTGGAAACAGAACGATTGATTTTAAGGAAATTTACAGAAAAAGATATTGAGGCTCTTTATCTCATTCTTAAAGATGAAGAAGCCAACAAATTTCTCCCTTGGTATCCTGTGCAAAATATTGATGAAGCCAAAAAGTTCTATGATGAAAGATATTCCGCAAAATATGCAAGGCAAATTTTTTGCACAGGCAAATGATATGTTGGTGGATATGTTTGCAGGTAAAACAGTTAAAGAGGTTACCGAAAACATAAATATCATTGATGCCGCAATCGGGGAATATAAGGCTTTG
>CAJTTH010000001.1:0-83131 GCA_910579125.1 uncultured Oscillospiraceae bacterium | reverse complement strand
CATACGCTTATTCCATTTGCTTAAAAAGTGACAATTTTCCTATTGGCTATATTCACGTGGATATGGAGGAACACCATGATTTTGGTTATGGACTTCGTAAGGAGTTTTGGAATCAGGGGATTGTTACAGAGGCAAGTAAAGCCGTTGTCGAGCAGGTAAAAAAAGATGGACTTCCCTACATCACGGCAACACATGATAGAAATAACCCAAGAAGCGGAAAAGTTATGCAGAAAATCGGCATGAAATACTGTTATTCATATGAAGAACAATGGCAGCCGAAAAATTTTCCTGTAATATTCAGATTGTATCAACTTAATCTTGGTGAAGATAATTCATTTGTATACAAAAAATATTGGGATATGTATAGTAATCACTTTGTAGAAAAACTGTGACTACATTGAGCAGTATAAATTCAAATTTAAATGAAAGGAATGACAAAAATGGAATTAAAAAAGATGATCTCGGACGGTGAAAAGGTGCAGGTGTACGAATCGGACGGCAAGTGCGTCAAGGTGTTCAAAGACCCGAACGAGCCGAAAAGCGTCGTGCTTTACGAAGCGCTGACGCACACCCGCGTTGAGGAAACGGGTTTCGCGCGTATTCCGCAGTTCGAGGAGATTGTTAAGATCGACGGCAAATGGGCGATAATCTACGAGCATATCTCGGGAAAGACGCTTGAACAGCTTATGAAAGAAAATCCCGCGAAGCTCGACGAGTACCTTGACAAAATGGCGGATCTCCAGATCGAGATAAACTCGCTGCATTCGGCGAAGATAAGCCGCCTGACTGACTATTTAAAACGCTCGATCGACGGTCTGGATATGATCGACGACGTAAAGAAGTACGATCTGCTTACGCGCCTGAACTCCATGCCGAAGCACATCAAGCTCTGCCACGGCGATTTCTCGCCCGACAATATCATCGTCAACAGCGACGGTGTTTTCATTGTTGACTGGCTTAAAGCCAAACAGGGCAACGCGTCCGCCGACGTCGCCAAGACCTACCTTAATTTCTGCCTGAAGCACCGCACCGAATGGGCGGAAAAATATCTGAAGATATACTGTAATAAAACAGGCACATCTGTGAAGTACGTGCACGACTGGCTGCCCGTTATCGCGGCAGCGCAGCTTAAATTCCGCCGCCCCGAGGAACGCGAGCTGCTGCTTACATGGATAGACATAGCCGACTATCAGTAATTTATATGCGCATGCTTTCTTGACATTTTCCCGAAAGTGTGGTATAATATATAAAAAGCGAAAGGAGTTTATTTATGACATTTGATGAGATCATGACAAAGGTAAAGGAAATGGCGTCTAAGGCAAATCCGGAGGGCATAGATTTTCTGGCGGTTCAGGTAAACCTTACGGGAAAGGACGGCGGCGTATTTTATGTTGAAGTAAAGGACGGCAAGGTATCCGCCGAGCCTTACGATTACCACGACCGTTCCTGCGCGGTGACAATCGAGCCCGCTAATTTCGTAAAGCTCATGAACGGCAAGCTCGACCCCGTTGCCGCTTACACCACGGGCAAACTCAAGGTAGAAGGCGATCTTGGCAAGGCTTTGGAATTTTCAAAGCTCATCAAGAAGAAATAAACACGTAAAAACTTCGGTACCGGCGAGACCCCACCAAATTCTGTGTAAAAAAGAATAAAGCACTTCCGATCAGACAAGACCTAAGGCAAAGAAAATCTGAAAGGAAGTGTTTTTATTATGGAAAAAACATCGCAAGAACTACCGGAACTTTTTATCTTTTTTCATACTGCCATGGAACATAGGGAAGTATTCCCCATGTAATCTCGTCTGCATAATGAACTTCGTTATGTATCATTGAACGATAGTCCGCCGATGTAGCTTTTATACACGGAAACTCACCGCACTCTTTGCATTCTGAAATACCTTTTGGTCCGAAAATAATTAAAAAAGTAAAGCAATTCTCATGCGTATATACGGTGAGAACGGTTTTCTTACCTTGCTTAAACTTCAATTCATCCTTTCCGTCACCAATCTCATCAAGACAATATTTCCCTCTCATAAACACCATAGTTTCATGACTGATTTTCTCAAGAGCATTCATAATAAACCTCCACACATTATGTTTTTATACACATTGATAACAGTAATGCCTCAAACGGTTAGCTCTCATCATTTTACACTATTTTCCTGCAAAAAGCAAGAGGTTTTATAAAAAACATGTCTTCAATTGGTGATGTCCTTAAAGGAGCAATCACGAAAAACCGAATAGTTTTGCAAAACCCGCGCTATGCACACTCATCGTAATATTTGGTTTTCTCTGTATATTATACAATATTTAACTACAATTTGTAAACCCCATTTTCAATCATCATTAAAAAGTGCTGCAAATATCCCGAAATTGTGATGATTGTGAGCCCTGACAAGGGCACTTTAAGCGCGGCTTATCCTCAATCAAGCTGTTACCGCATTGAAGAACGGCGAAGAAGAACTGTTACATTCTGTTCGAGGATACCACAAGGATAGCAAAAACCGCCAAGATTTAACAATCGGCGGCTGTTATTATCCCTTTTTATTTCTCGCCGATAACCACAATATTATCTGCTATTTTCTCACGAAAGGCACTGTCGTGTTCCACAAAAATAATTGTTGCACAGCTTTTCAAGATGAGTTCCTCAATCTGAACGCGAGAGATTATATCAATGTAATTCAGCGGCTCGTCCCAGATATAAAGGTGCGCTTGTTCGCACAAACTTCCCGCTATCAGAACTTTTTTCTTCTGTCCGGCGCTGAAATTCTCGATGTTCTGCTCGAAATGCTCACGCGAAAAATCCAGCTTTCGCAATATCGCTAAGAACAGGCTGAAATCAATGCTGAGGCTGTCCGCGTATTCTTTAAGCGACCCACGTAAATGGTCTGTATTCTGCGGAACATAGGATATTTTAAGCCCGTTGTTTTTAATCAGATTTCCGCTGTATTCACCGTGGAAATCTCCGCAGATAAGTTTGAGAACGCTTGATTTTCCACATCCGTTTGCACCCACAAGCGCCGTTCTGCTACCTTGCGTAACATTAAACGTTACGCTCTCGCAAGCTGTTTTATTGCCGTATCTTATTGCAATATTTTCAAGACATATCAGCTGTTTTGTGTGAAAATCAAGCGGGCGCATTTTAAGTTCTGCGGTGCTTTCAATGTTGTGCAGCAGCTTACTTTTTTCGTCTATTGCTCTCTCGCGCCGTTCGGCGATAGCTGCCGAACGCGACATCATCTTCTTAGCTTTAGCCGCCTGCATAGGACGTCTGTTTATACTCTTTTCGACCTTCGCGGGGTCAAAGCCTATCTTAGCCCTTTCTGCTTTGTCAGACCATTCGGCGGTGCGCCGAGCAGCAGTTTCAAGACGCTTTATATCCTTTTTCAGGCGCTCGTTCTGCGATATTTCAAAGCTGTCTCGCATATCCTTATTACGCTGCCACTCTGAATAATTCCCACGCGTTATTTCGATATTGCGCCTGTTTATCGAAAGAATATGGTCAGTACAAGCATCAATGAAATTTCTGTCGTGAGATACAAGAATAAATCCGCTTTTGCGGCTCAGATACTTGCCTAAAAGTTCTCTGCCGTCGCTGTCAAGATGATTTGTAGGCTCGTCAATCAGCAAAAAGGCATTTTGGCGCAGGAACAATCCCACAAGCAACGCTTTAGTCTGTTCTCCGCTTGAAAGCGTGGAAAACGGCTGATAGTCCGCTCCCTCGCTGATATTCAGCAGCGACATTTCGCGGTATATTTCCCAATCCTCTATATCGGGAGCTATCTCGCGGATAATATCAATAGTGAAATTGTTCTCATTCCGAACAGCATAGGGAAAATATTCAAAATCCACGCTTGCCGAGATGTTCCCGCTGCCGTGAAGTTCGCCCGTCAGCAGCTTTAAAAGCGTTGTTTTCCCGCGGCCGTTTCTTCCGACAAAACCAAGCCGCCAAGAGGTATCAAGTTGAATGGAAACATTCTCAAAAACATTTTCACAGCTTCCGTCATAGGAAAACGAAAGGTTCGAAATTTTGATTAAAGACAAAAAAATCGCCTCCCAATAATACCCGCAGGAAAAATGCGCCGTATTATAAGAGAGCCGAAAATCCCTCTAACACAGCAAAAAGAGCGCAAAAATCCCGCAGAATGATAGTTTAAAATCAATCATAACAGGATCACTTACGCATCTTTTCACCTCAAATCATTTATGATATTGATATTATAGCATATTCAATCAGATTTGTCAACCCCTTTTTTATCATCAAAAAGGGCTGCGTATATCACCCACGCCTTGATACAGAAACACGCTCTCCGCATTGAGCAAGGAGCGTGTTTCTTGTCGAATATTCGCGGACATTATTGCCGATACCGCTTTTTTATTTTGCGAATGACGCGTTATCTGCTGAGCATCTTTTTCTCCATTTCCATGGGATTTCCGGAGTACTCTATCGCGGTCTGATATGTAATTTTGCCGTCCTTGTACAGTCTGCAAAGGCTTTCAATGAGTGTCTGCATTCCCTGCATAGTGCCGCCTTGCATGGTGGTTTCCATCTGGGCAATCTTATTGGAGCGGATAAGGTTCTTGATAGCGTCCGTGCCGAGCATTATCTCGACTGCCGCGCATCTCGTCTTTCCGTCTACGGATGGAACGAGTGTCTGGGCGATTATGCCCTGTATCATATTCGCGAGCTGAGTGCGCACCTGTTCCTGTGCGTGCGACGGGCAGACGTCAATAATACGGTCGATAGTCTGCGCCGCAGAACTGGTATGCAGCGTGCCGAATACCAGATGTCCCGTTTCTGCGGCGGTCATCGCGAGCGAGATCGTCTCATAGTCTCTCATCTCACCGATGAGGATAACGTCGGGGTCCTCACGCAGAGCGCTTCTCAGCGCGTAGTTAAACGTCGGAACATCGCGCCCGATCTCGCGCTGATGAACGGTAGCCTTTATTTGTGAGTAACGGTACTCGATAGGATCCTCGATAGTAATAATGTGACAAGCGCGTGTTTCGTTGATATGCTGTATCATTGCCGCAAGGGTGGTGGATTTACCCGCGCCCGTAGGACCCGTTACCAGCACCAGACCTCTGCGCTTTTTCGCCAGATCGAGCAGGACGGGCGGCATTCCGAGCTGATCAAGCGTGGGTATTTCGGAGTACAGCAGACGAATGGAACACGCAAGTCTGCCGCTCTGGTGGAATACGTTGACACGCTGTCTCGCGCCGTTTTTCAGCTCGAACGAGAAGTCGATGTCGTTCCCCTCGCTTAGCAGCTTTTCCTGTTCGGCTGAAAGAATGGAAACGATCGTGCGGTGAACAACCTGGTCGGAAAGCTCCGTGAACTTGCAAAGCTCGCCGTTTACGCGGATGACCGTAGGAGAACCGACGGTAAGGTGGATATCGGAAGCGCCAAGCGTGCGCGCCTGCATAATAAATTCTTCAAACGTCATAACAAAACTCCTTGTCGTTTTTATTTGATTTTAAACTGAATTCCGCTCGCGGAGAAATAAACCTCGTCCGAGGAGTTGGCGATACGTTGATTAACGCGCCCTACGATCTCACGGTACGCCGCGAGATAGCAGTCCTCGGGAATAACGGAAAAACCCGTTTCAAGCGTAATTATCTGCAAACTGCCGCGGTTTTCGCAAACCCTTTCGCGCACTGCCGAAATATCGTCGATTATACGCCTTTCGACGTTTTTCTTTGCCGCGTCGTCGAGCGCCTGCCTGTCGGGGAACATCTCCTGCATTATAATACGGGCATACGAGGACACGCTGTCGAATATGACGAACTTGTGATCCTTCACCTCGTCTGCGGGGGTCGTGCAGCGCGAACATATAATATCCCATTCCACGCCGTTCTTATTGTTGTCAAACTCGATACGTTGACGGATATCCGCGTCGATCTCCTTGCCCATTCTCAAATAGAGAACGTAATCAAATGCCGCAAAGCCGGTCACGGCATACCGCGTCTTGCCGCTTGCCGCACCGCCCGTGATTAGAATAGATTTGGACATTTCGGTACTCCTTCTGTTATTTTGGCAATCGCCGCTCGGCAGCAGATGGTTGTAATCGTTTTCAGCCGAGAAAACCATTCCCTTGATATAATTATAACACTTTTTTTACCAAAAGTAAATAGCAGTATGGAATATTTTTCGCGAATATACCGCACGCATCAAAAGCAGTTTCCCCGCCGGTGAACGTCAAAAAAAGACGAAAACCGTAAATTATTGTTGCGGTTTCCGCCGCGGAGTGTTATAATATATAATGGAAGAATATCACGCGGCGAAAAAAATCGGAGCTGTAAAAACCGGAGGTAACACAATATGGAGAAGAAAATCGAAGCGGGCGCGGACAGTCAATACAAAAAGATGACCGAAACGCCCGTGGGAAAGCTGATAATCTCACTGGGCATACCGACGGTTATAAGTATGCTCATTACAAATATATACAATATGGCGGATTCCTATTTTGTCAGTCGGATTTCGCTCAGCGCCGGCGGCGCGACGAGTATCGTGTTCGGCGTAATGGCTATTCTTCAGGCTTTCGGGTTTATGTTCGGGCACGGCTCGGGAAGTCACATCAGCCGCCTGCTCGGTGCTAAGCACAATGAAAAGGCAAGTCAATTCGCGTCGACGGGGTTTTTCTGGGCGGTGTTTGTCGGCTTTCTGATAATGATCGGCGGGCTTGTCTTTATCGAACCGCTTATGATACTCCTCGGCAGCACAGACACAATTTTGCCGTATGCCGTGGATTACTGCACGTTTATACTCACCGCCGCGCCCGCTATGACGGGAAGCTGTGTGCTTAACAATATACTCCGCTACGAGGGAAAGGCGGCTTTGGCAATGATAGGTCTTACGGCCGGCGGAGTTCTGAATATTGCGCTCGACCCGTTGTTTATATTCGCGTTCGATCTGGGAATAAGCGGCGCGGGGCTTGCGACGGCGCTCTCGCAGTACATATCGTTCGGCATTCTGTTGTCGATGTTTCTGCTCAGAAAAACGCAGAGCAGAATTTCACCGCGTTTTATCGCAAGGGAATTCAATACTTTAGCAGGCATAGTTTTAACGGGGCTTCCGAGCCTTGCGAGACAGGGGCTTAACAGCGCGTCGACCATGGTGCTGAACGCTCAGGCAAAGCCGTTCGGCGATCCCGCTATCGCGGCAATGGGGTACGTCGGAAGAACGTCAAGCCTGATATTCAGCATAGGACTGGGAATTGGACAGGGCTTTCAGCCGGTCTCGGGATTTAACTTCGGCGCTAAAAAATATTCGCGTGTAAAAAAAGGAGCATGGTTTACGCTCGGTCTGGGAATGGCGTCAATAGGTGTTATCGCCGCGGGCTGCTTCGCGTTCGCGCCGCAGATAATATCGCTTTTCAGAAACGAAGCCGAGGTCGTGCAGATAGGCAGCGAAGCCCTGCGGATACAGTGCGTATTTCTTCTGTTCTTCCCCGCGTCCATGGTGGTGAATATGCTGTTTCAAAGTATCGGAAAGAGCATTCCCGCGCTGGTGCTGTCCTGTCTGCAAAGCGGACTTGTCTTTATACCGCTGTGCGTTATTCTGTCGCGTCTTTGGGGAATAAGGGGCATCGAGGTCGCTCAGCCGCTGGCGTACTTTATTACCGCGCTTATTTCGCTGCCTTGTATGATCGTTTTTCTTAAACGTCTGCCAAAAGACGGATAGCGTATCACAAATAAGGGCACGGTCGAAAATACTCAAGTACACTTGCATTATGTGATATTTTATGATATAATATTAAATAAGGAATTATCTTGACGGAGGAAAACAGATGAAACTGCTGCTTATCCACGCGTGGAACGAAAAGGAACGCTCATACAGAAGCAGATTTTCAAGTCTGCTTTCCTATCCGTCGCTGACGCTTGCGGTAATATATTCGCTTATCCCCGAAGGCACGTTCAAGCGTATCAACGTTGTTGACGAAAACTCGCAGAAAGTGCGCTATGACCGTGAAAAATACGATCTTGTGATGATATCGTTCGACGCCTCGTCAAGCATTACCGCGTACAAGCACTGCGCCGAGTTCCACAGGCGCGGCTCGTATGTCGTGTGCGGCGGCTATCACGCGACGGCGCTGCCCGACGAGGTCCTGCGGCATTGCGATACCGTGATATCGGATCCCGGCGGGATAAACCGTATGTGTTTATACTGCTCGGCGCTAATATCGGCTTCAAATATCCGGGAATAAACAAGGTGAATAAGTGAAGATAACGTTTATACGCGTGAATATGTTTGAGAGGGTAAGCTCCGACGCGATGAAACCGCTGCTCTTCGGGATAATAAAGAGCCTTACCCCGAGCCGCTTTGAGATAGACTTTATCGACGAGCGCGCCGAAAAGCTCCCCGAGAAGATAAGCTCGGATATTATCGCGTTTTCTGTGGAAACGTTCACGGCAAAGCGCGCGTATATTCTCGCGAAAAAATTCAAGACCCCCGAGAACGTAATAGTAATGGGCGGATTTCACGCGGCGGTAATGCCCGACGAAATGCTGAAATACGCCGATTCGGTCATCATCGGCGACGCAGAGGGCGCATGGGAAGACTTCCTCGCGGACTGCGAAAACGGCGCTCCGAAACGGAAATATTACTCGGACGAAAGCCGCCCTATCGCTCCTCTGCGCGTCGACGAGAGCGTGTACAAGCACCGTTATTACGGCGTGGGAGTGTATCAGATATCGCGCGGCTGCAAGTTCAACTGCGACTTCTGCTCGATAAAGACAATGTACAAATGCGTCCGCAGCAAGCCGCCCGAGGTCGTTGCCGAGGAGCTTTCGCGAATGCGCGAGAAAATAATCTTCTTTGCGGACGATAATATTTTCGCGGACAAAGCGGCGGCGCTGTCGCTTTTTAAGGCGATCGCTCCGCTGAAAAAGCGCTGGGCGTGCCAGATAAGCATGGATGCGGCGCGCGACGGCGAAATACTCCGCGCCATGAAAAAATCGGGCTGCTTCCTTGTTTTAATGGGCTTTGAGAGCCTGAACGCGGACAGCCTGAACGAAATGCGCAAATCCGCGAACGCCGCCGCTGACTACTCCGAGGTGATACGGCGCGTTTATTCGCACGGGCTGCTCATCTACGGAACGTTTGTGCTCGGGTGCGACGGCGACTTCCCCGACGTGTTCCGAAGGACCTGTGAGTTCGCGGTGAAAAACAAAATGTCGGTCGCGAATTTTAATCCGCTTATACCCATGCCCGGCACGGGAGTTTACGGGCGAATGGAAAAAGAGGGCAGACTGCGGTATAAAAAATGGTGGCTTTCCGACAAATACCGCTACGGCGAGACCGCGTTCCTGCCGAAAAATATGTCGCCCGAGGAGCTGCAAAACGGCTGCCTGAAAATGCGGACGAATTTCTACTCGGTTGGGTGCATACTGAAGCGGCTGTTCTCCAACCGCGCGAATTTCATTCCGATAAACTTTTTTGTTTTTATGCTGGCGAATTTCATTTCGCGCAGGGAGATACACAAGAAACAGGGGCGGCTTTTAGGGGGAATTTTAAATGAAGCTGACGTTGATTAAGCCCAATATTGGCAGGCGCGAACACAGTCTGTACGTCGACGAGGGACGAATGGAGCCGCTCCAGCTCGGCATACTTGCGGCGCTCACTCCGAGTGATATTGAGGTCGTGATGTACGACGACAGAATGGAAACTATCCCCTACGGCGAGCCGACAGATTTAGTCGCGATAACAGTGGAGACGTTCACGGCGCGGAGAGCTTACGAGATAAGCGCCGAGTTCCGACGCCGCGGAGTAAAGACCGTTATGGGCGGAATGCACGCCATGCTTATCCCGGAGGAGGTAGGCGAGCACTGCGACAGCGTTATTGTCGGCGACGCGGAGCCGGTCTGGGAGACAATGCTCAACGATCTCCGGAACGGTGTGCTTAAGCCGCGCTACAACGTAATTCAGCCGACCTGTCCGCAGATAAACGTGATAACGCGGCGCGACATCTTCGAGGGTAAGGGCTATCTGCCGATAACGCTGCTGCAATTCTCGCGCGGGTGCAGCCACAAATGCAGCTTCTGCGCGTCGTCAGTGTATTTCAAGGCGCACCACTACTGCCGTCCCGTTGAGGACGTTGTTAAGGAGATAAAGTCGCAGAAACGAAAGCTGCTGTTTTTCGTTGACGACAACATCGTCTGCGACCACGAAAAGGCAAAGGAGCTTTTCCGCGCGCTGATACCGCTTAAAATACGCTGGGTGAGCCAAGGGAGCATGGATATGCTGCACGACGAGGAGCTTATGCGGCTTATGGTGAAAAGCGGCTGTCTGGGGCTGGTCATCGGTTTCGAGTCGATTTCCCCCGAAAGCGTTTCCGAGATGAACAAGGGCACGAACAGAAAAGGCTCGTCGGAGATGTACAAATGGGAGATAGAGCAGCTGCGGAAATGGGGCTTGCAGACGTGGGCGGCGTTTACGGTCGGTCACGATTCGGACACGCTCGAGTCGATAAGGGCGACCTGCGATTTCGCGATAAAGAACAAGTTCACGTTCGCGGCGTACAACATTCTTATGCCATACCCGAACACTCCGCTCTATGAAAGGCTGGAGCGCGAGGGGCGGCTGCTGTACGGCGGCAAATGGTGGCTGCACGAGGACTACCGTTTCAACTACGCGAGCATAATCCCGAAAAATATGACCGCAGATGAGCTGACGGAGATCTCGTTCGACTGCCGCAGACGCTTCAACAGCTTCGGCTCGATATTTAAGCGTGCGCTCGAGCCGCACACGAATTTGCGCACGCCGTACAGGTTTATGACCTACCTTGTGTACAACCCCCTTTTCCGCAAGGAGGTTTTCAAGAAACAGGGAATGAGGTTCGGCTTAAAGGATAACGGGGAGGAGAAAAATGCTTAAAGGACGGGTGCTGCCGATATCCGATTATTCCGAGGACGATATTTCCGCGATGTACAGGTTGATGTCCGAGTTTTACGACAACACGGACGAGGACATTTTCCGCCGCGATTTTTTCGACAAGGACTACTGTCTTTCGCTGCGCGCGGAAACGGGCGAGCTTGTGGGCTTCACCACGCAGAAGCTGCTTGAATTGGATGTTGACGGAAAACGCGTAAACGGAATATTTTCAGGCGATACGATAATCCATAAGGAGTATTGGGGCGATATTGAGCTGTTTAAGGTCTGGGCGAATTTCTGGTTTCCGTTCGCCGAAAAATACGGGGATTTTTACTGGTTCCTGATATGCAAGGGCTACAAGACATACCGCATAATGCCGCTGTTCTGGACGGAATTTTTCCCGAACTGCCGCGCCGAAACGCCCGAATACGAGCGGCGGATAATCGACGCTTACGCGCGGCTGCTTTACCCGAACGAATACAACACCGAAAACGGAGTTATCGAATACGCGTCGACCAAGGACAAGCTGAAAACGGGCGTTGCAGATATAGGCGGGCACGAGCTGAAAAACAATGACATCGCGTTTTTCTGCGAAAAAAATCCCGACTACGTTATAGGGAACGATCTGGCTTGCCTTGCGAAAATCGACAAGTCGGTACTGAAAAAGCGCGCCCTTGCGCTGCTGTTCAATGAGCGTTGAGCTTGAATGCCGTCTGCTGAACGGGCTTTGCAGACTGCTGTACAAAAACGAATACGGGCGCTTTATCTCGCCGTGCAGCGTAAGCCGCGTTCAGGGGGAATATCTTAAAGCGCTGCTCAAAAGGAACGCCGAAACCGTCTACGGACGGAAATACGGCTTTGACAAAATACGCTGCTACAAGGATTTCGCGGAGCGCGTTCCGCTGACGAAATACGAGGACTACGAGCCGTATATCCGCGCAATGTCTTACGGCGCGGAAAATGTTCTTACAAGCGAGCGTGTAACGCTTTTCGAGCTGACGAGCGGATCTTCGGGCGGCAAAAAGCTGATACCGTACACGCCGTCTCTGAGACGCGAATTTCAGCGCGGTATAAAGCCGTGGCTCTGCGACATCTACACCAAGCTCCCCGAGGTTCGCGCGGGGAAAAGCTACTGGTCGATAACTCCCGTGACCGAGGGTAAAAGCCGAACGCGATCGGGTATCCCCGTCGGTTTTGAGGAGGATGCGGAGTATTTCGGGTATATCGAGCAGGGCATAATGCGGCGTATTTTCGCGGTGGACGGCAGCGTGAAATTTCCCGAGAATATGGACAGGTTTTATTTTGAGACCGCGCGGCAGCTGCTGAATTGCGGCGCGCTTACGCTTTTATCCGTATGGAACCCGACGTTTCTGACGATACTCTGCGGTTATATCCGCGAACATGCCGAGGCGCTCTCGGAGACGCTCCCTGAAAACAAACGCGCCGAATTTCTGAAAAACGCCGCCGAAAACCGCTTTGAGCGCATATTTCCCGACTTGAAAATAATAAGCTGCTGGGCGGACGGCAGCGCCGCGGACTACATCGCGGAGCTTCGGTCGCTTTTCCGAGGAGTGTATATTCAGCCGAAAGGCTTGTTGGCGACGGAGTGCTTCGCGTCGTTTCCGCTGGTCGGCGAGGACGGCTCGCGGCTTTCCGTGTACTCGCATTTCTTTGAGTTCCGACGGCTGTCGGACGGGAAGATCGTCACTGCGGGAAAGCTGAAACGCGGCGAATATGAGCTTATCGTAACGACGGGCGGCGGCTTTTACAGATACCGTATCGGCGACATTATCGAGGTGCTTGAAACGTATCCCGACCGCCCTCCGCGGATACGTTTTCTGCGGCGCGGCGGCGTTTCCTCCGATTTGTTCGGCGAGAAGCTGACGGAGGAATTTGTCCGCAATACGCTGAAAAGGCTTGGCGTTTCGGGTGAATTTTGTCTGCTCGCCCCTTACGGAAAGCGCTACCGCCTGTATACGACGGCTGAGAATATCACCAACGAAACGCTTGACAACGCGCTTCGCGAGGGTTATCACTACGACTACTGCCGCAAGCTGGGGCAGCTTGACTGTGCCGAGGTCGTTCGGGTAACGGGCGATCCCCGAAAAAATTATATTGACAAGCTGTCCGCCGACGGAATGCGCATAGGCGACATCAAGCCTGCCGTGCTGAGCAGCAAAGGCGGCTGGGAAAATTTCTTTGAAAGGAAAACAAAATGATAAAGCTGGCTTTGCTTGCGCCCGCAGGGGCTATGCACAGATATTCGGGGAGCTTCGGGAAATCGCTCCACTACGCGCCGCTGACACTTACGACGCTCGCGGCACTCGTTCCCGAGGACGTTGACGTTGAAGTGAAAATTTACGACGAGACCGCCGAGAAAATTCCGCTCGAGACAGACGCGGAGCTTATCGGGATAACCTGTATCACGGGTACCGCGCCGAGGTGCTACGCCTACGCAGACTATTTCCGCAAAAAAGGAAAAACCGTTTTTATGGGCGGCGTTCACCCGTCAATGCTCCCCGAGGAGGCGTCGCAGCACGCGGACGTTGTGTTCACGGGCTTTTCCGAGCAGACATTCCCGCAGTTTATTCACGATTACGCGAACGGAAATTATCAAAAATTCTATCGCCAGAACGAGGATTTCACGATAGTCGGCAGACCCACGCCGCGCCGCGAGCTGCTCAACTCCAAGCGCTACATCACCACCAAGACCGTTGAGGCGATACGCGGCTGCTGCCACACCTGCACGTTCTGCGCGTACCCCGCGGCATTCGGGAGGACGGTGTACAAACGCCCCGTAAACGAGGTCGTCGCGGAGATAGAGGCGCTCCACACCAAGCACGTCACGTTCCCCGACGTTAATCTGATAACCGACAGAGAGTACGCGATAGAGCTTTTCAACGCGCTTATCCCGCTGAAAATTATCTGGCTCGGGCTTGTGACCTCCTCGGTCGGTATCGACGACGAGCTTATGGCGGTGTTCCGCAAAAGCGGCTGCAAGGGTCTGCTTATCGGCTTTGAGTCGATAACACAGGAGAGCCAGAAGTATATCCACAAGGGTGTAAACAAGCCCGACGGCTACGTTGAACTGATGAAAAAGCTGCACGACAACGGAATACTAGTTCAGGGCTGCTTCGCGTTCGGCGGCGACGAGGAGGACGAGAGCGTTTTCGACCGCACCGTCGAGCTGATAATCAAGGCGAAGATAGACCTCCCGCGCTTTTCAATACTTACGCCGTTCCCGAAAACGGGCTACTACGATCAGCTTGAACGCGAGGACAGAATAATCGAGCGCAACTGGGCGATGTACGATGTTCAGCACTGCGTTTTCCGTCCCAAGCGCATGACCGTGGAGCAGCTCGAACAGGGCACGGACAGAGCGTGGCGCGCGACGTATTCCACGGGTAACATAATGAAGCGCCTAGCGCCGTTCCGTCACAGTCCGTGGCTCTCGCTGCCGCTGAATATGGGCTACAAGGGCTACGCCGACAAGTGGAGCAGGTTCACCAAAGAGGTCATGTGCGACAATTCGGATATTCCGATACTGTAAAGGAAATTTTATACGTTATGAAGATCACGTTTATTCTCCCCGCTATCGGGAAAAAGCCGGGTAAAAAATATATCGGCACATGGAAAATGGAGCCGCTGATGTTCGCCGTCCTGAAATCGCTCACGCCGCCCGAGATAGAAACTGAGCTGTACGACGACCGAATTGAGCTTATTGATTACGGCACAAAGACCGACCTTGTCTGTATAACCGTCGAGACCTACACGGCGAAACGCAGCTACAAAATAGCCGCGAGGTTCCGCGAGCGCGGCATTCCCGTCGTAATGGGCGGCTATCATGTTACGCTCTGCCCCGAGGAGGCGGAGGAATACTGCGACTCGGTGATCGTCGGCAATGCGGAGACCGTCTGGGGCGAAATGCTCCGCGACGCGGAGAACGGCGCGCTGAAACGGCGCTATATCGGCGGCGTGGGCGAGTACGACGTGCGTCCCGACAAAAGTATCTTCAACGGCAAGAAATATCTCCCCGTGTCGCTTGTGGAGACGGGTCGCGGCTGCTGTCACAGCTGTGAGTTCTGCTCGATTTCGAAATTCTACTGCAGCAAATATTACTGCCGCGAGCATTCGCTCGTCGCGGACGATATCAGAAATTCCAAGCACAAATACACGTTTCTGGTGGACGACAATCTGGTCGCCGACCGCCAAAACGCGATAAGTCTTTTCGAGGAGATAACTCCGCTGAAAATAAAGTGGGCGGGTCAGGGAACGCTCTCGATGGCGCGCGACGGGCAGCTCCTGAAAGCCATGAAGAAGAGCGGCTGCGAGATAATTCTGATAGGCTTTGAGAGCCTTAACTCCGAGAACCTTAAGCAGATGAACAAGTCCTTTAATCTTGCGGTCGGCGAGCGCGACGAGCTTGTCAAGCGCATTCACGATGCGGGGATAGGCATTTACGCGACGTTCGTTTTCGGCTACGACAACGATGACGAGCGCACCGTAAACGACGCGCTGGAGTTCGCCAAGAAACACAACTTCTACACCGCCGCGTTCAATCATCTGCTGCCGTTCCCGAATACCGCGCTGTATAACCGTCTGAAAGAGGATAACCGCCTTATCTACGACAAATGGTGGCTCGAGGACGGGTACAATTACGGCGAGTTGGCGTTCCGTCCGAAGCTGGTTTCCGCCGAGAAGTTGAGTAAGCTCTGCCGCGACGCACGAAAGGAATTCTCCTCCGCGAAGACCGTAATGAGCCGCGGTTTTGCGTCAATGGGACGCACAAGCCCGCTGCTTTGGTGGCTGTTCTGGGGAATGAACTTGCGGCTCGGCGAGGAGATAGATCAGAAAATGAACGTGCCGATAGGAGAAAATCTCGATGAACTTCCAAAATGACCGCTACACCCTGCGCTTCGCCGAAAGCGCGGACAACGAGGGAATGCGGCGGATATTCGAGAGCGGCAGCTTTGAGGGGAATTTAAGCGTTCAGTATCTGCGCGGGCTCGAACCGTTCCGGTCGTTTTCGGCGGACGGCGAGGAAAACCGCGTTATGGTCATAGTCGACAATTCGAGCGGAGAGGTTATCGCGGTTGGCGGCGCAGTGGTACGCGAGGAATATCTGAACGGTGTTCCCAAAAAATGCGCCTACCTCACGGGGCTGAAAATACGCCCCGATTACCGTAGGAAAATCGCTTTTATCGCAAAGGCTTATCAATTCCTCCGCGAGGGGATACGGCACTGCAAGTTCTGCTATACTACCATTCTCGACGATAACAAGGCGGCGATATCTCTGCTTGAAAAGCGTCACAAAAATATGCCCGAATACCGTTATCTCGGGCACTACAACACCTACTGCTTTCACGGCGGAAAAAAGCTGCTGCCCGTCGAAAAAAACAACATGGACGGTTTTGCAGAGCTTATGCGCGGACATTTTTCAAAAATATGCCTTAAACCCGTAAACTGCGGGCTGCTCGGCTTCGGCGAGAAGACGTTCTACTCATACCGCGAAAACGGGGAGATCGCCGCATGCTGCTTTATCGGCGATCAGCGAGCGACAAAGCAATACAAAATGTGCTCCTACGGCGGCGCGTACAGGCTGCTTTCAAAAATGCCGACTAAACTGCTCGGTTATCCCGAGTTCCCGAAAGCAGGAAGCGTGATAAATCACGGGGTCGTGTCGTATCTGTACGTCCGCGACAACGACAGGCGGCTGTGCACGAAGTTCCTGCGCTCCGCGGCGGCAATGACGGAGCATTCGCTGCTGATATGGGGCAGTTTTGAGAACGATCCGCTCTGCGCCGCGCTCGACAAAATGAAAACCGTGCACTATGGCAGCCGCCTTTATTCGGTGGAGTGGGAGAGCTCGGTTGAGATTAACGGCATTATAGGAGTTGAAGCAGCGCTGCTTTAAATATCGGCGCTGCTTTTGTTGTTTATAGATTTAAGGCGATGAACCGCAAATGTGAAAATTTGCAAAAAGATTATTAAATCCGCTTGACAAATTATTAAAAATGTGCTACAATTATTAACAGACGAAGCGAAATTCTTGTGAGGTGAACCAAGTGAATAAGAGTATATATAGTCTGGTGCTGTCCGACGACGTTGTCGACGCTGTGGACGCTCTCGCGCGAACGGAGGGAATGTCGCGCTCGGCGATGATAAACAGGATACTCGCCGAGCGTGTAGCGTATACAACTCCCGAAATGCGGCTCCGCGACATACTGCAAAGCCTTGCGCAGTCGATAAGCGATGAGTTTATACTGACCGAGCAGCCCACAGGCAGCACGTTATCGGCGCGGACTTCGCTGAAATACCGCTACAAGCCGACCGTGAAATATTCGGTGGAGATTTACCATAGTGACGGCATTCGCGCGGGGCAGTTCCGTGTGTCGTTCCGCACGCAGAACGCTCAGCTAATCGCCGACCTTACGGGTTTTTTCCGCTGCTGGGCGGCGCTGGAGCAGAAGTATATCGCGGACAAATTGTCCAATGATATCGTATATACGATATCGGAAGGGCGCTTTGAACGGACGCTGAATATGCCGCGCGGAAAGATCACCGACGACGAGTTGGGTACTGCCGTAGCAGAATATATGGCGGCGTTCGACGGGGCGATGAAAGCGTATTTCGCGGAGCTGCCCAATACAGAAAGGGCGATCTCGCGTATCTGGGAGTATTACCGCGCGGCGATATCAAGACAGAGCGTGATAGTTTAAAGAGGTGACATTATGGCAAAAAATTTTAGCCGCCGCGAGCTTGAAAACAAATATCTTATCCCCGAAATAAAAACGGCAAGTATGTAAAGACCGTCTCTGAAAACGTTGTCTTCAGAGGTTCTTGAAATATATAAGGAGGCACATTATGAACGCAAACAAATTAACACAAAAATCATTGGAAGCTGTGCAGTCCGCGCAGGACATATCGGTTTCGTACCGGAACAACTGTGTTGAGCAGATGCATTTGCTGTACGCGCTGCTCGCGGACGAGGGCGGACTTGTGCCGCAGATATTCACGAAAATGAATGTCGACGCGAACGGAATAAAAACGGCGGCGCTGAAATTCATCGAGGGAATGCCGCGCATTACGGGCGGTAGAGGCGACGTTTACGCCTCCAGAGATCTTCAGGATGCGTTCACCGAAGCGGAAAAGCAAGCGGAGCGCATGAAAGACGAGTACGTCTCCGTTGAACATTTGCTGCTCGCGCTAATCGAAAAGCCCGACAGCGACGTCAAGGGGATAATCAAGAGCTTTAACGTCGACAAAAACGCGCTGCTGAAAGCCTTGCAGGAGATACGCGGCAATCAGCGCGTGACCTCGCAGAATCCCGAGGAGACCTATGACGTGCTGAAAAAGTACGGACAGGATTTGGTTGAACTGGCGCGGCAGAACAAGCTCGATCCCGTCATCGGGCGCGATTCGGAAATACGCAACGTTATCCGTATACTCTCGCGCAAGACGAAGAACAATCCCTGCCTTATCGGCGAACCGGGCGTCGGCAAGACCGCGATAGCGGAGGGCTTGGCGCTGCGTATAGTGCGCGGCGACGTTCCCGCGAATTTGAAAGACCGCAAGCTGTTCAGTCTCGATATGGGTGCGCTCATTGCGGGCGCGAAGTATCAGGGCGAGTTCGAGGAGCGCCTGAAAGCCGTGCTGAATGAGGTCAAGAAGTCGGACGGGCGCATAATCCTGTTCATCGACGAGCTTCACCTGATAGTCGGCGCCGGTAAGTCCTCGGGCGCAATGGACGCAGGTAACCTTTTGAAGCCCATGCTTGCGCGCGGCGAGCTGCACTGTATCGGCGCTACCACTCTCGACGAATATTCCAAGTATATCGAGAAAGACCCCGCGCTCGAGCGCCGTTTCCAGACCGTGCTTGTTGACGAGCCGACAGTCGAGGATACGATCTCGATACTGCGCGGACTGAAAGAGCGCTACGAGGTGTTCCACGGCGTAAAGATACACGACAACGCGATAATCGCGGCGGCGACGCTCTCCAACCGTTATATCACCGACCGTTTCTTACCCGATAAGGCAATTGACCTTGTCGATGAGGCGTGCGCGATGATACGCACGGAAATGGACAGTATGCCGCAGGAGCTTGACGAAATTTCGCGCGGAATTATGCAGCTCGAGATAGAAGAAGCAGCGCTGAAAAAGGAGACCGACAAGCTCTCGCAAGAGCACTTGGCGGACATTCAAAAGGAACTTGCCGAAAAGCGCGACGCGTTTAACGCCATGAAAGCGAAGTGGACGAACGAGAAAAATGCCATTTCCAAGGTACAGGATCTGCGCAAGGAGATCGAGCAGACCAACGCCGACATTGAAAAGGCGAAGCGCGAGAACGATCTCAACAAGGCAGCCGAGCTGATGTACGGCAGGCTCCCGAAATTGCAGGGCGATTTGCAGCATGAGGAGGAGCTCGCCGAGGAGGCAAAGGCAAGCTCGCTGCTCCGCGATAAGGTAACGGACGAGGAGATTGCGCGTATCGTCGGGCGCTGGACGGGTATTCCCGTCGAGAAGCTCGTCGAGGGAGAGCGCGAGAAGATACTTCATCTTGCCGATACTCTCCACAAGCGCG
Source organism: uncultured Oscillospiraceae bacterium (assembly GCA_910579125.1). Lineage (GTDB taxonomy): Bacteria > Bacillota > Clostridia > Oscillospirales > Ruminococcaceae > CAG-115. Next base: position 63,678 of record CAJTTH010000001.1, on the reverse strand, counting down.
TTATGGGTCAGAACGAGGCGGTCAGCCGCGTGACCGAGAGCATTATGCGCTCCCGCGCGGGCATCAACGATCCGCGCAAGCCGCTTGGCTCGTTTCTGTTCCTCGGACCTACGGGCGTCGGTAAGACCGAGCTAGCAAAGGCACTCGCGGAATCCTTGTTCGACGACGAGCACAACATTATCCGTCTCGATATGAGCGAATATATGGAGAAGCATACTGTCAGCCGTCTGATAGGCGCGCCTCCCGGATACGTCGGCTACGAGGAGGGCGGTCAGCTCACCGACGCGGTACGCCGCAAGCCGTATTCCGTTGTGCTGTTCGACGAGGTGGAAAAAGCGCACCCCGATGTGTTCAACGTGCTGCTGCAAATTCTTGACGACGGCAGAGTTACCGACAGTCAAGGGCGAACTATCGACTTCAAGAACACGATAATAATCCTCACGAGCAACCTTGGCTCGCAGTTCATTCTCGACGGCATAGGCGAGGACGGACAGATAACCGAGGACGCGCGCAGCAGCGTTGACAGGCTGCTCAAGCAGTCGTTCCGCCCCGAGTTCCTCAACCGTCTTGACGAGATCGTATTCTACAAGCCGCTGACTAAAACGGAAATCAACGGTATTATCGATCTTCAGGCGGCGGATCTCGCTAAGCGTCTGAAAGACAAGCAGCTTTCGCTTGAAATTTCCGACGAAGCAAAGCAGCTTATCGTCGATGAGAGCTACGATCCGAGCTTCGGCGCACGTCCGCTCAAGCGCTATATTCAGCGCAATCTTGAAACGCTGATTGCGCGGGAGATACTCGCCGACAAGCTGAAACAGGGTGATATTATCCGCATTACCGTCAAGAACGGCGCGCTTGCGGTCGGATAATTATTAAGAACCTGCACCAATAGCCGCTCAACGCTTGTCTTGCGGCAAATTTTGCCGCTTTCTGCGTCAAAATTATGCGCGCAATCCAAGCATCTCGGGCTATTGGTACAGGTTCTAAGTAAAAATTCTCCTTTGGCTCATTCAAAGGAGAATTTTTTTGCTCTGTTCAACGGTTCGCGGCAGCAACGATTTTGGCTATCTCAGCCGCGTAGTCGGGAATGATCTCCCCGCCCTCGATGACGATATCGGCGACCGTGTCAAGCGCCTCGGTATTTATTTCCTCGTAAAGCGTCTCGGGCAGATATCCGTTTTCGCGGCAGAACTCCGCCGCGCCGCCGTCCGCAAGCAGCTTCAGTACGATAAGCAGCGTGGGCGTAAGACGGTTCGCGAAACGTTTCCATTCCTCGGAAAGCTCCTCAAAAAGCGGGTTCGCGCTTATCGCCGCAAGCTCGCGGTCGGGATCGACCTCGGGAGCAAGCTCCGCGCAGTCCGCAACGCGCTCGTCAAAATCCTCGTCAGCGATATCCGCCGAAAGCTGCTCTATCCTTTCGCAGATGTCCTCGGTATACGGCGACGCGTACTCCGACGGCTCGCCGACGATAAGCTTTTTCGCCAGCTCGTCCGACTGCTCGCGTATCATGCCGAGCTTTGTAACGTCGATCTCCACCTTTTCACGGACGTATTCGCTGCGCTCCTCCTCTTTTGTCCGAGAGCCGCGCCGAGGGTTCTCGGGCGCGGATACGCCGTTTTTCCGGCAATATTCGCCGACCGCCGAGGGGATTATCTTTTCAAAGCGCTCGTCCGAGACCGCCGCCATTAGCTTGTCGCGGTTTTTGATGTCGTTCAGCAGCATGGTAATGTTCGGCGTGATGTAGCGTTTAAACTTAACACGACGACGCAGCTCCGCCTCCACGCTTTTCAGCAAATAACCGATAAATCCGCGCGACGGAGAGAAATCGAACAGCTCCCGCGCGGGTTCGCCGCGTTTTATGCAGTAACGCTCGCGCGAGCTTATCCTCACAGGACGGAAGCCCTCCATTCGCGACATATCGACGATAGCGCCGCGGAACGGTTTCCAAGCGTGGTCTTTCCTCGGTTTACCGCAGATAAGCTCAAGCATATCCGCGCCGCACGTTTTAAAGTATGTTGAAAGCGCCGTCAGCGCCGCCTCGCACGCGCCGTTGAGCATGGACTTTGTCTGCTCGTTAAGGAAGATGCTGCCCTTGATATTGTACGCGGAATATTCCGCGAGATAGTCCAGCTTGTTTGAGTAATCGCCGTTCTCCAGCGCCTCGATAACACCGTTGTACGTTCCGTTGGACGGATAATTCATGCACAGCGTGATGTCGGGGTATTTTCCTGTGACGTCGTTGTAAACGTAAAAATCCTTAAGCCAGCGCGGCATAAGCTCGTCGAGATACCCCGCCCAGCCGCGGCAGTTCTCCCAAAGCCCCAGCATTTTCCCGAACGCTTCCGACGCGTCTTCAACGCCGATCATATTCAGCATTTCAAAGCAGTACAGCAGAACGTAAGGCTTGTCAACGGCGGCATATTTTCCGCGCCTTACGTCGGTTCGCCATGTGAAGTAGGTGCGCAGCTGCGAGTTTGACATTGCCGCGAAAAACGGCTCGGGCAGCGCGCAGAACACCCGCCGTGAAAAGTCATCCTCAACATCCGCCATAAACATCCCCTGCTTTACCAGCGTAAGCTCGGTGCAGCGGTAGGTTCTGTCGTAATGCTCCTCCAGCGTGCGCATTTCCCTGATCTTGTCGAGCATATACTCGTCCTGACGGCTCATGTTCGGGTCAACGTGCTCGTGCGGATAGGCGGTTCTGTCGGGGCGCGTTTCGGAGCGGACGGTGTGTTTCGCGGTTTCGCGGCGCGGCGGTATTTTTTCCGATCGGTAATAGCCCTCGCTGTCCTTGCGCGGGTTATTTGCCGCGCGGTCTATCTGCTTTTTTATCTCGTCGGATACTATGCGCGCGGTCCCGTCGGCAACGGTGTCCACGGCGTTGTTCAGCATTCTTTCAACAGCCTTGCGGATCTCGTCGAGTGTTTTTCCGCCCGTGTCGATGAACCTTTTAAACTCGTCAGCCAATTAACTCACCACCCAAAGCACGGTCAATCCTCAATGTCTGTAAAGGCAAGCAGCGTTTCCCAATCTTCGGGAAAACCAATGTCAGAGAGCCGCGCCGCGTCCGCGTTCTTTTTCAGCATACGCGAAATGGGCTTTACGACGCGCTCATTCCAGTTGCGCTTGTCATGATAAAGCTGCTTCATTACAATAATATACCCGAAAACGTCGTCGGAAAGCTCCGGCTCAAACCCGCGCGGCGTTTTCGGCAGCACGGGAAAACGGTTTCCGTAAAGACGGTTGTAATGCGCGCAGTAGTTGCGCAGCTCGTTCAGACAGAACATCCAATTATCCAATTCCGAGGCGGAGCAGCTGTAATAGTTATTCGCGAGCACCTTTTTGTCGGCGCTGTGCATATCCTTGTAGAAGAATGCCAGCGTACCGAAGCTGAACAGCTCCATGACCACCCAGAGCGGAAATTTTCCGCCGTACTTCGAGTTGTAATGCTTGACGAATTCGCGCTCGTCGTTGCAGTCGATAAGGTGATTTATCCGCGCCATAAAGCTCTGGTGATTATGCGAGCGGTCGAAGCTCGACGGATTGAGATACCCCGTCGCGCCGTATTTCAGCGCGTGAAAATTCGACACAGCGGCGCGCAGTGCGATCTCGATCTCCTCAAGCGCCGCAATGAGCACGCTGCGGAGCTTTCTGTCCATTTCGTAGATCTGCATTATCTTCTCGAACGTCGTGCCGTTCTCGTACTTGTGTTTACTTATCGAAAACGGCTCGAAGTAGTTTGAAATGCGATAGTAGTTTATGTATTTCAAGGTCTCCCGTGCCTTGCTTTCGTCGCCGAAAACGCAGCCGCGCTCTTTCATTTTGGCGATCTGCTCGTTTATGGTTGACGGTATTTTTTCACGCATATCATTCTCCCAACTCCGAATTAACGGCGTTCAGTCTCTCCAGAAGCAGCGGTATCGCGGTGTTCAGCCAGAAATCTCCCGACAGCCCTCCCGTTGACATACCGACGTTCTTTTTGGCGAATTCCTCGGCATAATAAATTTTCCCGCGCTCCGGACACTCTCCCGCAAACTCCGCGAACGTTTGCAGTATCCCGAGTTTCAACGCTTTGGACGGATACGGCAGCCGAACGTCGGCATACCGCTTTTGCAAACGTTCCCATAAAAACGGGTCTCCGCGAAGTCCCCATTGAGCGGGCTTTTCGCCGAATATTTCCGATACGAAGCGCCCCGCGTGTCCGCCCATTGTTTTGCGCATATACGCTGTCATATTCTCATCCTCGGCGAGATTGTATTCGTACCCGAAACGCTCTGCAACACTCTTCGCCATTGTGCGGAACAAATCACAGCCCGTATAGACCGCCGCGCGGATATGCCCGTAATCGCTGTCGGAATAGGTAGCGGCGTATTGCCTGTACATCTCTTCGGGGAGATAACGCTTGTAATTTTTGCCCATTTTGCCCGCCGACACCTTAAAGTCATGCGTTATGCCGATATACCAGTCGGTCATTTGGTTCAGCATATCGCGGACATAAAGATTGAACATCTCCATGGCATACGGCAGCTCGTCGCGCGCCACGCCCTTCGCGACGTTGTTCAGACACCACCAGAACTCGTTGCAGCAGTCGCGGAACAGCTTTTCCGTCGGCGGTTTGACGAACCAATAGTCGTTGCGCGGACGGATATCCGAGAGCATTCCGACCTTATCCAGCAGCACGACGGCAGGCTCGCCCTCGGGTATGTCGAGATTGTCCGATATTGTCAGGTCAATTCGGTTGCCGTCCTCGAATATCGTAAGGAACACAAACGCTCCGTTGTTGTCGGGCGGCATGAGCGTCATGGTTTCGGGAGTTTGCAGCACGGCAATTTTCCCGAATTTTTCCTCCAGCCACGCGTTATTGTTCCAAAACGGCGCGACATCTTTTACATAGTACACAATATCATAGTCTTGGTAAACGTCCTTGACCGCGTGAATGTCCGCGCGCGAGCCGCTCATCACCGCCGCGAGAATACGCTCGTCCTCCTCGGCGGTATGCGTTATCAGCTCGAGCATTTCCCGTTCCGTGCGAAATTTACTCGTCAAACCAGAATACCTCCCGCTCGTGCTTGCTCTCGCGCGTCATAAGCGCGTTTATGCTCTTGCGCGGATCGCTGCCGTTGTAGCAGACGTTGACTATCTGCTCGATTATCGGCGTGTCGATATTGTGCTCTTTCGCCAGTCTGAACGCAGTCTTGCTGTTGAGGTAGCCCTCGACCGTGCCGACCTGCTTTACCGCCTCGGCAGCGGGAGTGCCCTGTCCGATAAGAAATCCCGCGCGGTAGTTGCGTGAGTGCTGCGAGGTGCAGGTGACTATCAAATCGCCGATACCCGCCATGCCCGTGAACGTTTTCCAGTTTGCGCCGAGACCGACCCCGAGCCGCGTTATCTCGGTCATACCGCGTGTCATGAGCGCCGCGACGGTGTTGTCACCGAGACCCATTCCGCGCGCTATTCCGCAGCCGAGCGCTATCGGATTTTTCAGCACACCGCCAAGCTCGCAGCCCGCAACGTCGTCGTTGACGTAAATCCTGTAGCATTCGTTGGAGAGCGTATTCTGAATATACTTCGCGGTCTCGGGGTCGTAAGCCGCGCATACCTCCGTTGTCGGAACAAAACGCGCTATTTCCTCCGCATGGCACGGACCCGTTATTACTGCGACGGGGTTTTCGGGAAGCTCCTCGCAAAGCAGCTCAGAGAGCCGCTTCCCCGTTGCTTCTTCCAAGCCCTTTGAGGCGTTGACAACCACCGTGCGCTTATCGACGTATTCCTTGACGGAGCGCACTGCCTCGCGGTAAAACGCGGACGGTATGCACACCACCACGATATCCGCGCCCGAAACGCAGGTCGGGTCGGTGGTAACGCCCAGAGCGTCGGGCAGCCTTACTCCGGGCAGCAGACGCTTATGCTCGCGTTCTGTGCGGAGCTGCTCCGCTTCTTGTTCAAACTTTGTCCATGTCGTGACCTCGTGACCGTATTTTGTGTACAGTACTCCCAGAGCCGTGCCGTAGCCGCAGCCCAAAACAGTGATCTTCGCCATTTGAATACCCCCTAACAAAGTGTGTGCGCCGTTAAATAAAACCGTCTTTTCCCCATTGCAGCACGGTTTTGTAGCCGAGCTTGCCGTACCATTTATCGACGTAAGTATAATGAATATAGCCGAGGTCAAACCCCTCGTCTTTAAGGATACGCGTAGCGTGCTTTACCATTGTCAAGCCTATTCCCTTGTCGCGGTACTCGGGAAGAGTTCCCACGCACCCCGGACCTCCGACCCTCAGTACGCGCCCGTTTACGTTGTACTCGCCCATATCGTCAATATTGCAGAAGCTCGCGATCTTGCCGTTTATGTAGCCGCAATACGTCCGCGAGTTTTCGTCGAAAAACTGCGGCCAATCCTCTTCGACCTTTTCCACAATATTTCGCAGTTCGGCAAGAGTTCCGTCAAAGAAGCCGAATGAAACGGTACTGTCTAAGGGCTTGTTGTATATACTCCCGTCGAACTCGCCGAGCAGAAGTATCATCTCGCTGAAAATCTCCCCCTCGGGCAGCGCGCGGATATGCTGCTGCTCAAAAAAGTTCGGGTGCATACTGTTAAATAACGATATATAGTCCTGTCTGTTCATTGTTTTCTCCGTTCACTTTGCTTTTTCGCCCAGTTTTTTCTCGTTGTGCGAAAGCAGCCGCTGAATGTTCCCCTTATGCTTGACGATTATCAGACCGCCGCAGAACGCCGCTATTATTGTGTTGATGATAAACGCGGGGTCATGGTCGGTAAAATACCCGAACAGCAAAACCGCTATAAAGAAGCTCGCCGAGGCGACACAGCTCCCGAGCGAAACATAGCGCGTTATCGCCACGAGAACGATAAAAATGCCGAGCAGTATACAGGCAATTCTCCAGTCAAGCACGAAGATCGCGGATATTGCCGCAAGAACTCCCTTGCCGCCCTTAAATCCGTAGTACAGCGGAAAGCAATGCCCGACTATCGCCATAAACACCGCCATAAATTCCGCCCACGTCATATTTGAAGCCGCGTCCATGGTGTTCACGCCGCCGAGGTACAGGAACGACAGCCGCACGATAAGCACCGCTATCGCCGATTTCGCGACGTCGCCGAGAAGCACGATGCCCGCCGCGCCCTTTCCGAGTACGCGCAGAGTGTTTGTAAGCCCCGCGTTTCCGCTGCCCATGGTGCGGATATCCTTGCCCGTCTTTACTTTCGCCACAATTATCGAGGTATTTATCCCCGCAAGCAAATACGGCACGACAAGCATTATAATGTAACACAACCAGATCATTCCGCGTTGTCCTTTCTGTTTTCCATCTTTTCAATTATCTTTCCGTTCAGCTTTACGCTGATCTGCGGATTTTTGCTGCGCAGCGCCGCGACTATCATTGCGGGATTTTCGTCCGGTTCGAGCGGCAGCCGTTCGACTTTGCCGTTTAAAAGCTCCAGTTCTATTTTCATTCCCTTCGGTTCGGCGGAGCGTATCTCGTCATAACGCAGCAGCTCTATTCGCCTTTTTCGGTGAAAGAGCAGATATTCCTCAAGGAACCACCGCTTGCCGAGAGCGGGGGCGCTTTCATATTTTTGCAGTATCTTCGTCCGCGATTTTTCGGGCAGACCGTCAAGCGTTTTCGCAAATTTTTTCGCCGAGAACACGAACACATCAAGCGTCGCCCACGCCGAAATCCCCCAGAACGCCGCCGTCAATACCGCCGCGATAACGGCAAGCGGCATTTTCGTATAAATTCCCGACAGCAAAAACCCCGCCGTGACAAACGCGGTGCTTATCCAGTAGCCTATCGGGGTGTGACGGAACGTCCTACGGCAATCCCTGATTATTTTGTCAAACGCACCTGATTTGCCCATTATTCGCCTCTTTCGCGTATTGAGAGCTTTATCGGCGTTTTATCCAGCCCGAACGTTTCGCGTATCTGATTTTCAATGTAGCGCTGATAGGAGTAATGGAACAGCTCCTTATTGTTGCAGAACACGACGAAATTCGGCGGGTTGGTGCTCGCCTGCGTCATATAGTAGAGCTTGAGCCGCTTGCCCTTGTCGGAGGGCGGCTGAACTCTTGAAGTCGCGTAGCTGAGCATATCGTTGAGAACGCCTGTGGAAATTCGGCGCGAATGCTGCTCGCGCACCAGTTTTATCAGCTCGAACAGCTTGTCAAGCCGCTGTCCCGTTTTCGCCGAAATAAATACAAACGGCGCGTAGCTCATAAACGAAAAATCCGTTTCCAGCTTTTTGGTGAACTCGCTCATGGTCTTGTCCGTTTTGTCCTCGACCGCGTCCCATTTGTTGACCGCGATAACGCACGCCTTGCCCTTGTCGTGAGCATAGCCCGCGACCTTGCTGTCCTGCTCCGTAAAGCCGACCGTCGCGTCTATCATCACCACGCACACGTCCGCCCTGTCAACCGCCATAAGCGCGCGCAGAACGCTGAAATGCTCGATGTTCTCCGTGACCTTTGCCTTGCGGCGCATTCCCGCGGTGTCGATAAAAATATACTTGTCCTCGCCGCGGATTACCTCGCTGTCGATAGCGTCGCGCGTCGTTCCCGCGATATCGGAGACGATCGAGCGCTCCTCGCCCGTTATCAGATTAACAAGCGACGACTTTCCGACGTTCGGCTTGCCGATAACGGCTACCTTGATAGCGTCCTCGTCCTCGGGCTCGGCTTCCTCGGGCGGCATAAGCTCGAACACCGCGTCAAGGAGATCCCCCGTGCCGTGACCGTGCACCGCCGATACGGCAATTGGGTCGCCGAGACCGAGATTATAGAACTCGTAAAACTCGGGCGGCGGCTCACCGATGTTATCGTCCTTGTTGACGGCAAGAACGACGGGCTTGCCGCTTTTTGTGAGCATAGCCGCAACGTCCGCGTCGTTCGCGGTAACTCCTGTCGTGAGGTCGGTCACAAAGATGATACAATCCGCCGACTCGATAGCCAGCAGCGCCTGTTCTCTCATCTGCGCGAGGATAACGTCGTCGGTCTTGGGCTCGATACCGCCAGTGTCGATAAGCATAAACTCGCGGTTCAGCCACTCGCAGCGGCTGTAAATTCTGTCGCGGGTAACGCCCGGCGTATCGTCGACTATCGACAGGCGCTTGCCTACCAGTTTATTGAAAAGCGTGGACTTTCCGACGTTCGGACGTCCGACTATTGCTACTAACTGCATTTTTTTTCCTTTCATCAGACCCGTTCAACAGATCTTGTACATAATTACTCATATTATAGTATAACACATATCGGAAAAATTTTCAAGGGTTTTAAAATAATTTATTATCCCGCCCTTTGCGGATATCGGACGAAAGAAAAACGCGCCGACCGATTAGCCGACGCCGAGAATATGACCGACGCGTTTTTCGGCAGCACGTCTCTACAACCCGATCGCCGCGCAGACCGAGCAAACGCCGACTATCGCGGCGCATTTTTTGCGCGGGAATTTCGGCTCCGCCAACAAAAACAGAATAATTCCGTGCCATACGAACACCGTCACAATTCCTAAGAGAGCGGTCTTTTCGGTCAGGTTTTCCGTCATTTGCCCACCGCCTTTCTGCAATGATCGAGATACGCTTTTTCGATCTCGGAAAAACTTCTGCGCGGAACGGGTATCTTACGCCCCGTTTTTGTTATCAGCGTGAAATTATTCAGCAGCACTATATGCCGCAAATTTACAAGGAAACTTGCGCCGCAGGGTATATAATCCGTGTTTTTCCCGATCTCCCCGCGCAGCTGTTTCATTGACAGCCGCGCCGCTACGCGGTTTCCGTCCGAAAGATTTATGTAGAGATTATGCTCCTGAACCTCAAAAAACTCCACGTCGCGCAGCTCAAACGTCTGCAATCCGCTTTCGCAGCGGAGCGTTACGGTCGGTTCGGGCGCTTTTTTGCCCAAAATTCTGTCCAGCGCGGAAAACATTTGCTCACCCGAAAACGGTTTCACAAGGTAATTTGCGGCGTTCACCGCAAAAGCCTCGACCGCGAAATCGCGGCTTGCGGTAAGGAAGATAAGTTCCATATCGGCGTTTATCTCGCGTACTTTCCGTGCCGCGTCGATACCGTTCATTTCGTTCATAAATATATCCAAAAGTGCAATGTCAAACCGTTCCTCGGCGGCGAGAAAATCCTCCGCGCGGGAAAATTCCGTTATTTCCGCCGTTAAGCCGCTTGTCCGCGTGTATTCCCAAACAAGTGAGCAGGCGCGTCCGCGCTCTTCGGCAATATCGTCAACTACTGCGATCTTCATACGATCCCCCCGATCATAACTTATATTATACAGCATTTCGACGGATTTTGCAAGTCGGAATAATTTGTTTGAAATGCAAACCGTCGCGGGCACATATTGTATTTTAAAAATGTCAAATCACAACTCTTCAGCCAATTATGACAAAAAAATGACCAATTATGACAAGCGGCTTGAAAAATCACGATTTGTGCGTTAAAATATTTTTGATGTGATATAGATCAAATGAGAGGTGATTTCGGTGATTTCTGCTTTCAACGAATTTGACGAGATACACAAGTCGTTTTTGCAGGAAATCGGTAATATGGGCGCGGGAAACGCTGCTACGGAGGTCGCGGGAATGTATTCCTCGCCGACGGATATTTCAACGCCGCAGGTTAGGATAAACCCGGCGAGCGTTGCGGGAAAGGTCGCGGATATGCTTTCGGCAAGGGCGGAGGCGTTTAAGATAACGCTCTGCGGCGATATGAAGGGAACGCTTATGTTCATCTTCCCGTATCCGTCGATCGAAAGGCTCGCGGGAAATTTCTTTCCCGAGATAAGCGTAAAATCAAAGGACGATATGGACGAAATGACGATCTCCGCGGTTCGGGAAACCGTGAATATCGCCGCCGCGTCCTACGCCAACTCGATATCGCAGATGTCGGGATCGCCGGTAGATATTTCCATACCGGAATCCGTTCCGCAGCCGTCAAAGGAAATTCGCGGAGATAAAAACAGCGAGGTATGCTTCGTCAAAAACTCGATAGAATTTGTCGATACGCACAACGCTTTCGACGTGGTGTTCTATCCCGAGCTTGGCGCTATCACGGACTTTATGGGCAAGATAGGTCTTGCTTTTTAAAAAAACTTTCCGGAGGCTATATGGGAATTTTAAGACAAAACGAGCTTACCGCAAACAAGGCGGCGGCAAACGTAATGCGCATAACCGCGATCGTTTTTACGTTGGTTTTTATACTCAACATCGCGGGGATATTCACGGTTGAAATGACCACAATGCTGACCTCGTACATAGTCGGCATGGTTCTGCTGCTTGTACCCACGCTTGCGGTGAACGTGATAAAATGCTCGGCGGGGTGGGTGAAGTACCTGATAGTTTCGTGCACAGTGGTCTTTATGATAATCGTTGCCACAACGCTTACGCACCATGTTGTCGTGGCTTACGTCTATCCGATCGCGATCGCAAGTTTGTATTTCTCCGGAAAATTAAGTACGATAACCGCCGCGGTTACCGTTCTGGGAATGTCGGCGGCGCAGTACGTTTCATTTCACACGGGACTTATGACGGACATTGACGCGGGCAACGAAAAGGCGCTCTGGCTGTTCAGAATAATTCCGAGGGCGCTGCTTCTGTTCGCGCTTTCAGCGATATTCACTATGCTTGCAAAGCGCACCGCGAAAATGCTCGGCAGCCTTATGGGTGCGGAACAGCAGCGTATCATGCAGGAAAATCAGCAGCGCATTTCGGCTGAGCTTTTCGGCACAGTCACGGAGCTTGAAAGCATATCAAGAGCATTCGCCGCATCGAACAAAAGCGTCGCGGGAGAGTCCGAAACGGTAATGCGCGACAGCCGCGCAAATACCGAATATATGAGGTCAATCGGCGAAAATATGAGCGTGATCTCGGAACGTCTGCAAAATCTCACGGAAATGAGCGAAAAAATCTCGGCGCTTACCGAAAAAACAAATCAGATCGCCGTGGAGAACAGCGAAAAAACCGCGCTCGCAATGGAAAGCATAGAAAATCTTACGAGCGAAAACGAGCGCACCGAGCAAGTAATAACGCAGCTTGCCGAGCACTCAAAGAAGATCGCGGAGATCACAAAGGTCATAACGAAAATTTCCGAGCAGACCAATATACTCGCGATAAACGCGTCGATCGAGGCGGGACGTGCGGGCGTTCACGGAAAGGGCTTCGCGGTAGTCGCGGGCGAGGTGAAGAAGCTCGCCGACAGCGCTAAAAAGTCCGCCGCCGATATCGCTTCTCTTGTTGACAAGATCATTCACGCTATTGACAAAACCGTTTTCGCGATACAAAGAAGCTCCGAGCTTACTGCGGAGGGCGGCGTTCAAATGGAGTACGTAAGAAATTCCGCGCAGAGGCTCGACGGTTCAAACCGCGAGATATTCGAGAACATCGCGGGAATGAACGCGGCGATCAAGAATATAGCCGACAGCGAAAACGAGCTGACACGCTCCCTCACGGAGGTCGGCGAGAACATAAACTCTAACTTTATCGCCGTAAGCCGCGTTGCCGCCGCGCTTTCCGACAACAGCCACAGCGCGGAAAATCTTGGTGAAATGGTGAACAATATCAAAGCTATGGCGGAGGATCTGCAAAAAATGTAGTTCTCCAACAATCAAGCAGCAAACCGCAACATACAGCGGTTTTGAAAAAGTCAATCCGTAAGGTGACACCGCGCAAAGACCGCCTTACGGATTTGCACGCATCTTGCTTGCATATTTTCCGTCATCTTGCACAAAGCTCGCTTGCAAGGCGTCAGCCTTGCGGCACTCGCTTTGTACAATCTGACGAAAAATCTGACTGCGCAATCTGCGCACAATCTTTGTGCGGTGTCGCCTTAATTCTCGACCAATTATGTCAAAAAATCAACCAATTATGACAAACGGATTGAGTAATTATGTTTAATGTGCTAAAATATTTATAGCGTCGGTAATTTTCAAGAAGGCAGAGTGCTTTGAAAATTTCGATACGGCACGCGGGGTCTGTAATTATTTACGCGTGACCGCATTAAAGCGCTAAAACCGTAATGAAATGAGGACATTATATGAAAATCCTAAAGACTGTCAAGGGAAAGCTGCTTGTGCGGATATTGTCGGTAGTTGTTATCGGCATTGTTGTGGTCGGTGTTTTAGGCAGCTATCTGAACTTCCACGGCACACAATCGACCCTGGAGGCATCGCTCTCGGAAATTGCAAATCAAGCGAGCGAGCGCTTGCAGAACAGCTTGGCGCGTTATGTCGCAATCGTCAAGGAAGTCGGTATGGACCCGCGTATGGGCGAGGAATATTCCATAGCGGATAAGCTTGAGTTTTTACAGGAAAGAGCCGACACCTACGGCTTCTCCGAACGCGGTTATATCGACAAGGATGGTTGGGGCTACGAAACTCTTGACGATATAATAGATTACAGAACCGACCATTGCTATATAAAGGGTATGGGCAACGAAGAGTTTGTATTTGGTCCGCAGGATGTCGGCGGCACACCGATTATATACTTCTGCGCTCCTATTAAGAAGGGCGGCGTTAATAACGGTGAGCTTATCGGCGTTGCCTATTTCGGCATTGACGGCTCTATGCTTTATGACATTATCGACGAGATACATCTGGGCGAGTCGGGAAGAACCTATATTATGGACGAAAACGGTACATATATTGCTTGTATGGATCATAAATACGTTGATGAGGGCATGAACAACGTAAATCACACTCACAAGGACAATGCCGAGTTTGACTGCCGCAGCGAGCTTGAAAAACAGGCGATCGCGTTAAACGGCACAGACACCGTATACGGTGAGGTCAGCGGCGGCGGTGTTGCCAGATACCTCGCTTATTCTAAAATCAACAATACGGACGGTTGGATCATCGGCGTTACGACCGAGGTCAAGGACTGGATGGGTGAAACCACATTCGCGATAATTATTACGGTTATTGTGGGTATTCTTGCAATCATTACAGCGATCGTTATCTGCATTGTCACCGCGAACGGCATTGCAAATCCGATCAGGAAAACGGTCAGCGTTATGAACGCCGTGGCATCGGGCAACCTTAACGTTGGTGTGGAACACACGTCCGACGATGAGACAGGTCAGCTCGCAGATTCGATCAATCTTACGATAAATTCGCTGAACGGCTATATCCACGAAATCTCACGCCTTTGCAACCAGCTTGCGGACGGCAACTTTGACATTTGCCAACAGATCGAGTTCAACGGAGATTTCGCGAGCATAATCGAAGCGCTGAACAACCTTGCTTACGGACTGTCGGACACCATGCGGCAGATCGATATTTCCGCCGCGCAGGTAAATCAGGGCGCCGCGCAGATCTCCAACGGAGCAACGTCTCTTGCGTCGGGAACAACCGAGCAGGCGTCCTCTGTTCAGGAGCTTGCGAGCATTATCACCACGCTTAAGGATAAGGTAGACGTCAACGCGCAGAACGCCAAGGAAGCAAATCAAAAGGCAAATCAGGCGGGCGAACAGATGTCGCTTTCCAACGGGCACATGAAAGAAATGGTAACCGCGATGAACAACATTTCCGATAAGTCGAACGAGATCTCGAACATTATCAAGACAATCGAGGATATCGCGTTCCAGACCAACATTCTCGCGCTTAACGCCGCTATTGAGGCTGCGAGAGCGGGTACTGCGGGCAAGGGCTTTGCCGTTGTCGCGGACGAGGTCAGAAATCTCGCGTCCAAGTCGGCAGAGGCGGCAGCGGATACAACAGGTCTTATTCAGCAAACCATTGCGGCGGTTGAAAGCGGTTCGCATATTGCTGAAGAAACTGCGGAAGCGCTCAACTCGTCCGTTGACGTTACAAATCAGACTATCAGGCTTATCGGAGATATTTCGACAGCGTCCGCCGAACAGGCAGCGATGATCGAACAGGTGAACACGGGCGTAGACCAGATCTCGTCTGTCGTTCAGACAAACGCGGCCACCGCCGAGCAGTCCGCGGCTTCCTCCGAGGAGCTCAACAATCAGGCCGCAGAACTTCAGAACCTCACAAACAAGTTTGTCCTTAAAAAGTAAACGCACGTTTGCGGGTGTTTGAAGATGCTTTAATTCAGACAACATCCAATTGATCAACCTTATTTTCCTGCCGTCGGGTGTAAAATCCCGGCGGCCTCCCTTTTTCAGCTTAAGGCAACACCGCACAATTATCGCGCTTCGCGCTTTGTCGCCCGGATTGCTTTGTTGGCGGCAAAAAGCTGAAATATACGATATGCGGATTTTTCAACAGCGCCTCTGTGTGCTCGCACAACTGTTTCGTATGCGCGATGATATTGACGAAGGACAAATACGACTAGCTTTCCTCAAAAACTTCGCCTTTTCCAAAAATGACAAAAACGCCCGAAAAGTTTTAACAAACCTCTCGGGCATTTCTTTTATAAAATTTCGTGTTTATGCAAGAATAATCAGCGTGGTTAAGCCAAAAATTCAGGATTTTCATATATTTCGCGGCTTTTTTCGGCTTATTTTTTTGTGTTCTGCTTGTCAAATAACAGCAGTAAAAACAGGCGATATTAGTTAATAGGAAGAACAATTGAGGTATTTGATACCGTCATCAACCCATCTCATCATTTCTCACAGCCAATAGTCACTCAATTGCTCTCCCTAAAAACAAAACATAATAATACTGATCACAATCTGCTGTCGAAATCTTCTTTCATTTTCTCGGAAGCAAACTCTGCTTCTGAAATGCTGTAAACAGACAGATAGTGAAAGTCGTACTCAAAATTGAGTTACTCCATTTGTTCATCGGTGATCTTGTGAGTGGGAGTGCGCTTGTCCGCGTCAATACATTCCGACTTGAGCTGTTCCTTAACTCTCAACAGCGCGTCATCGTTCACGGTGTAACCTCTTTGCGAACTGTCAAAGGTGTAAAGACTGACATCTGTCCATCTGTCGGATGCCTTGCTTGTCTTGTCGGATAATGCAGCGTCGTTAATATTATGGTTTACTTCAAGCGCGGAGTTGAAAAATGATCGTTTATATAACCTTTTGGTGTTTTGTGCATTCGCCCTTTTTTGGATTTGTCTGTTAAATCCAAGCGTTTCAATGTTCATGTAACAGTACCTCACATTCAATTATAATAGGCATAAGGCTGTAAATTTCACCACCCCATCGCGGAGAGGCAACATCGCCTATACGAGTTATACTTACGCCCTCTGCTACATAGCCCTCATAACTATCCGCTTCTGCTGCGGAGGCAGGAACAACAAGTCGGCAAAAAGCCAAAACAACCGCAAGTAAAACCATAAGTGCTTTTTGTTAATAACCTTAGCTATAATAATTCCTTTCTTTAAACAATGTTGTTAAAGGAATAGATTTGCGAATAATTTTCGCTTAGTAATTGTTTTGACATTCCTCCTTTGCTTCAGCATAAACAGCGTAGCATTGCTTTTATGATACCTCTTGTTCATCGCTATAGATTGTAATAGTTTCGCTCTTACCGTTCTTATCAATCAACGTGAATACAGACTTCACCCGATATTTACCATTCTCAAGACCGGATTTAGATGTGGACAAGCAAATTGAATTACGAGCCGCTTGTTCAGTCCATTCAGCGTCCTTAACATCATTCCATATCCACAAGCCCCAATATTTTTGCAAGGTTTGCGTTACGGTAATGCTAGCCGTATTCGTACCTGTGGTTGAGCTAACACAATATGCTGTTCTGCCCACAATGCTCAATGTTGAATCCGGTGAGTTTGCAATTTCGTATGTAAGCGAAATACCATAATCCGTAAATTGTGTGGTGGTATCGGCATACGCAACTGCGCCGAGGTTTGTGCAAAGGTAAACCAATGCTCCGAGCGAAACCAAAATCTTTTTTAACTTCATTAGTTGACCCCCTTTCCGTATAATTCGAGGTTTTTTGTCCCTCTACTATATACATCTGTTCCGAACATTAGTTATGGTTATAAACTAATCTATTTTTTTAATTTCTGTCAAATTTAACCAAATCAATTGTTTCTGATTTGTTCAAATCTGCTACAACTTCTAGTATGTAATCTGTGTTATCCCATACTAAAAGCGTTTGATAATTAGATCCATAGCTAAAATCTATATATAAACCCGCCTTGCCATTTACAGTTACTTCTTCAAAATTGTGCCGCTCTGTATTATAGCGCGGCTTGAATTTCGCTTTTACCCATTGTCTTAAAGTTATTGTTTGCCCTGTTGAAGAGTTCTCATATAATATATAAAATGTTGTCGGTGATGAACTTGTTTTTATTAAATCAAAACCACTTGGAACAGATGCAAAAATATACTTGATTTCAATTTCATTTGGGCAATCTTCTACATCAACAGCGGTAAGCTGTGTATTATCGCTATATACCGTTCCGCTAAATTTGTCCGAAACAAACACAACAACCCATCCTACCAAGAACGACAAAAGAATAAAAATAAGAAGTACAACTATGAGTCGCTGCCTTAGGCTAACTCTCGATTTATATTCGATTATTGAATCATCTTTATCTACCTCCCCGCTTTTTAATCTGCTCACATTCCGAGCAAATTTTGCGAAAATGTATTTCATAGCAAGGCGATGTTTCAGCGAAAATTTATGCTCAGGAGCATTGTCAAACTCCGCTAGCCCGCTTTTTATAGCCTCACCCAATATTTCTTTAAAAGCGCTTTCATTCATAATTGCTCATTCCTTTCATCAATAAATTTTTTGACCGCTTTGCGTGCTAACAATAAATGTTTACTTACGTTATCGGGCGTAATATTCATTCTCTGCGAAATTTCATCTATCGACAAGTCATAAAAACAGCGCAGTATCAAAACGCCTCGCCGCTTTGTCGGAAGATTATTTATAAATTCCACAATTTCCTTACGCTCGCTTTTACCGATCAAGTCATTTTCAAGAGATATTTTGACATCTTCAATATCCTCATTCAATTCATCCGCTTGATTTTTATTTTTTCTTTTGAAAATGTCTACGGCTATGTTTCTCAAAATCACATCCGTATATGCAAGTCTGTCCTTCGGAGGTATGTCAAAGAATTTCTCCGGTTTATCCGCAATTTCCGAAAAAACCTCCTGAACAGCGTCCTCTGCGTCCTCCTTGTTATGTAACTTTGACAATGCAATAGAGTAAAGCCTGTCCTTATGACTGAAATAAAATTTCTCTAATTCGTTGCGCTGCACATTGTCTTCAATAGCTGCAAAAGTCATACAAAGCATATATCTACCACTCCTTTAAAGCAAGTATAGCATAATAAAGTAAAAAAATCAAGAAAAATGCATAAATTGCACATTCCGCGTTTTTTTGAACTTTTGCAAAAACAGCTCTAACTGTATTCACACTTTCTGTAAATCTGGAAATATTACCAACGGGAATTGCCGCCTAATCAATATCTATACCGAAAACAATTGTGATGTTGCTAAGGCAAAACCGTATAAAACGCAAAAAAATAAAACTCCGTGCAGCAAAAGAAAATCCGGCTCACGTTAAAGGAATTTGAGATACTGAAATTATTTATGGAAAATTCGGGGCTTGTATTCACAAAAGAACATCTTCTGCAAAGCGTCTGGGGAGAAGCTTATCTCGGCGAAACACGTACAGTAGACGTTCACATAGGCACGCTGCGCACAAAACTCGGCGATTGCCGCAAGTTCCTCAAACTGCCTTATGGCTTTTCCCTGTTTTTCCGTCATATTATTTCCCTTTCCGCGGCTTGTCAAACACTTATCTTAGCTTTGACTATTCATGTGTTCAAGCATGACCTTGGAAAACGATAACCGCGAACAATTCAAGAATCAGCGCGCCGAATTTGTAAAAAGAGGTCGACCTGTACAGAAATGGAAAAAAAGTCGTTTCAAGTCCAAAATAACCCTCCGAACGACCGCTTTTTACACGCCGCGCCATCTTCTGCGAAATTACGCGTTAAAGCGCGGAATTTTCACCCTTGCGCCGACCGTTATAATATGGTAAAATAAGGTAAAAACGGAGGGGTGAAAATGGACGTAATAAACAAGCTCGAATTTGACGTATACTGCAAAAAGACCGCCGCGCTCATCGGGATTTTCGCGGCGGTGCGGATATTGACCTCGATGTGCGGAGACGGTCTGCCGTTCGCGGCAAGGTGCTTTGGTGCGCTTGTCGGGGAGCTGTCCGCGTGCGTTATGATTTCGCTGTACTTTCGTATGCTCACGCACGCGTTCTCGGCGGCAGCACCCGAAAAAAGCAGCCGCTCGGTCACGCTCTCTGGAGCGCTCTCGGCGGCTTTAAAGCTCTATTTCGTGCTCGACCCGCTCACGCCGCACGACGAAAATGCGCTTTTCGTGAAATTCGCCGCGCTTTTTCTCGATGCGTTCCTGTCAAGGCTGCGTCCGACCGCGGCGGCCGCGCTTTCGGAAACGTTACAGCCGTAAAAACTCCCCCTTGTTTCGGTCAAGGGGGAGCAATTATTTACGAACGCGCGCAGCCGTCAACGGACAGAATTTCTCCCGTAACATAAGACGCGAGAGGGCTTGCCAGAAACAGGAACGCGTTCGCGACGTCCTGCGGCGTGCCGATACGCCCGAGCGGTATCGTCGAGGTGATATACTGCCGCGTCTGCTCGGGAAGCGCCGCGACCATATCGGTGTCGGTAACGCCCGGGGCGACCGCATTTACGCGGATATTGTCCTTGGCAAGCTCACGCGCCAACGACTTCGTCAAGCCGTTGACCGCAAACTTGGAAGCGGGATAACCCGCGCCTGCGGGCTGACCGTGGATAGACACCATAGACGAGGTATTGATGACAACTCCGCCGCCGTTCTCTTTCATTATGGGAGCAGCCGCGCGCACCGTGTAAAAACAGGAATTTACGTTGAGCTGCATTATCTTGTCGAAATTCGCGGGGTCGTAATTATAAAGCGGCTCGGATGCGCTTATGCCCGCGTTGTTTACTACAATGTCAATTTTCCCGTACTTCGCTTTCACGTCGTTTATCGCCTTTTCCACGCTCGCGTAGTCCGTAAGGTCGGGCGACATTCCCTCGACCTCGAACGCGGAGTTCTCGGCTTTGAGAGCGTCCACCGCCTTTTGCGCAGTTTCGGGTCTCGAACCGCAGAGCACGACTTTAGCCTTGTTTTCGAGGAACGTGCGTACTATCGCGTAGCCAATTCCTCTTGTGCCGCCCGTCACAAACGCGACATTATCCTTTAAAAGTTCCATAACAAATACCTCCTTGAAAATAAATTCACTGCAAAACTATTATACCGCATTTTGACGGAAAAGTCAAGGAGTTGTTAAAAATTTATGGCTGTTTTGCGCGCGTTATGTCGATCTATGCGATAGTATAAATGCTGTTAATTCTATCTTTTTGCCCTATAATGTACAGCAGCATTTCCCGATTGGTCCTCGCCAGATCTTTATATTCGCTGACGCTTTCAAAATACGCCACACATATCATCTGAATTGAACAGATCACATAGTAAACCGCTTGTTTTTCTTCGGCTGTCAAATGATTTACGCTGTCATAGCCGCGAAGAACAGCCTCCAGTATCTCTGGGAATTTTCCATATGCGTTTTCAACG
This sequence comes from uncultured Oscillospiraceae bacterium, assembly GCA_910579125.1. Classification (GTDB taxonomy): domain Bacteria; phylum Bacillota; class Clostridia; order Oscillospirales; family Ruminococcaceae; genus CAG-115. The sequence continues at coordinate 43,142 of CAJTTH010000001.1, read as the reverse complement.
CTGCGCTGTTCGGACAATATTCCCGTGGCGCAATAGCAAGGGTCCCACAGGCGCACATTTCGCTCACTGAATTCAAAGTCGACAAACCCGCTGACCTCGCCGCCGCAAAATAAAATATTACACGGATTAGGATCGTGGTGTATCAATTGCTTCGGCAGCCTTTCAAACAGTGCGCCGAAATTACTGATATACTCCTTGAAAAAACTGTCAGGTATGCCCATATCCCACTGTACATTCTGCTTTTGAACCAACGGGAGCGCCCATTCGGACACATGAGCAAATAAATTCTGCTCAAACGGCTGAATGCTATCCTCCACCGCCGCCAGCGCATTATGCAGCCGCGCTATGCTTTGCCCGTATTCAAAACCAAACTCTGCGCGGTTTTCACCAAAGCGTTCGGCTTTGGAAAGCGGCTCGCCTTTTATTTTGCGTATCAACATAAAGTTATCCTCCGTGATATCGCCGCCGTCTGTTGTCTGCACGGGAACCGCCGCCGACAGTCCTTGTGCTGCTATTGCCTTTGCGACACGGGCATTACGCAGCAATGCCGCTCTGTCGCCTGTCTTTAAAATATACTCCTTGCCGATTTGACGGATATTGTTTGCCGTTTTTGTTCCGTCCACGATTCGAATTTCGCTGATCGGAATATCCTCCGAAATGTTCCAGTGCTTCAGTACCTTTCGTAATTCTGTTTCCGTATACATAGCCGTTACCTCCGATATTGATTGATGAGTTCCGTAAAGAGACAAATATTTTTTCGGAGAACAACCATACATTCGCAAAAACGCCTTGTAAAATCCGGCATAGCTGTCAAAGCCGTAATCCATGGCCGCGTCAATCGCCTTGCGCTTTGCGCATATTTCCGACAGTGCGCGGTCAAGCCTGCGTCTGTTGATGTATGCAGCCGGCGGTACGCCTACCACCTCCGCAAACAAGCGCTGATAGTGCCATAACGAATAGCCAGCCATACTCGCCAGCTCCTCGGGCGTAATATCGGTTTTCAGATTTTGCTCAATGTAGGCAATGCTTTTTCCGATAATATCTGCATTCTGCATGAAAGTCCTCCTTCCCGGGATAGTTTCATTATATCACATAATATCGGCGAAAACATTTCCTGTTATGCTGTAATTTCAGGCTCTCATAATAATATCAAAATTCACACGCAGCATACCGCCGCGGAATTATAGCCCTCAAGCCCGACGCCCAGCATTCGCATTATTTCCAGCTCGTCCAGTGCGTCGGCGAGCGCGTTGTGAAGCTCGGCGTATCTGCCGTTTCCGCTTAACATTCGGTAAACGTCCTCGACGCCGTAGCCTCGCTTCAGTCTGCCCGTTGCGAAGCACTCGGCGTTTGCGGGTATCTTGCTGTTAAACTGCCGATACGCCGCGATCTTCATTATGTCGAACCATTTCAGATATTGGAGCTCGGGAAGATGACGATAATCAAACACGGCGTTGTACGCGAACATCAGGTTGACATTGTGTTCCCCGAGGAACGCCTTTATGTCGCCGAGCGCTTCACCGCGCGGGCACTCCTTGTCGGGCTTAATTCCCTTTGCGTAAAGCGCGTTGGTGTACATTCCCCCATGATCCTTGAACGGCGTCAATATGTAGTATTTTTCGGCGATAATCCCGAAATCCCCAAAATCCGAAACCGCTATCCCTATCGACATCACCTCGTCCGCCCATGTGGTCTCGGTGTCAATCACGGCAAATCTTTTCATGAAAATGCGCTCCTTTATCAGAAATCCACCGCCGAATATTTTACTTACGGCGCGGAATAATAAGTTCAACTGAAAACAAAGGAGTTGAACCACAATGATAGAACCCGATACAATAAAACTGCTGCGTGAATGCGACGCGGGAATAAAAACAGGCGTGTCGTCCATTGACGGCGTTCTGGACTACGTTCGCGGCGGGGAGCTGCGCAGATACCTTTCCGACTGCAAGGACGAGCACAACAAGCTCAAAAGGGAAATTCAAGGTCTGCTGAACGAATATCACGACGGCGGAAAAGACCCCGACGCAATGGCGAAAGGTATGTCGTGGATGAAGACGAACGCCAAGCTCATCATGAACGAATCAGACGAGACGATAGCCGACCTTATGACCGACGGCTGCAATATGGGAGTAAAGTCGCTCAACAAATATCTGAACCAATACAAAGCTGCCGAGGAGAAAGCAAAGGACATCACAAAGAGGCTGATAAATCTTGAGGAAAAACTTGCCGTTGACATACGAGTCTTTTTATAACGAATGACGTTTGACGTAGCGGCAGCACATAAAGTACGCGGGGAAGAGGAACGCGTCCGCGAGCACCCACGCCGAGGGATTTGCGAAGCACACTCCCGTAAAGCCGATGAGCGGCACGGTAAAGAGCGCCACGAAGCCCCTCGCGAAAAGCTCGAAAACCCCCGCGAAAAGCGCTATCTGCGAAAAGCCCATTCCTTGGATAAGGAAGCGCACGATATTCACGAATGCCAGCGGAATGTAAAACGCCGCGTTCGTTATCAGAAACTGCCGCCCCAGCCTGATTATCGCCTTTATGTCCTCGGCGGACGCGGTGTTTTCCTTGTCCATAAACAGCATTATGAGGTTTTCGCCGAACAGCAGAACTATCCCCAGCCCCAGCACAGCCCAACACACACCGAGCAAGGAGCAGCTGCCCAAGCCCTTTTTGACGCGGTCGAGCTTCCCCGCGCCGATATTCTGCCCGCTGAACGTCGCCATGGTGCTGCCCATTGCGTCGAACGGACAGCACATAAGCTGACTGACCTTGCTGCCCGCTGTTACCGCCGCCATACTTGACGCTCCGAGCGAGTTCACGGCGGACTGAATGAGTATCGAGCCTATCGCCGTTATCGAATACTGCAAGCCCATCGGCAGCCCCGTGGCGCACAGACGTCCGATATAGTAAGGGTCGGGCTTGAGGTCGGCGCGTTTCAGGCGGAGTATCTCGAATTTTCTCGCGATATATCCCAGACATAACAGCCCCGAGACAAGCTGCGAAATTACCGTCGCCCAGCCCGCGCCCGCGACGCCCATTTTCAGCACCACTATCATAAACAGGTCGAGCGCGACGTTCAACAGACTGGAGATAACCAGAAACACGACGGGCGTTTTCGAGTCGCCGAGCGAACGTATAAAGCCCGACAGAGTGTTGTACAAGAATGTTGCGGGAATGCCGAGGAATATCACGAAAATATAATCGCGCGCTTCCGCAAAAACGCCGTCTGGAGTGTGCATCCACCCCAGAATTTTAGAGCACAGCAGACAGGTCGCGGCGGTCAGCACAGCCGCGAAAAACACCGCGACCCAAATAGTGTTGCCGACAAACTTCCGCAGCCCGTCATAATCCTTTGAGCCGAATTTCTGCGCCACGGGAATGGCAAAGCCCGTGCATACTCCCAGCACGAAGCCTATCACCAGAAAGTTCACCGAACCCGTAGAGCCGACGCCCGCCAGAGCATTCACGCCCAGATACCGCCCCACTATTATCGTATCCACCATATTGTAAAGCTGCTGAAACAACATACCGAGCAGCAGCGGCAGCATAAAGCCGAGTATCAGCTTCATGGGAGAACCCGAGGTCATATCGCGAAGTGCGGTTTTTCCCATAAAAACGCCCCCTTATCATATTATCCGTAAACGCACCCATACAGTATATCACAAACAATTCGGGAATGCAAGGGGGTTTTCAAAAAAAATACGCCCTCATCTGAGGCTCTTTTTCATGAACGGAAAAGGCTTCACCAAACATTCAGCGAAAGCATATAATGCCGTAACGCGAAAATATATATGAGGTGAGCGTATGGGCGAGATAAAGCGTTTATGTGATGTTAAAGTCGGAGAAAACGCCGTCGTGGAGCGGTTGACGATACACGGCTCAATGCGGCGGCGTCTTCTGGATATAGGACTGTGCGGCGGAACGGCGGTCGAATGCGTGGGGAGAAGCCCCATGGGCGACCCGAGCGCATATCTTATACGCGGCGCGGTGATCGCTATCCGCGCGTGTGACAGTCGGGGCGTTATAGTGAGGGGGAAATAAATGGGACTTACCGCAAAATCTACGGGCAGCGGCGTGCTGTCCTCGGATATCAGGGTCGAGAAATCAAGCCCCGACGACCGCGTAATAGCGATCGCGGGCAATCCCAATGTCGGCAAAAGCACCGTGTTCAACGGGCTGACGGGGCTTCATCAGCACACGGGAAACTGGCCGGGCAAAACCGTTTCCATTGCACAAGGCGGGTGCCGAGGACGGGAGTTTTCCTACGTTCTCGTGGATATTCCCGGAACGTACTCGCTGCTTGCGCATTCCGCCGAGGAAGAGGTCGCGAGGAATTTCATCTGCTTCGGCGAACCCGACGCGGCGGTCGTGGTCTGCGACGCGACTTGTCTCGAGCGCAGTCTCAACCTCGCCTTACAGGTAATGGAGCTCTGCCCGAAAACGCTCGTCTGCGTCAATCTGCTCGATGAAGCGAAGCGGCGTGGCATTAAGATAAACCTCGCCAAGCTGGAAGAGGAGCTGGGCGTGCCCGTTGCGGGAACGTCCGCGCACAAAAAGCCGTCGCTGAAAAAAATCACCGACAAGCTGGACGGGATATGCAGCGGGAAAATCACGCCGAAACCGCGCAAGCTGCGCTACATAAAGCCTATCGAGCAAGCCGTTTCGATAGTCGAGCCCGTGTTGGAAAAGCACCTCGGCGGCGCTGTTCCGCCGCGCTGGCTGGCGCTTCGGCTTATCGACGGCGATAGTTCGCTCACTGCCGAGATAGAGAAATACCTCGGCAAAAACCTCGGCGATATCGCGGAAATCTCCGAAGCCGTTGAGCGCGCGCGTACTCTGCTCGCCGAAAACGAAATTACCGCCGACCGCCTTAAGGACAGGATAGTCTCGTGTATTTTGCTGAACGCCGAAGAGGTCTGCGGCGAATGCGTAAGCGGGAGCGGTCAGGGCGGCAAGCTCTCACGCGCAGACAGAATACTCACGAGCCGCGTTTTCGGTTTCCCGATAATGCTGCTTATGCTTATGACGGTCTTCTGGATAACCATTGTCGGCGCGAACTACCCGTCCGAGCTGCTGAGCACCGCGCTCTTTCGGCTCGGCGACAAATTGGGCGAGCTTATGACCGCGCTGAACGCTCCCGATTGGCTGAACGGGCTGCTCGTCGACGGCGCTTACCGCGTGCTCGCATGGGTCGTTGCCGTTATGCTGCCCCCTATGGCGATCTTCTTCCCGCTGTTTACGCTTCTCGAGGACTTGGGCTATCTGCCGCGCGTCGCGTATAACCTCGACAAGCCGTTTTGCAAGTGCAAGGCTTGCGGGAAACAGGCGCTGACCATGTGTGTGGGAACTACAATTATGTAAATTCCCCATAAAATAAAAGCGCATTATATGCGCCACTCTATTTTAACTTCCCCGCTCTTCTTTATGATTATACTGCGTATAACCGACGATACATACATTCTTGCCAAGGCAACCTCCGAAACTTCAAGAAATTCCTTGTGCCGCGCGATATTTTCGAGCCACTCCGAGCGCCTGTCAACGCGGACTTCCGGCAGCCCGCTGAGCTGTTTTTCGAGGAACGCGCGCTCGGTCTCAAGTTCGCGCAGTCTGCACGTTATGCCGTCAAGCGGTATCTCGGCGGCTTGGTACAGGTCGATAAGTCTTTCGGTGCTCGCTGCTATCTCGGCGAGCCTTTTTTCCGTTACGGCGCGGCGGTCGTCCTTCGGGTTCTCGGGAACATTCTTGAATATCGCGGACGGGTTGAGCACCGCCTTGGATATCTCCCCGACGACAAATTTGTCAAGCTCGGATATTTTGAGGTTCGGGTTTTTGCAGTCGGGGTCGATTATATACCTCCTGTCGGACTTAGCTCGGGAATAACACTTGTAATACCCATGATTGCCGTGATAGCGTGCTCCGCAATTGCCGCAGCACACCAGCCCCGACAGCAGAAAGCCCGCACGGAACGGCGTTTTTTGAGCATTGGTAACGTTCCGAGAGTCCAGCAGCATCTGCGTCTCATAGAACAGTGTGCCGTCGATTATCGGTGTGTGTTCGCCCTCATACTCCACGCCGTTGAACTTCACCATACCAATATATATGCTGTTGCGCAAAACGTTGTAGACGAGCGTATGATTTGTCCATCCGCCGTATTTTTCGTGCATTGCTCTTTGTATAGAGTGAACGCTCTCGCCGCGCTTAAAACGCTCGAAAACCTCGCGCACTTGCATTGCCCGAAACTCGTTGACGACAAGATGACCATCAACGTAGTCGTAGCCCGTCGGAGCATTGCCGCCGCCGTGGAACAGTCCGCTTTTGGCGCGCCCTATTCTGCCCATTGTGAAACGTTCGGTAATCTGATCCTTTTCGAGCTGCGCGAATACGGACAGTATTCCTATCATTGCTTTGCCGAACGGCGTGCCCGTATCAAAATTCTCGCAGACCGAAACGAAGCTCACGCCGTACCTGTTGAACACGTCCTCAATAAGGTAGAGTGTGTCCTTCTGCGAACGCGAAAGTCTGTCGAGCTTATACACGACCACCGTGCCGAATTTGCCGTGTTTTACATCCTCAAGCAGACTGCGCAGCGCGGGGCGTTCGAGAGTTCCGCCGGAAAAGCCCGGGTCGATAAACATTGCGGGGCGGCTCCAGCCCTTTGCCTTGCAGAACGCCTCAAGGCGCTCGCGCTGCTCGTCTATCGAGTAGTTCTCAATCTGGTTCTCAGTCGATACGCGGCAGTAGCAGGCTGCCGTTGTGGGAAGTTCACGGAATTTTGGCATTTGTATCACCTCGCTGAATTATATGTTTCTGCCTATCCTTTTTATGGCAGCACCGCACAATTATTGTCGAACGGCAAAGCGCGAACTGCGGTAATTGTGCGATGCTGCCTTATATCTCCAAAGATAGCCGTAAGCGGGATAAACGGTTGACAACTGTACAACCACCGCGATCATACAATATAACATGGAGTTGATTTTATGCCGATAAGAGAAATAACATTGGACGACGGAACGGTATGCAGACGAAAAATCACGAACATCCACCCCGACGGCACGGAGTTCTTGCCTGAGGAGTTTGTGATTACGGGGCGCAGCGAGCAAGAGCGCCGAATACTCGACCTTGCGCGGGAAATTATTGAGGACGGTCTCGAACGCGAGCGCAAGGAGAAGGAAAACGGCGCAAACCGAAACGGCGAATAAAACGCTACGATACACGCATTGTCATATACGTATACCTTTTTCGAACAGCAAGGCGTTAAGCCTGCGGCCGTCCCGAGATATGCTGCGGAAACGTATGCAAGCCGCATTTGCTATGCATAACGAGCGTCGCGGTTACAGAACGTTCATTCATAGTTTTTCGAACTGTGTTTGCGACATAATCCGCGTCTGCGCTATGAGCCTGTACCAATAGCCGCTCAACGCTTGTCTTGCAGCAAATTTTACCGCTTTCTGCGTCAAAGCTACTTGGCTCACATTGTTGTCTGACAAGCAAAACAGAAAAAACTGACAAGCATAATACAAAAAAAGAGCCGCCGAAAAGCATAAATCCGGCGGCTTTTTTATACTCAAAACAGCACTGTTAAGCCAAATACAGAAAGCAAAAATGTCGGAAAATCGGCAATAAAATCCCTATAATGTTGAATTTTTTCATCTTTGTGAATATTGCGCAATTTCAACCATTTTTCAGAAAATGAAAAATGTGTGCAATGACATCTGCCGTTCCCGAGACACTCGTTACGTTGAGCATTTGAAATACAGTCGGTGTATCCGTCGGGCAGCATCCTAAGACGTTCGTACTCTACGTGAAACAGCTTGCGGATAATGCAGCCGCAGCCCTCGGTTTCGCGTCCGATCTTCGAGATAGACCAATATGTACACGGCAAACCGCGCTTTTCGTCGACCTTGGAGCGTCCGATACCGTCGATTATTTCGCGCAGTCATTTGTCGTCCTCCTTTTCGTTGTCCAGCACCTCGCGCAGCATTGCGGAGTATTCTTCCTTAAGCGCGGCGGGAGCGATAATTTTCGCCTTTGAGCCGAATTGGAACAGCCACCCGAAAAATGCCGCCGGCTGATCGGTGCGCGCTTTCACCTCGACGGTGAAATGTTCCCCGCCGTCGCGCATCAGCTTTACGCCGCGCCCGAAACGGTCGATCACCGCGTTGATGAGCGATATGTGAAATTTCAGCTTCACCGTCTGCTCCGTGCCGCTGAACATTGAAAACGTCGATTTCAGATATTCCGAGAGCCTGAAATCCTTGGGCATTCTGAACGCGGGATCGGAAAGCAGCTTTACGTTCTCCATTTTGTCCACGCGGAAATGCGAAATGCCCTTATATTTTTCGTAATACGCGATCATGTAATACCGCTCGTCGTTCCATGTGAGCGCATACGGCGAGCAGACGCGAATACCGTCGCGGTACTTTTTGCGCTTGTTAATATCATAGTCGAAGTACCCGAACGAAATCTTTTTCTTCTCGGAAACTGCTCTGTGGATAGCGTCGATATTGAGATAAATACGCTCGTTTTCGGACGCGTCGCGGTCGGCGACGTACACCTTGCGGATAAGCTGCTCCGCTTCATAGCCGCTGCAAAGCGTCCCGAGCTTTTCGAGCAGAGCACGCGCCTTTTTCTCGGTGAAGAACCGCGAGGACGTGACCGCATCCGCGAGCAGCTTAAGCTCGGGCAGCTCAAATTCGCGGTTCAGCAGACTGTAACCCGCGTTGTTGCCGCGCCTTGAGTATATATCCGCGCCGAACTCCCTCAGCGCTTCGATATCCTCATACAGCGCCTTTCGCGCCGCCGTGATACCGTATTCGTTCAGCTTGTCAATTATCTGCGGCATTGTAAGCTCGTGTTCCTCGTCGGTGTTCTCCCATAAAATTTTGTAGAGATACAGAATTTTCAGCCGCTGCTTTGTGCTGCTTTCGGACATATAAACGCCCCCTTTTCCTTTATATTATAGAGCATTGCACGGCGTTTGTCAATAATTTATCCAAGCGTTCGGCAAAGTGCGTTTTACAAAATATCGGTGAAATTCAGGTGAAAAAGGAAAATCGGGATTGACAAAACCGATTTGTCAATTTATAATATCAATAGCCGTATCGGAAAATACAAAGGAAAGGTTAAAAATTATGATGAATACAAACAGCGTCGGCGGATATTCTCTTTCAAATCCCGATTCCGACAACCGCACAAAAAGGATATTCGCGTATATCTGCGATAATTTCGGCAAGAATGTCATCTCCGCTCAGCAGGAGTCTGTCTGGAGAGGTTCGCCCGAGTATGAAACGGATTACATAAAAGAGGTCACGGGTAAGCTGCCTGCTATGAGAGGACTGGATTTTAAGGCAAACGACTTTGACGGCGTTGTCGGACGTTCGATAGAGTGGACGAAACGCGGCGGTCTGGTAACTATCTGCTGGCATACGGGAGTTGCCATAAGCGATTATCCCGAGTCCAAGTCGGATAACCCCGATTTCGCACGTCTGTTCACCGATGGCACGGACGAGAACGACACCTTGATGACAAGCTGGGACAGGGCGGCGAGAGCGCTCGCGGAGCTGCGTGACGCGGGTGTCACCGTGCTGTGGAGACCGTTTCACGAATTTGACGGACAGTGGTTCTGGTGGGGAAAAGGCGGCGCGGAGAACTTTGTGCGGCTGTGGCGCATGATGTACGATAAATTCACCAATAAATACAAGCTGAATAATCTTATCTGGGTGCTCGGCTACGCGGATTATGTTGCGGACGGTTGGTATCCCGGCGACGAATACTGCGATATAATCGGCTCCGATACATACAACAACAGCACACATAAGAGCGCGTTTGAACTGCTGAAAAAGGTAGCGCACAAGCCAATGGCGTTCCATGAGTGCGGAAATGTTCCGCCGATCGACAATTTTGTGAACGACGGCGCGATGTGGGCGTGGTTTATGGTATGGCACACAGACTTCATTCTGAACAACGACAAGCGCGTTCTTGCGGAGATCTACAACGATCCGAGAGTGATCACTCTCGACAAACTCCCGAAAGATCTTGTTATTTGAAAACACAGCTTAATTTGTTTTTTTCGGTTGACAAATCGACAGATTTATGATATAATTAAAGTAATTGTAAAGTAAATGAAAGGGGGGCGCAGGAGAGCGGACAGCGAGATGAACGGAAATTTCCCAAAAAGTGTATTATAGTCCGCTTTTCCTTTTTTGGGTAATGGAAAAAATACTTATTGTTGACGATTCTGAGATGAATCGTGAGATTCTCACGGATATGCTTGCCGATGAATACGAGATATTTGAGGCGGCAAACGGAAACGAGGCGGTCACATTCCTGAACGGGCACACTACGGAGATATCGCTTGTGCTGCTGGATATGGTAATGCCTGAAATGAACGGTCTGGAAGTTCTTGACATTATGAATAAGAACGGTTGGCTTGCGGATACGCCCGTCATTATGATAAGCTCAGAGGATTCCGTAGAATTTATGCATAAGGCTTACGACTTGGGCGTTATGGAGTTTATACACAGACCGTTCGACGCGGTCATCGTAAAAAAGCGCTGCCGAAACATCACATCTCTGTATGCCAAGCAGAAAAAACTCGCAGGGCTTGTCGCGGATCAGTTTTACGAAAAGGAAAAAAATTCCCGCGTGATGATCGAGATACTCGCACATACCGTCGAGTTCCGCAACGGTGAATGCGGTATGCACGTCATCAACGTGCAGAGCTACACCGAGATACTTCTCAAAGGGCTGATAAAAATAACCGATAAATATAAGCTTACGGAAACGGATATTTCGCTTATCTCCAACGTTTCCGCACTGCACGATATAGGAAAAATTTCTATACCCGACGAGATACTGAACAAGCCCGGCAGACTTACCGACGAGGAGTTTGCGATAATGAAGTCGCACTCCGCAGTCGGCTCGCAGATGCTGTCCGAGCTGCCGTTCTACCGCGACGAGCCAATCGTTAAACTAGCGTATTCGATCGCGCGGTGGCACCACGAGCGCTGGGACGGACGAGGCTACCCCGACGGCTTAAAGGGCGACGATATTCCGATAGCGGCGCAGGCCGTGTCGCTTGCGGACGTTTACGATGCGCTCACCGCCGACAGATGCTATAAGAAAGCGTTCTCGCACGACACCGCTATCGAAATGATTTCCAACGGCGAATGCGGACAATTCAACCCGCTGCTTATAAATTGTTTAAGAAGCTGTGCCGAGGAAATGCGTCTTGTCAAGGAGGGCGGCGGTGCTAATTTCCGCGGCGAGGACGAGATAAAGGAATTCGCGCACGAGCTGCTGAAAAACGACGCGATGTTCTCTTCTGACAGACTGCTTCATCTGCTTGAATACGAGAAGATGAAGAGCCGTTTCTTTGAGAGCATTACGGGCGGCTACTCGTTTGAATACAACGCTGCGTCCAATATGCTTACGCTTTCCCCGAACGGCGCGGAGACTATCGGTGTGGAGGAGACAGTGATCGATCCCGTGCACAACGAGACTATGTGCACCGTATTCGGCAAGAAAACGCTTTCCGACTTTTCGGCGAAGCTGCGCTCAATGTCCGCCGAGCAGCCTATTGTGCAGTTCTATGTACATCAGCTTATTACCGTAAAGCCGGGCGAGGATAAGCCCGTGCAGACGCTCAGGATAACAAATACCGCCGAGGAACACCGCCGCTATCCCACTGACACGCACTGCAATACATACAAGCTTGTGTGCCGCACAACGTGGACTCTCGAGGAGCCGCAGCGATACACGGGAGTTATCGGCAAGCTCGTTCCATACGAAAACGGCTACGGATTGATGAAAGGGGAAAACAACAATGACATTAGAAGCCTTTTATAATACCATCGGCTCCGATTACAACGCGGTGCTTACGAGAATGGGTAATTCCGAGAAAATGCTCGGAAAGTTTGTCAGAAAATTTAAAAATGATAAGACAACAGATGATCTTATTGCGGCGTTTGAGAACGGAGACTATGAGACCGCGTTCAGGGCGGCGCATACGCTGAAAGGACTGTGCGCCAATCTCGGACTGGATAAGCTGCACGCTTCGTCAGCCGAGCTTACCGAGGCGCTGCGGAACACTGTTGCGGATAATGCCGCCGAGCTTCTTAAGGTTGTTCGCGCAGACCGGGATTTTATTGTTGACGCATTGGCTCAGCTTGACGAGTAGGTTTCTTTTGAGGTGAGTTGATTTGAGTAATACAAAGAAAAAAACGGCAAGGTTTCTGCTTGCAAGTCTGATCTTGCTGATAATCGTGATTGTCGGATCGTTTTCTTACCTCGTCACTACAATGGGAAGCGAGACGGATCGCGTCATAAATAATGTCGGAACGATCTATATGAACGGCATGAGCGAGAGGATTACAAAGCACTTCGAGACAACGATAAATTTGCGAATAAACCAGCTGAGAACAATAGTCGACGGAAATCCGCCCGAGGAGGCGGTTTACGGAAAGAAACTTCTCGACGTGCTTACACACGAGGGAAGTTTGCGCAGCTATGACTATCTCGCGTTTTTTGACGAGGACGGCAATTTCGACATGATATACGGAAACGCAGTGGAGCTTGAGGATACCACGTCGTTTCTAAAATCGCTGAAGAACGGCAACAAAAAGATTGCCATCGCGCATTCCGACAGCGAGAGCAAGATAGTTATGCTTGGCATTCCCGCTGCATATCCTATGAAGAACGGTAAGCGGAGTCTCGCGCTGGTTGCCGGATTTCCCGCGCAATATATAAATGATGTACTGGGGCTTGACGACAATGATACCTTAACGTATTCGCATATTATCCGCCGCGACGGTAGTTTCATTATAAAAAGCAACGATATTGCAGATAACGATTATTTTGACAGGATACGTTCGACATTTAAAGAGCATAATGATCCCGGCGCAGAGGAGTTTATCGACGGTCTGCATAAGGCAATGGAAAGGCGCGAGGACTTCTCAAACGTTATGCCGCTGGAAAATGAGCGCAGTCATGTATACTGTACGCCGCTCGCTCATTCAGAGTGGTATCTTGTGACTGTTATGCCGTATGGCGAGCTTAATTCCGTGATGAACGAGCTTGAGGAACACCGCTTGTCGCTGTTTATGCTGTGTATCGCGGCTAATCTCGGCTTGTTTGTCCTGATATTCCTTATATATTTCAGAATGACCCGCAAGCAGATGAAGCTTCTCGATGAAGCACGCGAGGAGGCGGAGCACGCCAATAAAGCCAAAAGCGAGTTTTTGTCGAATATGTCACACGATATCCGTACACCCATGAACGCTATCGTCGGTATGACGGCTATCGCAACAGCAAACATCGACAACAGGCAGCAGGTGGAAAACTGTCTCTCCAAGATAACGCTTTCGAGCAAGCATTTACTGGGACTTATCAATGACATTCTTGATATGTCAAAAATCGAAAGCGGCAAAATGACGCTTTCAATGTCGGAAATCTCGCTGAGGGAGATAATGGAAGCGATCGTCGGCATAGTTCAGCCGCAGGTCAAAGCAAAGAAACAGAAGTTTGACGTGTTTATCAACAATATAGATTGTGAAAACGTTTACTGCGACAGTGTGCGTTTAAATCAGATTATTCTCAATTTGTTGTCGAACGCGATCAAATTCACTCCCGAGGGCGGATCTATCGAGGTCATGCTTTATGAGAAGCCGTCTGAAAAGGGCGACAACTTCACGCAGGTAAATCTCGAGGTAAAGGACTCGGGCATCGGTATGAACGATGAGTTCAAGAAAAAGATATTCGAGGCGTTTTCCCGCGAGGACAACAAGCGCGTACACAAGACCGAGGGTACGGGGCTTGGAATGGCGATAGCAAAATACATTGTCGACGCTATGGGCGGCACTATCAGTGTGGAGAGTGAACTTAACAAGGGCACTTGCTTCTCCGTTTCGCTTGATCTGGAAAGGGCTGAGCTGCGCGAGGAGGAAATGATACTCCCAAGCTGGCGGATGTTGGTGGTTGATGACGATGAGCTTATCTGCAACGGAACGGTGGATTCGCTGAATAGGATCGGAATTAACGCTGAGTGGGCGTTTGACGGTGAAACCGCCGTAAAAAAGGTCACTGCATCTCAAGAAAGCGGAAATCCGTACCAAATAATTCTGCTTGACTGGAAACTGCCCGGCATTGACGGTATCGAGACCGCCCGTCAAATCAGGGAAAGGCTTGGCGACGATATTCCTATCTTACTTATATCCGCTTATGATTGGTCGGATATAGAAAGCGCCGCGCGCGAAGCAGGCGTTTCGGGATTTATTTCCAAGCCGCTGTTTACTTCTACGCTGTTCTACGGGCTGAAACAGTTTGTAAACGGCGACGCGCCGTCGGCTGCCGACGCGGAAAATATAGCGGAACGTCCCGCCGATGATGTAAGGTTTGACAACGTGAAGATACTGCTTGCCGAGGACAACGAGCTTAACTGGGAGATCGCGAACGAGCTGCTGTCCGAGATAGGACTTGACATCGACCACGCGGAGAACGGTCAGATATGCGTTGATATGCTGGAAAAGAGCAAGCCGGGTTATTACAAGGCTATCCTTATGGATATACGAATGCCGGTTATGTCGGGCTATGAAGCGTCTGTGGCTATACGCTCAAGCTCGCACCCCGACAAGAATATCCCGATAATCGCAATGACGGCGGACGCGTTCTCGGAGGACGTCAAGAAGTGCCTTGACGCGGGAATGAACGCGCACACCGCAAAGCCGATTGACGTGAACACGGTCGCAGGGCTGCTGAAAAAATTCATCGAGAAATAAAAATAAACCGCGGCAGATAGTTGCCGCGGTTTGTTTGCGTCTTCCGTTCCGCAGAACGGTCTGATTAATTCTTTGCGCGTTCGGCGATTATGTTCATCATCTCGCCGACGTTCTTCATTCCGCTGACCTCTTTCATGGTAAAGCGCATTTTGAATTCCTTTTCGACCGCCGATATCAGAGTGATGTGCTCCAGACTGTCCCACGCCTCGATGTCGTCCGCGGTTGTGCTGTCCGTAAGCTCGATTGCGTCGTCGTCAAACACATTGCGGAACACCTTTGTAAGCCTGCCCTTGACCGTTTCCTTGTCCATATCAATTCTCACTTTCGTTAATTTTTATCGCCTTGGTTTTCGGCGAATATTTTGACGTTTCAAGTCTCCACGTCGTATTGCCGTTCTCGTCCGAGGCGATCCGCGAAAACCCGAATTCCTCGTAAAGCCCCGCCACCATACCGTTTTTCTTGGTGGGATAGTAGTAACCGATTATCTCCTCAATACCCGCACTCCGGCATTCCTCGACAAGCCTGTCGAGCATTGCGAACTCCATTTCGCGTTTGAGTACTCGGCAGCTCATCAGCCACAGGTCGACGTGCAGCGACTTCCCTTCTTTTTTGCCGATAACGACCGACACGATACCGTTGTCGCCGAATTTGTCCGTTAGTCTTCCGCACAGCCTGATAAATTTATTGTCGGTGGCGACAGCTTCCATTTCGGTCTGGGTATAGCGCTTTGTCGTTAGGTTAAACTGATTGCTCTTGTTGGTGAGCTGGGTAATTCTGGGAATGTGCACGGGGTCAAAATCGCGTATCTCGGCTTTCATTTCCAGACTTCGGAGAAAATCGCCGTAGCTCGCGAACTTCTTTTCGGCAGCTGCTCTTTCGGCGTTGGCACGGTACATTTCGCCTCTCGCCGCGTCGTCCGCAGAAAGTGAAGTCACCTCAAAGAAACCGCACTTGTCGAGCGCGCGGATACATTCTTCGGGATCGTCGAAGTTGATAACAGTCACCTCGGGGAGCTGCGTGCGGACGATCTCACGCTCGGCGGGATTGTCGTCCGCAAAGACGAAGCTCTCGGGCAACAGATTTAACTCCTGCGCCGTCTCCTCGAGATTGCGCCATTTTTCGTTCCAGTTCGCCTTGATACACGCGAAATCGTCGGGGTGCAGCGCTGCGTCGGGGTGGTTAAGTCCCTCGAGCGCATTTTCGAGGTCGTTCTTCGAGCAAACGGTAAGCAGCACACCAAGCTCCTTGTGCGCCTTAATATACTCCTGCAAGCGCAGAAAACTCTGCCCCTCGGAGGTTTCGCTGCCTATCTCGATCCCCGACTGTCCGTCATCGCCGATAACGCCGCCCCAGAGCGTGTTGTCCAGATCGAGTGCGAGGACTTTCTTGTTACGCCCCATGACCGAGCAGACGATATTCGCCAGACTGTACGCAAACTCGGGTATCGCCGAAACGCTCATCGCGTATTTGTACAAATGCCAGTGACGCAGCTCGTGCCAGCGCTCCAGCCCGTATGCAGCCGACAGATAGTTGATATCGTGGATATAAAAGTTCTTGTGCGACCGTGCGTAGTCATAGAGCTTGCAGTTGAGCCGCGTGATAAAATCGATACGACCGTAGGCGCAGCCGACCTCGCGGTTTCCGAGCAGACGTTCGCTAGGCAGCTCGAAGTTGTTTTGTATAATAACGCACCCGAACTTCTCCGAAAGCGACGTCCACATACGCTCATAGCGCTCGTATTCGCGGCTGAGCTTGTCGGCAACGGAGCTTTCGTCCTCGTTGACGCGCGGTTTCTCTTCGATATTCCGCGAGGTCGTGTGAATGAACACCAACTCGGGCTTGAACTCATCAAGCTCCTTATTCCCGAAAACCGCGTCGCTCCAGTACTGCGCGTACTCGGACTCGTAAAAGCTCGGCACGATCCCCCTGTCGCGCAGAAACAACTCCAGTATCTTGATGATATCCGAGGTCGTCGAACCGCCAAGCACCGCTATTTTCAGCGGCACAGCGCCCTGTTCCTTTTCCTTGAGCAGCCGCAGCAGTTTCCTTTTGCTCTGCATTATCATATCCCCGTCAAACGGACGGCTGAGTTCAGGCAGCATTTGTTGTCCTCCCATTAAAGTTTATCGGCGAGCTTGTACTGATTATCGCCGGTAGCGCTGAACGAGTTCATGCAGAACAGCACGTCGGTCAGCCCCTCGTCCTTGACGAGCTGCGAAATGCTCCCCTCGAAGTAGCGCATATCGACCACCCAGATATCCTCAAAGGAATTGGTGAGAGAAGGCACGACCGCGTTTCCGTAGCTGTCCTTGACCATGACCAGCTTTCTGCCGTTGCCGACGTCGGTATGTACGTGCGCGACCTCGTCGTCGCCGCCCATAAACACCAAGTACCAGCTTACGACGGGGGTATCCTCGAGCGATTTCAGGAACAGCCCCGCCTCATACGGGTCTGTAAGGCTCTGTGTGTAGTATGTTGTAGTATATTCGTTCTTGGGTTTGTAGTATGTGAACACATCGGGATTATTTTTTACAAGCGGATTTTCGTCGCTGTAGCCGTACATCGTTCCGACGTAGCCCTCCATTGCGACAGTCTCATATTCGGACAGCGCCGCGAACGGCACCTGCGCTATATCCGCAAACGCCTTTGCCGCGTAGTACGCTCCGAGCGGCTGCCAGTGGTGATCGGTGCGGAAGTAAATATCCTCGTTTGTATGCTTTGACAGCTCCGTATACGCGTCCACGGGAATTACGCCGTCAAAAAAGCCGTTAAGATGATCTATATTATCCCACTCGCTGCCCGCCATATACGAAAGGTCTTCTGGCAGATAGAACGACACCGCAGTCGGCGCGACGAGCGAGAACACATTCACTTGATCGCCGACGAGCGATTTAAGCTGATTGAGCGTCTCGGCGTAGTTCTGCCCGCGCTCGTAACCGCCGCCGTACAGGTCGATAGCGCGTCCGTCGTCGAGTACGAGAACCGAACCCGACATCTCGCCGCCCTGATTGTTAGGGTCGGTCGCGGGCTTTTCGTGAGAGGAGCTTTCGGTGCTCTCAGGAGTGCTGTCCGTACTTTCGGAAACGCTGTCGGTACTCTCGGGCGAACTGTCCGAGTTGCTCGAAACATCACTATTATCGGAACCGCTTGTGTTGTCGGTACTCTCGGAAATGCCCGTTGAGCTTTTGTCCGTGGAAACGGAATTCGGTTTCGAGTTTCCCGTACTTGAATTGTTGCTCGTTCCCTCGCCGTTACAGCCCGCAAGAGCCAGAATCAGCGCCGCCGTTACTAACATAGAAACTGTTTTTTTCATAATATATTCCCCCTGAAATATGTATATAGTATGGCAAAAAAATGCCTGATAAACAGAATTTGTCACATAATATTTTCAAGATTTTCCTCATTTCCGCCCGCAGCGCTCGAAGCGTTCATCGCGAACAGTACGTCCGTTATCCCCTCGGACTTGCACAGCTCGGTAACGCTCTTCTCAAAATGCCGCATATCCACCACCCAGATATCCTCAAACGAGGAAGTAAGGAACGCGGGCAGCGCGTCGCCGTAGCTGTCCTTGACGATAAGAAGCTTACGCGAATTTTTGACCGCCGTCTTGACATGAACGGTGTACATATCGCCGCACATATTCACCAGATACCAGCTTGTGACATCAATGTTGTCGGTGTCGAGCATAAGCGCGCCCGTGTACTGATACTCCAGTTCGTAATCGTAGTAGTCGGTGGAGTACTCGGTTTTCGGCTTGTAGTAGGTGAACGTTTCGGGATTGTCCTTTATCCGCTGATCCTCCTCGCTGTAGCCGTACAGCGTTCCCACATAACCCTCGCGCGAGATGAACTCGTAATTCTCCTCGTTAAGCTCGGGAAAGTCGACAAGCGCCGTTTTCGCGAACTCCCGCGCCGCGTAATACGCGCCCAGCGACTGCCAGTGATTGTCGGTGCGCAGATAGATCTCCTCGTCTGTGTGCTTGGCTATCTCGGAATAAGCGTCCACGGGAATGATCCCGTCAAGAAAGCTGTTGATATAGTCGATATGATCCCACTCGCTCGCTGACATATCCGAATATTTTTCTGGCAGATAGAAAGACACCGCCGTCGGAACGACCATTGAAAAAACGTTGACGTTTTCGCCGAGCCTTTTCTTGTACTCGTTGAGAGTTTCAGCGTAATGCCGGCCGCACGAATAGCTTCCGCCGAACAGCACCAGCCCGCGCCCGTCCTCAAGCACAAAAACGCTGCCTGACATCTCGCCGTCCGCGGTGTTGTTCGGAGTTGACGGTTTTACGGCGGAGCTGCTCTCTAACGGAGCGTCCACAGAGTTTTCCGTAATGCCGCTCGCCAATTCGCCGAAATTTTCTCCGACGCTGCTTTGACCGTTCTGCATCGGCTCGGACGGTGAACCGCCTGCGGGTTCCCTTGCGGAAAAGGACGCATTGTTGAATTTCACGTCCGAATCCTCGGGCAGCTTGTCCTGCTGCTCCGTACTGCTGCACGCGCTTAACAGCATTACCGACGTAAGTGCCCAGACCGACCAGGTTGCTTTTGCCTTTTTCAAGACATATTCCCCCTTTTTGTTATTTACTTGTCTATTATAGCATTAAAATGTCTATTTTCCGTCAAAAAAGGTTTACGTTTTGCTTACGAATTTCTTACGATTTTATGAAATTTAAAGGGTTATTGAAAAAAATTACCACATTTTACCGGGAAGATGATCCGCGTTTTCTCCGGTGGCGCTCGTGGGATTCATCGCGAACAGAACGTCGGTAATGCCCTCATTCTGCGCAAGTTGAACTATTCCGCCCTCAAACGCACGCATATCCACCACCCATATCTCCTCAAAGGAGCTTGTGAGGAACGCGGGGAGCGCGTCGCCGTAGCTGTCCTTAACTATCATCAGTCTTCTGCCGTTTTTACAGTCGGTGTTGATATTGACCGTGTACAGGTCGCCGCACATATTCACGGAATACCAGTCGCTGCGTTCAAGCAGGTCGATATCCAACATAAGCCGACCCGTATATTGATATTCCATGCCGAACGAGTAGTAGTCGGTGGTAAATTCGTTCTGCGGAATATAATATGTGAACGTTTCTGGATTGTCGATCATAACCTGCGGCTCTCCGCTCTGACCGAACAGTGTGCCGAGGTAACCCTCGCGCGACACCTTTTCGTAATTTTCGTCGTTCAGCTCCGCGAAATCAACCTGCGCCGTTTTCGCGAACTCCTGTGCCGCGTAGTAAGCGCCCAGCGATGACCAATGGTGGTCTGTGCGCATAAAGATGTCCTCTGCAACGTGCTGCTCGAAAACGGAGTACGCGTCGATCGGGATAACTCCCTCGAAAAAGCTGTTGATATAGTCGATATGATCCCACTCGCTCGCCGACCTGTCCGCAAACTTTTCGGGCAGATAGAACGACACCGCTGTCGGCGATACAAGCGAATACACGTTTACATTTTCGCCGAGCGCCTGCTTATACGCGTTGAGCGTTTCGGCGTAGAACTGACCGCCCGAATAGCTTCCGCCGAACAGCGGCAAGGCGCGTCCGTCGGGCAGCACGATTATGCTGCCGACCTCCATTCCGCCGTTGGGGTCGATATCGACGGGTTCCGTGGAGCTGCTTGAAGTCGTATCGGCGCTTGTGCTCCCGGTGCTGCTTGACGTGCCGGTCGAGCCGCTTGGAGAACTGCTGCCGGTGCTGCTTGACGAACTTCCCGTGCTCCCAGACGAGTTACCCGACTGATTGGGGATAACAACGACGGGCGGCGGCTTTCTGGTAGAACTGCTGCCCGAGTTTTCGGGGCGTGTCTCGATAGTGGGCAGACCGCCGCTGAGATGAATGCCGTCTCCGTATTTAACGCCGAGATTTGCCCTGAACGCGGATATCATCGACTTGAACGTGCTCCTCAGCGGCACGGTATCGTTGTAGAACGCCGCAAAATCCTTTGTGAACTCGCCCTTGAAGTAGCTTTCAAACGAGAACGTCGGACATTGCGCCAGATCGCGGTTCTCCTCCGTGGATTCTTTCGGGCGCTCCCCGAACGTCATAAACAGCGTAATAAACGCCAGCACTCCAACGATCACCGAAATGTTGAGAGCGTACAACGAATGCTCGCGTTTGCGCGCCTGCGCCAGCACGCGCTTCTTCTGCCGTTCAAGCCGCTTTTCGCGCTCCTCGTCGGATGGCTTGTTCGATCTGTTTTCGGACATTTCTACACCCCCTTAGTAATTCCAGTACAGGAACGCGTTTGTCGTCGCATCCACGAGCAGTATGCTGCTCGCCACAAGCAGCACCGCGCATATCGCCGTCCCCGACACCGACACCGCCGTTTTTGCGTTAAGCGAGCGCTCGGATATCTTTTTGGAAAGCTCTATGAGCGGGAACGTGCATATGATCGCGGCAATTATCAGCCACAGATTATTGCAGAGCGAAATAAGCTCAAATTCGCTGCTGAAGCCGTTCGGGTTGAGCGGCGTGATGTTGCGGAAGAACAGACCGAGCTGCTCGAAATCCTCGAAAAAGAATATACCGAACCCGATTATAATTATCAGCTTGCTGTAAATATGCCGTATTACAATGGGAATTTTGTTGATGCGTTTCTTTCCGAGAACAGTCTCGAACATAATGAACGCGCCGTAATACAATCCCCAGATAACGTAATTCCACGACGCGCCGTGCCAAACACCCGTGCAAAGCCACACCAGAAACAGACTGAAATATTTGTTGCGGTGACCGAAAAACGAGATCGGCATAAGATAGTCGCGGAAGAACGAGCCGAGCGAGATGTGCCACCTCTGCCAGAACTCCTGAATATCCTTGCAAAGATACGGGTGGTTGAAGTTTTCATTAAAGTGAAAGCCGAATATGCGCCCCATGCCGATAGCCATATCCGAATATCCCGAAAAGTCAAAATAGATGTAAAGCGAATAGAGAATAATTCCGTACCATGTTCCCATTACGGTCATCGGTCCTACTCCGGACTTGCTGCCGATGGTGTCCTCAACGATCCTGTAAAGCTGGTCGGCGAGAATTACCTTTTTGGCGAGACCTACCACCAGTCTTGTCAGACCCTCGCTCAAATCCTTCATCGTGGTTTTGCGGCAGCCTATTTCCTCGGCGATAGTGCTGTAACGCACGATAGGTCCCGCGATAAGCTGCGGGAACAGGCAGATGAACAGCAGCAGATCCCAGAAATTTTTCTGCGGCTCGACCTTGCCCCAGTAACAGTCGACGATATATGAGATTATCTGGAACGTGTAAAAACTGATACCCGCCATAATCGCAATCTCGGGCACGGGGAATTTCGAGCCGAAAATCGCGTTGACGTTCTCGACCAGAAAGCCGCTGTATTTGAACACGGCGATCATTCCTATATTGTAGACCAATCCTCCGCCCACGATCAGCTTTTGAAGTTTTTCGCTTTTTGCCGCGCCAATGCCCAGACCGACAAAATAGTTGATGACTGCGGACAGCAGCAGAAACAGTATTCTTACGGGTTCGCCCCACGCATAAAAAAGCAGCGAGAAAACAATCAGCACAGCGTTTTTCCCCTTGAGCGGCTTTACAAGCCCATACGTGATAAGGCACAGCGGCAGAAACAGATACAGAAAGATAAGGCTGGAAAAAATCATTTGTACAACTCCCCAATTTTTATATGTATATGCAAAAAAGCATGCTCGGACAATATTTATATTTATGCACAATTATACAGTCGGCTAAAAAAGCCGTTTTTTCTCTATCTGTATTTTTTATATTAACGTGCGTATGTACAGCGCACGAAAAGTCCGAATTCACTTTGAGCTGCTAATTAAGTTTGCGCCTCTCCAAACAGCGCCAAAAACTCCTATATAACATAATACTACTTTTTAGGTTAATTGTCAAGGGATTAGCGCAACTTTCGGCAATTTTTTCAGAGAATTTTCACTGAAAAAGCGGTTTTGAGATAATGCACAGCAGCGGTTTATCAAAAAAGGCCACGGGAGACGGTAAAACCGAACTCCCGCGGGAAGATTTATTTAACAAAATTAACTGTCATTATCACTGCGCCCAGCACCGCAAGCACGATACCCGTTGCACGGTTGAGCACTTTCGGCGACGCTTTATTCGCAAAAACCGCCGCTATTCTCGCCCAAAGCAATGTGCTCAGCACGCAGTATACAAGGCAAAGCACGTCGGGCATTCCTCCGATTGCAAAATGACTGACCGCGCCTGTCAACGCCGTGAACGTCATAATAAAAACCGAGGTCCCCACGGCGGTTTTAAGCTCGTAGCCCAAAACACTCGTCAAAATAAGCAGCAGCATCATTCCGCCGCCCGCGCCGACAAATCCGCAGATCAACCCTATGAGCGTTCCACAGATTATCGACTGTATAACACGTTTCTTTGCCGAGACCCCGCCCATGCTTTCCTTGGTGGTCATTACGGGCTTTACGATAAATTTAATGCCGAGGAAGAACGTCATAACAACGGAAAAACCGCCCATCGTGTCATTGGGTACAAGTTTGGCGATCCAGCTTCCGACCATCGTGAACAACAGCACAGCCGTCATCATAACAAGACCGTTTTTTATATCGAGGTTCTTGTTTTTACCGTAGGTGTATGCCGAGACCGCGCTTGCCAGCACATCGCTTGCCAAAGCGATACCGACTGCGTCGTAAGCGGGCATATCAAGGAACGTTATCAACATGGGCGAAATAACCGCTGCCGCGCTCATTCCCGCAAATCCGGTGCCAAGCCCCGCGCCGATTCCCGCAATAAAGCATATTATAAATGTAAACATTACATCACCTCCACATTGCAAATTATACCACACTTGCGGCATAAAGTCAATTTCAGAGGAGTTTTTTCATCTTATTTTCATATTTATTCCAACCAATCCATATACCATGACAGTTTCCAGCCGTCCTCGTTTTTGAGGATACCCGTCCGTTCCGTAAGAGTGCCGTCCGTTTCGACAATATAGGCGAACCTTATTTCGTCGTCTGTTTTGTCGGTAACGTGAGCGGTCGACCAAAAGCAATCGTTCAGAGCGTCTGCGGCTTTTGCCTCCTCCAGACCGCAAAGCAGCTCGCCGTCGACGTTCATAAGGTGCGGAAAGGCTTTCAGCGAACCGTTTTCGTCAAACATACTGCCCGCCGTCACCGTAAAAGACCGCGTTCCGTCGTACTGCCATGTGAAGCCGTCTTTGTAAGCGACCGCGTAATTCTTCTCAAACAGCTCTATTGCCTCGCCGGTAAAATATTTTTTCAGTTCTCTTCTTTCGTTGTCAAGTTTTTTTTGACCGAATAAATGAGACGACATATAGGTTTTCTGGTCGTACCCATCGGTATCCCGCCGTGCAAATTCGACCATTACTTCATTGCCGTAAACGCTGTATAAATCCGTTATCAAGTTGGTCGCTTCGTCAAGCAGACCTTGTATATACAGATCGTCCTCGGTAAATTCGGCGGGTATGATATAGCCTTCCTGCGAGTTTTCCTCCGAGCTATCGTACCGCAGCAGCGAACAGGAACAGAGCATAAGCGCCGCCGCTGCCGCCGTTATCACCGTCAATAATTTGCGCAATGTCAACACCCCCGAAATTAAGACAACTTTTAAGAGAAAATATTAACGGCAAATCACTTGTCAAAATTGACAAATTATTCCGGCTTTGTTTGTTGAAAACGCCGTCAGTGCCGATTTTCCTCACCCCAGACGCAAAGCAAGTCGAGGATTTTCATCAGCGATTTTCCGCGCTCCGTAAGGCTGTATTCCACCTTGGGCGGTATCTGCGGGTATTCTTTGCGGACGATAAGCCCGTCGCGTTCAAGCTCCTTTAAGTTCATACTGAGCGTTTTATCGGTAACTTTTTTGAGGTAGCGGCGCATTTCGTTAAAGCGCACAGTGCCGAACTCCATAAGGCAGTACAGGATAACGGGCTTGTGCTTTCCGCTTATAAGCGACAGCGTATAGCTGAAACCCGTATCCTCAAAATTCGCGCTTTCAATATATTTGCTTATCATAGGTTCACACTTTCTTTAAAGACAGTACTTGTATTTACAAACGGTTTATGCTATAATTATATCACAAAGACGACGTTTTGTCAATCAACGAAAGGAGAAATATCCATGAGCAAGAAAATAGTTGTAATTACAGGAAGTCCGCGAAAGAACGGCAACAGCTTCGCGATGACGGAGGCGTTTATCGCTGCGGCTGAGAAAAAGGGATACAGCGTTACGAGATTTGACGCGGCACTTAAAAAGGTCGGCGGCTGTCACGCCTGTGAAACCTGCTTCAAGACGGGCAAGGCTTGCTCGTTTGACGACGATTTCAACGAGATAGCGCCCGCAATTATCGAAGCGGACGCGGTGGTGTTCACCATGCCAGTTTACTGGTACTCCATACCCGCGCAGATAAAGGGCGTTATCGACAGGCTATTCTCGTTGGTAGTCGGCGGAAAGGACGTTGCGGGTAAAAAATGCGCGCTGATCTCCTGCTGCGAGGAGAACGATATGACCGTGTTCGACGGCGTGAAAATGCCGATAGAGCGCTCCGCCGAGCTTCTGAAGTGGACAATGGCGGGCGAGGTGCTGATACCGGGAGTTCTCAACGTCGGCGATATCGACAAAACGGACGGCTGCAAGCAGGCGGCGGAATTGGCGGATAAAATATGAAACGGACATTGATATTGGCGGTATTTTCCGCACTGATACTGACGGGCTGCGGCAGCGGCACGGAGAGCAGTTACGAGAGCGGCTCGCAGAGCGAAAGCTCCGATTTTTCGTCGACCGAAACGTCGGAGGTGCTTTCGGGCGAAACTTCTGACACGTCGGAAATACAAACGGAGGAAAAATCTTTTATGGAGAAAAACAAGGATATTATCGTTGATATGCAGCCGCCCGAGATAGAGGAAGTCCGCGAGGGCGTACAGTACTCCGAATTTAAACGGTACACCTATTACTCGACCACGGCGGAGCGCGATACGGGCGTAAACGTGCTGCTGCCGCCGAATTATTCCGAGGACAAGAAATATCCCGTAATGTACGTTCTACACGGCTACTACGACAATGAAAGCTGGATGACGCGCCCCGTTGTCAACATTCCGACGATACTCGGAAACCTTGTTGCGGACGGTGCTGCCGAGGAAATGATCGTCGTCGCACCGTACATTTATTGCAGCAAGGATATGCCCTACTGCACCGGAATGGACTTGAAGAACTCGCTGAACTACGACAATTTCATAAACGACCTCGTCACCGACCTTATGCCGTTTATCGAAAGCACGTTTTCCGCCGCAACAGGCAGGGAGAACACCGCGATAACGGGCTTTTCCATGGGCGGAAGAGAGGCTCTGTTTATCGGGTTTACGCGCCCCGAGCTTTTCGGGTATATCGGCGGGGTTTGTCCCGCGCCGGGGCTTTCGCCGCTTAATCCGACCTCGACCACTCACCCGGGGCAGATAGATCAGTCCGAAATGTCGTTCAAGGAGAACGCGCCGCACGTTCTGCTCATTAGCGCGGCGCTGAACGACGGCGTTGTCGGCAGAACGCCGTACACCTACCGCGATATGCTCGAGTGGAACGGCACGGAGTTCCTCTGGCACGAGATAACCGAGGGCGGTCACGACCACACAAGCGTAAAGCCGCATTTATACAATTTCTTCAGATTGGCTTTCAGAGCGGAATAATTTACGGGCGGCAAAAAATTTATTGCCGCCCTTGATATTATTCGTTCGGGTATGCGACCGTCGCCTTGCCGCGTTTCATATCGAACGTGATCTGGTATCCGTATTCGGGATCGTAAAAGGTCGTTCCGCTTTTATACTCGAATCTCTTTGACGCTTGATATGCTTGACCCCAACTGCTTATACGACTCTCCGCAGGAGCGTTTATGTCTATTATCCATAAGCCGTCGCTCGATACTCCGTTTTCATCTTTTGCGGAGAGGATATCGTAAAATTCCATATCGAGAACGTAAAACGTCGCTATCAGTGCGTCCTTGTCCTCGTCATACTCGGCGTACTGCATTAACAAATAATAGTCCTTGCCGTCCTGCGCCGTTTTGTATATCCTCGTGCTGCCGTCGAACAGACATTCCCCGCTTATCCTGTGATGTCCGGGACTTATGCTGTTGATTTGGGTGGATAGCACTTTTCTTCCCTCGTCGTCCTTTAAGTACAGCAATACTCGATCGGCGCACAATTTCCCGCCGCAGTCTTCGAGATGCCCGCCGTCGATACCGTCGGTAGGCAAACGGCTGATATTGTGCGCAATAAGCGAAACGTCAATGCCGTCAAGAGACGCGGAGGAAAGTACCGCGTCACCGCCCGTTTCGGGAGTTCCGTTTTCGATCTCCCTAGGATCCCAGCCTGTGACTGCTGTCGACGTGTTTATTGCCGTTAGCCCGTTTTTTTTGACGTCGTTCAACAGATCGTTTTCATACTTGCTCATCAAGTTTGCCACGCTTGCGGGATATGCTGACGAACCGTCGCCTGTCGGATTGTCGCCGTTTGGCGTGCCGCCTGTCTTGTTAAGCAGCTGTGTGCTGCATGCCGTGAGGGATAATGCTAAAGTTGCCGTTGTGATAAGTGCTGATATTTTCTCGTGAACGTTCATAGCTTCCTCCTGAAAATTTGTAAAAAATGTTGTTTGTCTGTGTGTTCCACCGAAATGTGCTTGCTTTGCGTGAGCAAACGGCAGCGATCGTGCGGTTTATTATATTTTATCACATCATTTATTTTATGTCAATGCTTTTTCAATAATAAAAAAATTAATGACCGTCATTTTTTCTATTGACATTTATTTTAATTTATATTATACTGTAATAAATTTATCTGCGGAGGGATTTATGAAACAGACGTTAAACGGAAAATGGAGACTGTTCAACAGCAAATACGATATAACGGCGGATGTCCCGGGGTCTTTGTGCGACGCGCTGCTGAAAGAGGGGCTTATCGACGACCCGTATTACCGAGACAACGAGTATAAAACGCTGCCGCTTTTCGACGAGGGCTGCACATACGAACGCGGGTTCGGGCTTGACGAGGGCTTGCGCGGCGCGGACAAGGTGCTGCTGCGGTTTTACGGCATCGACACGCTGTCGGAGGTTCTGCTTAACGGAACGCCGATACTCGCGACCGACAATATGCACAGAACCTATACCTGCGACATTACGGAGCTTGTCCGCGCGGAGAACAATACGCTCACTGTGAAGCTCGCTTCTCCGACCGCGTTCATAACGGAAAAGAACGCCGAAACGCCGCTCTGGGGCGTGGATTCGACGATGACGGGCTATCCGCATATACGCAAGGCGCATTATATGTTCGGCTGGGATTGGGGTCCTATGCTCCCCGATATGGGAATATGGCGCGGCGTGGAGCTTATAGGCGTGCGCGGCGGGCTTATCGGAGACGTGTACGTTCGCCAAGACCACGGCAGAATTTCCGAGAGTATAGTCAAGCTTGACATTGATGTTGAAACGGAATACGCGGCGGACGGGCTTTGCGTTCAAGCAGAGCTTACCGCGCCCGACGGCGGCGTTATAAAGGCGGACGGAGCAATTAACGGGAAAACGGCTTTGCGTATGACGGTCAATAACGCCAAGCTCTGGTATCCGCGCGGCTACGGCGAACAGCCGCTTTACGGGCTTTCGCTGCGTTTGGTTCGGGGCGGGGAAACTCTTGACGAGCGCGAAATAAAGATAGGTCTGCGCACAGTGACCGTGAGCCGAGACAAGCTCACGAAAACGGACGGCTCGGACAACGGCGAGGAATTTGCGTTCACAGTGAACGGCTTGAAGATTTTCGCTATGGGCGCGAACTATATTCCCGAGGATCAGATACTGCCGCGAACAAGCGCGGAGCTTACCGAACGGCTGCTGAACGCGTGCTGCGACGCGAATTACAATATGATACGCGTGTGGGGCGGCGGCATTTACCCTGACGATCGTTTCTACGATATGTGCGACCGCATGGGCTTGCTGGTGTGGCAGGACTGTATGTTCGCGTGCTCGTCGTATAAAGCGGACGCGGATTTCTGCGAAAACGTCCGCGCTGAGATCGCCGACAACGCGAAACGTATCCGCAATCACCCGTCACTGGCAATGTGGTGCGGCAACAACGAGATCGAAAGTATGTGGGTTGGTTGGGGTCTCCCCGAGGAACAGCAGCGTTATAAGGAGGACTATCTGCGGCTTTTCGAGAAGGTTATACCCGAGGTTCTCGGAGAATGCGACCACGAAACGTTCTATTGGTGCTCCTCGCCGTCGTCGGGCGGAAAATTCGAGGGCAGCAGCGACGAACACCGCGGCGACCAGCACTATTGGGCGGTATGGCACAGTCTGAAGCCGTTTGAGGACTACTATAACCACGAGTTCCGTTTCTGCTCGGAGTTCGGGTTTGAGTCCGTGCCGTCGATAAAGACCGTGCGCTGCTTTGCAGAGCCGCGCGACCTCAACCTCTGCGCGCCCGTAATGGAGGCTCACCAGAAGTGCGGTCAGGGCACGGAGAAGATAATGTACTACCTTGCGCAGATGTCGCATTACCCGTACACGTTTGAGGGACTGATATACGCGACGCAGACGGTTCAAGCGGACGCGATACGCATAAACGTCGAGAATATGCGGCGCAAAAGGGGAGTGTGTATGGGTTCGCTTTACTGGCAGGTGAACGATTCCAACCCCGTGATCTCGTGGGCGTCGATAGATTACTTCCACCGCCGCAAGGCTCTGCACTACGCCGCGAAAAAATTCTATGCGCCCGTACTACTCTCCGCCGACGACCGCGACCCCGAGAACATAAGGCTGAACGTTTCCACGGAGCGCACGGAGGAGTTCACTGCCGAGATAATCTGGCGTTCGCGCAGAAATACGGGCGAGGTGATCGCGCAGGGCAGCAGGAGCGTCACCGTAAAGCCGCTCGCCGCCGAATATTTCCTCACGCTCACACCAAAGGAAACCGGGATATTGCCGTCCGATAAAAACAGCGCCTATATTGAATTCGCCCTTACCGAAAACGGAAAAACGCTCAGCGCGAACACCTGTATGCCCGTCCGTGCCAAGCAGTTCAGATTTATCGACCCCGAGCTTTCGTTTTCCGTCAAAGACTGCGGGGAGCAGTTTGAGATAACCGTTTCCTCAAAGGCGTTCGCAAAGGGCGTATGGCTTGATCTGAAAAACGCCGACTGCATATTCTCGGATAATTTCTTCGATCTTCACGCCGATAAATGCGTTGTCACCGTAGACAGATCGACGCTCTCCGCCGAGATGACCGAAACCGAATTTGCCCGCGAGCTGACCGTAATTTCGTATTACGAGGCGCTCGACCTGAAAACCTACGGATAAAATAAGCGCCGTATCCCGCGATACGGCGCTTTTACTTATCAATCTTCGGGTTCGCCTGTGAAC
This sequence comes from uncultured Oscillospiraceae bacterium, assembly GCA_910579125.1. Lineage (GTDB taxonomy): Bacteria > Bacillota > Clostridia > Oscillospirales > Ruminococcaceae > CAG-115. The sequence goes on along the minus strand of CAJTTH010000001.1, from coordinate 12,974 downwards.
CAGCTGCGGATTATCCGTCCCTGCTCGTTGAGATCGTCGTCTGTCCAGCCCGAGAGTTTGCGGCAGCTTTCCTTGATAATGCTGCTGGATTCGTTTTTGTTAGCGAGGTTCCAGCACATATAGCTTGTGTTGTATTTATCAATAAGCGTTTTCCACTGCTCGGACTGATTGGTGTCTATCGCGCCGTTGCCCGATGCGTCGCACATTCCGAATTCACTGATGAACACGGGAAGTCCGTTGCTGACGCAGTTCTCCATTCTGGAGCGCAGCCAGTCGGTGTGCGTCGCGGCGTAGAAGTGGAGCGCGTACATTATATTATCGAAGCTGAGCGGGGAATTCATCGCCTGATCTATGTCCTGGCTCCATGTGGGAGTGCCGACGATTATCACGCTGTCGGGGTCGTTCGCGCGGATAACGGGTATCACCTCGTTCGCGTATGCGGTCACGTCGTTCCACGAGCCGCTGCCGTTAGGCTCGTTGCATATCTCGTAGATAACGTTTCCGTAGTCCGCGTAGAGCTTTGATATTTCCTCGAAGAATTTCAGCGCCTCATCCTTGTAGGTGAGCGGGTTCTGCTCGTTGAGAACGTGCCAGTCGATTATAATGTACATTCCCAACTCCGTTGCGTACTCGACGCCGTTTTTCACAAGACCCTTAATCCACTCCTTGTCGCCGCCCGCGCAGTAACCGTTGTTTTCGTGAGTATACATTGCGAGACGTATACAGTTGGTGTTCCATTCGTCACGCAAGTACTTAAACGTCTCCATGCTCACAAAGCTCGGGAACCATGCTATTCCGTGGGTCGACATTCCGCGCAGCTGCATTTTTTCACCGTGCGCGTCGACCAGATCCGCGCCGTTTACGGAGAGCGCGCCGTGTCTGCCGAAATATGTATCCGCGTTATCGGACGGTTCGTTTGCCGAAGTATTGTCGCTGCTTTCCGTGGAACTTTCGGTCGTGCTCTCCGAGGAGCTTTCGGTTGAGCTCTCGGTCGTGCTTTCCAAGGGGCTTTCGGTCGAGCTCTCAGTCGTACTTTCCGAGGAGCTTTCTGTCGAACTCTCGGTGGAGCTGCTTTCGGGAGCGCTTACGCTGCCGTCCGTTGATGTTGACGAAGAAGAGACCGACGAGCTTGTCGACGTTTCGGAAGATCCGCCGGAGCTTGCGGAATTGTCCGAACAGCCGCAAAGCAAGGCTGCCGCAAGCACCGCAGCCAATACGGTTTTGCCGAATGTTTTCATTTTCATAAAAAATACCCTTTCTGCAATTTATTTTTTCTAACTGATATTATAACATACTTTTCCGCAAAATGCAATACTTTTAAAATGGAAAGCGCCGTATCGCGAAATACAGCGCTTTATACTATGGATTTATCCCTATCTGTTCGCTGCATTGGATAACATTGACAGACCCGTTTCGGCTGCCGTAAGCCATTCCCTCGCCGACAAGGAACTTGAACTTCATCTCGGTCTCCTCAATATAGACCTCGCCATCGCCGTACATATCGCCTATGCCGCTGACAGACGCTCCCTCGCTGTAGAGATCTACCTTGCATTTGCCGACATGGCAGTTTATGCTGCCATTGCGCGTTCCGATGCAGTTTGTTGTTCTTCCGTTTGTAACGCAGCTTATGTTGCCTTTTCGCATCATGATCCTGCCGGAACCGTCCTCAAGCGTGCCGATGCAGGCTAGGTTTATGCCGCTGAGACGCACGTTAAGCAGAAAATTTTTAAACTGCGTATCGACAGCGCCGTTAAACGCGCCTATCCCCACCGAATCGGGCGAGTTTACTGTCACGGAACAGCTGCAATTTTCAATGTCGATAATGCTGCCGCCGTTTATGATACCGATCGCCAGACATTTTCTTCCCGAGCAAGCGACCGAGATGTCTCCGCTGATAAGCTGAATGACCTTAGAGTTTTCATTCTTTCCGCCGCCAATCGCAATAACCGTGTCGCCATTCGCTTCCACATACAGCTTGCCGTTCATTTCGATGACGATATCTCCGGGGGATTCGTTGCTGTCCGTGCCGATAGCGCAGCATTCCGCTTTATTGGCGATGACACGCAGTTCTCCGTCTCCCGAAATGTGCAGCGACGCGCTCTTTGGAACGTATATCCCCTTTCCGTCAAATTCGTTTCTTCCGGTAATGACAAGTTCCGCTTCGGAGCGCTCGCCGAGCATTATTGACGGTGAATCCTTATCTGTCTTTACATGCACGCCGTCGAGGACGATCCTCGTCTTAAGACCGTCTTTGATAACAATGAGCGTTTCGAGTAAAATATCCGTTCTTCCCTTTAAGGTAACGTTTTCCGTTTCCACAAAAACCGAACTGTAATTGTCGCTGCCGATAATACACAAATCGACAATTTCGCCCTCAGTCGGGTGATACACGCGCGAGATGTTCCCCGAATTTGCCAGATTTATCGTTTCGATATCGCGGCGGACGTTCTCCGAAATTTCAAGCAGCATTACGGGCTTGGGCTTGGAGGTGTAATATCCCTGAATAAGATCCGCGCCGAGCTGTATCATGGTTTGGAGCTCCTCGTATGTCTCAACGCCCTCCGCAAGCGCAAGATATCCGTTTTCGTGAATAAACTCAATTATACCCGAGACCAGCTTGCGTATCTTGGGCTTTGTATGTATGCCGTCGATAAGAGCGCGGTCTATCTTGACATAATCGGGATCATAACGGATAAGGTTGGAGGTGTTGGAGTAGCCCGTGCCGTAGTCGTCGACCGCAAGTTTGATGTTTCTCCGTCCCATGCGTTCGTGGATAACCGCTACCTCTTTATCATTTATCTCGGTTTGCTCGGTAAACTCGATGACCATTTTTTCCATAAGCTCGCCGAACTCGTCCTCCAGAGCATGCCAGTCCTCGTCGGTAAGCATGTGCGCCGTGATCGAGTTGACAAACAGCTTGCGGTCTTTCAATATATCCTGATGTTCACCGATAATGACAAGCGAATTTCGCATAGTCGCCTTTTCGATATCGTACAGCCGCCGCGCCTTTTCGGCGCAGTCGAGTATCTCAAGCGGATACATTCCTATGCTGCTGTCGCTGCGCATAAGCATTTCATACGCGAGAATCTCACCGTTCTTGGCGCTGACGATCGGCTGAAAATGATATACGAACAGGTTTTCGCCGACAAGCCGCAGAAAACGGCTCATCTTTTCAAATTCGTCCTTATTGTTTTCGTACTGCTCGACGGAATAGCCGACAATGCCGCCCGAGTCATTTACGATCGCCTCGCACAGCGCAAATTCCGCGGTGCTCATTCTGCGCGCGGGAAGTACGTCCTCCGCGCCTATTCCCGCAGAGAACGTAACTCGTCCGTTTGATTCTCCGCCGACAACGCCTTTAAGCCGCGAAAGCAGTTCAACGCCTTTTTTGCCGGGGTTCGGAATATACAGCCAGAAGCGGTTTGCCGAATGCACCGACGCCAGAGTTCCCTCCGGTGAATTTTTTATTATGGCGGCAAGCGCGTCGAATATCTGATATTTCGTAGGCTCGCGCCCTCCTACTGCCGAAAACTCGATAAGCGCCAGCACCGACGGTGCGGAATTATTTGTAAGCTCCATTGCCAGCCGCGAGCTTTCGCATACGGGCAGAATAGACTTACGCTCCCATTCGTCGCTCTCCTCGCTGCGCCTGAGTATTCCGGCGGTAAATTCGTCGCTGAACAAAACGATTTGAGATGACAGGACACTGCCGTTTTCATTCCGCTGCGGAAGTTTTTCCAAAAAGGAGAGCATTTAGTCGTAGCTTGTCGCGCTCGGCAGACCCGAGAGCGTTCGCGCGTTTCCGTCAAGAAACACCTTGCGGTCGGCGTGATCGATAAGAAAACCGCCTATTTCCGGACAGAACTCGATAACCTTGACCCATGCGGCGCCAAAAATCTCCTTCCATGTTACGTTTTCCGAATTGGACAAATTGGACAATTTGGACACACCGACAACCCCTTCTTACTAAATTCCCGAAATTACCCCAACCAATATTATACAATATTTTTTACCAAAAGTCAAGCGTTTTGTAATTTTTGTACAAAATTATATTCCTCTTGACAACGACAAATCAGTATGCTATAATATAGTTAGAATAGGTTATAGCATATTTAAGAGGCAGATAATGCAGAATATTACGGTAGGAAAAGAACTGAAAAGCGTACGTCTGAAGCGCGGTCTGACGCTTGATGAGGCTGCCGCGCTCACAGGCGTCAGCAAGCCAATGCTCGGACAGATAGAGCGCGGACAGTCCTCGCCGACTATCAATACGCTCTGGAAAATAGCAACGGGGCTGAAACTGCCGCTGTCAACGCTTCTGCGTGAGCAAGAGGACGGATTTGCGGCGGTCAGACCGTCCGAAGCGGAAATGATCTCGGAGGAGAACGGCACAATGCGCGCGTATACGCTGTTCCCGTTCGACCCGCTGAGGAATTTTGAGGCGTTTTACATTGAGTTCGACGTCGGGTGCCGACACTGCTCGGAGGGGCACTGCGACAACGTCGAGGAAACGGTTTTCGTAATAAGCGGACGGCTGGACATTACCGTGAACGGACAAACCGCGACGCTCTCGGCAAACGAGGCAGTGCGTTTTCGTGCGGGCGCGGGGCATATCTACGCAAATCCGTACGGTGAGCTTTGCTGCGTTTACAATACGATTTTTTATTGAGGGCCCGTACCAATAGCTGCTCAATGCTTGTATTGCGGCAAATTTTGCCGCTTTCTGCGTCGCTTTTCCTTGAAAGCGACAAAATTATGCTCACAAGCCAAGTATTTCGGGCTATTGGTACAGGTTCAGAATATTCGGGGGGATTTTATGTACGAATTAAATCGGGTCGGGGAGCGGACTTATTATATAGGCGGTCCCACGAAAATAGGCGTTTATGTTGCCGACGACGGCGTGTATCTTATTGACAGCGGCAACGACAAGGACGCAGGACGCAGACTGCGTAAAATTCTTGACGAGAACGGCTGGCGGCTGCGCGGTATTGTCAACACGCATTCCAATTCCGACCATATCGGCGGGAACCGTTATTTGCAGCAGCAAACGGGCTGCAAGGTTTTTTCATCGGGAATTGAGAGAGCGTTCACCGAAAATCCCGTTCTGGAACCGTCGTTTTTGTATGGCGGATTTCCGTGTTCGGAGCTTCGGCACAAATTTTTGCTGGCGGCGGACAGCGAGGTTTCGGACTTCTCGGACAGTGATTTCCCTAGTGAACTGGAGATAATTCCGCTGCCGGGACATTTCTTCAATATGACCGGTTTCCGCACTCCCGACGATGTTGTTTTCCTCGCGGACTGCCTGTCGAGCCGCGAAACGCTGGACAAGTATCAGATAGGTTTTATCTACGACGTTGCGGAATATCTCAATACGCTTGAACGCGTCAAGACAATGACCGCGAAATTATTTGTGCCGTCTCACGCCGCCGCGGCCGACGATATTGCGGAACTTGCGCAATACAATATCGAAAAGGTGAACGATATCGCCGAACGCATTGTCGGAATGTGCGAAACGCCGATCTGCTTTGAAAAGCTGCTGCAAAGACTTTTCACGGAGTACGGACTGAAAATGACGTTTGAACAGTACGTTCTTGTCGGGAGCACGGTGCGGTCTTATCTCGCTTGGCTGCACGATTCCGAAAGACTGAATGTCTCATTTGAGGACAATATGCTGCTTTGGTGCGGCATTTGAACGCCGAATGCGAGTTTTGGCTTGTTCGCGTTTTCGATAGTGGGGTCACATTTCACGGGCATAAAACGGCGCAAATGTATCAAAATTGGCACACCGCGATTGAAGTTGCGCCTTATTCATGTTATAATATAAACATAAGATAAACCAAATTTGTGAGGTCGTGTCTTTACGTTCTCCTACTTTTAGTAATGTTTTTCTTTTTATGTTTTGCCGCGCTGTTTTGCGCGGTATTTTTTTAAAAATTTAAAATATCTCTTGACAAACCATGAAAAAAATGTTAAAATTATATAGTAACGCGGATATAGTTTATCGGTAAAACATTAGCTTCCCAAGCTGAGGTGGTGGGTTCGACTCCCATTATCCGCTCCACGGTCTGCGGTCGTCAAATTGCGTTGTTATGCGGTTTGACGACCTTTTTCTTTGCTCGGATCCCGCGTTTATCCTTTATCGTGTATCTTTTTAAACAGCACAACAGAACCGCTCCCCCTAAAGCGGTTCTTATTGCGCCGTGTTATTTTCCCAAAAAATTTTCTACCAGTTCGCTTGCATGGATTTCCGACGCGCCAAGTCTGTTGAGCTGCTCGGCAAACTCTGTTATTTCTTGTTTGCTTAGCGTTATGTCGTTGATCTCGGTCGAGTTGCATTTCAGACCGTAAGTCTCAACGCTGCTCCCGTCCTCGGCGGCGATCGTGCAGGATATTACTTGCCACAAATCACATATCCTCCACAAGGGGTTTAGTAGCGGATTTCTCCGCCCGAAAATCAGTATAACACACTTTGTTCAGTATTGGAAGAAAAAGTACTTGCGTCTAACTAATTTTTGGTGTTTGATACAAGTTTTTAAATCAAATTTTGTGCAAATACAATAAATTTATAAGAAAAGTATAACAAAATCGTTGCGTCTATGTGTATGGGCTTCGGCTGCAACGCTGCTGGCATAGTTGGCTGCCGCATAATCGACAGCAAGCGCGAACGCCTTATCGCAATGCTGACGAACGTATTCGTGCCGTGCAACGGGCGGTTTCCCATGATATTGACGATCATCTCTCTGTTCTTTGTGGGCGGAGCGGTCGGCTTTTTGGGGAGCTTTCTGTCGGCAGCGGCGCTGACTGCCGTGATAGTTCTCGGTATCGGAATGACGTTTCTTGTGTCGAGAATACTCTCGGCGACCGTTTTAAAGGGCGAGCCGTCGTCGTTTACGCTGGAGCTTCCGCCGTTCCGCAAACCGCAGATAGGCAAGATACTGGTGCGCTCGCTGCTCGACCGAACGGTTTTCGTGCTCGGCAGAGCGGCAGCGGTCGCAGCTCCCGCGGGGCTGGCGATATGGCTGCTCGCGAATGTTTCCGTTGGCGGAGATACGCTGCTTAACCACGTCACGGGCTTTCTCGACCCGTTCGGGCGGTTTATCGGAATGGACGGCGTTATCATCACCGCGTTTCTGCTTGGTCTCCCCGCAAACGAAATCGTCATACCGCTTATCGTCATGACCTATATGCAGCAAGGCAGCCTGTCGGAAACCGCTCCCGCACAGATGTTCGAGCTGTTCTCGGCGAACGGCTGGACTCCCGTAACGGCGCTGTGCGTGATTATCTTCGCGCTTATGCACTTTCCGTGCTCGACCTCTCTGCTCACGATAAAAAAAGAAGCGGGCGGTTGGAAATGGGCGGCGCTGGCATTCGTTATCCCGACCGCGTGCGGAGTTGCCCTTTGCGCGGTTATCGCGAATGTCGCGCGGCTGTTCTGCTGAAGCGTTATTCCCCAAAAGCCGCCAACGCAAGCCCTTTGGCAAGCAGATACGGCTCGTGTGCGAACTTGTGGCGCACAAACTGCTTGACAAATTCGGCGCAGCCGCCCGTGAGGATAAGCGATGCGGGCTTTCCAAGCTCCTCTTCGGCGCGCGCGGTCATGCCGTCGACCATTGCCGCCGCGCCGATAACCGTTCCCGAGAGCATACACTCGGCGGTATTGCGTCCGATAAGGCGTTCGGGTGAGGTCAGCGCGAGTTCGGGAAGCTGCGCGGCACGTTCTGAGAGCGCGTTCAGCGAGGTCTGAACTCCCGCCGCGATAATTCCCCCGAAAAACGCCCCGCTCTCGCCGATAACGTTGAACACCGCCGCCGTGCCGAGGTCGACGGTAACGGCGGGCAGCGGATATTCCGCAGCAGCCCACGCGCTGTCGGCAAGCCTGTCCAAGCCGATTTTTTCGGGTTCGGGGAGCGCGATATTCAAAATGCCGCTGAAAGAGGCGGCATTTATTTTTTTCGGCGGCTCGCCGATAATTTGTCCGACCGCGCCGCAAACAGGTTCGCTAAGCTCGGGAACGACCGACGACAGCACCGCCTTTTCAATTCCACGAAAGCCGCTGAGGGCACGTTCAAGCGGCTCACGGAACTGCCCGTCGGACGGCACTTTCTCCGAGAACAGCACATTAAAGCCGCTGTCAAGACCCGTCAGCACTATCGTAGTGTTTCCGATATCGACCGTCAGTATCATTTCCGTCTCCGTTCTATCTCGTCGAGCAGTGCGGCAGCCGCGTCCGCCTTGCTCATAAGCGGCAGCTCGTTCACGCTGTCGGCGGTGATTATCGTGATGACGTTGGTGTCCGTGCCGAAGCCCGCGCCCTCTGTTTTTAAATTATTCGCGGCGATCATATCCAAGCCCTTTTTTATGAGCTTTTCGCGCGAGTTTTCAAGCAGATTTTCCGTCTCCATTGAAAAACCGCAAACGAACAGCCCCGAATGTCGGTTTTCGCTCACCCGGCTGAGAATGTCCTCGGTGCGCTCCAGCGGCAGCGAAAGGTCGCCGCCGTGCTTTTTAATTTTGTTTTCCGAGAACGTTTTCGGGCGGTAGTCCGCGACGGCAGCCGCCTTTATCAGCACGTCCGTTTTCGGGAGCTCCTCTTGAACCGCCGCGAGCATATCCGCCGCCGAAACCACGCGCCGAACATTCACAAAAGGCGGCGGGGAAAGCTCCGCCGCGCCGCTTATCAGCGTGACTTCCGCGCCGCGCAGCATTGCCTCGCGCGCTATCGCATAGCCCATTTTCCCCGTGCTGTGGTTGGTGAGAAATCGCACGGGGTCGAGCGCTTCACGGGTAGCACCCGCCGTTACTGTGACGCGCACGCCGCTGAGCGTTTTTTCACGCGCGATATGCCGCAGAACGTGCTGCACCAGCGTATCGGGCGGAGGCAGTTTTCCGCTCCCAGAATCGCCGCACGCAAGCCGTCCGCTGTCGGGTTCGATTATCCCGAAGCCGTATTTTTTCAGCGTTTCAATATTGTCACGCGTTATCGGATTTTCTAGCATTGCCGTGTTCATTGACGGCGCGACCAGCTTCAGGCATTTCGCCGCAAGAACCGTGGTCGTCAGCATATCGTCGGCTATCCCGTGGGCGAGCTTTGCGATGACGTTCGCGGTCGCGGGCGCTATCAGGATAATGTCGGCGGCTTTGGCAAGCGAAATATGCGCCACGTCAAACTCGAAATCCCTCGCGAACGTATCCACTATACAGCGCCGATTTGTGAGCGTTTCAAACGTAAGCGGCGTGATAAATTCGGTCGCGTTCTTCGTCATGATAACGTCAACCTGTGCGCCCGTTTTGACGAGCATACTCACCGCGTCCGCCGTTTTGTAAGCGGCAATTCCGCCCGTAACGCCAACCAGAACGCGTTTTCCTTTTAAGCTCTCCATACTCACTCCATATCCTCGAGCAGTCCGTGCTTCTCGTATTCCGTAACGCGCACGGGTTTGTTGTTCTCGTCCACAAAGACCACTTGGGGCTTATGCTGCCGCGCCTCGTCGGGGGTCATTTGCGCATACGCCATGATTATCACCTTGTCGCCCGTGCTTACGCACCGTGCCGCCGCGCCGTTAAGGCAGACCGTTCCGCTGCCGCGTTCACCGTAAATAACGTAAGTCTCGAAGCGGCTGCCGTTGTTCACGTCGACCACCTGTACCTTTTCGTACTCGATGATACCCGCCGCGTCCGCAAGCTCCTCGTCGACGGTTATCGAACCGACATAATCAAGCTCCGCCTGTTTTACGACCGCGCGGTGAATTTTCCCCTTGAGCATTTCGATAGTCATTGCGGACCTCCCGAGATAAAGTTGTCGATAAGCCGCGTTTTGCCGATATACACCGCCATTGCCACCAGAACGCCGTCCGTTATTTCGTCGACAGGCAGCATGGTCTCGCCGTCGACCGCCGAAACGTAGTCTATCCTCGCAAGCGGCTCGGCGGATATTATCGACCGCATTTCGGCGAGCACAGTTTCGCTGTCGGCAACGCCCGACCCGAACATTTCCTCTCCTCGGAACACCGCCCTTGACAGCACCAATGCCGCGCGGCGCTCCTCTGCGCTGAGGTAGGTGTTGCGCGAGGATTTCGCCAAGCCGTCGCTCTCGCGGACGATAGGGCAGCCGATTATCTCAATGCCGTAGGACATATCGCGCACCATTCTGCGTATGACCGCGAGCTGCTGCGCGTCCTTCTGCCCGAAAAACGCCTTGTCGGGCTGCACGATGTTGAACAGCTTCGACACCACAGTGCAAACGCCGCGAAAATGTATCGGGCGCGTTTTTCCGCAAAGCTGTTTTGGCATTTCGTCGAGAATTTCAACGTATGTCGCGGCGTTCGGCGCGTACATTTCCTCCACCGACGGGCAGAACACCATATCGCACCCGTGCTCCTCAAGCAGCTTGCAGTCGCGCTCGAAATCGCGCGGATACGCTTCCAAGTCCTCGTTCGGCGCGAACTGCGTGGGGTTCACGAAATCCGAGACCACCACCTTATCGCAAGCCGCGCGCGCCCTGTCGACAAGGCTTGCGTGACCCTCGTGGAGATAACCCATAGTCGGAACAAGCCCCACGCTCTGTCCCCCGCGCCGCCACTGCGCCGTTTTTTCGCGAACCTCGCGTATCGTTCTTGCAACTATCATTGTCTGTCCTCCCCGTACTCTCTGCCTAATTTTTCCAGAAACTCGTCGGAGCAGTCGCTCTTGGGATAAGTGTGTTCCGTTTCGGGGAACGCTCCCGACTTTACCTCCCTGTCGTATTCGGCGACCGCCGACTTCATCTGTTCGCCGATATCCGCGAACCTCTTGACGAATTTCGGCACGAAACCGCCCGACATTCCGAGCATATCCTGATATACCAGCACCTGACCGTCGCACTCCGCGCACGCGCCAATGCCTATCGTTATCATCTTGGTTTTCTTGGTTATCAGCGCGGCGAGTTTCGGCGGAACGCACTCCAGTACCACCATAAACGCGCCCGCCTTTTCCACAGCGAGAGCGTCCTCGAGAACGCGCCGCGCTTCCGTTTCGCCCTTGCCTTGGACTTTAAATCCGCCGTAGCTGTTGACGGACTGCGGCGTCATTCCCACATGAGCGCACACGGGAATGCCGCACGCCGTTATCGCCGCTATCTGCGGACAAACGCTCTTTCCGCCCTCGAGCTTTACGGCGTTGGCGCGGCATTCTTTCATAATGCGCCCCGCGTTCTCCACTGCCTGTTCGACCGACGTCTGATAGCTCATAAACGGCATATCCACCACCACGAACGTGTCCTTACACGCTCTGCCGACGCTGCGCCCGTACACTATCATTTCGTCCATAGTCACGGGCAGCGTGTCCTCGTAGCCCTGCATCGTCATTCCCAGACTGTCGCCGACCAGTATCGAGTTTATGCCCGCCTCCTCGAATATCCGCGCCGTAGAATAGTCGTAACAGGTTATCTGCGATATTTTTTCTCCGCGCGCTTTCATCTCGATAAGGCTTGCGATATTGTTTTTCTTCATTTAGAGAACCTCCCGTCAGCAAACGATAACCTCATCAACGCAAAAAATACACCCGCTTCTTTCCCGTATTAAACGGGAACAGCGGATGTATCTCGACATATATGTCTGCCGTAAATTCGCGCAGTTCACCCTTGTCGCCAATCACGAACAGTCAAAAAGACCGCATTTAACACAGACTGCAATATGCCGGTACAGTTTCCGCTAAACGGAATACCATCCGCATTGATCACATCTTACGCACTTATTATATCACACTCGGGCGGCTTTGTCAAGTATTATCCCCACATACCTTGCTGTGTAACGTTCGTGTAGATCATTTTCGTTGTGGGTTCAATGCCTTTCGCTTCGAACAGTCCGCTCACCGTGGTAAACTTGTAGCCCTGCTCTTTCAGCATGGGAATGATCTGATCGATAGCCTCCACCGTCTTATGATTGCCCTGTGCGTCGTGCATAAGGATTATGCAGCCATCCTTTACGCCCCTGTTGATGACCGCCACGCGCCTCTCCACCGTCACATTGTCGTCCCAGTCGTTGCAGCCCAACCCCGAGATGAACGGCACGCTGATATTCTCCCACATCTCCTCGCCGACCGCAATATACGGCGGTCTGAAAAACTTCGTGTGTTCGCCCGTTATTTCAAGAACCTTTTGGTCGACAAAATCGTACTCATCTTTTATCTCCCCGGCGCTCATCTTATCCATATAACCGTGGCTCTTGCTGTGATTGTTGATCTCGCAGCCAAGGTCGTATGCGCGTTTGACGGACTTTGCGCTCTCGTCGTTGATATTATTCCCTATGAGAAAAAACGACGCAACCACCTGATGTTTCTCCAGAACGTCCAGCACCTCGTTTGTCGTCTCAACATTCGGTCCGTCGTCGAACGTAAGCGCTATCACCTTATCCCACTCGTAGTCGGGTTCGGCGTTGATAGGCGTGACCGATGTTTCGCCCGAACTGCTCTCGGAGCTTTCCATATCCGCCGAGGACGAACCGCCCGCAGAACTTTCAACCGAAGCGTCGTTCACCGAAGACGACTGCCCGCTATCGGAACTTCCCGACGTGTTATTCCCCGAGCACCCACCCAACACTCCCAGCGCAAGCACGGCTACGGTTACTTTCAGTATTCTTTTCAATGTAATCAACTCACCTTTCATTCGTCATACATTTATTATAACTTTTTTTAAGTAATTTGTCAATATGTTTACCGTTAGTCATATATGATGTTGTATAATACAACTTGACACTAAACCCTCGAAGAAACATAATGAAAATAAAAGGAAGGTGTCAAAAATGAGAAAAACAAGAAGTTATGACAAAGAGTACAAGGTACAAGCAGTAAAGTTTGCAAAAGGAACAAAGAGCGCATCAGAGGAGTTACACAAGCGAAAAATACCGCTGTGCAATCGTTGATTTTGGAATAATCCAAAGCATGAACAGCGCGGGAGGACGGTGCCACGATAACGCGCGATGTGAAAGTATGTGGGCGTG